>NZ_JBEAIQ010000001.1:0-654970 GCF_040064335.1 Klebsiella sp. CN_Kp088 | reverse complement strand
TGAAAGCCTGAAAGCCTGAAAGCCTGAAAGCCTGAAAGCCTGAAAGCCTGAAAGCCTGAAAGCAGAAGCTAACTGCTTGTTAAATAATAAAGTGCGTAAGAGACGAGACTGCCTTCGAAAGCATCACGTCCCTGATTGTATTTTAATGGCATCGGCATTTAACATCACTGATAGAAGAGAGTGACGGGAAAGACTAACAGAATTATGGTGGCATATGATAAAAGTACTCGTTTTCTTTAATACCGAATCCTGTAAAGTCATGACCGTTCCGGAGGGTACATCCTCAATCAGACAGGAATACCCAAACGGTGAAGAAATACATCTACAGATTATGTCTGCAGGCTTTCCTTCATTAACCGGTGATCATGATGTTATTTACGTAGCCTCTGACAGACAGTTAATGTCACAGGAAATACTCGATGCGTTCCGGAAATATTTATAGCATTTTCGTTATGTTCTCTGCTTCAAATTGAATTGCGTATTTACCCTATTTATCAGAAGCGAACAAAAAATGAGTTAAAATCTTTGTGGCTTGCTAATAGCAGGCCTTTTTTTTACATGTTCATTTTTAATAATCGTTCTCATATAAGGAAGTCACTCTTTGTGCACTGACAAAATGCAGATATCTTTCTAACCTGATGACTTTGCTGCTGGAATGTTCATCATGCACGACTGAAGCCGCGAGTCATGGGGGGATACCTAAATATTTACCGGGAGGAACCCGGCATCATATTGATACATCCAGACAATGCAACAAGGGCTTTTTCACCGGATATTCCGTTTTCTGACCCAGTAAGTTATTATCGAAAAATTATTATTTATTTCCGCTTTTGGCATTAGGCGTACGTCTGGCTATGTGCATTTGATTGCCTCAATCAATTATTCCCCTGATTTTTCACATTTCTTACGGCGCGCGTCACTGCATGCCAGATAAATTTGTCTGCGGGCACGGTGCCATTCGCAGCTAACTCCTCTGACTCTTTCCCTCCAATGTCCTGCCTCATCCATTATCTTGCTGCTTCTGGCGACAGTACCAGAGACTGGTGGTCGTGGATATCTATTAGACCTTTTTCTGTTGCTGCGGTGACGATCAGAAAGCCTTCTGTTTCGTCTCCACGTTCAAATGGTGTGCTTCCGATTGCCGCCATGAATATCGGCTGGCCATCGGCGCGATGGATAAAGTAGAGTGGGTTGATTCTTGTCACCTTCTTTCTTCCATCCGAAGCCCCCATCAGCAAAGCAGATCGCCCGGCCATGTTGCCATAGCGCCTTAAACATCCTGCTGGTGGCCACAGTTTCAACACGCGCGTTAATCAGTGGAGCCTTATCCCACCACCCGGGCGCATAACCCCAGAAGACAGGATCGATATGCAGTTGTTCGTCGCGTTCGCTCAGGAGCAAAACCTTTGTACCTGGCGACACGTTGTACCGGCCGATTGGTTCGGGGTCATAAGCGATATCCCGCTCAGCCTCTTCAGCCAAATAAGCCAGGTACTCTTCACGGGTTTGTGATTGAGCAAAGCGTCCGCACATGGTTACCTCCAGTTTGCAGACTGAAAGTATAGAAGGTGTGGAGGAGTAGGAAGGGAACTCCGACAGCCATCGAACTGATGACTGTCGGAGCTGACGTTAAAAACAATGTGTACAAAATTGTGTATTAAAATCAGAATTACAGAATTATTTTAAATATTAACTCATTGTTTTTAATTGATAAATTTGTTTATTGAGTAGGTGCTATCGTAGGGCATACCATTCCTTATGTTTCAGTGGGTTAGCCATGGCTCCTAAAATATCCGAGATCACGTTGACGATAATGACCAGCGCGCCGATCACCATCACTCCGGCGGAAATCGCTGCGTAATCCTGCTGGCGGATGGCGTTGATCAGCCAGCGCCCCAGTCCCGGCCAGCTGAAGACCATTTCGGTAATCATTGCCAGCGTTAGCATGGTGGAGAACTGCAGACCCAGGCGCGGGATCACCGGCGGCAGGGCATTGTGCAACACGTGACGATGCAGAATCGTCCTGCGGGTAACGCCGCGGGTCGCCGCCGCTTTAACATAGTTAGTATCGTAGACTTCACTGGTGCTGATACGCATCAGGCGAATCACTTCGGTGGTCGGCGCGACGGCCAGCGTCAACACCGGCAGCACCATATGCCGCGCGGCGCTGACGATCATCTCATGGCGCCATGGCGAATCAGAGAGCCAGGCATCAATGAGCGCGAAGCCGGTCACCGTCTTCACTTCGTACAACAGATCAAAGCGCCCGGAGACCGGCAACCATCCCAGCGTTAGGGAGAAGAACAGAGTGAACAGCAACGCCAGCCAGAACACCGGAATGGAGAACCCCACCAGCGCCAGGGCGCTAATGAGCGTGTCCGGCCATTTATTACGCATAATTCCGGCAATCATCCCCACGGGAATGCCGACCAGCAGCGCAAAACCAAACGCCAGAATGCATAGCTCCATCGTGGCCGGGAAGACCACCTTCAGCTGTTCGGAAATCAGCTGGCCGTTGATGCTGGAGACGCCAAAGTCCCAGTGCAGAACCCCTTTGAACCAGAACAGCCAGGCATTCCACAGCGATGCGCCCTGTAGCGGCGCATGCGGGGTGAAGTAGCTGAGGCTAAAGCCAATAAAGGTGAGAAAAAACAGCGTCACAAGTAACAGCAGCAGGCGGCGCAGGGTAAAAATAATCATGGTTTTTTCACCTCTTCTTTTTCGCGCGACACGCCTGCGAAGGAGGCGTTGCCAAACGGACTCAGCACCAGTCCTTTCATATCATAGCGATAGGCCTGCAGACGCAGCGAAGAGGCCAGCGGCAGCACCGGCAGATCGCGGGCGAGAATATGCTGCGCCTCTTTGTAGGCTTCGATACGCGACGCAAGCTGTTGTGAAATAAGCGCTTTTTGTAATACCTCGTCAAACTCGCGGTTGCACCAGTGGGCGAGGTTGGTCTGCGAACCAATCGCCGCGCAGCTTAACAGCGGGCGGAAGAAGCTATCCGGGTCATTACTGTCGGTAGCCCAGCCGGAAAGCGTTAAATCGTGACTCATGTCCATCAATCGCGCCTCCTGGAAGCGACCTTCAACCGGAATAATAATCACTTTGACACCCACCTGCGCCATATCCGCCTGTATCAGCTCGGCGGTTTTCAATGGGCTGGGGTTCCACGCCTGGGAACTGGTTGGCACCCACAATTTTAACGTGAGATTACTGAGCCCCAGCGCATGCAGACGACGGCGCGCCTCCGCGGGGTTGTATTCGGTAATTTTAGCGTCGTTATCATAAGCCCACGAGGCGCGTGGTAGCATTGAGGCCGCGGTTTCCGCGGTGCCGTAGTAGATCGATTGCATCAGACGCTGGTTGTTGATCGCCAGCGCCAGCGCGTGGCGAACTTCCGGATTATCCAGCGGCGGTTTGGCGGTGTTAAACGCCAGCCAGGCGATATTCATACCCGGGCGCAGCGTCAGACGCAGGCGCGGATCGTCGCGCAGGATAGTGAGCTGGCTGGCGGCGGGCCAGGCCAGCACGTCGCATTCGCCGGTCAGCAGTTTTGACAGACGGCCGGTGCCGCCGGAACCGAGATCCACCACCACCTGCGGCATCAATGGCTTGCCGCGCCAGTAGGCCGCGTGGCGCTGCAGGCGGATGTACTGTCCGGTGCGATACTCTTCCAGTTTAAACGGGCCGGTACCGACGGGCTGGCGGTCGAGTTGTTCTTCGCGGTCACTTTTGGTCAGTTGCGCGGCATACTCCGCCGACATGACTGAAGCATAGTGTGTTGCCAGGTGCCACAGGAATGAGGCATCCGGGCGTTTCAAGCGAAACTCGACGGTATGGTTATCCAGCTTACGAACGCTTTCTACGGTGTCGGCGAACTGCAGGCTATCGAAATAGGGGAAGCTACTGCCGTTGACGCTGTGCCACGGGTCGTCGCGATTAAAGATGCGCCCGAAGGTGAAGATGACATCATCAGCGTTAAAAGCGCGGGTCGGTTTAAACCAGTCGGTAGTCTGGAACTGAACCTTATCGCGCAGGTGGAAGCGGTAGGTGGCGCCGTTATCGAGCACTTCCCAACTTTCCGCCAGTTCAGGCACCAGACGATAGGTATAAGGGTCAACGTCGAGCAGGCGATCGTAGATCTGGGCGGCGAGGGTGTCGACAATCAGGCCGCTACTGACTTTTTGCGGGTTAAAGGTATTTACCTGCCCGCTGACGCAATAGACAAACCCGCTATCGCGGATATCGGCATTAGCCGGCAGCGCCGGGGCCGGTGCGGCAAAAGCCTGCCCGCACAGCATCGAGGCTGCCGCTAAAAGAGAGGACAATTTCAGGCGCATATTTTCTTTTTGATCATAGAGCAGAGCTCTATCTTATTAATATTAAATGACATTTACCACCACCTTTACGACATCGAGGGGGATAATGCGGTCACCGGCAGCGCATGTTGTCCAGCCAGTTGGTCAAAATAGTGTCGGAAATAAACCAGTATTAAGAAACATGGTATCTTTTTATTGCCGATTTCTCCAGTTAGCCATCTGTATGCGTTCTGTAGAGGGGGGTGTGAATTGCGGGATCAGAGCGGAAGGAGTTGATTATAGCGGGCGATATAATCCTTTGGCGTGATCTCCAGTTCTCCGCCGTCGCGATGGATAGCGACAAAGGTACGCAGCACCAGTCCGCTTTTACGTTCTGATATTTGCCATCCTTGTTCGCTGTATGCATCGCGCGTGGAGCGCACGCAGAGATCCGAGAAAATCATCATTAAAGAGAGGGCTGGGGCATGATGATTTTTCATGGTGTGGATCAAACTGGCATGGGCGGCATAGCGGGTTAGCGTATGAGAATTAACCGGAATCACGTGAATTTTCAGTCCATTGAATATAATTGCCGCCGATGATAATTCACATTAAGACATCTTACCAGTTACATATTATTAACTCCTTGCGTTTTCATATGTGAATTGATAGTGACGTTGTCACGTTTTAATCCTGTAGCGGTGTGAATTCATATAATGCCAGCGCATTGCTCTGCAGTGAATCCACCCGCAGCCAGCCATCATCCATCTGTTCCTCATGCACGCTCAGCGCCGGGCGGGCGTGGTGCCGGAGCCAGCGATAATCTTCTTCGTCCGGGCCGCTGCGGCTGCGGAATGCCTCAAACAGCGGAAATAGCGCGCCGTGATGTTGATCGAACAGATGCTGTTTGATGCGCCAGCGTCCCTCCAGCCCTTCAAGCCGCAGGGTATAGGGCTGGCGAAACCGCTGAGTAAAGGCCTCTTCGCTCGATAGCCAGGGGTTGAAAATCACCGTATTGCGCAGCAGCAACTGGTAGTGTCCGTTATGGCGCAATAACAACAGGTTTTTGTCATTGATTAAGACTTCGCCGCGCAGACGCCGCCACAGCCATAATACCCAGTAAACCGGGCGCGGCAGACCATGCAGGTAATGCAGCGCCAGGCTGGAGGTGTCAAGTTTACCGTTGTCCCGCGCCTCCCCCTGCAGCCCGGAATTAAGCCAGAAGCCTGCCAGCCACACCTGTTCGGCAATGCCCAGCAGGTTATCCATCAATAGCGCGCCGCGGAAAAAACGTCCGTTGGTATCGCGGGTATCGCCGGTCAACGTATTCCACGATAGCAGCCACAGCGGCAACGAGAGCTGCCGTTGCCGTAGGGCATTATGTATTTGGCGTAATTTCTGTCGCGGATAGCTTTCACTGGCGGCCAGCTTGCTGCTATCGGCCTGCGCCAGGTCAAGCAGTTCATTAGCATCCGCCTGGCAGGCGAGAAAATCGGCTTCGCTGAGCAGCGGGGAATGCAGTAGCGGATCGTCGGCAATATCGCTTTGCGGGAAACGATGCCAGATCCCCATTTGCGGTTGTTGCAAGGTGGACGCGAGCACTTCGCGCTGTTGTCGCCAGGCCTGCTGTCGCGCCGCTTCACTGGCCTGCGGCGACCAGTGCCAGACAAAACGCCAGCTCGCAAGCGTCGTGGGTGGAAAGTGATTGGCGGCAAGTTGCAGAAAACGCTGTAGTAAATCGCAGCGGGTGGTTAAACCGGTGTGGAGTAGCACCGTCCAGCCTTTCTGCGCCAGCCAGCTAAACAGCTGCTGAAGATTGTACCAACAGGCATAACCCGCGAGCGTCGGGTCGTCCCAGCCTTCGCCAAACAGGCGGCTACTGAGAAACGGATCGTGAATATCGATGCCGTAGACGGGTAGCGTCTGCTGCAGTTGCTCCAGCTCGCGGCGGACATCTTCGCGGAGTAAATCATCGAGTTCTCGGACAGTAACGATGGTACGGGTATGGCGCAATACCGGCGCGCGCGCTGGCAGCTGGCGGATATCCACCAGCCTTGTCTGACGCGGGTTGAGCAGCAGCGGCGGCGTATTATCGCTGTTTTTTTCCGCCTCATTCAGGCGGGCGTAAAGCCGCTCAACCGCGACCGGATGCCAGACTTCGCTGGCGCTGACTCGTGGGCGGACGGCGGGCTGCGGCTGCTGTTGGCGAAATTGCCGCGGTGTGACGCCATGCTGGCGCTTAAACAGATCGCTCATGATGCGGGCACTGGCGAAACCGTTGTCCTGCGCCACCTGCTGAACCGAGCGGCGGGTGGCCAGCAGTTGCTCGGCGGCCTTGCCGAGACGCAGGGCGGTAATGTACTGCACGAAGCTGACGCCGACCTCTTTATGAAACAGGCGGGAAAGCCAGGCCTCCGAGACAAACTCAGCGGCGGCCACTTCCTGCAGCGAGATCCGCCGCTGATAGTTGGCTTCAATGCGCGCTACTACGTTGATAATTCGTCGGCTCCAGTTTTCGGCGCCGCGGCGCAGGCTGGGTACGATGGGCTGCGTAAAGCGGGTCGCCAGCAGCAGGGCGATTTCGCTGAGCCAGCGGTTGGCCTCTAAGCGGTAACGCGACTGATGATTAACCAGCCCGGCTACCAGCAACTGGCGCATCAGCTGGCGCAGGTTATCTGCCGCATCCATGTTTTCGCCGTTAACCCGATAATCACAGGCAAAAAAATCGCTATCAAGGCGGGTGAGCCAACCAGCGGCAAGGTTGAGGATCATGACCGCATTGGCCTCTTCGCCGGTAATCTGCCAGCGCTGGCGGCGGTTAACGATCGCCAGTTCATCAACCCGCATCGGTTGCGGCGCTTCGCCGAGTTGCAACCGCGCGCTGCCTTCCAGCAGCCACAGCAGCGTTAATCCGTCGCTTTCCGGCGGGCTGAGGTGGCGAATATCGCGCACCGTGAGGCTGAAATCGCCGAGATGGTGTTCCATGCGCCGCTCCTTAAAAGACAAAAAATAACAGGGTGTTTTTTGTCATAACAGAATTGTATAGAAAACAGTCATTGATAATTCGTCAATATAAAACAAAAAAGCGCATTTTAAAGCCGGGTGGGGCGCATAAACTCGAAAGTGTCGTGCAAACACAACACAGGAATAATAAAAATGACACATCCATTGATTGAATCTTTGCAAGTTAATGAAGCGCAGTTTGTGGCCTTACGTCGCCGCTTCCACCAACAGCCCGAGATTGGCTTTGAAGAACATAAAACCAGCGATGAAGTCGCCAGGCTGCTTGCTGAGTGGGGGTATGAAGTGCATCGCGGCCTCGCCGGTACCGGCGTGGTTGGGACACTGAAAGTCGGCAGCGGCGAAAAACGTCTGGGTCTACGCGCGGATATGGATGCGCTGCCGATGCAGGAAATGAGCGGTAAAGCATGGGCAAGCCAGGTCGACGGGCGTTTTCACGGCTGCGGCCATGATGGCCACACCACCACGCTGCTGTATGCGGCGGAATATCTGGCGCGCACGCGTCAGTTTAACGGTACGCTGCAGTTAATTTTCCAACCGGCAGAAGAGCTGCTGTACGGCGGACGGGTGATGGTCGAAGATGGCCTGTTCACAAAATTCCCCTGCGATGCCATCTTTGGCCTGCATAACATGCCGGGCCAGAAACTGGGCAAAATCGGCCTGCGCGACGGCGCGATGATGGCCTCTTCCGATACGCTGCATATCGAAGTGAAGGGCGTTGGCGGCCATGGCGCGGTACCGGAACATACCGTGGATGCGACGCTGGTTGCCTGCCACATTACCCTCGCGCTGCAATCGATCGTTTCACGCAACATCACGCCATTTGAACCTGCGGTAGTCACCGTCGGCAGCATTCAGGCTGGTCACGCGCCGAACATCATCAACGATAAAGTGTTGATGAAGCTGACGGTCCGTACCCTTAACCAGCAGGTGCGCGAAACGGTGCTGCAGCGCATTCACGATATTGCGGTCGCTCAGGCGGAAAGTTTTAACGCCAGCGCTACCTTAACCCACGTCAACGGCAGCCCGGTATTACGTAACGATCCGGCGGCTAATGAGCTGGTCCGTGAAGTGGCGACCTCGCTTTTTGGCAAAGAACAGGTTGGTACCGTGAATCCATTCATGGGTAGCGAAGATTTCGCCTTTATGCTGGAGAGCAATCCCAACGGCTGCTACTTCACTATCGGCGCGGGTGATGAAGCCGACCGCTGCATGGTGCATAACCCGGGATACGATTTTAACGATCAAATCCTGCTTACCGGCGCAGCGCTGTGGTGCGGCCTGACGGAACGCTATCTGCGTTAACTTATCGCGACGGGGGGACCCGATTATGAGTTCTGTATCGTTAAGCGAATCTCGTTTCGTCGGTAGCGATCGCCTGCTGGCGGGTATTGTGCTCAGCGTGCTGACGTTCTGGCTGTTTGCGCAATCGGTTATCAATGTTGTTCCGGCGATGAAAAGCAGCCTCGATATTTCACTGGAGACGCTAACCCTGGCGGTGAGTCTCAGCGCCTTATTTAGCGGCTGCTTCGTGGTGGCCAGCGGCGGGCTGGCGGATAAATTCGGCAGGGTGCGGATGACCTATCTCGGCCTGGCGTTGAGTATTATCGGCAGCGCGTTTCTGGCGGCGTCGCAGGGGCCGGGTCTGTTTATCACCGGTCGCATCCTGCAAGGGCTCTCTGCGGCCTGCATTATGCCGGCGACGCTGGCGCTGATTAAAACCTGGTATGAAGGTAGGGCGCGGCAGCGGGCGGTGAGTTTCTGGGTCATTGGTTCCTGGGGCGGCAGCGGGCTTTGCTCGTTTGTCGGCGGCGCGATTGCCACCGGTCTTGGCTGGCGGTGGATCTTCGTGTTCTCGATTGTGGTGGCGCTGCTGGCGTTGCTGCTGCTGCGCGGCACGCCGGAGAGTCGAAGCGCCAGCGCCGATCGGCATAAGCTGGATGTGAGCGGACTATTAAGCCTGATCGCGTCGCTGGTGCTGCTTAATCTGTTTATCAGCAAGGGCCATCAATGGGGCTGGAGCAGTGGCTTATCGCTGTCGATGCTGGGCGGCGCGGTAATTACGGGTGGTTTGTTTATCCGTAGCGGTTTGCGTAAAGGTGAAGCGGCGCTAATCGACTTCGCTTTATTTCGCAACCGGGCCTACGGCGCGGCGGTGCTGTCGAACTTCATGCTTAATGGCGCTATCGGCACCATGATGATCACCAGCATCTGGCTGCAGCAGGGGCATCATCTTACCCCGCTGGAAACCGGCATGATGACGCTGGGGTATCTGGTGACGGTACTGGCGATGATTCGCGTTGGGGAAAAGTTGCTCCAGCGCTACGGCGCGCGGTTGCCGATGATGACCGGGCCGGTCTTTACCGCCATCGGCATTTTGCTGATCTCCTGTACCTTCCTCGATAAGTCACTGTATATCGGGACCGTCTTCTTCAGCAATATTCTGTTTGGCCTCGGGCTCGGCTGTTACGCCACGCCTTCGACCGATACCGCCGTCGCCAATGCGCCGGAGAACAAAATCGGAGTCGCATCAGGGGTTTATAAGATGGGAAGCTCGCTTGGCGGCGCGATGGGTATTGCCGTGACGGCGTCACTTTTCGCGCTGTTCCTGCCGTTGGGAATGGCCAGCGCCGCGCAATACGCGTTGTGGTTTAACGCCGCGCTGTGTTTAGGCTCAATGGTGGTGAGCGCGATGATGCTGCCGCGCGCCGCTCATAGCTGATGCTTCTTCAACAAGGCGCGTAGCTGGTGGTAGGTTAGCCCCAGCAGCTCCGCCGCCTGCTTTTGATTGTACTTCGCCTGCTGCAGGCTCAACTGCAGCAGGCTTTTTTCTTGCTCCAGCTGAAAGGCGCGCAGGTCCAGTGGCAACGCGGGAAGCGCATGTTCAACGACCGGTGCAGGCGCAGGCGCCGCGCTATTAAATGGGTTGATAATGATATTATCCAGCTCGCTATCACTGCTGCCGTGGCGGTAAACCGAACGTTCAACCACGTTTTTCAGCTCACGAATATTGCCCGGCCAGCGGTATGCGAGCAGCGTGTCGACGGCTCGCTCGCTAAAGCCGGGAAACAGAGGAAGCCCCAGTTCGCGGCACATCTGAATGGCAAACTGGTTGGCAAGCAGCATGATGTCGCTCTGGCGCTCACGCAATGGCGGTAGTTGCACGACATCAAACGCCAGCCGGTCGAGCAGGTCGGCGCGGAAATGACCTTCCTCGACCATTTTGGGCAGATCGGCGTTGGTGGCGCACACCAGCCGTACGTTAACCTGCAGCGGCTGGCTGCCGCCGACGCGTTCGAGCTCGCCGTATTCAATTACCCGCAGCAATTTTTCCTGCACCAGCATCGGAGCGGTGGCCAGCTCATCGAGAAACAGCGTGCCGCCGTCGGCACGTTCAAAGCGCCCCGGATGCCGTTTGCTGGCGCCGGTAAAGGCGCCGGCTTCATGACCAAACAATTCGGAATCGAGAAGGTTTTCATTCAGCGCCGCGCAATTCAGCGAAATAAACGGTCCCTGCCAGCGCGAAGAGAGAAAGTGCAGTCGGTTGGCAATGAGCTCTTTGCCGGTCCCGCGCTCGCCGATCACCAGCACCGGTTTATCCAGCGGTGCCAGCTGCGAGACCTGTTCGAGCACCTCCAGAAAGCTGTTTGCCTCGCCCAGCAGGTTATCCTTGTATTCCGCCATGATGAATTTCGCCATTAAGTAGTGTGATTCGCCAACTCACTGTAGCAAGCAGGCGGCCATATCTCAACCACCTTGTTTAAAATCAATAAGATAAAAAGTTGGCACGCCATTTGTATTAACTACTACACAGGCCGCTGCCTGCTATCAGAACTATGAGGATTGAAATTATGGGTATTTTTTCTCGCTTTGCCGACATCGTGAACGCCAACATCAACTCCCTGCTGGAGAAAGCGGAGGATCCGCAGAAGCTGGTCCGTCTGATGATTCAGGAGATGGAAGATACATTGGTTGAAGTGCGTTCTACCTCCGCCCGCGCGCTGGCGGAAAAGAAACAGCTGACCCGCCGTATCGAACAGGCGCAGGCGCAGCAGGTGGAATGGCAAGAAAAGGCCGAGCTGGCCCTGCGTAAAGAGAAAGAAGATCTGGCGCGTGCGGCGCTGATCGAAAAACAGAAGCTGACTGACCTTATCGGCAGCCTGGAACACGAAGCGCAACTGGTGGATGAAACCCTGGCGCGGATGAAAAAAGAGATTGGCGAGCTGGAGAATAAGCTCAGCGAAACCCGCGCTCGTCAGCAGGCGCTGATGCTGCGCCATCAGGCGGCCAGCTCTTCGCGTGATGTTCGCCGCCAGCTGGATAGCGGTAAAATGGATGAAGCGATGGCGCGTTTTGAGTCTTTCGAACGCCGTATTGACCAAATGGAAGCCGAGGCGGAGAGCCATCGTTTTGGCAAACAACAATCGCTGGATCAGCAGTTTGCCGAACTGAAAGCGGATGATGAAATCAGCGAGCAACTGGCAGCGCTGAAAGCCAAAATGAATCAGAATAACCAGTAATGCATATTGCGCGGCGCGGTGTTGCGCCGCGGCTCACCACCTGTAAGGAGTACACATGAGCATGCTTTTTCTTGCCATCCCGCTCACGCTATTTGTGCTGTTCGTGTTGCCGGTCTGGTTATGGCTGCACTACAACAATCGCTCGGCGGACGGGGCGTTAACCCAGAACGAACAGCAGCGCCTGCTGCAGCTGACCGATGACGCGAAACGGATGCGCGAACGCATTCAGGCGCTGGAAGCGATCCTTGATGCGGAACATCCGAACTGGAGAGACAAATAATGGCCGGATTGGACTTTAATAAAAAACTGTGGCGTATCCCGCAGCGCGGAATGGTGAAGGGGGTCTGCGCCGGTATCGCGCAGCACCTGGATGTGCCGGTGAAGCTGGTGCGTCTGATAACCGTACTGGCGATGATTTTTGGCCTGTTCTTTTTTGTGCTGGTGGCCTACATCATTCTGACTTTCGCGCTGGATCCGATACCGGATAGCGAACTGTACGGCGAGAAAGGGCCGAGCAATGGCGATTTACTGGCCGCCGTGGATGCCGAACTGGCTTCCGGCGAACAGCGCCTGCGTGATATGGAGCGTTATATCACCTCCGATACCTTTACGCTGCGCAGCCGTTTTCGTCAGCTGTAAAATTTTTCCATGTAACCAACGAGGCAACGCATGAATATGAAATGGCAACAGGCAGGGCAAAAAGTGAAACCGGGTCTTAAGATCGCCGGTAAGCTGGTGCTACTGACCGCGCTGCGATACGGCCCGGCTGGCGTTGCCGGTTGGGCGGTGAAATCGGTGGCGCGTCGGCCGCTGAAAATGTTGCTGGCGGTAGCGCTTGAGCCGCTGCTCAGTCGGCTGGCCAATCGTTTTGCCCGCGGCATGAAATAATTCCTCAGGGGGAGGAATACCGGCGCGCTTTATATTGGCCCTGATTATCCCCATCTAAATAGCTTATCATTAAACGACATTCCTTCTGGGCATAACGGACTGGCGATGAAGCGACTCAAAACTGAATTCAATGCGCTGGTCAACCGCGGGGTTGACCGGCATTTACGTCTTGCCGTGACCGGACTCAGCCGCAGCGGCAAAACGGCTTTTATCACCGCGATGGTTAATCAACTGCTGAATATCCATGCCGGGGCGCGTTTGCCGCTACTGAGCGCGGCGCGCGAAGAACGCCTGTTGGGCGTTAAACGGGTTCCGCAGCGTGATTTCGGCATTCCGCGTTTTACCTATGATGAAGGCCTGGCGCAGCTTTATGGCCAGCCGCCGGCCTGGCCGACGCCGACCCGTGGGGTGAGCGAAATTCGCCTCGCGCTGCGCTATCGCTCTAACGATTCTCTGCTGCGTCATTTCAAAGACACTTCTACTCTGTATCTGGAAATCGTGGATTATCCGGGAGAATGGTTGCTCGACCTGCCAATGCTGGCGCAGGATTATTTAAGCTGGTCGCGGCAAATGACAGGGCTGTTGCAGGGGCAGCGCGGGGAGTGGTCTGCCCGCTGGCGGCAGCTGTGTGATGGGCTCGATCCGCTGGCGCCCGCCGACGAAACCCGGCTGGCGGAGATCGCCGCCGCCTGGACCGATTATCTGCACGCCTGCAAGCGCGAGGGGTTGCACTTTATTCAGCCGGGGCGGTTTGTGCTTCCCGGTGACATGGCGGGAGCCCCGGCGCTGCAGTTCTTCCCCTGGCCGGATGTCGATGCGGTTGGCGAAGCCAGGCTGGCGCAGGCGGACAAACACACCAATGCCGGAATGCTGCGCGAGCGTTTCAAATACTACTGCGAGAAAGTGGTGAAAGGCTTCTATAAAGACCACTTTCTGCGCTTTGACCGCCAGATCGTACTGGTGGACTGTCTGCAGCCGTTAAACAGCGGGCCGCAGGCGTTTAATGATATGCGTCTGGCGCTGACCCAGTTGATGCAAAGCTTCCATTACGGCCAGCGAACGCTGTTTCGCCGCCTGTTTTCACCGGTTATTGACAAGCTACTGTTTGCCGCCACTAAAGCCGATCACGTGACCGTCGATCAGCACGGCAACATGGTGTCGCTACTTCAGCAACTGATTCAGGACGCCTGGCAGAATGCCGCCTTTGAAGGCATCAGCATGGATTGTCTGGGGCTGGCATCCATTCAGGCTACCCAGGGCGGGCTTATCGAGGTTAATGGTGAGAAGATCCCAGCGCTGCGCGGCGATCGTCTGAGCGATGGGCAACCGCTTACCATTTTCCCGGGGGAGGTGCCGGCGCGGCTGCCGGGCCAGGCCTTCTGGGAACAGCAGGGCTTCCAGTTTGAGAACTTCCGCCCGAGAGCGATGGATGTCGATAAACCGCTACCGCATATACGCCTTGACGCGGCGTTGGAATTTTTGATTGGAGATAAATTGCGATGAGCGAGCCGATAAAACCGCGGATCGATTTCGATGGCCCACTGGAAACGGAAAAGAGCCAGACTTTAAAATCGGCCCGCGCCTTTGACGCGGCCGATGCGCAAACCTTCTCTCCGATGCTGCCTGAAATGGTTGCTGAAGAGGAGGGGGCCGCCGAAGCGGTGGTGGAATCGGTACTGCGCCCGAAACGCAGCCTGTGGCGGCGGATGGTTAGTGCCGGGCTGGCAATTTTTGGCATTAGCGTGGTGGCGCAGGGCGTGCAGTGGACGGTGACGGCCTGGCAGACTCAGGACTGGATTGCGCTCGGCGGCTGCGCGGCCGGGGCGCTGATTGTCGGCGCGGGCGTGGGGTCGGTAGCGACCGAATGGCGTCGCTTGTGGCGTCTGCGCCAGCGCGCGCACGAACGCGATGAAGCGCGGGATCTGATGCATAGTCACGCGGTGGGCAAAGGGCGCGCGTTCTGTGAGAAACTGGCGCAGCAGGCCGGGCTGGATCAATCGCATCCGGCGCTGCAGCGCTGGTATGCGGCGATTCATGAAACGCAAAACGATCGCGAAGTGGTGAGCCTGTACGCGCAACTGGTGCAGCCGGTGCTGGATGCGCAGGCGCGGCGGGAAATCAGCCGCTCGGCGGCGGAATCGACGCTGATGATCGCCGTCAGCCCGCTGGCGCTGGTGGATATGGCGTTTATCGCCTGGCGTAACCTGAGGCTGATTAATCGTATCGCCACCCTCTACGGTATTGAACTCGGCTATTATAGCCGCCTGCGTTTATTCCGTCTGGTGTTGCTGAATATCGCCTTTGCCGGCGCCAGCGAACTGGTGCGCGAAGTCGGAATGGACTGGATGTCGCAGGATCTGGCGGCCCGCTTGTCGGCGCGCGCCGCCCAGGGTATCGGCGCCGGCTTGTTGACCGCCCGTCTGGGAATTAAGGCAATGGAGCTGTGTCGTCCGCTACCGTGGATCGCCGATGATAAACCGCGGCTCGGCGATTTCCGCCGCGAACTGATCGGCCAGTTAAAAGAGACGCTGCAGAAAAGCAAAACCGGCGCGGAGAAATAACGTCGGCAAGCGTAAATGCCGGGTGGCGGCTGCGCCTTACCCGGCCTACGGTTCGTGCGACCTGCCTTTAATTTATTCACCACGCTGGATCCCCCGGTGGCGCTGCCGCTTACCGGGGCTACAGCGCTTTGCGATTTGGTAGCCCGGAGAAGGCGCAACGCGCCGCCTCCGGGAAAACCCCTTAAAAAGTGGTAAACCGATAACAGTTTCTATGTAAACGCAGCCAACGACTAACCACATTCCATTGCCAGCCACTCACTGAAGGCGCGAAAACGCGGGCGAGAACGGTTTTCTTGCGGGCAAATCAGATCATAGCCAAACGGCGACATCACTTCTTGTTCACTCAGCGCCATCAGCTTGCCTGCGGCAAGCAGCGGCTGGATCAAGGTTTTGCGCCCCATCACCACGCCTAACCCATTTATTGCCATTTCAATGGCGATGGAGTGATTGTTCACCGCATAATAACGCCCGTCAAAGGGTAGCGAGTATCCGCTTTGCTGGCACCATAACCGCCATTCGGCGAACTGATCCTGTACATCGGTGGATTCAGCGGCATGGATCCAGACTACCGCCGCAGAGGCGCTGGCGCTAAGCGGTTGGTACTGCTGGCTATACTCCGGCGAGCAGACCGGTAACAGGCTTTCACCCATCAACCGCTGCTGGTACAGGTCGGGATAGCGGTTTGCGCCGTAGTAAATCGCCAGATCCACTCGCTCCTCGTTAAAATCCATCACCCCGGCGCGCACGCGAAACTGCAGGTTTAAAGCCGGCCACTGGGCCTGAAAGCGGGGCAGACGCGGCATTAACCAGAGATGCGCGAGCGTCGGCGCAATACCGATATGCAGCGTGCCGCGCAGGTCCTGCTCGCGAATATCTTCAATTTCATCGTTAATCGCCCGCAGCGAGTGGCTTAGCGTCGCCAGCAGTCGTTTACCTTCTTCCGTCAGCGCCAGTTTACGCGTCAGGCGAATAAATAAACGAAAACCGATATGCATTTCCAGCTTGCGGATCCGGTGGCTGACGGCGCCCTGGGTCAGGTTCATTTCATGGGCGGCGAGGGTAAAGCTCAGATGGCGCGCCGTGACCTCAAAGGTTTGCAGCAGGGCGAGAATGCTTTGTTGTTCAAGCATGGTCATACTCCGTTATGCATTAATCTGGTTCATGCATGTGGCTATTTATTTCGTTTGTTCCGCCAGTTTCGCCGGTTTTAAATAGTTATAACTTAACTGAACAGAGGCATACCATGTCAGGACTCAAAATTGTTGTGATTGGCGGCGGTTCCAGCTACACCCCGGAGCTCATTGAAGGTTTGCTTAAACGCCACCATGAGATGCCGGTCGCTTCGCTGTGGCTGGTCGACATTGAAGAAGGCAAAGAAAAGGTCGAGATTATTGCCGGGCTGGCGCGGCGTATGATTGCCAAAGCCGGACTGGCCATTGAGGTGGTCGCGACCCTTGACCGTGAGCGCGCGTTACGCGATGCCGATTTTGTCTGCTCCCAGTTTCGCGCCGGTTGCCTGGATGCTCGCATTAGCGATGAACGTATCTCGCTGAAATACGGCCTTATTGGCCAGGAAACCAATGGTCTCGGTGGTTTCGCCAACGCCTGCCGGACGATTCCCATCGCGCTGGAGATTGCCGCCGATATGGAACGGCTATGTCCGGATGCCTGGCTGCTGAATTTTACCAACCCATCGGGGATGGTGACTGAGGCTATTTTGCGCCATAGCAAAATCAAAACCGTCGGCCTGTGCAACGTGCCTGTGATTATGCAAAAAGGGGTGGCGGAACTGCTGGAATGCGCCGATGAAAACGACTTCATTATGCAGGTCGCCGGGCTCAACCACTTTATCTTTGTGCGCCAGATCCTGCATAAAGGTAAAGAGTGGCTGCCGCAGGTGATTGCGCAGATTAACGCCGGACGGGATCCGCTGGTCCCACGCAATATCCCGCCGTTCTGCTGGCCGCCGCATTTGCTGCAGGGTTTAGGGATGATCCCCTGCGCCTATCTGCGCTACTACTACATGAAAGACGATTTACTGCGCCAGGAACTGGCGGAGGCGGATGGCGAAGGGACCCGCGGCGAAGTGGTCAAAATGCTGGAGAAGCAGTTGTTCACGCAGTATAGCGACCCTAATCTGGCGGAGAAACCGAAAGCGCTGGAGGGAAGAGGCGGGCAATATTATTCCGAAGCAGCCTGCGAATTAATGAACGCTATCCATAACGATAAGCGCATTATCATGCACGTCAATACCCGCAATAACGGCGCGATAAACGATCTCCCTGATGACTGTGCCGTCGAAGTGAGTTCACTGATCACCGCTTCCGGGCCGCAGCCGCTCAACGTCGCGCCGTTCCCGGAAGATACGCTGCGCCTGCTGCAACTGATGAAATCCTTCGAACAGTTGACTATTGAGGCGGCAATAACCGGTAATCGGCATACCGCCTGGCGCGCGTTGGTGCTTAATCCGCTGATCGTTAGCGGCGAGAAGCTGGAGCAGGCGCTGAATGAAGTGATTGAACATAACTGCACGTTGATGCCGGCCTTCCATCGCTAACACGCTTTGCCCGATAAATGACCGAGCGCACGTTCGGTCATTTGTGCTTATGCCCGCATAACTTTACGGCATAAAGCCCATTTTTCCGCCATACTGTCAATAATTGTTGACAGCTATCTTCACGTAAGCCCATATCTGTCCTATCATTCATCCGTCATTGGCCTTTTTAGGGTGAAAACTCCTATGCGTCTGGAAGTCTTTTGTCAGGACCGTCTTGGTCTGACCCGTGAATTACTCGATTTGCTGGTGCTGCGCGGTATTGACCTGCGCGGTATCGATATCGACCCGATTGGCCGAATCTACCTTAATTTCGCCGAGCTGGAGTTCGCCAGTTTCAGCAGTTTAATGGCGGAAATCCGCCGTATCTCCGGCGTAACCGATGTTCGAACTGTGGCGTGGATGCCGTCAGAGCGGGAACATCTGGCGCTGAGCGCGCTGCTGGTGGCAATGCCGGAACCGGTGCTGTCGCTCGATGCCAAAGGTAAAGTAGAACTTGCCAACCCGGCCAGCTGCCAACTGTTTGGTCAAACTCAGGCACGCTTACGCAGCCATCCGGTGGCGCAACTCATTACTGATTTCAACCTGCAGCGCTGGCTGGAAGGCAACCCGCTGGAGTCGCATACCGAGCATGTGGTCGTAAATGGCCAAAACTTTATGCTGGAAGTAACGCCGGTGTATCTGGAAGGCGAACACGCAGAGCGTGTGCTGACCGGCGCCGTGGTGATGTTGCGCTCCACCGTACGTATGGGGCGTCAACTGCAAACGCTGACGACCCAGGATACCAGCGCCTTTAGCCAGATCCTCGCCGTTGGGCCGAAAATGCGCCACGTTGTTGAACAGGCCCGCAAGCTGGCGATGCTCAGCGCCCCGTTGCTGATTGTCGGCGATACGGGTACCGGTAAAGATCTGCTGGCCCATGCCTGCCATCTGGCCAGCCCGCGCGCGAGCAAACCTTATCTGGCGCTGAACTGCGGTTCGATTCCGGAAAACGCGGTAGAGAGCGAGCTATTCGGCGATGCATCGCAGGGGAAAAAAGGTTTCTTTGAGCAGGCCAACGGCGGCTCTGTGCTGCTGGATGAGATCGGCGAAATGTCGCCTGGCATGCAAACGAAGCTGTTGCGCTTTCTCAACGATGGTACTTTCCGTCGCGTCGGTGAAGATCACGAAGTGCATGTTGATGTCCGGGTTATCTGCGCGACGCAAAAAAATCTCGTTGAGCTGGTGCAGAAAGGACTCTTCCGCGAAGATCTTTATTATCGTCTGAATGTGCTGACGCTGAACCTGCCGCCGCTGCGCGATTGTCCGCAGGACATCATGCCGTTGACCGAACTGTTCGTCGCGCGCTTTGCCGATGAGCAGGGCATCCCGCGGCCAAAACTCTCCGCTGACCTTAATACCGTGTTGACCCGCTATAGCTGGCCGGGCAACGTACGTCAGTTGAAAAACGCAGTGTACCGCGCGTTAACCCAGCTCGAGGGCTTCGAACTGCGCCCGCAGGATATTCTGCTGCCAGATCACGATGTGTCGTCGCTGCCGGTAGGTGAAGAGGCGATGGAAGGATCGCTCGACGATATTACCCGCCGCTTTGAGCGTTCGGTATTGACCCAGTTGTATCGCAGCTTCCCCAGCACGCGTAAATTAGCCAAACGTCTCGGCGTTTCGCATACCGCGATTGCTAACAAGCTGCGCGAGTATGGTCTGAGCCAGAAGAAAGGCGAAGAATAAATCACCGGTGCGGCCGGCTCGGCGCGGCCGCGATTTTCAGCGTTTTTTCAGCGATATCTCTGTATATACTTATTTTCTTTTTCCGGGAAGGTGACGGTTGGCGAAGCAACGGGATTGGCCTCAGTGGATGATATTACTGGCACTCTCCGCCGTGCTCTCCTTTGTGCTGTTCCGGCTCCATCTTCCCGCTGCGCCGCTGCTTGGCCCGCTTATCGCCGGAATTACCCTTAGTCTGCGCGGCGCCACGATTCGTCTCCCTCGTCCATTCTTTATCTCCGCTCAGGCTATCATCGGCTGTATGATCGCCCGCGCGCTAACCCCGTCTATTTTCGGCGTTCTGGCCGCCAACTGGGCGCTGGTGTTGATTATCCTCCTTTCCACGCTGGCTATCAGCGCGCTGACCGGCTGGCTGCTGGTGCGTTACAGTTCGCTACCCGGGGCAACCGGCGCGTGGGGAAGCTCGCCGGGCGGCGCTTCGGCGATGGTGGTGATGGCCCAAGAGTATGGCGCCGACGTTCGTCTGGTGGCCCTGATGCAGTATCTGCGGGTACTGTTCGTGGTTGGCGCGGCGGTAATGGTGGTGCGTTTCGCGCTCGGCGGCGAGGCGCAGGAGATGACCCAGCAGATCGTCTGGTTCCCGCCGCTGACTTTTAATCTACCGTTAACGTTGCTATTGACTGCGGTCGCCGGTTGGTTAGGGTTACGTTTACGCATCCCTTCCGGGGCAATGTTGTTACCGATGCTGGCCGGTGCGCTGGCGCAGGGTGAAGGCATGCTATTGCTGGAGCTACCGGAATGGTTACTGGTGCTGGCGTATACCGCGCTTGGCTGGACGGTTGGCCTGCAGTTTAATCGCGAGATTTTTATGCTGGCGCTGAAGACGCTACCGCAAATCATCGCCGCCATCGTCGGCCTGATCGCGCTGTGCGCGCTGATGGCTTTAGCGTTAACGCACCTGCTGCCGCTGGATTTTCTCACCGCCTATCTGGCGACCAGCCCCGGGGGTCTGGATACGGTGGCGATAATCGCCGTCGGTACCCGGGCGGATATGTCTTTTATCATGGCGATGCAAACGCTGCGCCTGTTTACCATATTGCTCACCGGCCCGGCCACCGCGCGGTTAATTTCGCGCTATGCGCCGCGCAAAGAAAAAAGCCCCCGTTGAAGGAGGCTTGATAACAGAAGGGAAGCGATTACGCTTTCAGCGCAGCCAGCGCCGCATCGTAATCCGGCTCTTCGGTGATTTCGTTAACCAGCTGGCTGTATACCACCTGGTCGTTTTCATCGATAACAACGACGGCGCGTGCAGCCAGACCCGCCAGCGGGCCTGCGGAGATAGCAACGCCATAATCTGCCAGGAACTGCGGCGCGCGCAGGGTGGACAGGGTGACCACATTGCTCAGGCCTTCTGCGCCGCAGAAACGGGACTGCGCGAACGGCAGGTCAGCGGAGATGCACAGCACCACGGTGTTGTTCAGCTCAGAAGCCAGTTGGTTGAATTTGCGAACCGATGCCGCGCAGACGCCGGTATCGATGCTTGGGAAAATATTCAGTACTTTACGTTTACCAGCGTATTGGCTCAGCGTGACGTCAGAGAGATCTTTGGCGACCAGCGTAAACGGCTGCGCCTTCGCGCCAGCCTGCGGAATGGAGCCCTGAACGGACACTGGGTTACCCTGGAAATGTACGGTTTGCGACATGGTTATCTTCCTGTTTACATATAGTTAACGTCGTAGTTAGTGTATGACATCAGCCAGCAACACGGCAAACTCTATTTAACATTTACCTAAGAGGCCCAGGGAATGCGCAACCTGCGAGTTTTTGAAGAATCATGGCCGCTTCACACGCCGTTTGTTATCTCTCGCGGCAGCCGCAGCGAGGCCAAAGTCGTGGTGGTGGAAATAGAAGAGGATGGGGTAAAAGGGGCCGGAGAATGTACGCCTTATCCGCGCTACGGGGAAAGCATCGCCTCGGTGATGGCGCAGATTATGGCGATCGGCGAGCAGCTTGAGCGCGGCGCTACCCGCGAGCAAGTGCAACAGCTACTGCCGGCTGGGGCCGCGCGCAACGCCGTCGACTGCGCGTTGTGGGATCTGGAGGCGCGCCGCGCGGGGAAAACGTTGCCGCAGCTGCTTGGCGTCAATCTGCCGCGCGAAGTGGTGACGGCGCAAACCGTGGTAATCGGCACGCCGGAACAGATGGCGGCCAGCGCCGCCGCGCTGTGGGAGAAAGGCGCGCGGCTGCTGAAGGTCAAGCTCGACGATCATTTGATTAGCGAGCGGCTGGTTGCTATTCGCGACGCGGTGCCGCAGGCGACGTTGATCGTTGATGCTAACGAAGCGTGGCGTGGCGAAGGTCTGGCGGCGCGCTGTCAGCTATTGGCCGATCTCGGCGTGGCGATGCTGGAGCAGCCGTTACCGGCCGGCGCGGATGAGGCGTTGGAAAACTTCATTCATCCGCTGCCGATCTGCGCCGATGAGAGCTGTCATACGCGGGAAAGCCTACCGGCGCTGCAGGGGCGCTACGAAATGGTCAACATTAAGTTGGATAAAACCGGTGGTCTGACCGAGGCATTGCTGTTGGCGCAGGAGGCTGAACGGCTGGGTTATAAGAGGATGCTGGGCTGTATGCTTTGTACTTCACGGGCCATTTCCGCCGCGCTGCCGCTGGCGCCGCTGGCCCGTTTTGCGGATCTCGATGGCCCGACCTGGCTGGCGGTAGATGTGGAACCGGCGCTGAAGTTCAGCACCGGCATGCTTCATCTGTGAGTGTGCCAGTGCAGTAAATCGGTCATCGCCGCGAGGTACTTTTCTGTCGCTTCGTCGGCGGAGACCGGCGGAAATTCGGCGGTAATGCACGGCAGGCCGATATCGGCGCACCAACTGCCAAAAGAGCCCGGCGTTTCGTAACCGACGCTGCCCACCAGCGGTAAATTAAAGGCCCCGGCGAGCCATTGTCCCAGCTCGCTGTGGCCGGGGTCCTCAATGCAGGCCAGCGGATCGTGGAAGGAGACTACCCACGCCGGATGGATCTGGTGGATCAGTTGGCACAGCGCCTGGGTTTCGGGCTCCGAACCGGGTTTTTCACCGGTCAGCAGAACCACATCACGCTCTTCGGCTGCACTATTCCAGCGATACACCGTTTCTCCCGCCTTCCAGTTAGCGGCCGGGAAATTACGGTTGAGATCGATACCGCGGGCGTTGGCGCGTAACCCTAGCTGACAGCCGTCAGGGTTGACCGTTAATACCACGTGATGGCGACGCAACTCCGGTTTTAGCGTGCGCAACGCGCAGGAGAGGGTGACGATCGACGAGTTTTCGTCGCCGTGCGTGCCGGCGATAATCAGACCGCTGCGGCTATCTGCCAGCGGAGCGGGGAACCACAGCAGCGGCGCGCCGAGATGCGACTGGCCGTAACGTTGCGTGCCTGGCGGGAAAGCGCCGCGCAGGGGACGAGGGCGTGAAACGGGCATAGGGTATCCTGTCATCAGGTTATTGTTAGCAGTGTTGTAGAAAAGCGTCCCGGAATCAAACGCTTTCCCTCTCTGGCGAAAAAACTCGTCATGTCAATTTTCTATCATAAGCCGTTTGCAATTTCAGGTGGGGAAACAAATAATTATCGCTCTGCCAGCACTGGTTTGTTCATTTAAAAGGGGATCTCATGAAGTATCCTGTCACATTGACATGCGGCGCGCTGTGGTTAGCCAGCGTTTCTTCTCTTGCCTGGGCGGCGGACGTGCCTCCGGGAACCGTATTAGCTGAAAAACAGCAGCTGGTACGCCATATAAAAGACGAGCCCGCTTCATTAGATCCCGCTAAAGCCGTCGGCCTGCCGGAAATTCAGGTTATCCGCGATCTGTTCGAAGGGCTGGTGAACCAGGACGCGAAAGGCAATATCATCCCTGGCGTGGCGACCCGCTGGCAGAGCAACGATAACCGCGTCTGGACCTTTACCCTGCGTGATAACGCGCGCTGGTCCGACGGCACCCCGGTGACGGCGCAGGATTTCGTCTATAGCTGGCAGCGGCTGGTGGATCCGAAAACCACCTCGCCATTTGCCTGGTTCGCCGCCTTGGCGGGTATCAGTAATGCGCAAAATATTATTGATGGTAAAGCAGCGCCGGACACCCTTGGGGTGACGGCGGTCGATGCCCACACGCTGCGCGTGCAGCTGGATAAACCGCTGCCGTGGTTCAGCAACCTGACCGCCAGCTTTGCGTTCTATCCGGTGCAGAAAGCCAACGTCGAAAGCGGCGCTAACTGGACGCGCCCGGGCAGCCTTATCGGCAACGGCGCCTATGTGCTGAAAGACCGGGTGGTGAATGAGAAGCTGGTTGTCGTGCCGAATACACAATACTGGGATAACGCCAAAACGGTGATTAAGCAGGTGACTTTCGTGCCGATTAACCAGGAATCTTCGGCGACCAAACGTTATCTGGCGGGTGATATCGATATCACCGAATCCTTCCCGAAAAATATGTATCAGAAGCTACTGAAGGATATTCCCGGACAGGTCTACACGCCGCCGCAGTTAGGTACCTATTATTACGCTTTCAATACCCAGAAAGGGCCAACCGCCGATGAGCGCGTGCGTCTGGCGTTAAGCATGACCATCGACCGGCGGATTATGGCGGAGAAAATCCTCGGTACCGGTGAGAAACCGGCCTGGCGGTTCACCCCTGACGTCACCGCAGGCTTTACCCCGCAGCCTTCGCAGTTTGAAAGCATGAGCCAGGCCGAGCTTAATGCCCAGGCTAAAGCGCTGCTATCGGCGGCAGGATATGGCCCGGACCGTCCGCTGAAGCTGACGCTGCTGTACAACACGTCGGAAAATCACCAGAAGATCGCCATCGCCGTGGCATCGATGTGGAAGAAAAACCTTGGTGTGGATGTGAAGCTACAAAACCAGGAGTGGAAGACCTATATCGATAGCCGTAATACCGGTAATTTTGACGTTATCCGCGCATCGTGGGTAGGGGATTACAACGAGCCGTCGACTTTCCTGTCGCTACTCACTTCTACTCATAGCGGTAATATCTCGCGCTTTAACGATCCGGCATACGATAAGATCCTCACCCAGGCGGCGCAGGAAACCTCGGAAAAAGCGCGTAACGATGATTACAATGCGGCAGAGAAAATCATCATGGCCAAAGCGCCTATTGCGCCGATATATCAGTATACCAACGGCCGCCTGATCAAGCCGTGGTTAAAAGGATACCCGATCACCAATCCGGAAGACGTGGCGTACAGCCGCACGATGTATATTGTGAAGCATTAATCAGTAGCGGTTGCCTGATGGCGTCAGGCAACCATCGCTAACCTCAGAACTGGCGCGGCTTACTGCGCCAGTTTCTCCTTCTGACCCACATCCGCCGTAGCAGAAAGCATCACTTTTCTGACGCATAGTTATCCTGCCGTATTTGGCGGGATAACAAATAAATATGTCACTAAAACTACGGCTTTCGGGTGCTGGCGCGAACTTGTAACGCTGAAGGTAATTCAATGAATTTATCCGTCGAATTACCCGCCAGCAGCTCCAGCAATGTTTGTCCTGCGAGGGTTCCCGTTTCACTCCAGGGGAATTCGACGGCAGTCAGCGCCGGTGAGCAAACGGCGGCAAGAGTCCCCCCGCTCAGGCTTGCCAGTGCCAGAGAGTCGGGCACTTTTTGCCCCGCGCCATGGCAGGCCATAATGCAACCGCAGGCGATTTCATCGGATGTGCAAATCAGCGCATCAAGCTCAGGCCAGGTGATACGAATATCGCCGAGCAGGTTCAGGCCGGTCGTAATGCCTGCCGGCAGGTGAGAGGTCACCACGCGATGCGGAGAGTGGTTAACGGAGAGCATCGCGCTGTTCCAACCGCTTAGTACCTGGCGAAACATAATGTTATTGGAAGCCGTGCAAAGCAGGCCGATATTTTTATATCCGGTCTGTACAAGCGATGTGACCAACTTTTTGATGGCTGCGGCATAGTCAACGCCAATACTGACCCAGCTCGCATCGCGATTGATGGCGCCAATCTCAACCACCGGCACGCCGGTGTTACTTATCATTTGCGAACAACTGCTGATGTTATCAATATTGAATTGAACAATCGCAGCCGGGTTGTAAGCGAGCATTTGCGCAAAAGCTTTTTCTTCACTCTGTCCACCCTGACCGGACTCGATAAACATCATGCTATAGCCCTGGGTCGTGAGCACGGTCTGTAGTGTTTCGGAGACGGCAAGAAAGCCCGGGGAGGAAAAAGAGGGAACCACGCCCATCACCAGACTGGAGTCAGCAGAGGCAAGGTTGCGGGCCTGCAGATTTGGCACATAGCCCAGCTCGCTTACTGCGGCTTCAATGCGTGTACGCAGTTCAGGATTCACTTTTTCAGGCATGCGTAACGCGCGTGACACGGTCATCGTGCTCACGCCGACCAGTTTTGCCACTTCAGCAAGCGTAATTTTACCGGTGTTTTTCCTGCGTTTTTCTCTCGCGCTATCGTCCGCTTCTAACGTCTGCACTGGTGTCCTCCTTTCGCCTGACTGGGCAGCCATTGTAAATGATGTTTGGCATTTTACGCATTGCCCAACTGCAAAGTAATGATAAGTATGGATAACAAAGTTAGCGGTAACAAGAATTTTAACATTGTTGCCATGTTAGCGCTAACTTTGAGATGAAGATCACGGTAAGCCGCGAAGAGATTCCACTATAGTAGGCTCACTTTCAATGCTATCGGGGAATTTATGATCACGACCTGGTTACCAACGGAAAATATCCAGATTGTGGATTCAGTCAGTGACTGGAAACAGGCAATTACGTTATCGGCTCAACCCTTATTGGTGAAAGAGGCGATTACTGAAAATTATATTCAGGCCATTTTTAACAGCCATGAAAAACTTGGTCCCTATTATGTTTTAGCGCCTGGTCTGGCGATGCCTCATGCTCGCCCGGAGCAAGGTGCAATTAAAAATGGTTTATCGCTTTTGCATATTAAAAAAGGCGTTTCTTTTGGCTCGGAAGAGAATGACCCTATTTACGTCGTGATTATGCTGTGTGCGCTTTCGGGAGATGAACACATCAACATGATTACAGCCCTGGCGGACATTTTTAGCGATGATGAACGACTCTCAGCACTGCTGAAAGCCTCATCAATGACGAAAATTCAAGCCGTTATCAATGGATAGTGAGGTAGAGATGAAAAAGGTTCTGATTGTTTGCGGTAACGGTTTAGGTAGTAGCTTTATCGTTGAAATGAACGTGAAAAAAATCATTACAGAGTTAAATAAAGAAGCAGAGGTTTCCCATACCGATCTGACTTCAGCAAAAAGCGAAACTGCCGATATTATTCTTAGCGCCAGGGATATAGCTGAACATCTGTCCAGCCATTCTGCCCAGGTTTTTGGTTTATCTAACCTGCTGGATAACAATAAAATCAAAGAAATTCTTTCCGAGAATCTCTGATTAATTATTTGCGGCCTTACGGAGTCATTCTATGCTGCAGTTTATTATTCATGATGTGTTGGGCACACCAGCAATACTGGTCGGTTTGTTTTCCCTGATCGGCTTATTATTGCAGAAAAAAGCAGTTTCCGACGTTATTTCCGGAACCCTCAAAACCATTATGGGGTTTGTGATATTAACATCCGGGGCGGCGATTGTCGCCACGACGTTAACGACGTTTAGCCAGCTGTTTGAGCACTCCTTCCATATTCAGGGTGTTGTCCCCAATACTGACGCCATGGCGGCGCTGGCGCAGAAAAACTACGGTACTGCGACAGCCATGATCATGGTGCTGGGGATGTTGTTTAACATTGTTCTTGCCCGCATTACGCCGCTGAAATACATCTTCCTGACAGGCCACCACACGCTGTATATGTCGGCGATGCTGGCTGTCATTCTCTCTGTCGGCGGTCTGTCGCCGTTCTGGGTGGTACTGGTGGGGGCGGTAATCCTCGGCATCATGATGGTGGTCTCTCCGGCTATTCTGCAGCCATTTACCCGCAAAATTACCGGCACTGATGACCTGGCGCTGGGCCACTTTGGTTCAACCGGGTATCTGCTGTCGGCGCTGGTGGGAAAAGCGATCGGTAAAGGCAGCCCGTCGATTGAAGAGCTGAAGGTGCCGAAAACGCTGAACTTCCTGCGTGACTCCTCGGTAGCTATCTCGCTGACGATGATGATTCTGTTCCTGATTCTGGTACTGGTCGCAGGTAAAGAGTTTGTTGAGACCAGCATCAGTGGTGGTCAGAACTTTATCATCTTCGCCATTATCCAGTCGCTGACCTTCGCGGCAGGCGTGTGGATCATCCTTGCGGGTGTTCGCATGATTATTGCCGAAATTGTTCCGGCCTTTAAAGGCATCGCCGACAAGCTGGTGAAAGACGCGAAACCGGCGCTCGACTGTCCAACCGTCTTTCCGTTCGCCCCGAACGCGGTGATCGTCGGCTTCCTGTCAAGTTTTGCCGCTGGTCTGGTGAGTATGTTCCTGTGTCCGCTGCTTGGCCTGAGCGTCATTGTTCCCGGCCTGGTGCCGCACTTCTTCTGCGGCGCGACGGCGGGCGTTTACGGCAACATCTGCGGCGGTCGTCGCGGCGCGGTGGTGGGGGCATTCGCTCACGGTCTGTTGATTTCTTTTTTGCCCGCGATTTTGCTGCCCCTGATGGGCGACCTTGGCTTTGCATCCACCACTTTTGGCGATGCGGACTTTGGCGTTGTTGGCATCATTCTTGGGCATGTCGTGTCACTGTTTAACTAACTAATTTTATAGAGGTGAGGTATGGCAGCTAAATTTTCGCCCTCGTTAATGTGTATGGATTTAACGCAATTCAGAGAGCAAATTACGGCAATGAACGGTCGGGCTGATTTTTATCACGTCGATATTATGGACGGTAACTATGTGAAGAATATTACGCTATCACCGTTTTTTATCGAAAACCTGAAAAAAATTACCGATGTGCCGATCGACGTACATCTGATGGTGAATCACCCGGAAGATATAATTCCAATGTGTATTGATGCCGGGGCCGATATTATCAGCTTCCACCCTGAGACGGCGAATAACAAAATATTCCGGCTGTTGAACCAGATTAAAGACGCGGGTCGTCGCTGCGGCGTAGTGTTGAACCCAGCTACTCCGGCGGATGCTATTAAAGAGTACGCGCACCTGCTGGATAAAGTGACCGTCATGTCGGTTGACCCGGGCTACGCAGGTCAGAAATTTATCCCAGAATCGCTCAATAAAATTAAACAGCTGATCGCGATGCGCGAAGTGCATGGTTACCACTATCTGACCGAAATTGATGGCTCCTGTAACGAGAAAACTTTTAATGTTATCTCCCAATCGGGCGTTGACGTCTTTATTGTGGGAACCTCGGGCCTGTTCTCCCTGGCGGATAATGTCAGCGATGCATGGGATAAAATGGTCGATATCTATCAACGCGAAATCGCTGCCTGAAAATTGCAGCGCGCTCAGCCGTATTGAGCCATTGCGCAGTGCAAAGTGTCTATTTAACCGGTCTGTCTCTTTGCCTTCGCGTTAGATTTATATGGTTGAGAGCGCTGTAACCCTTTTTATATCTGGAGTTCGCTTGCGACGCCTCGTCGTACGCTTGCGGATGCTATCTATTATGCTGTCCGGCCCCGACGGGTTTGGCAGACTACGTGGTGGCAGAAGCTGGTATCGCTGATTACAGATGATTATTTATGTTAACGAAGGTAACTTATGGACATTTCGAGTGTACTGAACGTAAAAAATATTAAATTAAACATGATGGCTAAGAGTAAGGAAGAAGCAATTGAAGAATTAGCCGACTTATTAGTACGTGATGGAGTTGTTATTAATAAAGATATTTTTCTGCAAGATGTTTGGTTACGCGAAGAACAGGGCTCCACTGGATTCGAAAATCATATAGCGATCCCTCATGGTAAATCCTCAGGCGTAGCCCGTACAGCATTGGCCATTGGACGAACCCAACATCATATCCCCTGGGAAACTATGGATGGTAGTGACGTTCGTTGTATTATTTTATTTGCTGTATGCCTGGAGGATCAAAATACCACCCACATCCGATTATTATCCCAGGTTTCAGGTTCACTTGCCGATGAAGAGATAGTAGGAAAATTACTGATGGAAGATTCCCCGCAGAAAATCATTGATCTTTTAAATGCTGAAGGTGCCAGCGCTTAATTTAATTATCATAGCATCGAAAACAATTAACCCTGGAGAATAGTTATGAATATTGTTGGAATTACAGCCTGCACTGTAGGTATTGCACACACTTATATTGCGCAAAAGAAAATTGAAATAGCAGCAAAAAAGGCCGGTCACAATGTCAAAATCGAAACGCAAGGCACTATAGGTATCGAGAATGTCTTGACCGCTGAAGAAATTGCACAAGCCGACATTGTTCTGTTAGCCGCCGATGTTAAAGTTTCAGGTGAAGAAAGATTTGCCGGGAAGAAAGTCGTCAAAGTACCAACGGAAATGGCAGTTAAATCACCAAATAAGCTTATTGAAAAGCTTGGTGAATTAGTCAATTCATAACACCTACCTATGCGTATCCTATATAAAATAAAGGGCGTAATTTATGAATATAAAAGAAATATGGAAAGCAGCAAACCCTAAAGGTCATCTGCTGACTGCCATCTCATTCTTGATTCCGATTGTCTGTGGTGCTGGGTTTATTATTGCCATCGGTATGGGTTTTGGCGGGACGGTTCAGGACACTTTAGTATCGGGTCAATTTGATCTGTGGCAGGCTTTCGCTACCATGGGAGCTAAGGCGCTCGGACTATTGCCCGTCGTTATTGCTATCGGAATTTCCGGTTCGATCGCAGGTAAGCCCGGTATTGCCCCTGGTTTTGTTGTCGGTCTGGCAGCTAATGCTATTGGTGCGGGTTTTATCGGGGGCATGATCGGTGGCTACATTTCCGGGTATATTGCTCTTGCTATCATTAAAAATGTGAAGGTTCCTGGCTGGGCCCGGGGTTTAATGCCGACATTGATTGTGCCATTTTTTGCATCCATTTTCAGTGCTCTGCTCATGGTCTATATCATCGGCACGCCTATTGGTATTTTTACCGATGCACTCACATCGTTCCTGAGAAGTATGGGAACTTCATCTAATTTAGTATTAGGTGCTGTTATTGGGGCGTTGTGTATCGTTGACTTTGGTGGGCCGATCAATAAAACGTGCTTTGCATTCGTCTTAACTCTCCAGGCACAGGGTATAAATGAGCCAGTTACGGCCCTTCAGTTAGTCAACACGGCAACACCTATCGGTTTTGGGCTTGCATTTTTTATCGCCAAACTGCTTCGCAAAAATATCTATAATAACGAAGAAATCGAAATGTTAAAGTCGGCGGTTCCTATGGGGGTAGTGAATATTGTTGAAGGGTCTATCCCTATAGTGATGAATGATATCGTTCGCGGTATTGCAGCAGCGGCCATCGGCGGTGCTTGTGGTGGTGCAATCACCATGGTGTATGGTGCGGATGCAACTGTACCTTTTGGCGGGGTATTGATGCTCCCAACAATGTCAAATCCCATGGCAGGTATTATGGCATTGATAGTTAATATATTAGTAACAGCAACCATTTATGCTGTCATCAAAAAAGATGTTCCTCGCGATGTTGTTATCAATAACGATCAAGAAGAGGAAGATATCAACTTCGATGATATTAAGATTAGTTAGATATATGCATAATGGCATGCCGTAACATGATGTCGCGTTCACAATGAATGTTATTATTATCGCGACATATATTATTTCTGCATTCTGTTCTTATCGCCACGAGTAACAAATGGGTCGCCATGGTGGCCTATTTGTTACAGGCATGTTATCAGAATTACTTAAAAAGACTATCTAATAATCAATTACGGCCCTGACGATTAACCTTGGGTGAAGAGCATGAGTGTAAAAAGCAGCAATATTTTGTGGTTCACTCTTACTCGTCGTTTCCATATCCGGCATTAATTCAATACGTTCGCCGCTCTGTAGCGTTGCGCCAATCAACCTGCCTGTATTTATGAATTCGCTGCATAGGTCAAATCAGAAATGACAGACTAATCATGGTGGTGTTTCCGGCCTAAAATGGTGTTTTAACATGACAGGGGCCTTGCCGTGAAATATTCAGTATTAAGTAACAACCTCAGAATGCCGATGGTCGGCTTTGGCGTGTTTAAGGTTACCGATAAAGAAGAGTGTAAGCAGTCGGTATTATGCGCTATTCGTACCGGTTATCGCCTGATTGATACCGCTGCCATCTACGCCAATGAAGATGCCGTGGGTGACGCGGTTCGCGAGGCCATCGCTGAAGGGTTGTGTACCCGTGAGGAGTTATTTATCACGTCGAAACTGTGGGTTCAGGACATGGCCAACGGTGATGTGGCTAAAGCCGGTATTGAGGCGTCGCTGAAAAAATCGGGCCTGGAGTATTTTGATCTCTATTTATTGCATCAGGCCATGGGCGATTATTTCAGCGCCTGGCGCGCGCTGGAAGAGGCTTATGAAGCCGGTAAACTGAAAGCCATCGGCGTGTCCAACTTCTACGCTCACGTGTTAGTTAATTTCTGTGAAACCGTCAGAATTAAGCCCATGGTGAACCAGGTCGAATTACATCCTTATTTTGCGCAACCCGCCGCGCTGGAAACCATGAAGCGCTATAACGTTCAGCCCGAAGCCTGGGCGCCGTTAGGCGGCGGGAGACATAAACCGTATGAAAATGAAATGCTGCAGGGGATTGCCGCTGCCCATCAAAAAACCATCGCCCAGGTTATTCTGCGCTGGAACGTGCAGCGCGGCGTCACGGTAATTCCTAAATCCACCCGGCAGGAACGTATTGCAGAAAACTTTGATCTCTGGGATTTCTCCCTAACCGATAGCGAAATGGCGCTAATTAGTGCACTGGATTTAGGCTATGTGGGTGAAGCGGTGAAACATTTTAATCCGGAATTTGTACGTGGTTGTCTGGGCGTTAAAAAGCAGTAAAAAAGTCATAACGAGACGGTGGGGGAACCCACCGTCCTGATATAAACATTGCCAATCCACAGATCTTCGCTTTCTTCTTACCGGGTTAATCTGCGCCAGGTTGACTATAAAAGACGTTCATCAAACTAATCAGCACGTAGCTCGCCAGCCTCCCAACTATAAACATCCGTGCCAATTAACGAGTCGCCAAACTCTTGATAATCGAAATGATAAAATTCAGCGCTGGCGCCGTAGCCTGAGTAGTCTACTGCCGCAAGACCTACAAATGCACCGGTAAAGAACCCGCCATAGCTTTGCAGAACATAGTCATCGGAAAGGACTGCGGCATCGAAAACTACCGGAATTTCAATAAACTCGGCGCCGTCAAAACTATACTCATAGCTATAGGTCTGCTTCCTGACTTTCGTCCGTAACCACACGTATTCGACGTCGTCAGGAATCTTAATTGCGTTATCTTTCAGGTACGAAGTATATTTTCCACGATTGTTCTCGGCAACCTCGATGACTCTGCCGTTAATTTCATTCCAGGTTACAAAAGCAAAACTCCAGTGACGGTCGTTGTAGTAATTGGTTAATCCGGCCATTTGTTGGTAGCTGAAAGGATTAAAAGCGACTTTAACTTCAGCATTAAAGTAAAAGGCTTGCCAGCGGCGGGCAATCAACGACAAATCATGCGTATTCGCTAATGATCCCTGGCCGATTAAGGTAAGCTTTCCGTCGCCTGTGGTACCCATCTTTTCGGTAAACGGTACCCGCAGGGTATTCCAGTTGAGATTAAGCGCTGGCGTAGTAAATTCATCGTGCTGGCTATTATCTTTCGCGCTTTCGGTATAAATGGCGTCTTTCGGGCCCTCGACAAACGTTTTACCGCCGTGACCGCCTTCAATACGCGGCCAGCCATCTTCATCCCAATATACTTTTTGGATGGCCGTTTCCCGGCCAAGGGTAGACCAGCCGCGAGGATCATAAATAGACTCGCCTGGGCGATTCCACGGACGAGCGCAGAGCGAAGCATAATACCATTCGCCTTCGGGCGTCGAAACCAAAGCGCCGTGTCCTTGTTTCTGGATATAGCTGTCAGGGGTATCAACGTTAGTTAAAAATACCTCGCCAGGCTCTGTTTCGAAGCTGTCGGCGTTTAATGTCTTGGAACGGGCTACCACCTCCTGATGAGTAAAAACTGTCCCCCCCTGAGCGGCAAAGAGATAGTAATAACCGTTCAGTTTATAGAGATGAGGTCCCTCGACGAGCGCCACTGCGGTACCGCGATAGATGGTACGCGCGGTTTCCGGCATTAATTTTAAAGTTGTTGTATCAAGCTCTGTTAAGGTAATCCCATCAAAAGGATGGTGATACTCCCGATGATCCCACGTCTGTTGCACAATATATTTACGGCCATCATCGTCATGGAAAAGTGAAGCATCGAAACCCACGCCATTCAGTTTTATCGGCGCACTCCACGGGCCGCGAATATCTGTTGCGGTGGTCAGGTAGTTTGTCATGTCTTTAAAGGCACCTTCGGTGACTTTCACATCGGTATACACTAACCAGAATTTACCATCCGCATAAGAGAGCGCCGGAGCCCAAATGCCGCCTGAAGACGGATTCCCCTTCATATCTAAGAGGGTAGTGGTTGACAATGGCGACGGCAGAAGATTCCAGTGCTTCAGATCTTTTGATTCATGTAAACGAACGCCAGGAAACCACTCAAATGTCGAGTTGGCGATATAGTAGGTGTCCTCAACACGGATAATACTAGGGTCGGCATTAAAACCACGTAATATAGGGTTTTGGATAAGGGACATATTATTACACCTTTATAAATTTAAAGTTTACTCTGTATTGGATTTACACCCGAATCTCATCAAGCTGGCGGTTAATGTCGCTGACGTGTTTGTCTGAGATGGGATAAATTTGCATGACAATCATTGATACAATCGCTAAGGCGATGGGGATCCAGACCGCTGTCATCATAATCCCATCGATAGCGCTCGCGCTTTGCTGCGCGCCGGTTTCATTAAATCCATAGACGGCCAGCAGCCACAGAGGAATGGCGCCGCCAATGGTAAAGCCAATCTTGAAAAACAGGCCCATAATGGCATTAATAATTGCTGCATTTCGCTTACCAGACTTTAATTCACCATAAGCAATAACTTCAGGAACCAGCGCCCACATAAATCCGGTGGCTGAGGTTAAGCCCCACTGTTTAATGAATGTGGCGATGTAAGCAAGCCACAGCGCATCGTGCATGCCTTCACGCGACCAGACGTAAGTTAATAATTCACCGGCAATAAACATTCCCAGGAAAATGTGGAAGAAGCCTTTTTTACCAAAAATCTTTTTTAGTTTTGGCCAAAATATGGGGAACGCAATGCCGGGTATAGAGGCGACCAGCCCAACGGCGCCCATCCATTCGGAGTGACCAACAACATACTGATTGAAAAAGCCGTTAACCGTGTTCATAAAGAACATGAAGGTAAAGGCCAGCATGAAAAACAATCCAAGAATGACGAGTGGACGATTATTTTTAAGTTCAAGGAACAGATCGGTTGTTTTAACGTTGGCGGTCTGTTCCGCGGTCGCAACAACGCGTTCTTTAGTGAATTTATAGCAAATGAAAAGTGCCACCGCACCTAATAACATATACACGGAGTAGACGCCGAACCAGGCGTAATTTGCTGATGGATCGGTATAGTTTCCCAGATTGAGTTCTATGCCAAAAAAACCGGTATCCTTCAGGCTACGGTCTTTTGGTGAGGCCATTTGCACGAACATCGGAAAAAGGGTATACACCAGAAGATTGGCGCTATTAGCCAGCATCATTCGCGTACTGGTTAATTTATCAATAGATTCCGGATCTCTTGTCAGTGAGGCATTAAGAGAACCATAAGGGATATTCACCAGGGAGTAGACTAAATCCAGCGCTAAATAAATGATAAAGGCGAACGGTACGGAACCTCTCACGCCAGGAATGGGAGCAAAAAGCAAAGCGGAAAGGATCACCAGCGGCACGCCGGCTCTTAACAGCCAGGGACGGTATTTACCCGCGACTGACGTCCTTTTGTCTACATAGGTTCCAACCATCGGATCCCAAAACACATTGATTATTCGTACGAAAAGAAAAATGAACCCCGCAGTGGCCGTACTGATCGTATTCACCGTCAACATATGTAGAGCAAGAAAGCCGCCTATTGTGCCGAAAACCAGGTTTTGCGCAAAATCGCCCATCCCGTAGCCAATACGTTCCCCACGAGTTAACTTATGATATTCATCATTGCGACTTTGCATTATTTTTTTACCCATTCTGAGTAGACTCCGGTTTGTTGTGTGAGTGTGAAACACTTTCTGACACAAATGATCTCGAAGAATCTATTACGTTTTTAAATTAATTAATTATGTTTTTTTACTTCTGTGATCCTCAGAGCAACAGCCACTTGACACAATCTATGTACTCTATATGGATTTTCTCGCATTAAATATTTGAAAGTAATATTTGCGAGGTGGCTCACATTTGAGTGTTTTCTCAATCGCTGAGTGAAATATCGTAATTGAGCAACCGGTTTATAGAATACAGGATGTGTCATAGTTGTTACATTTCTTACATTCACCAATGTCGGAGGTATTATGCCATCTTAGTTTAGGCGGATAACTATCAAGGGTTTTACTCACCATATAATGATGCCCACGCGGCAGAATCACTGTGGCGATGATTTTCTATCAGCGCTAATCATTAATTTCGATTGTGGAGAAAGAATTACGATACTAATTTAAAACCTCTGTAACGGTACAAAATAAAAATAAATTGTTCTCACAGTAGCGACATATTCTGCGTAGCCAGAGTAAGGTTGTTATTGTCTGAATAAAATTAACCTCTATTGAGATAATGATGACAATGATTAGAAAGCTTCCATTAACTATGGCGGTTATCGCCGCGTTTTCTCCGTTTACCTCTGTAATAGCCCAAGAATTTACCCAGGAACAGATCGACGCCATCGTCGCGAAAGCCGTCGATAAAGCGCTGGCCGACCGCCAGGCTAAAATCGACGCTGCGGCCGATAAAAAGGTCGACGTGATGACCAACCCGCAAACCACCGCCGCTTCGCCGGATCTGGCGATCCCTTTCGGCCTGAAATTTAGCGGCTACGCCCGCTATGGCGCCCATTTCCAGACCGGCGACCAGAAATATGTCGGCGTCGACGGCTCCTATAACGGTGCCTCGGCGATTGGCCGTCTCGGTAACGAAAGCAACGGCGGCGAATTCCAGATCAGCAAAGCGTTCAAAAGCGCGCAGGGGGCCATCTGGGATCTCAACGTCATGTTTGACCACTGGAGCGACGAGGTTAACCTGAAAAAAGCCTACGTCGGCGTCACCAACGTCCTCGAATCCAACCCCAACGCCTATATCTGGGCCGGCCGCGATTTCCACCAGCGCCCGCAACAGGGGATCAACGACTACTTCTGGATGAACCACGACGGCCAGGGCGCGGGGGTGAAGAACTTCGATATCGGCGGCGTGCAGTTCGACGTGGCGACGGTGTCGCAGGTGAAATCCTGTAGCCCGGAAGTGATGGCCGATGAGACCAACCCGTCGCGCATCACCTGTACCGGCAGCTCCGATACCGGCGACAACGGCCACTACGCGCTGACCACCAAAACCCACAACATCAAGGCCGGACCGATCGACGTCGAGGTGTACGCCAACTACGGCTTCGACTCAAAAGCGGTGGACAGCGACGCGCGCCTCGATGCCTGGCAGGGCGGGCTGGTGCTGAGCCACACCAACGACAGCGGGGTGAACAAAGTGATCCTGCGCTACTCCGACAACTCGGATAACAGCGTCTACAACAAAACCGACGACCTGACCACGGTCTACGCCAGCTTCGAGGGCAGCCATAAATTCACCCAGCAGGCGCAGATCGAGTATCTGCTGGCCTTCCACGACTACGACAACGGCAAGGATAATACCGACAACCGTAAAAACTACGGCGCGATCGTCCGGCCAATGTACTTCTGGAACGATGTGCACTCGACCTGGCTGGAAGCGGGCTACCAGCGCGTTGACTACGACCAGGGCGGGGATAACCACGGCTGGAAGCTGACGTTGTCGCAGAACATCGCCATCGGCATGGGTCCGGAGTTCCGCCCGATGCTGCGCTTCTATGTTACCGGCGGCCAGGTGAATAACGAGCACACCGCGAAAGTAGACGGCACCAGCGACGAGCGGTTGGATTCGCTGAACATCGGCGGTATGTTTGAGGCGTGGTTCTGAGAGAATGCGTTTACGGGAATACCAGACTGGCCTATGCCAGTCTGGTAGTTTTTGGCGCCCAGAACGCTATTTTATTAACGTCTCTATTAATACTTCCTTTTAATAATTCATTTATTAAAAGGAATGAGTTTATTTCGACGCTGAAAGTTGAATTTATAATATTTAAATAGTTTCCATCTGTGATTGAGTAAATTACATATTGGTTGTCGTGTTGAGATTGCATGAGTTATTGGTTGAAATTATTGCTTACCAGCGATATTGATCTATGCCAATTAAATGACTCGTTATCTCTGGATCTTCGTATCTGCTGGTTGATATATTGCCCTGGTTTCTTTAAACATAACGTTGTGAATAAAACGAAATTTACTCCACAATCATTCCTTAAGGAAAAGGGACCGCTATGGCTGATTCATTCCAGAATGAGGTGCCGAAGGCACGTATTAATTTAAAATTATCCTTACATACCGGGGGGGCGCAGAAGAAGGTTGAACTACCGCTTAAATTGCTCACCGTTGGTGATTTCAGTAATGGAAAAGAGCATCGACCATTGGCCGAGCGCCAGAAAATAGATATCAATAAGAATAATTTTAATAGCGTACTTTCTGAATTTAACCCAGAGATCAATCTCACCGTTGAGAATACTCTGGCCAGTGATAACTCAGAAGACAATGTTAAACTGCGTTTTTCCGATATAAAAGACTTTGAGCCCGAACAGGTTGCCCGGCAAATCCCTCAACTCCGCGCCATGCTGGCGATGCGTAATTTATTACGCGATCTCAAATCGAACCTGCTAGATAACGCTACTTTCAGAAAAGAGCTTGAGAGAATCCTTAAAGATCCAGCTCTGTCCAGCGAATTACGCGCCGAAATGAGTGCCCTTGCCGGGAAGTAAACGGCGGTCATCTCTTTTAATGGATTAACCGGGAATATGCTGATGTCTGTAAATACTGAAACGAACCCCGCGCAGGGGCAAACCGCCGTAATGAACAAAGAAAGCGTTTACGCTTCTCTGTTTGAAAAAATCAATCTGAGCCCGGCATCAAGCCTTGGCGATATTAATGTCTTTCTGGACGATGCGGCGCTATCAGAGGCCACGGCGGGGGAACGCCTGACCGCGGCGATGCAGGTTTTTATGGACTGCATTCGTCAATCCGGTCAGCAGGTGGAGAAACTCGATAAAACGCTTATTGACCACCACATCGCGGAGCTGGATTTCCGTATAAGCCGTCAACTCGATGCTGTTATGCATCACCCGGAGTTCCAGAAGGTGGAATCTCTGTGGCGCGGCCTGAAGCAACTGGTAGATAACACCGACTATCGCCAGAACGTGAAAACCGAAATCCTCGATGTGTCCAAAGACGATTTACGTCAGGATTTTGAAGATGCGCCAGAGCTGATACAGAGCGGTCTGTACTGGCATACTTACACCGCCGAATACGACACCCCCGGCGGCGAGCCGATAGGCTCGGTAATTTCAGCGTACGAGTTTGACGCCAGCCCGCTGGACATGGCGCTGTTGCGTAATATTTCGAAAGTCTCCGCTGCGGCGCATATGCCATTTATCGGCGCCGTAGGGCCGAAATTTTTCCTCAAGGATTCAATGGAGGAAGTCGCGGCGATTAAAGATATCGGCATCTATTTCGATCGCGCTGAGTACATTAAATGGAAATCGTTCCGCGATACCGATGACTCGCGCTATATCGGCCTGGTCATGCCGCGGGTATTGGGCCGTCTGCCGTATGGGCCGGACACGGTTCCGGTGCGCAGCTTTAACTACATTGAGCAGGTAAAGGGGCCGGATCACGAAAAGTATCTGTGGACCAGCGCGTCATTCGCCTTCGCCTCGAACATGGTACGCAGCTTTATTCAAAATGGCTGGTGCGTGCAAATCCGCGGCCCGCAGGCGGGCGGCGCGGTGAAAGATCTTCCCATTCACCTCTATGATCTCGGCACCGGAAATCAGGTGAAAATCCCTTCCGAGGTGATGATCCCGGAAACCCGTGAGTTCGAATTCGCCAATCTGGGCTTCATTCCGCTGTCTTATTATAAGAACCGTGACTACGCCTGCTTCTTCTCGGCTAACTCAACTCAGAAACCCGCGCTGTACGACACCGCGGATGCGACAGCCAATAGCCGTATCAACGCCCGCCTGCCGTACATCTTCCTGCTGTCGCGCATCGCCCACTACCTGAAACTGATCCAACGCGAGAACATCGGCACCACCAAAGATCGTCGCCTGCTTGAGCTGGAGCTCAATACCTGGGTTCGTGGCCTGGTTACGGAAATGACCGATCCGGGTGACGAACTGCAGGCCTCACATCCGTTGCGTGATGCGAAAGTGGTAGTGGAAGATATCGAGGATAATCCCGGCTTCTTCCGCGTCAAGCTGTACGCGGTGCCGCACTTCCAGGTGGAAGGCATGGACGTCAATTTGTCTCTGGTTAGCCAGATGCCGAAGGCGAAAGGGTAACACGCCTGTCACTATCCAGGTCGTCTGGCTCGACAGGCTACAGCCTGTCTGGCGACAGACAACACACCCGCGCCATCTCAGGATGATGGCGTGTCAAAAAATGAAATGGAGTAATTAACATGGCAATACCAGTCTATTTGTGGTTGAAAGACGACGGCGGGGCGGACATTAAAGGTTCCGTGGATGTGAAGGATCGTGAAGGCAGCATCGAAGTGGTGGCGCAGGAGCATAACCTGTACATCCCGACCGACAACAACACCGGAAAGCTAACCGGCACGCGTATCCACACGCCGTTTCTGTTTACCAAGGAAATCGACTCCTCAAGCCCCTATCTCTACAAGGCGGTGACTACCGGCCAGACGCTGAAGTCTGCCGAATTCAAGTGGTACAAAATTAATGATGCTGGTCAGGAAGTGGAATACTTCAACACCAAACTGGAAAACGTGAAAGTGGTGAAGGTCAATCCGCTGATGCACGACATCAAGAACCCAGCCTACGAGAAGCACAGCCATCTTGAGCAGATTGAACTGCGCTACGAAAAAATCACCTGGACCTATAAAGACGGCAACATCATTCATTCCGATTCATGGAATGAACGAACGACAGCCTGACGCCCGAAGCAGGCGGTTCGCCGTCTGCTTTTTTGCTAAGCGCCTGTGACCGCTGGCTTTTAGCAAAAAACAATCAGCCTGCCCGACCTTGCGCGCTTTGGTCTCCTGCATCACGGGAAACGGCGATGGGCGGTAGCGTGTCCGGAATCGACAAAGAGAGAGCCTCATGGAAAACCCAGCCATCCTGTTACGCCGTTTAAACCCTTACTGCGCCCGCGCCCTGGAAGGCGCCGCTTCGCTGTGTCAGGCCCGCGCGCATGCGCAAATCCTTCCAGAACACTGGCTGCTAAAACTACTGGAGCAGGGCGAGGGAGACCTGACCGTTTTAGCGCGGCGTTATGAGTGGGATATGGACGCTATCTGGCAGGATCTGCTCTCTTTTCTGGAAACGCTTCCGCGTTCGGTACACAGCCGGCCGCAGCTGTCCGGCAGCATCCAGAGCCTGATGCAGGAGGCGTGGCTGCGGGCTTCACTGGCGGAGGAGACCTCTCTACGCAGTGTTCATCTACTGATGGCGTTAGTCAGCAACCCAACGCGGGTGCGCTGTGACAGTCTGTGGCCGCTGTTAACGTTGGGACAAGCGCAGCTTGAACACCTGCGACCATTATTAGATATGCAGTCTGATGAGCGCCCGGAATTACAGCCAGATGAGCCTGGCCACGCTGGCGATGTGGAGTTTGTCGGCCGCCCCGTGGAATCGGCTGTGAAGTCCGCTGAGATGACCCCTGCGTTACAGAACGCGCTGGATAAATTTACTCTTGATATCACTGCGCGTGCCCGTGAAGGCAAAATCGACCCGGTCTATGGTCGCGATAACGAAATCCGTCAAATGGTGGATATCCTGTCGCGCAGGAGAAAAAACAACCCAATCCTGGTTGGCGAACCCGGTGTCGGCAAAACCGCGCTGGTCGAAGGGCTGGCGTTGCGTATCGTGGAGGGCAATGTGCCGGACAGTCTGAAGCCGGTTTCATTGCGTACGTTGGATCTCGGCTTACTGCAGGCCGGCGCAGGCGTCAAAGGGGAATTCGAACAGCGGCTTAAGAACATTATCGAAGCGGTACAGCAGTCGCCTGTCCCGGTGCTGCTGTTTATCGATGAAGCTCATACTATCATCGGCGCAGGCAACCAGGCCGGTGGCGCGGATGCCGCTAATTTGCTCAAACCGGCCCTGGCGCGCGGCGAACTGCGAACTATCGCCGCCACGACCTGGAGTGAGTATAAGCAGTACTTCGAGCGTGATGCCGCGCTGGAGCGCCGCTTCCAGATGGTCAAAGTCGACGAACCGGACGATGACACCGCCTGTCTGATGCTGCGCGGGCTGAAATCTCGCTATGCTCATCATCACGGGGTACATATCACCGATGAAGCCATTCGCGCCGCCGTGACACTTTCCCGACGCTATCTCACCGGTCGCCAGTTGCCAGATAAAGCGGTGGACCTACTGGATACCGCATCGGCCCGCATTCGCATGGGAATCGATACGGTGCCGGAATTGTTGACGCGTATGAAAGCGCAAATCACGGCGCTGGAAATGGAAAAACAGGCGCTACTGGAAGATGCCATGGTCGGTAGCGGTAGCGACGAAGCGCGGCTGGCGGCAATTGAGCTGGAAGAATCGCGTATTATTTTACAGCTTGATGACCTGGAAACGCAGTACGGCCTGGAACTTAAGCTGACCGAGCAACTGCTGAGCTGCCGAGCCGATCCTTCCCGCCGCAAGGAGATCGGTGAATTACAGAGCCAACTTGCCAGCGTCCAGAATAACCACCCGCTGCTGGGGCTGGATGTCGATTTACGTACCGTAGCAACGGTGATTGCCGACTGGACCGGGGCACCGCTCTCTTCATTGCTGAAGGACGAGCAGACGGAACTGCTGAGTCTCGAATCTAATCTGGATAAACGAGTGGTGGGGCAGGATATGGCGCTAAACGCCATTGCCCAGAGACTGCGGGCGACCAAAACCGGGCTTGCACCGGATAACGGCCCGCAGGGCGTATTTCTGCTTGTCGGTCCGAGCGGTACTGGAAAAACGGAAACCGCGCTGGCGCTGGCTGATGAACTGTTCGGTGGTGAAAGATCGCTGATTACCATCAATCTTTCCGAATATCAGGAGCCGCATACGGTGTCCCAACTGAAAGGATCGCCTCCCGGTTATGTCGGCTACGGTCAGGGGGGGATTCTCACCGAAGCGGTACGCAAACGTCCGTACAGCGTGGTCCTGCTTGATGAAGTGGAAAAAGCGCATCGCGATGTGATGAATTTATTCTACCAGGTGTTCGACCGTGGCTTTATGCGCGATGGCGAAGGACGCGAAATCGACTTCCGTAATACGGTGATCCTGATGACCTCAAACCTCGGCAGCGATCGGCTGATGCAGATGCTGAAGGAACATCCGGAAGCGACAGAATCCGATTTACATGACCTGTTGCGGCCGGTGCTGCGAGAACATTTTCAACCAGCGCTGCTCGCGCGTTTCCAGACCATTATTTACCGGCCGCTCAGCCAGCCGGCGATGCGCAAAATTGTCAACATGAAACTCAACCAGGTCAGCCAGCGTTTGTATCGTCATTACGGTATGACAACCGATATTGCCGAAGGCCTGTACGATGCGTTGACGGACGCCTGCCTGCTGCCGGATACCGGCGCGCGTAACATTGACAGCCTGCTTAATCAACAAATTCTACCAGTGCTGAGTCAGCAACTGTTGAGCCATCTGGCGGCAGGGCTGAAGCCGCAGAGCCTTTCTCTGGATGTCGATGAAGAAGGCGGCGTGGTCATGGAATTTAGCCACTCCTGATGAGGATATCTTAGCGTCAACGCCATCCCGGTACAGGATGGCGCGGGCGATGGGCAAGCAGAACACTATCAGCAGGGCATTGCGGTCTTATGGAGAAAAAATATGACCTGGATGAGTTCGTTGGGCCGTGAGCGCAACACAACCGCAGGAGCATAACCTGCATGGTTGGGAATATGAATTTAATCTCAAGCAAAGCTACCCAAAACGCGAACAGATAAACCAGTATCGCGAGAGCGACCTGGCGTTTATTCAGCGCCTGCTGGCTGAAGTCGGCATATTCTATTATTTCACCCTGCAGGAAGAGGCGCAGAGCGAAGTGGTGAATTTCGCCGATGCGCAGCGCGCGTTGATATTTGGTAAGACACTCCCCGTCAACAGCCCGTCGGGAATGAGCGACAGCGGGGCGGAGTCCGTATGGGGCTGCGAGGCGGAGAGTGAACAGCGCAGGGAGGATCTTTATTAATGGCATCAGTTCATACATTGATTAGTGCGAGCCAGGTAGCGCCGGAAGCGCTGGCCGCACAGACCCAGCAGCGTTTGCTGCTGTGGGAAAACTGGCTGCAGCCGGTCACGGCCGAGCAACCAACGGGCGATGATCCCGGCTATGACGATGATTTCCAGTTGATGCGCGAAGAAGTGAATAAGCTATCCGGCGCCAATACCGATCTGATTTGTCAGCTTGCGGAAAAGCTGCTGACCACCGTCACTCAGGATATCCGCGTCGCCTCATACTACGCCTGGGCCCGCCTGCACCGCGATGGCGAAGCGGGTCTGGCTGATGGGCTGGAATTACTGGCTGGATTAATGCAGCGTTTTGGCGTGAGTCTACACCCGCAGCGGGATCGCAGCAGGAGAGCTGCCCTTGACTGGCTGGCGAGCCAGCGCATGCTCGACAGCCTGTCGTTATACCCGGAGGTATGCAACAGCGATGCGCTACGTATCACCGGCGCGTTGCTGATCATGGAGCAGACGCAAGAAGGGGCGGTCCCCGGCGCGTTGTGCGCCGCCCTCGAAACCCGGTTAATGAAATCCGGCGGGCCAGAAGCTGTGGTCCCGCAGAATATCAGCGATGCGCCGCTAGCGGCGGTGGGGGGCAGCGCGCCAGTGCTCAGCGGTATCACCTCTGGTCAGGAGCTGCTGACGCAGGCGCGGGTGCTGGCAAAGTATCTCAGCGACCAGCCGGATGGCTGGCTCTCTGCCCATCACCTGATAAAGAGCATTCGCCATGATACGCTGCATCAGTTGCCGCCGTTACTGGCGGGCGGCAGAACTCGTATTGATCCGCCAAAACCGGACCAGCGGGCGCTGCTGAAAAGGCTGTATCTCCAACAGAGCTGGATGGAATTACTCGAGCAGGCCAGCGAGATGTTTTCCCGCGGCGCAAACCATCTGTGGCTGGATCTGCAGTGGTATGTTCACCAGGCGCTGTTGAAATCCGGGCGCGACGCGCAGGCCGCTATTATTCAGCATGATCTGCAAGGACTGCTGGCACGTTTGATCGGCCTGGAAGGGTTGGCGTTTAACGATGGTACGCCGTTTGCCGATGAGGTGACGCTGAACTGGATACAGCAACAGGTGCTGGATAATGCAACCATCTGGCTGGACGACACCGCTTCCCGCGCCGTCACCGCTTCCGGCGACGACAACATCCTTCAGTTAGAGCCGGAGGCGCTGGCTCTGGTCGACAGCGATGGCGCTGAGGCGGCGCTGACCTGGCTGCAACATCGTCCGGGTATCACCACCCCCAGAAGCCGCTGGTTACTGCGATTATTGATGGCGCGGATTGCCGAGCAGAGCGGGAAAAACGAACTGGCGCAACATCTGCTGGCGGAACTGGACGTGCTGGCAGCCACGCTGTCACTGGCGCAATGGGAACCGGAACTACTGTTTGAAGTCCGAGCGCGTCATCTGCGGCTGTTGCGCGGTAAGGCCGGACGCAGCGAAACGGAAAGAGCTCGTCTGCAGTCGCAGATGGACCGTTTGCTGGCGGACCTGATTGCTATTGACCCCGCCCGCGCGGCGGTGCTGTGCGTTTAAACGCCTGATGATCGTCATGGACGAGTAACGGATAGCATACGATCGATGATTTAACCTTGCGCTATTTCGATGCTGGATCTCGACAAAGCCGGTACGCCGGATCCCTACGTAGAGCGTCTGTTTGAAGGGGTTGCTTTTTCCATGGAGCGCTTGCGGGAAAAGATTGATGACGACCTGCCTGAGCTTACCGAAGGGCTGGTTAGCATGCTGTGGCCGCACTATCTGCGCACCATTCCGTGGCTATCGGTGGTGGCGCTGACGCCGGAACTACCGACGATGAAGATGGCGGAAACGGTGCCTGCCGGGCTGGAGATATATTCCCGCCCGCTGGGGCCGAAAAATACCGTCTGCTGCGCCGCCTGCGCAGAGCGTGGGGCTATGACTTTGCCCACACCGGCATCGTGGCGCAGCTGGGTTCGCCGCAGATGCTGGATTTTTACGATAATAGCGTCCTGCCGGGCCTGCGAGTAAAACAATTATTGAACTTAATATCGGCGAAATAATTAATACACGCACGAACGGATATGAAATAACTGCTGAGAATATTTATCGTGGCCAATATTCATTGACCGCTACAAATATCATCATCAGTTATATATAGAGGTTCATCTATTAGCATAAATACAAGCATTTAATTACGCCATTTATTAATAAGTCATCACTTTGTATTTGTAAGGACACATCAATGATAAAGCATATCCGTATTTTGCCCGGCGGGCTGGCGGTGCTGGCCGCCGTTTTTCTCTGCCTGCTGACGGCCTGTCGCGATCACAGTCGCGACGGGATGAGCGGCGCTGATATAAATGTCTATAACCACGGTCCAGACGCCATTGTTTCTATGCAGGTTGACGGCTACGGCGGGCCAAGGGCGAATCCCTACGGCGGCGGCGGCGGCGGCGGCGGCGGCGGCGGCTTCTGCTGCGTGATGGTGCCCAACGACTGGCGACCGGGCCTGACGGCAAAAATCACCTGGACTTCCGACCCTAACTCCTGGATGAAATCGAGTGAGATGCCGGACGATTATGAAACTCACTATCAGAAACATGGGCCGATTACTGTCCCTATCGAACATTGGGAGAAGGGGCAGGCCTGTGGCTTTGATGTGCATATTTTCCCCTGCGATAAAGTGCGGATAGTGCGTTCCTGCATCCCGCCTGGGCAGCCGGGCTACCCGGTACCCCAGTCTCCTCCTGACTGGGAGCAACGAGCGGATAAGATCATTTTCAAACATATCAAGGAGGAGATCGTATGTCCGACACCGCAGAGTCCACGCTGAATGCCCTGAAGGCGCTTATTGCCGCCTTTCAGACCGGCGCCACCCCGGTCGCGGTCAAAACCTCCACCGCGGAAGCGGCCAGCTTACCGCCGAAGTTTCCCGGGCCGGATGATGAAAAGGAGAAAACGCCGGCGGATAACTCCACGCAGCAGAAAGCCGAATACAACGAGCGCGGCCGCCTGCCGGCGAGCAGAACGCAGACCGAAGGCAACTATGCCAGGCAGTATCTGGAGGGTTATGTCGGGGAGTCCGATCATCAATCGGACAAAAAAACCGAACCGGGCTGCCCGGCCAGCCTGCATATCAGCCTGTTCTTCGACGGTACCTGCTGTAATGAAGAAGATGGTGATGAAGTGTATGGCTCGCGAAACCCGCCGTTGACCAATATCGGCCGGCTTTATCATGCGGCCAGTTGGGTAGATCAAAAGAATACTGCAGAAAACGATGGCTATTTTAGTTACTATTTTCCCGGCTGCGGAGCGCGATTTCCGGAGATTGGCGAAGAGCACTACTCGCTGGACGGCGAGCTGTTTGCCAACGGCGGTGAGGACCGTATCAATCAGGCGCTGCTTAAAACCTACAGCAGCATCAGCTATGCGGTGAACAAAACCGCGATCAAAGACAGCGAACTGACCAGATACCGGAACAGTATGGCCACCGTCTGGCCCTTCTCGCGGCTGACCCAGAAGTTTAACCGTAAAAGCGCGCTTGACAAATTCTGCGACGACTATCTGGGGTGCGTGGTCAATCAGTGGCCGCGGCAGCCAACTCGGCTGCATATCCAGCGTTCGCAGCGGCGCATCGCCAAAATCAAGCTCTTTGTCTACGGCTACTGCCGGGGGGCCGCCACAGCCCGCGCCTTCGCCCGCGGGCTGGAGTCACTGCTCGATGACGCTAAAATGCCGCTCGATGCGACAAATATGCTGCCGGCGGGGACGGTGGTGCCCGGCGGTCCGACCCTGCAGGGCATCCCCATCAGTATCGAGTTTATGGGGCTGCTGGATACGGTCTCCGCGGTTGGCGTGCCGCATATCCTGCCGTCGGCCACCGGGCATCTGGGCTGGGCGGCCAACAGCCTGCGGCTGCCGACCACCAAAGGTTTTTTAAAAAGCTGCTACCACTTTGTCGCCGGCCACGAGCAGCACGGCGACCTGCCGCTGGACTCCATTCGCGGTCCGGACGGTAAGTATCCGGCGGGGGTGGTGGAGGTGGTCTACCCCGGGGTGCATGCCGATGTCGGCGACTGTAAACCGTCAGAACTCGGCAAAGTGCAGACCGACGCCCGCAGCCTGCTGTCAAAGATTGTGCTGCATGATATGTATGCCGCCGCCTTTGATGCCGGGGCGCCGTTAAGTGTTCCGCGTGATGTTCTACCCGGAGGTGCTAAGAACAAAACCTACCGGGTAATGCAAGGGGATGTCGCTGACCAATTCAAAATCTCCGCCCAGGCCATCGCCCTGTTTAACGCCTGGCAGCAGGCCGGGGCGAAGACCGAAACGCCGGCCGTTAACGAGGCGGAGGTGGTGGCCATCGCCGTGGCTCAGGGCCGGGATCCGGTCGCCGCGCTGGAGGCGGCTCGCAAGAAGGCGGATGGCGATAAGGCGAAAGCCGCGGCCACCGCCGCGAAGTCGCCGGAGAACGGCCCGCTGGGCAAGCTGCCGGATCCGGTGTATGTGCCGCTGAAGGCCAAAGCGCTGGAGGTGATGCTGGCGGACCAGCTGAGCTGGATCACCGCCTGGCGCACCGAGCGCTTTGCCAGCCCGCAATATGTCGATAAGTATTATCAGCGTAAGCCTTTTTATCAGCAGGCGCTGAATGAATCGTCCGGCGCGCTGCCGTCGGCGACGGCGCCCGTGGAAAGTGAAGTGCCGCGTGAAGTGCCGTTTATCGATAAGGATCGTCTGGATCGCGCGGCATGGGGTTATGACTTTGCCCATACCGGTATCGTGGCGCTGCTGGGCCAGGTGCTGCTGGATGTGATCCCCACCACGCAAACCGACCAGCTTGGCGGTCCGCTGGTGGCGGCGCAGGAGTCGGAATATATCCAGATCAAGAAAAGCGGCGATGCCCGGCGGGCGGCGCTGATGGGCTCGCCGACGATGCTGGATTTTTACGATAACTACGTGCATGACACGCTGGCCAAATATAATCATGACCCGCTGCACTCCTCGTTTTCCCACGGTTATTTTGCGTCGCGGACGATTTACGATAACGATGACGATACGTGGGATTCGGTGAAACAATTTGGCCAGCGGGTAAAAGCGATTATAGATATTAATGTCGGCGATATATTAGTGCAGGCGCGAACGGATATGAAAATACAGCTGAAGATATTTATAGCGGCCAATTCTATTTGACCGCTACAAATATCATTATCACAAATTTTCGGGAGGTATATATATCAGCAAAATATAATTCTGTCATCACGTCATCTCTTAATAACGACGCATTTAATTTCTTTTGTAAGGACACATCAATGATAAAGCATATCCGTATTTTGCCCGGCGGGCTGGCGGTGCTGGCCGCCGTTTTTCTCTGCCTGCTGACGGCCTGTCGTGACCACAGTCGCGACGGCATGAGCGGCGCTGACATCACCCTTTTAAACCATGGTCCGGACGCCATCGTTTCGGTGCAGGTGAACGGCTACGGGGGACCAAGGGCCAATTCCTACGGCGGCGGCGGCGGCTTCTGCTGTGTGATGGTGCCAGATGTCTGGCGCCCGGGGCTGACGGCAAAAATTACCTGGACTTCCGACCCTAACTCCTGGATGAAAATAAGCGATATGCCTGACAACTATTCGCAATACTATCAGCGCCATGGCCCGATCACCGTGCCCATTGAACGCTGGGAAGAGGATCAGGCTTGCGGCTTTCATGTGCATATTTTCCCCTGCGATAAGGTGCGGATAGTCCGTTCCTGCATTCCACCGGGACAGCCGGGCTACCCGGTACCCCAGTCTCCTCCTGACTGGGAGCAACGAGCGGATAAGATCATTTTCAAACATATTAAGGAGGAGATCGTATGTCCGACACCGCAGAGTCCACGCTGAATGCCCTGAAGGCGCTTATTGCCGCCTTTCAGACCGGCGCCACCCCGGTCACGGTTAAAACCTCCACCGCGGAAGCGGCCAGCTTACCGCCGAAGTTTCCCGGGCCGGATGATAAAAACGGAGAAAAGTCTGCCGATAACTCTGTGCAGCAGAAAGCCGAATACAACGAGCGCGGCCGCCTGCCGGCGAGCAGAACGCAGGCCGAAGGCAACTTCGCCAGGCAGTATCTGGAAGGATATGTCGGGGAGTCTGAACATCAATCGGACAAAAAAACGGAGCCGGGCTGTCCCGCCAGCCTGCATATCAGCCTGTTCTTTGACGGTACCTGCTGTAATGAAAAGGGGGCCGATGAGGTGTATGGCTCGCGTAACCCGCCGCTGACTAATATCGGCCGCCTCTATCATGCAGCCAACTGGAAAGATCAGAAGGAAACAGCTGAGAGTGACGGCTACTTCAGTTACTACTTTCCCGGCTGCGGGGCGCGCTTTCCGGAGATTGGCGAAGAGCACTACTCGCTGGACGGCGAGCTGTTTGCCAACGGCGGTGAGGACCGTATCAACCAGGCGCTGCTTAAAACCTACAGCAGCATTTGCTATGCGGTGAGAAAGGAAAGGATCGAAGACAGCGAACTGGATATCTTTCGGCCTCAGATGGCCACCGTCTGGCCCTTCTCGCGGCTGACCCAGAAGTTCAACCGTAAAAGCGCGCTTGACAAATTCTGCGACGACCATCTGGGGTGCGTGGTCAACCAGTGGCCACGGCAGCCGACGCGGCTGCATATCCAGCGCTCGCAGCGGCGCATCGCCAAAATCAAGCTGTTCGTCTACGGCTACTGCCGGGGGGCCGCCACCGCTCGCGCCTTCGCCCGCGGGCTGGAGTCGCTGCTTGATGACGCTAAAATGCCGCTCGATGCGACAAATATGCTGCCGGCGGGGACCGGGGTGCCAGGCGGCCCGACCCTGCTGGGCATCCCCATCAGTATCGAGTTTATGGGGCTGCTGGATACGGTCTCCGCGGTTGGCGTGCCGCATATCCTGCCGTCGGCCACCGGGCATCTGGGCTGGGCGGCCAACAGACTGCGGCTGCCGACCACCAAAGGCTTCTTAAAAAGCTGCTACCACTTTGTCGCCGGCCACGAGCAGCACGGCGACCTGCCGCTGGACTCCATTCGCGGTCCGGACGGTAAATACCCGGCGGGAGCGGTGGAGGTGGTCTATCCCGGGATGCATGCCGATGTTGGCGGCGACTGTAAACCCACGGAACTCGGCAAAGTGCAGACCGATGCCGCCAGCCTGCTGTCAAAGATTGTGCTGCACGATATGTATGCCGCCGCCTTCGATGCCGGGGCGCCGCTGAGCGTACCTGAGGAAGTATTGCCCGGCGGCGCCAAAGGCAAAAAGTATCGGGTAATGACCAATGATGTATTAAAACAATTCAAAATCTCCGCCCAGGCGATCGCCCTGTTTAACGCCTGGCAGCAGGCCGGGGCGCAGCAGGCGGGGGCGAAGACCGAAACGCCGGCCGTCAACGAGGCGGAGGTGGTGGCCATCGCCGTGGCCCAGGGCCGGGATCCGGTCGCCGCGCTGAAGGCGGCTCACGACAAGGCGGATGGCGATAAGGCGAAAGCCGCGGCCACCGCCGCGAAGCCGCCGGAGAACGGCCCGCTGGGCAAGCTGCCGGATCCGGTGTATGTGCCGCTGAAGGCCAAAGCGCTGGAGGTGATGCTGGCGGACCAGCTGAGCTGGATCACCGCGTGGCGCACCGAGCGCTTTGCCAGCCCGCAATACGCCGATAAGTATTATCAGCGTAAGCCTTTTTATCAGCAGGCGCTGAATGAATCGTCCGGCGCGCTGCCGTCGGCGGCGGCGCCCGCGGAAAGCGAAGGGCCGCGTGAAGTGCCGTTTATCGATAAGGATCGGCTGGACCGCGCGGCGTGGGGCTATGACTTTGCCCATACCGGTATCGTGGCGCTGCTGGCTCAGGTACTGCTGGATGTGATCCCCACCACGCAGACCAACCAGCTTGGCGGTCCGCTGGTGGCGGCGCAGGAGTCGGAATATATCCAGATCAAGAAAAGCGGCGATGCCCGGCGGGCGGCGCTGATGGGCTCGCCGACGATGCTGGATTTTTACGATAACTACGTGCATGACACGCTGGCCAAATATAATCACGACCCGCTGCACTCCTCGTTTTCGCACGGTTATTTTGCGTCGCGGACTATTTACGATAACGATGACGATACGTGGGATTCGGTGAAACAATTTGGCCAGCGGGTAAAAGCGATTATAGATATTAATGTTGGCGATATATTAGTGCAGGCGCGAACGGATATGAAAGATCTGAATACGGTATCGGGCGTGCTGGGTAAAATATATCGCGATATAAAAAGCGAGGCTTTTAAAATACTGCTTCCCTGACACTTTAATTACCATATTACTATGGACGGCGTCGTAAAAATAAAAATCTGTAATTACGTCATCTCTTAATAATTCATTACTTTATTTTATTTTTGTAAGGATACATCAATGATAAAGCATACCCGTATTTTGCCCACAGGGCTGGCGGTACTGGTCGCCGTTTTTCTCTGACTATTGACGGCCTGCCGCGATCACAGTCATGACGGCATGAGCGGCGCTGATATAGCCGTATTAAACCACGGACCTGATGCCATCGTTTCGGTGCAGGTTGATGGCTACGGAGGGCCCAGGGCGAATCCCTACGGTGGCGGTGGCGGATTCTGCTGCGTGATGGTGCCTGATGTCTGGCGCCCGGGACTGACGGCAAAAATCACCTGGACCTCCGATCCTAATGCCTGGATGAAATCGAGTGAGATGCCCGATGATTATGAGACTCACTATCAGAAACATGGGCCGATTACTGTCCCCATTGAACGCTGGGAGAAGGGGCAGGCGTGCGGTTTTGATGTGCATATTTTCCCCTGCGATAAGGTGCGGATAGTCCGTTCCTGCTACGGTCGCGCAGATCCGAAATACCCGATACTTCCTCATCCTGATGAGGATAAAAAAGCAGATAACGTTATTTTCAAACATATCAAGGAGGAGATCGTATGTCCGACACCGCAGACTCCACGCTGAATGCCCTGGCTGGGCGCCCATTTGGATGTACGGCTACAGCTGTATGTGGCCCGCCATTTATTACCGGCTGCGCAACGCTCTTGCCAACCCAAAAACGCGGCGCGGTTAGGGCGGACCGCGGTACTGCGTCCGCTTAACGCGCAATACCCTGCTACTGACATTATCACCATTCATCTGGGGCGTTATCAGCGCGTCCGAAAAATATTCACCGAAGGGAGAACGATGAAGATGGCAACTATCGCTGGTAAAAATTGCGCCACATTGCTGCCCATCACTCTCACTGCAGCCTTAACCGGCTGCGGCCTGACGCAGAGCGTAAAAGATGGAGCCGTCTCAGTGACCTACGCTATTTTTTATAAACAGATCAAAACGCTGCATTTGGATATTCGGGCCCGGGAAGGGGTGAACCACAATGCGCAAGGGGCGTCATTGGCAACCGTAGTGCGAATTTACCAACTCAAAGAGCGCAAAGCGTTTGACGCCAGCGATTATCCCTCGCTATTTGCTGACGATAGCCGGGCAATACCAAGCGATTGGCTGGCCCAAAAAGATATCCGTCTACGCCCGGGGGAATCCGTGGCGCTGGATATGCCGCTGGAGACGGCGGCGCAATACGTCGCGGTGGCGGGGATGTTTATCGCGCCGGATCGGGTCAAGGACAGCTGGCGGTTAGTGTTGACCCGCGACGACCTCGACCCCGACAAGCCGCATATTATCGAAGCCGGTCACAACCGGCTGACGCTGCAACCGTTAAAAGGTAACTAAAATGCCACGCCCCTCACTTTACGACACCCTGTTTGGTAATTTCTCCGGCGGTCTCGATCTGCATCAGATCGGTGAAGAAAATCAGGTCATTTTATCGGTGCTTGATAATATGCAGCGTATCCTCAACTGCCGGGCGGGTACGCTGGCGCATCTTCCGGATTACGGTCTGCCGGATATGACAAAAATTCTCCAGGGGATGCCGGGTAGCGCGCACCAGTTAATGACCACGCTGTCCGCGGTACTGCTCAAATACGAACCGCGGCTGAATAGCCTCCGTGTGGAGATGCTCGAACAGACACAGCCGGGCGAACTGCGTTATGCCATCGACGCGGAACTGAAAGAAATTGGTCTGGTACGCTATGGCACGGAATTTATGCCTGAAGGCAGGGTTCTCCTTCGCCATCTGAAACAGCAACAGTATCTGAATGCCCGCACCGCTATTTAGCCCTCACTCTGGTTACCTCTATGACAACTTATCCTAAGCGTCACCTGACTACCGGCGGCGACCCGCGCACGCTGGCAGACTACGCAAAGCTGCGTGAAGAAATGCATAAACTCAGCCACCCGGCGCGCCCCGACGTTGACTGGCTATACGCAGAACGGCTTTGTCTATCGCTGTTTGACCGTAACGGCGTAGAGCTGCAGACTGCGGCCTGGTATACGCTTGCCCGTACGCAGTTAACCGGTTTATCCGGCCTGAATGAAGGCCTTGCTATCCTGGAAACGCTGATTACCCGTCAGTGGGGGAGCCTTTGGCCACAGCCGGTACACGCGCGGATGGAAATCCTTAGCGGTTTGGGTAAACGGCTACAGCAAGCGCTGCGTACGCTGACGCTGACCTATGCCGATCTTAGTTTGATTTATGAGGCGGAAGCGCATCTGAAAGCGCTGGATGTTGCGCTACAGCGTCTGGAATTAAAGCATGCCAGTCAGTTTGATGCGTTGCTCAATTTGATGCATAACGCGGCGGTACGGCTGGAGAATAGCGATGGTGTAACTAGCGTTGATACCCTACCGCGCGTAGTCGCGATGGAGAATGCTTCCACCCATTTGGATGAGCCGGTTGAGCGAACGAAGTGGATTTATATTGCGCCGCCGGAAACGCTACCACACGAGCAAGCCGGCAATGAGCATCAGATCTCTGAAAAACGATGGCGACCTTTTGTGGCCGGTATGCTGACGATGCTGGCGCTGGGCGCTGCGGCGGGATGGGGGTGGCAGGCGATGGCTAAACCAGAGCCGGAACAGCGGCAATTCGCTCTCAGTCTGGCGCCATTGCCGACGGTACTTTCGCCAGATCAGTTACGCTCCTTTTCTCAGCACGCACCGCCGGCAGACGGTGGGATAAAGCAGACCCGGCAGCAGCTGTCAGATCTGGCCCAACTCAAGCCGAATTGGGCCATCGACTATAGCGAGCAACTGGTACAACAGGCACAAGTGCTATGGCCGGAGCAGGCGAAAACATTGTCCTCGCAGTGGCAGCAGCAGATCATAGCCGCCGCGCTGCCGGCGGAAAATCTCACCGGGTGGTATCAGGGAATGCAGCAACTGCAGCAATTAACTCAGCGTCTGGATGCCCTTGATGAACAGAAGGGCAAATACATGACGGTTAGTGAACTGAAATCCGCGGTGTTCGCCATTACTCAGTCTTTTAATCGAACCGTCCCGGCTGAAGAACAGTTACGCCAACTGTCAGCGATGACAGAAGGACAAATCAGGCGTGCCGCGCAGCAAAAACAGACGGAACAGCACCTGCAACAGCTGATAGTCTCTTATGCGCTACTGAAAAGTAAAACGCCGGAATAGCTTCGCGCAAGGCGTAAGGGCTGAGGCATCTCGTAGCGTAGCGACGCCAGCCCTGGCAAAGGTGCTTACCGCTGCAGCACCTCGGCAAATTTAGCAAGCCACTGCGGATGGGCGGGCCAGGCGGGGGCGGTGACCAGATTGCCGTCAACGTGCGCCTGGTCGATGCCAATATCCGCATAATGCCCGCCGCTGAGTCGCACTTCGGGAGCGCAAGCCGGGTAAGCGCTACAGGTACGGCCTTTAAGAATACCCGCGGCGGCCAGAAGCTGCGGGCCATGGCAAACGGCAGCAATCGGTTTATGCGCGGCGTCGAAAGCCTGTACCAGCTTAATTACCTGCTCATTCAGGCGCAGATATTCGGGGGCGCGGCCGCCGGGGATCAACAGGGCGTCGTAGTCCTGTTCTCTGGCGCTGGCAAAATCGGCGTTCAGCACGAAGCGGTGACCGGGTTTTTCGCTGTAGGTCTGAGCGCCGTCAAAATCATGAATCGCCGTCATAATATAATCGCCTTTGCTCTTATCCGGACAGACGGCATCAACCTGATGGCCGATCATCTGTAATGCCTGAAACGGTACCATGGTCTCGTAATCTTCAGCGTAATCACCCACCAGCATTAAAATTTTCTTGCCCATATTCTTGTTCCTCCCACGATAAAGATGAATAAGATATAGACTGCCACAAGAGAGAAAGCGAACCGTGAGGGCGCTCAAAAATGGTTATTGATGACATTTGGCTGCCGGGATTTAACCCGAGGGGAATGCGTTGCCGCAGCCAACGGCCACGGCAACAAGAAGCGGTCAGAGTTAATCCACGTTAGTGAAGTAGTCGCGAGCGACCGCTTCCACACGCTTTGCTTCCAGGCCGGTCTTTTCGCTGATCCCGGCGATAAACGGCTTGAACTGCTCGGTCATCACATGGCCGCCGTCCCAGTGGGCGACGTAGTAACGGCACTGATAGCGATAAAAGTGGAGGGTCTTTTCTCCTAACGTGTAATACATGACATTCTCCTGTCCAGTGTGTCGGGCTGCGTCCGCAGAAGCTAAGGGCGTACCACAATAATCAGGTATTTGATTATATCCTGCTCCCAAATGTGGGAAATTTCCAGCAGCCAATTGGCGATCGAGAGAGATTTTCCTGGGGAGAGTTTTCAGCAGAAGAGAATATGTAGCGGCTGAAGAGTACGACAGCCGCCAGGGAGAGCTTACTGAAGCCCGGCCAGTTCGTTGGCGGTTAACGCCAGCTTCTGCACGCTGCCGCTTTCTGACGAGGCAACGGCAGCTTCCAGCACCGCCATCACTGCCAGCGCCTGTAGCGGAGGCACCGGGTTGGCAATTTTGCCCAGCAGGGCATCGCGAACCTGAATATAGTACTGGCGCTGATCGCCTTTCGGCGTGGCGAGCGTGTGCGCCTGCAGGCTGGCGTCGAACAACGTCATGCTGTCGTCATCCTGGCCCCAGCTTTCACTCCCTGGGATGACGCCTGCCAGCAGCTGGCTCTCCTGCTGGTCTGCTTTCAGTTTCACGACGCTGCCGCTATCTCCGTGGACCGTGAAACGCGAGACGCCGCCGGCCACCAGCATGCTACAGTGCAAAATCACTTTGTGCTGTGGATAGTTCAGTACCACATGTGCCCAGTCGTTAATCTCCGCGCCCTGGCGCAGGGTGGCAATATTGCCCTGTACAGTTTGCGGCAGGCCGAAAAGTTGCAGCGTCTGGTCGATCAGGTGCGGGCCAATATCAAACCACAGGCCACTACCTGGTACATTCTGCTCGCGCCAGCGGACGCGAACCTGCGGGCGGAAGCGGTCGATATGCGACTCGAAATGCTTAACCTTGCCGATCAGCCCCTGCTCGATGGCCTGCTTAATGCCGAGATAATCGCTATCCCAACGGCGGTTATGGAAGACAGAAAGCAACCGTTGCTTTTCTTCCGCCAGCGCGATCAGCTCGCGCGCTTCCTGCATATCGAGAGTAAAAGGTTTATCTACCACTACGTGCTTACCGGCATTGAGCGCCAGGCGAGCCAGCGGGGCGTGGGTGGCGTTTGGCGAAGCGAGTACCACCAGATCGACGTCCGGATGCTGAATGGCCTCTTCCGGCGAAGCGATGACCGCGACATCCGGCAGATCCTGCTTCACTTTAGCTTCGTCGCGGGAGGCGACGACGGCAAGCTTTAACCCTTCGACCGAATTAATGAGCGGCGCGTGAAACGTTTTGCCGACAAATCCGTAGCCGATCAGCGCAATATTAATGTGCTTACCTGCGCCGTTGATAACTTTATGCATGACTTTCTCCACGTTATTCAGCGTCAGCAATGCTGACCTGCATTGAATTGTCTTCGCCAAGCGCGTGCCACGGCTTGTCGAGGAATAGACGATCGATGTGTTTCAGTTCGGCGACCAGGTAAGGCTCGCAGCGATTAAGTTTCAGATGATCAGCCACCAGCCAGTGCTCGACGCTGGCAGCCAGCATGGCGCGTTTTACTTCAGCATCCGCTTCCTGGCTGGCGCTAAGCCCTTGCCGCGCATGGATCGCGCAGGCGCCGAGAATGGCGATATCCGCGCGGTAACGAGAAAGCAGCGCCAGCGTGGCGCTACCGGCAAACAGCCGCTGCCGCATATCCCATTTCCCGCCAAGTAAAACCAACTCGATATCGGGCCGTTCGCTAAATAGTTGGGCAATATCCAGCGAAGGGGTGATGACCGTCAGCGGTCCTTTTAGATGAGCGGCGACGGCCAGTACCGTGCTGCCGGCGTCTAAAAATAGCGTTGCTCCCGGTGGGACCTCACGGGCGACCAGCGCGCCAAGGCGTTGTTTAGTCTCCGGCAGCAGCGCGTTGCGCCCCTGGCGATTCATGGCCGGAAGATCGAGGGCGATAGCGCCGCCATGGTTTTTCTGCACCAGTCCGCGTTTTTCCAGGTCACTTAGATCGCGGCGAACGGTATCGGGTGAGACCTGCAATCGTTCAACCAGTTCGCTGATGCTAATTTGACCGTTTTCGCTCAGTAGTTCGAGCAAAAACTGTTGTCGGGCGGTTTTATGCATAATTGCTGTTCCTGCAAAATACTGCAACAACCTGCATAATACAGCATGATGTGAGAATGTGAATCGCAAAAAACAGCAAAAAATGCGTTGCCAGTTAAAAGGGGAGATGGAGCATCGCTTTTTGGGAAGGGGGACCGGCTCAGCGCAGCCTGTAGAGCGTTAAACCGGTCTATTCAAGGTAATCCGCTCAGCGCATTACCCAGTGCTGATTACCGACTTGTTCGTAGCGACGGGTCGGCGGCTGCCAGTCTTTATCGCGAAACGGCGACGGCAGTTCATCGTTATTGGCTTCACGCAACAGATGGCGACGAGACGGATCGGTCTTTGGGATCGCCGCAATCAGCTTTTGCGTATACGGGTGCTGCGGATTGGCGAAAATGGCCTGCCGCGGGCCAATTTCGACGATTTCACCGAGATACATCACCGCCACCCGGTGGCTGATGCGTTCAATCACCGCCATATCATGCGAGATGAACAGAAAGGCGATTTTCATCGTTCGTTGCAGTTCGATAATCAGGTTGACCACCTGCGCCTTGACCGACACATCCAGCGCCGACACCGACTCGTCGGCGATAATCACCTTGGGGTTCATCGCCAGCGCGCGGGCAATGCAGATGCGCTGGCGCTGACCACCGGAAAATTCATGCGGATAGCGGTTAAGTACCGCGACGTTGAGCCCCACTTTTTCAATTAATTCATGGGCGCGCGCCAGCGCCTGCTGGCGGGTGGCAAGGCCATTTTCCAGCAGCGGTTCAATCAGCGTTTCCTGGATTTTCAGCCGCGGATTCAGACTGGCGAACGGATCCTGAAATATCATCTGGATATCCTGACGCATCCGCTTTTGCTGCTGGCGCCCGGCTTGCAGGACGTCATAACCATGGAGACGAACATGACCGGATTGTGCCTGGACCAGGCGGATAAGACTGCGACCGGTGGTCGATTTACCGCAGCCTGATTCGCCCACCAGCGATAGCGTTTCGCCGGGCCATAAATCAAAGCTGACGTTTTCTACGGCGTGGATATGCCCGGCTAACTGATTGAAAAAGCCTTTTTTGACGGGAAAACGGGTGACCAGGTTTTTGACCGACAGCACAGGTTCGTTGCTGGTCAGACTGAGATCCGCTTCTGGCGGATAACGATGAATTTCTCCGGTTTGCAGGTTCACCGATGGAAATTTACAAGGGGTCGAGCTTACATCCATTTCACCTGCCGCAGGTACCGAGGCCAGCAGCGCGCGGGTATAGGGCTGTTGAGGTGCGGCGAATAGCGTCGTTGTGCGCTCGCATTCGATGGCGTCGCCGTGGAACATCACCAGCGTATCGTCGGCGGTTTCCGCGACCACGCCCATATCATGAGTAATAAACAGCACCGCGGTATTGTTTTCTGCCTGCAGAGTTTTAATCAGATCGAGGATTTGCCCCTGGATAGTGACGTCCAGCGCGGTAGTAGGTTCATCGGCGATCAGCAGTTTTGGCTTCAGGGCCAGCGCCATCGCGATCATCGCGCGCTGGCGCATACCGCCGGAAAACTGATGCGGATATTCATCGAAACGCTGTGCAGGATGCGGAATGCGGACTTTTTCCAGCAGGGCGATGGCCTCCTGCTTCGCCTGGCGCGCCGATAAACTCTGATGGCGGATAAAAACTTCCGCTATCTGATTGCCGATGGTAAAGGCCGGATTAAGACTGGTCATCGGCTCCTGAAAAATCATCGCTACCTCGGCGCCGCGTACACGACGCATCTCCTCTTCAGGAAGCTCGAGCAGGGATTTGCCGCCGAGCAACACCTGTCCCTCGGTACGGCTATGGCGGGCAGAAAGCAGGCGCATGATGGCCATCGCCGTCACGCTTTTGCCTGAGCCCGATTCGCCGACAATCGCCAGCGTCTTACCTGGATAAAGGCTAAAACTGATATTACGCACCACTTTCTGCCAGCTATCGCCGTGGCGGAATGAGATGCTCAGATTGTTGACGGCCAGTACTGGCGCAGGCGTTTCCCGGTTCATGACTCAGGACTCCCTGGCAAAGGGCGCGCGGGCGGAAACCCGCACCTGTGGAGTGAATTCGATGTCACGCGTAAACGGCCAGGTCGGGGTCAGCATTCGCCGGCGGGCCACCCGTTCAATATCCTGATCGACGACCCCTTCCGAGAGCGCCATCAGGTTCGGATTGGCCAGCGGCGCCAGTTCCGGCGATAAATAGCCGGATTTGACCACCAGAATTTTCACCTGCCGCGGGTCGAGTCCTAGCGCGCTAAAGTCGGCAATGTCGTGATACGGACGACGACGGTCGGCCACCACCACGGTAATACCGCCGGTCTGCAAAATCGCCTGATTGGCCGGGCGCTGCGGGCTTGCCGCCAGTAGGCCTGTCACGGTAAAACGCGCGCTTGCGCTGACGCCCGCCGGATCGAGGTTAGCGCCGAGTGTTAGCTGTAGTTCCGCGCCAATGCCGGCTTCAAAGGCCGCACGCGTCGCCGGCGCGTCGGTAATGCCGGCAACCAGGGTATTTTGCGCCTGCTGGCGTAGCAGTTCGGCGAGCACATCGCCGCGATCGCCGACGCCGCCGCCGGTTGGATTATCGCCAGAATCCGCCAGGATCACCGGGCCCGTGGCGCTGGCGATAGCCTGAGCGACGCATTCGGCGACGCCGCCCGTCCGGCAGCCGAAAACAAAATCTTCCCGCGCGTCCCAATAGGCCTGCGCCAGTTTTGCGGCCTGTTGCTCCAGTACCGCGCGATCGGTGCCGGTAAAAATGGCCGCGGCGGTGGCGCGCGGTTCATCGGCCCATACGTAGCCGACCATTAATGAGCTATCGAGTACGCCGTCTATCTGGTCGCTGTGCGGCAGCATGGCGTACAGGCTTTTTGCCGGTTCATCATCCGTACTGGTTCGTTCGCCAGGCAGTAATACCGGGATGGGCGCCCACACGACGCCCGGGCGCACGCCGCTTTGCAGACTATTCACCAGCATACTGACCGAACGGCGCATGGTCTCTTCTATATCGATATGCGGCGCGGTGCGATAGGTTGAGAACATGTCGATGGCGTCGATAATGCGCTGGGTCACGTTACCGTGTAGATCGTAGCTGACGGCAATCGGGCAGTCATCGCCAACGCAGGCGCGGGCGGCGGCGATCCAGTCTCCTTCGGCATCTTCCATACCTTCAACGAACATTGCGCCGTGCATCGCCAGGTACAGGCCGTCGATCGGCAGTTGCGCCTGTAGACGGCTTAAGAATTCGGCTTTGAACTGTTCATAGGTCTCTCGCGCCACCGGGCCGCCGGGAATCGCCCTGGTGTGCAGCGTCGGCAGAAACGTCGCCGGATAATCACGTAAAAACTGAAAGTGGGGCGCCTCCAGTAGGGCATCGCCCTTGACGGTGCGAAACTCTGCTTCATGAGTCAGTACCGGGTTAAACGTGCTGCATTCAATATGTATTCCGCCAACGGCAATGCGCATAGGGACCTCGAAATTAGGCTGGGAAGAGAACGTGAGTCAGCGCGACGCTCGCCGCGGCGAGCGCCCAACTGTCCTGCGTCAGCGGGCGATAGATAAGCGGTGTGTTTCCCGCCATCCCCGGCAGCAGGTTGGTTTCTATAGCTTGTTGCATCACGGTATTCAGTAAACCGTTAAAGCTTTCCGGCTGATGGGCAAGCATGATCGCCGCCGGATCGTGGGTCTGGATCTGATGTGAAATAGCCAACCCTAAGGCGTCACCGGCCCGATGCAAGATCTGGATGGCGGCAGTGTGGCCCTTGCGCGCCATGGCCTCCAGTTCATCCAGTTGGTCGGTGTTGATACCGGCCATGCGCGCCTGTTCAAAGATAGCGGTGAGAGACGCAATGGTGTCGAGACAGCCGCGCTTCCCGCAGCGACAAGGCGTGCCTGCAGGCACAATGGTGCAATGGGCTATTTCGCCTGCGCCGCCGTGGGCGCCGCGCCAGATTCGGTCATAGATGACCGCCGCGCTGCCGATGCCGCTGCCGTGGGAAATCACCACTGCGCTCTCCAGCTTGCGCAGATGACCAAACGTTTTCTCCCAGTTCGCCAGTGCCCGGGTGTCGTTTTCAATAAATACCGGGATCCCGCCGGTCGCGTGGCTTAACAATTCAGCTAGCGGCACCTGATGCCAGCCCAGCAGCGCCGACTGTACGCAGACCGCTTGCGCGGCGTCCACAAAGGCAGACAGGGCAAAACCGATGCCGACCAGCCGTTGGCGCTCGATGAGCGTATCCTTTAATAAACTGCGGATTTCACCCGCCAGTTGCTGGATTACGTCGGGGATTTCAAGCTGTGGCGTGAGCAGGCGCTCGGCGATTTTCTCGCCGCTGGCATTCATCAGCACCAACACAAGCTGATTATCAATCAGTGAGATGCCGATGGCGTAAGCAGCGTCCGGCGCCAGGGACAGGGTGACGGAGGGGCGTCCCTGACCGCCGGAAGCGGCCATATCGCTCTCCTGTAGCAGACCATCAGCCAGCATCTCTTTTACCAGCGCACCAATGGCCGCTTTACTCATACCCGTCAGGCGGGCGAGGTCAGCGCGGCTGGCGCCTTCCTCGCTACTGACCAAATGAATCAATTGTTGGTGGAGTTTGTTCAGCATAGTTACTCAGCCATAACGCTTTTTTCTGAACATAATCGCGGGCTGGCGCTTTAGCAACCAGTTTATTTTCAAAAATAACTAAACAATCACATATAAGTTAAATTTATTACCTAATTAAGCGTTATTCATGGCTAATATCACATTTATGGGACTCTGTTTTAGGTAAAAAGAAAACCTAATCGCAACATAAAAGCCACAACTGGCGACATAACAGACAGGTAGGGGTTAACGGATGAAGGCAATTATGAATAAATATCGACTTGCCATTCTGGCAGGCTTACTGGCGACTGGCGGGGCGACGGCGCTGCAGGCGGCGACGCTGAACGTGATGCAAAACGAACCTCCGCGCAGCATGGACCCGGGCGATCAAACCGCGACCTTTACCGATACTGTATTAAAACCAATGTACGAAGGACTGGTAGATTTATCGCCGGATTTCAAGATAGCGCCCGCGCTGGCCACTGCCTGGAAGGTTAGCGATGACGGTAAAGTCTGGACGTTTACCCTGCGTAAAAACGTGACTTTCCATGACGGCTCGCCGTTCAATGCCGATGCGGTGGTGGCCAATATCGAACGACATATCGACCCGAAAGGCGGTCTGGCCGCGAGTTCGCGGATGCGCAACGTTATCGCTTCCGTGAAGAAGCTCGATGATAACAACGTCGAGATTACGCTGAAAAAGGTCTATCCCTCTTTCCTCAATCTGTTGACCGGCGGCTCGGCGAAGATGGTGAGCCCGGCGGCAGCGAAAGCCGGCACCATTGGCCGTAAAGCGGACGGTACCGGCCCGTACATGCTGCAGGAGTATAAAACCGGTGAATATGTGCTGGAGAAGAAAAACCCGAAATACTGGGGCGAGAATCACGGCCCGGATGAGATTAAGTGGACCTGGAGCTCGGAGCCGTCGGTAATGAACATGGCGCTGCTTTCCGGCCAGGTCGATGTGATTAACCCGGTACCGCCGCAGTTTGGTCGGCAGTTGAAAAGCAACCCGCAGGTGAAACTGGAGCAGGGGCAGGGGGCGTCGGTATTCTGGGTGGCGCTCAACGTTGAGCAAAAACCGCTGAACGATGTCCGCGTGCGTCAGGCCCTGAACCTGGCGACCGACAAAGAAGCGCTGCTGAAGGCGGTGATGTTTGGCTTTGCTTCTGCCGCCAACTCGCCGCTGGCGCCGGTGAACGAAGGATATGATAAAACCCTCAACGACTATCCGTGGGATCTCGATAAAGCGAAAGCGCTATTAAAAGAGGCCGGTTACCCGCAGGGCTTTGAGATGAACATCGCCGTACAGGGACCGGATGCGCGTACCGCGCAAATCCTGCAGGCGATGTGGGGCAAAGTTGGCGTGAAGCTCAATATCCAGCAGATGGAGAGCGGCGTCTGGAGCAAAGCGGCGTTTGCGCCGGCGGCGGAAAAGTTGGCCAACCGTACCGATGCGGTGCTGGCCTCCTGGTCCTCCGGCCTTAATGGGGCTGATTTGCAGCTGCGCCCGCTGTACTACTCACAGAGCGCCGCGCCGGCCGGGGCTAACCTTGGCTTCTACCGCAACCCGCAGGTGGATGAGCTGTTAGACAAAGCGGCGACCACCATGGATGACAACGCGCGTATTGCCGAATATGTGGCGGCGCAAAAGGCCATTATGCACGACGCACCGCATGTGATGCTCTACTTCCAGGACGATCTGTACGCCACCCGCGCCACCATTAAAGGCGTGCGGATGGAGCCGGGCGGCGAAATTATCGTTACCGAAGCGCAAAAGCCATAACGTCGAGGTCAGGGTGGAGTTGTTATGAAAGCTTATGTGATTAAAAAACTGCTTTCTTTGCCGCTGATCCTGCTGGGGGCATCGCTGATTGTCTTTATGGCGATCAGAATGCTCCCCGGTGACCCGGCCCGCCTGATGGCCGGGCCGCAGGCCACCCAGGATGATGTCAGCCGTATGCATGCGCGCCTCGGTCTGGACGATCCGCTGGCGGTGCAGTATGGCCATTTCGTTAGCGGAATGCTGAAGGGGGATTTTGGCACTTCGCTGAAGTCCGGTCAGCCGGTCTCCGCCGAAATGAGCGAACGGGTTCCTTATACTTTAGGCCTGGCGCTGCTGGCGTGGATGATGGCGGTGATCCTCGGTATTCCCATGGGGATGTGCGCGGCGATTTACCGCAACCATGTAGCCGACCATGTGCTGATGCTGGTAGCGATTGCCGGCGCGTCGATAGCCAATTTCTGGCTGGCGCTGATCGCCATGGATACCTTTTCGGTGAAGCTGGGCTGGCTGCCGCTACTGGGCGCCGAAGGCTGGAAAAGCTATATCCTGCCGTCGGTCTGTCTGGGGATTTTCCCGATGGCGGTGATGTCGCGGATGACCCGCTCCAGTATGGTTGATGTGTTAGGCGAGGATTACATCCGCACCGCGCGGGCCAAAGGGCTGGCGCCGTTTCAGGTCTATTTCAAGCATGCGCTGCGCAATGCGCTGATCCCCATCGTGACGATTATCGCACTGAACTTCGGCAGCCTGATCGGCGGCGCGGTGGTGACCGAGTCGGTGTTTAACTGGCCTGGGATAGGCCGCTATCTGGTGGATTCGGTACGCTATCGCGATTATCCCGTTATTCAGGGAGTGACGATGATTACGGTGGCAAGCGTGGTGGTGATGAACCTGGTTGGCGAGATGATTATCGCCAGAATCAACCCGAAAATAAGGTTTGACTGATATGTCGGAAATTTCACTCGCCAAATCGCGCAGCGGTGTGCTCAGCGGCCTGCGCTGGGGGATGGAGCATCCCTCTCTGACCCTCGGCGGCATCATCGTCGCCTTAATCGTGGTATGTGCTCTCTTCGCGCCGTGGTTAAGCCACTACGATCCCTATGCGCAGGACCTACTGAATATTCTCTCCGCACCGTCGGCCGACCACTGGCTGGGCACCGATGACTATGGCCGCGATATCTTTTCCCGCACCATTTACGGCGCCAGGATCTCGCTGATTGAAGTGGTGGTCAGCGTGGCGCTGTCGCTACTGATGGGGCTACCTCTGGGTATTATCGCCGCCCTGTGTGGTAAAAGTGTCGACCACCTGATTATGTGGGTGATGGATGTCATTTTCGCTTTTCCCGGCATCGTGCTGGCGATCCTGCTGGTCAGCGTCCTCGGCGCAGGGTTGATGAATATGCTGTTGGCGATCGCCATCTTCTCGGTGCCGGTTTACGCGCGCCTCAGCCGTAACTTGACGTTGGGCATCAAGAATATGGAGTACATGGAAGCGGCACGGGCGCTGGGAATTGGCTATCGCCGACAGATAATCCACTACATCCTGCGAAATACCCTGGGGCCGATTACCGTGCAGGCGACATTGACCGGCGGCTCGGTGATCCTTGCCGCCGCTTCGCTCTCCTTCCTCGGCATGGGCGTGCAACCGCCGATGCCGGAGTGGGGGACAATGATGAGCGATGGGCGTAACTTCCTGGGTATCAGCCTGGGGATTTCGCTATGGCCGGGGCTGGCTATTGTCTTTTCGGTATTAGGCTTCAACCTGCTGGGCGATGGCCTGCGTGATTTAATGGATTCGCGCCTATGAGTAACAGCGTGCTGTGTCTGGATATTGGCGGCTCCTTTATTAAAAGCGCGGTTTCTCCAGCGCCGGGGCAACTTGTTATGCCGCGCCAGCGGGCGATGCCGCTAAGCTCCTGGCCCGCCTTCGTCTACGCTGTGCAGGAGATTATCGCGCAATATGGCGATGCGATTAGCGAACAGAGTCCACTGGCGCTCTCCTGCGCCGGCGTGGTAGATGTTGCCAACGATCGTATTCTGTCGAGCAACATTCCGCCGTTCGCCGGTATCGATATAACCCGTTCGCTGCAGGTTGAGCTCGGGCGCCCGGTGGCGATGGCTAACGATGCTGACTGTTTTACCTTAGCCGAGGCGCGTTTCGGCGCGGCAAAAGATCTGCCGGTGGTGTTGGGGGTGATACTCGGCAGCGGGATCGGCGGGGGGATTGCCATCAACGGCAACATTCTCTACGGCAATCAGGGGATCGGCGCCGAGTGGGGGCACGGACCCATTACGCGCACTCAGCTGCGGGGAATTGAGTTGCCGCGGCTGGCCTGCGGCTGCGGACAGCAGGGCTGCCTCGATACGCTCGGCGGTGCAAAAGGGATGCAGCGGCTGCATCAACTGCTCAGCGGTCAGGCGTTAAGCAGTGTCGTGATCGTGAAGCAGGGTATGGCCGGAGAAGAGACAGCGGCGTTCACCCTTGAAATATGGCTTGATCTGGTGAGCGAACCGTTGGCTCATACGGTTAATATCCTCGGGCCGCATAAAATCGTCGCAGGCGGCGGGCTGGCGGGTGAAACGACGCTGCTGGAGCGCCTTGATACAGCATTGCGGGCAAAGATTCTGCTGAAGAGCGCTGAGCCACTACTGGTCGCCGGGCAATTTAGTCGCGAAGGGGGATTACTGGGGGCATCGGTGCTGGGCTGGGAAAAATTTTAGCCAGAAATGTGGCGAATTTGACGGAAGCTTCTAGGATTAGAGCCTATCCCAGTAAGCGTAATTGGCGCAGCCAGTTTGAACACGGACAGCGCGCAGAAACCGGAGCGTACACGTAGTACGTGAGGATTTCGAGCGCTGCCCTGGTTCAAAATGGCAAGTAAAATAGCCCTAATGGGATAGGCTCTTAGTCTGCTTATAAAAATGGAGTAATAACCATGTGCACTAATTTACACGATAACGCCCGCCGCTATGCGGAAGAGAAAAAATGAACTCTTGCTACTAATCCTGTCCTGTGCCCGCCCAGACGACGGCAAAGGTTAATACAGTGGATTAGCCGACGACTGATACGAACGAATACGAACCCGCCAATGGCGGGTTCTCCCTTTCTGGCGGCCTGAACAACTTACTTGAGCATTTTGTTATAGACGTAAAAATCCGTATCGCGTACGAAGCCGCTACGCTCGTATAACGCCTGCGCTTTAGTATTATCGGTTGCCGTGCTGAGCATAATAAATGCGGAATCACTCTCTTTTGCCAGCTGTTCGGCACGGGCAATCAACTGCTGCGCCACGCCGTGCTGGCGGGCAGACTCATCAACGTACAGATCGTAAAGCAACCAGATGCGCTTCATTTCCAGCGAGCAGAACAGGGGATAGAGCTGGGTAAAGCCCACCGCTTTGCCGTCCACTTCTGCGAAGAAAATGACCGACTCATTCAGTTGCAGGCGCTTAAGGATGAACTCCCGCGCCTGGCCGAGATTTTCTTCGACCTGATAGAAACGTCGATAGGCGAGATACAGCGGCAGGATGGTATCGACATCCTGGGGCTGGGCTTGATAAATATTCATACTAAAACCTCATTAAAATTACGGATGTAATTGTAATACAAATATGATCAACTGTCGCCAAACGCACTATGCTGCGTATTTGTTAGGCGATTGCGACGATTGCGGGAGGCGAAATTCAGCCGAATAGCGTACCTTATGGATTATTCACGCTTTTTACAGGCATGCATTAATGGAGGTTCAGTGGACGCGATTAAGGGCTCGGAGCTGAAAGTGCCGGACGCCATCTTTGCATGGGTGCTCGACGGGCAGGGCGGCGTAAAGCCGCTGGCTGATGACGATATTATCGATAAGAGCAGTCCCTGCTGGCTACATCTTAATTATACCCATACCGATAGCGCCGACTGGTTAGCCGCTACGCCGTTGTTACCGAATAATGTTCGCGACGCGCTGGCCGGTGAAAGCACGCGCCCGCGCGTGACGCGCATCGGCGATGGCGCGCTGATTACCTTGCGTTGTATCAACGGCAGCACCGATGAACGCCCCGATCAACTGGTGGCGATGCGACTGTATATGGACGAGCGGCTAATCGTTTCCACTCGTCAGCGTAAGGTGCTGGCGTTGGATGATGTGCTGGGGGATCTGCAGGAAGGCAATGGGCCGACGGATTGCGGCAGCTGGCTGGTGGAAATTTGCGATGCGTTGACCGATCACGCCAGCGAGTTTATTGAACAGCTGCACGACCGGATTATCGACCTTGAAGATGACCTGCTTGATCAACAGGTGCCGCCGCGCGGTTTTCTGGCGCTACTGCGAAAGCAGCTTATCGTCATGCGCCGCTATATGGCTCCGCAGCGCGATGTCTACGCCCGTCTTGCCAGTGAGCGTCTGCCGTGGATGAGTGACGATCACCGTCGGCGGATGCAGGATATTGCCGACCGTCTTGGCCGCGGTCTTGACGAGATTGACAGCTGCATTGCCCGCACGGCAATCATGAGCGATGAAATCGCGCAGATCATGCAGGAGTCGCTGTCGCGGCGGACTTACACGATGTCATTGATGGCGATGGTTTTTTTGCCCAGCACCTTCCTGACCGGTCTGTTTGGCGTCAACCTTGGCGGTATTCCTGGCAACAGCTGGCATCTTGGCTTTTCGATATTTTGCGTAATGTTAGTTGTTCTAATCGGTGGTGTTACCTGGTGGTTACATCGTAGTAAATGGTTGTAAGAAATTGTCTTTTCAGGCGATTTTGCCGCTGAAACTCCGGCAATATTTGAGCGAAATCAATAAACCATCTACCCATTCAGGGCAATATCTCTCTCGCAGGTGAATGCAACGTCAAGCGATGGGCGTTGCGCTCCATATTGTCTTACTTCCTTTTTTGAATTACTGCATAGCACAATTGATTCGTACGACGCCGACTTCATTGAGTCGGCTTTTTTTTTGCCCTCTGCCAGCTAACTTCTACGCTTAAAGAATAGTCCTGTAAAGAGAGGGGATAAAATATGCGTAACATGGCGCTGTCCTTGCAGTCGATACCCATCGGCCCTGAGCCCAATGACCCGGTGCCGGTGCCCGATCCGCGGCCTCGCCCGCACCCGCTTCCCGACCCGCCGCCGGACGATGACCCGATTAAATTGTCGCATCAAGAGCGGAGATCTGCGAGGATACGCGCCTGCAGATTGTCCGCCCTTTAATGCGAGAAAACATTGTGACCGCTTTTTCAACACTGAACCTTTTGCCCGAAGCTCAACTGAACAACCTTAACGAACTGGGATATCACGCAATGACGCCAGTGCAGGCTGCCGCATTGCCTGCGATCCTGGGCGGAAAGGATGTGCGAGTACAGGCGAAAACCGGCAGCGGTAAAACGGCGGCCTTTGGTCTGGGATTGCTACAGCACGTTGATGCCGGTCTGTTCCAGACCCAATCACTGGTGCTGTGCCCGACCCGCGAACTGGCGGATCAGGTTGCTGGCGAACTGCGTCGCCTGGCGCGTTTTTTGCCAAATATTAAAGTATTAACCCTCTGCGGCGGCCAGCCTTTCGGCGCCCAGCGCGATTCCTTACAGCATGCGCCGCATATTATTGTCGCCACGCCTGGCCGCCTGCTTGACCACCTGCAGAAGGGGACCGTATCGCTGGACGCGTTGCAGACGCTGGTTATGGATGAAGCCGATCGCATGCTCGATATGGGCTTTAGCGACGCCATCGATGAAGTGATTCGTTATGCGCCAGCTTCGCGCCAGACCTTACTGTTCTCCGCGACCTGGCCGGAAGCTATTGCCGCAATCAGCGGCCGGGTGCAGCGGGATCCGCAGACGATTGAAATCGATAGCGTTGATGCGCTGCCGTCTATTGAACAGCAGTTCTTCGACGTTTCGCAAAGCGGTAAAATCAAGCTGCTGCAAAAATTGCTCAGCCAGCATCAGCCGGCTTCCTGCGTGGTATTTTGTAATACTAAGCGTGATTGTCAGGCGGTGTGCGATGCATTAAACGCTGCCGGCCAGAGCGCGCTATCGCTGCATGGCGACCTGGAGCAGCGTGACCGCGATCAGACGCTGGTGCGTTTTGCCAACGGTAGCGCGCGCGTACTGGTGGCGACTGACGTGGCGGCGCGCGGCCTGGATATCAAATCGCTGGAGCTGGTGGTTAACTTTGAACTGGCGTGGGATCCTGAAGTTCACGTTCACCGTATCGGGCGTACCGCGCGCGCAGGCGAAAGCGGCCTGGCGATTAGTTTCTGCGCGCCGGAAGAGGCGCAGCGCGCTAACATTCTTGCCGAAATGTTGCAGATCAAACTCAACTGGGTTAACGCGCCGGCGGGTAATCATATTGCGCCGCTGCAGGCGGAAATGGCGACCCTGTGTATTGATGGCGGCAAAAAGGCGAAGATGCGTCCGGGCGATGTGCTGGGGGCGTTAACTGGCGATATGGGGTTTGATGGCGCGGATATCGGTAAGATCAATGTTCATCCCGCGCATGTTTATGTCGCTATCCGTCAGGGCGTGGCGCAGAAGGCGTATAAGCAGCTGCAAAACGGCAAGATCAAAGGCAAGTCCTGCCGCGTACGTTTGCTGAAGTAAGGGCGGCAAGTGACGGTCTCCGGCGCTTGCCGGAGACGTGTTGCTTGTTATTTTACTTCAACCACATTCAGACGCAGTTCATCTAACTGAGCGTCTTCTTCTTCCGGCTGCCAGCCCGCAGGCTGCAGCGGGATTTCTTCGCGGTCAAAGGCCAGATCGCCGCCGTCAACCACCGCAGAACCGTGTGTGATGGATTTAAAATCAAACAGATTGACGTCGCTCAGGTGCGACGGCACCACGTTCTGCATTGCGCTAAACATGGTTTCGATACGGCCAGGATAGCGTTTATCCCAATCGCGCAGCATATCGGCGATCACCTGACGCTGCAGGTTAGGCTGGGAGCCGCACAGGTTACAAGGAATGATCGGGAAGCCTTTGGCCTGCGAGAAGCGTTCGATATCTTTTTCGCGGCAGTAGGCGAGCGGGCGGATAACGATATGTTTGCCGTCATCGCTCATCAGCTTCGGCGGCATACCTTTCATTTTGCCGCCGTAGAACATGTTGAGGAACAGCGTCTGCAGGATATCGTCGCGGTGATGGCCGAGCGCGATTTTGGTCGCGCCCAGTTCGGTCGCCGTACGGTAGAGAATGCCGCGACGCAGACGAGAACACAGTGAGCAAGTGGTTTTGCCTTCCGGGATTTTCTCTTTAACGATGCCGTAAGTGTTCTCTTCGACAATCTTATACTCAACGCCCAACTGTTCCAGATACGCCGGCAGAATGTGTTCCGGGAAGCCCGGCTGTTTCTGATCGAGGTTAACGGCCACCAGCGAGAAAGAAATAGGCGCGCTTTTTTGCAGGCTGCGCAGAATTTCCAGCATGGTATAGCTGTCTTTACCGCCGGAAAGACAGACCATAATACGGTCGCCATCTTCAATCATGTTGAAGTCGGCGATCGCCTCACCGACATTGCGACGCAGTCGTTTCTGCAGCTTGTCGATGTTGTATTTTTCTTTTTTACTAATTTCTTGATTTTGCAGCATTTAATAGTGGCTCAATTCATAGTGTGGCATCAGAAGAGCACGCGTTGTGCCAGTCGCTGGAGCAATTCCCGCTGGCGCGTAGCAATGAGTGAGGTCTGATAGAAAACCGTGGCGTGTATGGTACGGATTCGGGGGGGCAATGTCAGCATCTTTCCGGCACTTTAATCCGCGAGGAGTAAAGATAATAAAGCCCGCCGGGCGGCGGGCTTTGCGATTATCTGACGACCAGTACCGAGCACTCGGCATGGCGCACTACCGCCGCGGCGTTAGAGCCGAGCAGATAAGTGGTGATGTCCGGGCGATGCGAGGCGATAATGACCAGGTCGGCAGGCAGCGATTTAGCCAGCGCCAGGATCTTATCTTTTGGCGAGCCTTCGGCAACGTGGAAATGCATTCTGTCTTCCGGAATGGCGAAGCCTTTGGCCAGTTCACGCAACTGTGCTTCCGATTCGGCGCGCAGTTCATCCATTGCCGGCAGTTCAGCGGTATAGGCCATACCCAGAGAGGCGTAGTAGGGTAGCGAAGGGATAACGGTGAGGAAATGCACCTGCGCGTCATCGACGCGTGCTTCGGATTCAACGTGGCGGATCACACGTTGAGTAAATTCTTTATCAGAAATATCGATGGGTACCAGAATCATTCTACTCATAAAACCTCCTGTTTTAATAACCACCAAAACAGTATGCCATCAGGATTGAGGTTCTACTACAGCGTGAATCACAAATTGGTACGGGAACCGGCATTTTATTGGCGGTTGAAGTGAAATGCCCGCCGCAAACGGCGGGCGCAAGCATTAGAACTGATATACCAGACCCAGTGCTACGATATTGTCGGTAGAAATACCGTTGTCTTTATAGAAGTCGTCATTGCCGTCGAGCAGGTTGATTTTGTAATCAACGTAGGTGGACATATTACGGTTGAAGTAATAGGTCGCGCCGACATCCATATATTTAACCAGATCTTTATCGGAGTACTGACCGCCGTAAACCAGATCTTTACCTTTGGACTGCAGGTAGGAAATTGCCGGACGCAGACCGAAATCGAACTGATACTGTGCAGTAACTTCAAAGTTCTGGGTTTTGTTGGCGATGGTGCCATTCTGATTGCCGTACGGCGTCATGTTACGAGTTTCAGAATACATGGTCGCCAGATAGATGTTGTTCGCATCGTATTTAACGCCTGCGGTCCAGGCATCGGCTTTATCACCGCCCGCGGTAGACTGATGGGTCTGCTCGTTGGTACGGTCAGAAGAGCTGTAGGCCGCGCCTACGCTGACGCCCATACCTAAATCATAGGTAGAGGAGATACCGAAGCCATCGCCGTTAGAGTTTTTAACATCGCGGCCGTCGCCATTGGCGGTACCTTCCTGGCTGGCGGAAGGGTTATATTCGTGGCTGGACTGATCTTCATTTTTACCCTGATACTGCAAGGCGAAGTTCAGGCCGTTAACCAGGCCGAAGAAATCGCTGTTACGATAGGTTGCGACACCGTTGGCGCGGCCGGTCATAAAGTTGTCAGCGTAGGTGTAAGAGTCGCCGCCGAACTCCGGCAGCATATCGGTCCAGGCTTCTACGTCGTACAGGACGCCGTAGTTACGGCCATAGTCGAATGAACCGTAGTCGCCCGCTTTGATCCCGGCGAAAGCCAGACGAGTCCATGCCTGATCGCCAGAGCTTTCAGTATTGTTAGCCTGAACGTTGTATTCCCACTGACCGTAGCCGGTGAGCATATCGTTAATTTGCGTTTCACCTTTAAAGCCGAAGCGCAGGTAGGTCTGGTCGCCGTCTTTGCTGGAGTCGCTGGAGAAATAGTGTAAGCCGTCTACCTTGCCGTAGAGATCTAATTTGTTGCCATCTTTATTATAAATTTCTGCCGCGTGAGCAGCGCCGGCAGCCAATAATGCCGGGATAACCAATGCCAGTGCTTTTCTTTTCATTTGGATATTCCTTTAACTATTTTTGTTTTAACTTCCTGGGTGGAAGTACGGCCATGCTAAAGGAGCGCATTCTGATATGATAAGTATCAATTGTTACAATATAAGTAAATTCTAAAGCAAATAAATATACAGTAATGATAATTTTCCGCATGAATATATTGTGAGGATGCATATAAAATAAAAATTATACATCATCGTTTGAATATCGTATTCTGCCTGGGTTATATGCCTTTATTGTCATTTAAAATTTATATTGTTGCCGTCTCATTCATATCGAATGATTAATTCGTCGGAAAATGACAAGCCCGAATAGTTTTACTATTCGGGCTTTTTTTATCGCGCCAGATTTTCGTCCGCCGGGTTAACTTTCGGTTGCCGGTTTCTCCGTTTTACCTGCCAGCTGGGCCAGGAAATCATAGCGTTTTTGCAGGTCGGCGGCCGCGTCCTTCCACAACTGCTCGGCGACTTCCGGCTGCTGGGCGTTCAGGCGGCGGAAGCGTTGCTCGTTGAGCAGCGTTTCAGCCAGCGCGTCTGATGGCGGGCGCGAGTCCAACGCCAGCGGCAGCTTGCCTTCATCGGCGCGACGCGGGTCGAAGCGGTACAGAGGCCAGAAGCCGGTTGCCGTCAGCTGGCGCATCTGGTCGTGGCTCAACGCCAGGTCATAGCCGTGCTCCTCGCACGGGCTATAGGCAATAATCAACGATGGGCCCGGATAGGCTTCTGCCTCCTGAATCGCCTTCACCGTCTGGTTAAGCTGTGCGCCGAGCGAAATCTGCGCCACATAGACATGACCGTACATCATCATGCTCACACCGAGATCTTTGCGCGCCTTACGTTTGCCATGTTCGCCAAACTTGGTGACTGCGCCGAGTGGCGTCGCCTTTGATGCCTGACCACCGGTATTGGAGTAACATTGCGTATCGAGCACCAGGATATTGACGTTTTCGGTCAGGCTCAGCACATGGTCAAGACCGCCAAAGCCAATATCATAGGCCCAGCCATCACCGCCGATAAGCCAGACTGATTTCTCGACTAACGCATCCGCATCGGTGAGCAGCTCTTCGGCCCCTTCGACCCCCGTCAGCGCCTGACGCAGCTCGGCGACCTGTTCGCGGCGCGCTTCCGGCGACGCTTCCGTATGCAGCGCGGCGTTCAATTCGGCTGGAAGTTTATCGGCAAATTCGCTCAACAACCGCATCACGCGCTGGCGGTGTTGGTCGACGGTTAAGCGGAAGCCCAGGCCGAATTCGGCGTTATCTTCAAACAACGAGTTGGCCCACGCCGGACCACGTCCGTTAGCGTCAGTGGTATAAGGCGTTGAGGGGAGGTTGCCGCCGTAAATGGACGAACAGCCGGTGGCGTTGGCAATCAACATCCGATCGCCATACAGCTGGGTCAACAGTTTGATATACGGCGTTTCGCCGCAGCCCGAGCAGGCGCCAGAGTATTCAAACAGCGGGCTAATTAGCTGCGAGGTGCGAATATCAATGCGCTCAAGTTTGGTGCGATCGATTTCCGGCAGGTTGAGGAAGTAGTCGTAATTGACTTTCTCTTCTTCAACATGCTCAAGGCGCGACATCATATTGATGGCCTTGATGTCCGGATTCTGGCGATCTTTCGCCGGGCACACTTCGACGCAAAGGTTGCAGCCGGTGCAATCTTCCGGCGCGACCTGCAGAACGTATTTCTGCCCGCGCATATCGCGGGATTTCACATCCAGCGAGTGCAGGCTGGCTGGCGCGTTTTCCATCTCTTCTGGAGCGACCACTTTGGCGCGGATCGCCGAATGCGGACAGGCTGCGACGCAGTGGTTGCACTGGGTACACAGCTCTTCCTTCCAGATCGGGATCTCTTCGGCAATGTTGCGTTTTTCCCAACGGGTCGTGCCCATGGGCCAGGTACCATCTGGCGGCAGCGCGGAGACCGGCAGCGCATCGCCAAGACCGGCAAGCATCGCTGCGGTGACGGTTTTGACAAAGTCCGGCGCGGCATCGGAGACCACTGGCGGACGGTTGGGACTGCTGGCGTTAACCGGCTGCAGCGGCACTTCCGCCAGCGATTCGCGGGCCAGCGCCAGCGCCTGCCAGTTGCGTTCCACCAGCTCCTGGCCTTTACTGCTGTAGCTTTTGGCAATCGCACCCTGTAGTTCGGCCAGCGCGCTGTCGCCCGGCAGGATTTGGGTTAAATGGAAAAAGGCCATCTGCATAACGGTGTTGATGCGCGCGCCAAGGCTGCACTCACGGGCGATTTTCGCCGCGTTGACGACATAAAAGCGCGCCTGCTTTTGATTCAGCGCGGCCTGTACTTCCTGCGGCAGACGGGACCATACCTCATCAGCGCTATAGGGAGTATTGAGCAGGAAAATGCCGCCAGGCTTCAACCGCTCTACCATCTGATATTTATCGATAAACTGCAGTTGGTGGCAGCCGACGAAATCGGCCTGCGAGATCAGATACGACGAGCGGATGGGTTTTTCGCTGACGCGCAGGTGCGAGACGGTCAGGCCGCCGGCCTTCTTCGAATCATAGACAAAATAGCCCTGTGAGAACCACGGCGTGGAGTTGCCAATAATCTTGATATTGTTTTTGGTCGCCGAGACGCTACCGTCGCTACCGAGGCCGTAAAACAGCGCTTCCAGCTTCGCTTCCGCCGGTAGCGTATTTTCCGCCAGCGGCAGCGAAAGGTTCGTCACATCATCGTAAATGCCAACGGTAAAGCGGGGTTTTGGCTGTGCGGCCTGTAACTCATTAAAGATAGCCAGCACGCATTCCGGGCCAAACTCTTTGGACGAGAGACCATAACGGCCGCCGATAGTACGCGGTAGCGTTTCGCGCTCGCCGCGGTTGAAGGCTTCCGCCAGCGCGGTCATCACGTCGAGATACAACGGTTCGGCAAGCGCGCCGGGTTCTTTGGTGCGATCCAGTACGGCAACCGCGCGGGCGCTCTCCGGTAATGCCTGCAGCAGATGCGTGGCGGAGAACGGGCGATAGAGGCGAACTTTCAGCACGCCGACTTTTTCCCCACGGCTCAGCAGTTCATCAACGACCTCTTCACAGGTGCCGATAGCGGACCCCATGATGACAATAACCCGTTCCGCCTGCGGGTGACCGTAAAATTCGAACGGTTTGTACTGGCGACCGGTGGCGGCGGCGAAATCATTCATCGCCGTTTCAACGTGTTCATATACCGCGTCGTACCACGGGTTGGTCGCTTCACGGGACTGGAAATAAGTGTCCGGGTTGGCGGAGGTGCCGCGGATTACCGGATGCTCCGGGTTAAGGGCGCGTTGGCGATGCTCGGCGATTTTATCCTGCGGCAGCAGGGAACGAATGGTGTCATCCGCCAGCGGCGCGATTTTGTTGATTTCGTGCGAGGTGCGGAAACCATCAAAGAAATGGATAAACGGCACCCGGCTTTGCAGCGTGGCGATATGGGAAATCAGCGCGAAGTCTTGCGCTTCCTGGACGCTGCTGGCGCACAGCATCGCGCAGCCGGTCTGGCGCACGGCCATCACGTCGGAATGATCGCCGAAAATTGACAGGGCGTGGGTAGCCACGGTGCGGGCGGCGACGTGCAGGACAAATGGCATCAACTGGCCGGCCAATTTATACAGCGTTGGGATCATCAGCAGCAGGCCCTGCGATGACGTAAAGGAAGTGGAGAGGGCGCCGGTCTGCAGCGCGCCGTGCACGGCGCCGATAGCCCCGGCTTCCGACTGCATTTCGACCACGCGGGGGACATCGCCCCAGACGTTTTTCAGCCCATCGCCAGACCAGGCGTCAGCCTGCTCCGCCATCGTTGAACTGGGCGTAATCGGGTAGATGGCGATAACTTCACTCGTGCGAAACGCGACTGAAGCGACCGCGCCATTACCGTCAATCGTAATCATAAGAAGACACCCTTACATTGCGCAAAAAGAAGGGACTCGTGAAACGGCGACGAGTCCTGTTGTTATCTCCATATTTTAGCAAACGCCCGCCGCGACCATTTTCGCATTTGTGTCCTTGGGAATGTCCTTATCTATGTTTGGATCAACTTTTTGGCGGAAAAACAAAAATGTGGCTGATAAAGGGGCCGAAGTGGGTGGCGTTGGATACCTGCGATGCACCACTTAAATAAAGCAAAATATATTTTTAAATTTAATAGCTTTTAGCCAACCGGCAATCGCGTGCTATTTATTTGCTGCGGTGAATTCCCCTCTGCAGCGGAGCGTTCAGTTCAGTCTCCTGTTGGCGAAAATTAGCACGCGAATTAGCTCGAACTGGCTAATTCACCGGGAGGCACCCGGCACCGCAATCATTCGTTCTCAACTTATGCCGCCAGGTCGCTGCAAGCGTGATTTTTTCGTCGGGAAAATATTTCGCTCTGGGATGAAAGTCGCGCTGGCGCGGCGCTTTGCCTGACGAGATCAAGCTTTAAGCGGAAAATTTGCTAGAAAATGTTAATGAGGCGCATAAATACGTATTTCGCCTCTCGACGGCAGGCGCTGCGCTGCCTATTATTCTTGAGTTTGTTCATTCTAAGATGTTTCTGAAAGGGGGAGAGGATGCGAGCTGCGTTTTTAGTGGGGTGTGCTGCGTTATTACTGTCGGCTTGTAGCAACGAGCCGGTGCAACAAGCGACTGCGGCACACGTACCGCCCGGCATGCGCGCCGCGATGAGCGACAGCGGCCAGGCGAATTGCGCGATGGTTGGCGGTTCATTATCCGTTGCCCGCCAGCTTGATGGCTCCGCTATTGGTATGTGCGCGCTACCGAACGGTAAACGCTGCAGCGAGCAGGCGTTAGCGGGCGGAAGCTGCGGAAACTACTAATACGCAACGCGCCTCGCTACATTAAATCGGCGAGTTTATACACCAGCGAGTGGTCGGCGGTCGCCAGCGTGAGCTGATTCTCCGTCAGATCGACCTGCGCGCCATCGCGCAGCATTTTGCTGAGGGTATTATCCAGCGCGTTCCGTTGTGGATCCGCGCACAGCTTACGCGTCATCGCCAGCTGTTCAACTTTTAGCTCGCCGTCCGACAGCTTGCCCTCGCCGCTGAAGCCATTGCACATCGTGCCTGATACATACATTTTTTCACCGAAGCTAATTTCCGGCGGCGGCGTCTGGCTTGCCGGTAGCGCCTGGCCGTTAACGCTGGTCAGCACAAAACGATGATGTTGTAGTTGTTCGGCGTTGGTAGAAACTTTGTTGTTGTATACGCAGCCCGAGAGCAGCATGCCCGCCGCCAGCAGTGCAGCAAACTTATTCATTCGTACTCCAAAACATTTGTCATATCAATAAAAGCGAAAACAGTTTAACTGTAATGCAGGCAGGATCTGTGGGGATTATCTGAATGTGCCCCCCGTTAGCGGGGAGCACAAAAGGGGAAAGAAGTTTAGACCAGCGCGTTCGGGCAGGTTTCGCCCTTAGCTACCTGCTGCAGATTGCCAAGCGTTGTCTCGGAAATACCGATCAGCGCTTCTGCTGTCAGGAATGCCTGGTGTCCGGTAAACAGGACGTTGTGGCAGGCGGAGAGCCGGCGGAACACGTCATCCTGGATGACATCATTCGATTTATCTTCAAAGAACAGATCGCGTTCATTTTCATACACGTCCATTCCCAGCGCGCCGATTTTCTGGTGCTTCAGCGCGTCGATAGCCGCTTGTGAATCTATTAGCGCGCCGCGGCTGGTATTAATGACCATCACGCCGTCTTTCATCTGATCGAATGCCGCCTGGTTGAGCAGGTGATAGTTATCGTTGGTAAGCGGGCAGTGCAGGGATATGACGTCGGACTGCGCGTACAGCGTCGGCAGGTCGACATATTCAACGCCGAGATCCAGCGCCGCCGCGCTCGGATAGGGATCAAACGCCAGCAGACGCATACCGAAACCTTTGAGGATCCGCAGCGTCGCAACGCCGATTTTACCGGTGCCGATCACTCCTGCGGTTTTACCGTACATGGTGAAGCCGGTCAGCCCTTCCAGCGAGAAGTTGGCATCGCGGGTACGTTGATAGGCGCGGTGAATGCGACGGTTCAACGACATCATCATACCGATGGCGTGTTCAGCAACGGCTTCCGGCGAGTAGGCCGGAACGCGCACGACGCGCAGGCCCAGCTCTTTAGCCGCGTCAAGATCGACGTTGTTAAACCCGGCGCAGCGCAGCGCGATGTATTTCACGCCGTGGGCTTTTAGCTCTTCCAGCACCGGGCGGCTACCGTCGTCGTTAACGAAGATACATACCGCTTCACAACCGTTGGCCGTTTTCGCGGTCTTTTCGGTCAGCATGAAGTCAAAAAATTCCAGTTCAAAGCCGTATGCGTCGTTAACATGCTGCAGATACTTTTTATCGTACTGCTTGGTACTATAAACAGCGATTTTCATAAGGCTTTCCTCTAGTGATAATACCGTCACGGTAGCATAATTAAAATAATCTTACAAATATTAAAAATTAGTTTAATCATCAGGTTATGATATTAATTCTAGAGCATATCTCAGTCTTAAGAAATCTCTTTAAAAGACAATACGTTTCACCAAAAACTGAGGCTGAATGCCCCCGGCGCCAGCAGGATAAATGGCCAGAGCAAACCCGATGCCACATTGGCAACCTGGAAACACCATAGCGGTGTACCGCTGGCGCCGGTGACTAGCGGTAACGTTGCTCGCAGCGGCGACAGAAAACGGCTAAAGAACACCGCCCAACCGCCGTGACGGTGCAGGAATAGCTGGCAACGCAGCACGCGTTCGGCGCTGAGCCAGCGCAGACGCTGCAGATGATGCTGATAGCGACGGCCAATTTGCCATGAGAGCCAGAATCCGCCGATTGCGCCCAGGCTGGCGCTTAGCCACATTAACAGGAAATGACCGATGCTGGTTGAGGCAAGGGCTCCGAGAACCAGCAACCCGGAGGTACCGGGGATCACAAAAGAGATTAGGGCGCAGGATTTACTGAAGGTCAGCAGAAAAACAATCAGTAATACCAATGAATAATGGCTCTGGGCGCGTTCGATCAGCGAGATAATGAGCTCCACGGAATAACGGCTCCTTATTACCTGTTTTTCCAAGTGTCGCAGGCACAATTTAAACGAAGACTAAATAGTTATTCAGCAGAAATGAGTGCGACTATCCTTAATCAGGACGTTAACTTTCACTCGCGGGTCGAACGTGCCACAATAGGCGCCTATCGGCTTTTACTTAGAATCAGGATTTGACTGCCCATGAAGGGTAAATATAAAGCCGCTCTTGCGCTGTTATTAGCTCTAATTTTGCTGCCGTTGGCCCTGCTGGCCACATTAACGCATTGGGTTCCGACGCTGGCGGGCATCTGGCTGCCGGTCGGCACGCGTATCTCGCTTGGCGAAAGTCCGCGCCTGACGCGCTCCTCGTTGATTATCCCCGATTTACGCTACCTGGTGGGCGATTGTGAAATTGCTCGTGTCAGCAACGCGCGCCTTACCCGTCCCAGCCGCTGGCGGCTACACCTGAGTGAACTGGATATCAATAGCGCCTGCCTGGCTAAGCTCCCCGCCAGCGAGCCGCTCTCCGGCGCGCCGCGAACCCTCGCCGAGTGGCAATCGATGCTGCCTTATAGTTGGTTAACTATCGACAATCTGCGCCTGTCGCCGTGGGAAAAATGGCAGGGGAAACTGGTGATGTCGTTGACGCCTGGGCAGCAGGATATCGGTTATTCAGGCAAAGAGGTCACATTACAGGCGAAACTGCGCGGCCAGACCTTAACGGTCAGCAATTTCAGCGCGCGGCTGGTGGAAGATCAGGCGCCGGTTAAGCTGGTCGGTGAATTCGAAATGCCGCTGGTGCCGGATGGTCTACCGGTCGATGGCCATCTGGTCAGCACCTTCGAGTTCCCACAAACGCCGGGTCTGGTGGATGCGGAACTGGAATGGCAGAAAAACCGCGGCCAGCTGCTGGTCACGCCGCGCGGTGAGGTCGAGCCGATGCTCGACCTGCCGTGGGAGATCACCCCTGAACGTATCACCATCAGCGATGGGCGCTGGAACACGGTGTATGCCGGCTATCCGCTTAGCGGGCGGGTTGCGCTATCGTTTGGCGACTGGCAGAAAGGCACCGAGGAGATGGAAATCAGCGGCCGGCTCAACGTGTTAACGCACGGCGAAGCGGGTAAAGGCAACGCCGTGCTGAATATTGGCCCAGGTAAGCTAAGCATGGACCACAGCGACATGCCGCTCAGCCTGACCGGCGAAGCCAAGCTCGACGATATGATTTTTTATGCCGTGCTGCCCGCAAAACTCAGCGGCCCGCTGATGACGCCAGAGCTGGCTTTCCATCCCGGCGCGCTGCTGCGTTCACGCGGGCGGGTGATTGACTCGCTGAACATCGATGAGATCCGTCTGCCGTTGGCGGGGGTGAAAGTGACGCAGCAGGGGGTGGATGGCCGCCTGCAGGCGATACTGCGCGCCCATGAACAGGAAATGGGCGATTTTACCCTGCATCTGGATGGGCAGGCCGACAATTTTATGCCCGACCGCGGTCGCTGGTCGTGGCGTTATTGGGGCGATGGTCACTTTTCGCCGATGCAGGCGCGCTGGGATGTGAAAGGCGCCGGTGAGTGGCGGGATAGCGCCATTATTCTTAACAGCCTGTCGACCGGGTTCGATAAGCTACAGTACGGCACCATGCTGGTCAGCACGCCGCGCCTGACCCTCGATAAACCCATTCACTGGCTGCGCAATGAACAGCATCCAAAATTCAGCGGTACGTTGTCGCTGGATGCCGGTAAAACCACCTTCAGCGGCGGCAGCGTTCTGCCGCCGTCAACGCTCAAATTCAATATTGATGGCCGCGATCCGACCTGGTTCCTGTTTAACGGCTCATTGCACGCGGAGAAAATCGGCCCGATTCGTCTGACCGGCCGTTGGGACGGCGAACGCTTGCGTGGCCAGGCATGGTGGCCGAAACAGGCGCTAAGCGTATTCCAGCCGCTGATCCCGCCGGACTGGAAAATGACCCTAAGAGAAGGTGATATGTATGCGCAGGTAGCCTTTTCCGCAGCCTCCGGGCAGGGCTTTGAGGCCGGGGGCCATGGCGTCTTAAAAGGCGGTAGCGCCTGGATGCCGGACAACCAGATCAACGGCGTCGACTTTGTTCTGCCATTCCGCTTCAGCGGCGGGAGCTGGCAGCTCGGTACCCGCCGTCCGGTTTCACTGCGTATTGGCGAAATCGTCAACCAGTTCACCGCCAAAAATCTGAGTGCCGATCTCCAGGGAACATGGCCCTGGAGCGAGCAGGATCCGCTGGAATTGAGCAACGTTAATGTTGATATCCTTGGCGGCAAGCTGTCCATGCAGCAGCTAAGGATGCCGCAGCATCAACCGGCGCTGCTGCGTCTGCAGAATATCTCCAGCAGTGAGTTGATAAGCGCCATCAAAGTAAAACAATTTGCGGTCTCTGGCGCGTTTAACGGCGCGTTACCGTTATGGCTGAACAACGATAAATGGATCATTAAAGACGGCTGGTTTAGCAACCCCGGCCCGATGACCCTGCGGCTGGATAAAGACACCGCCGATGCGTTGGTGGCCGATAACGTCTCCGCCGGCGCGGCAATTAACTGGCTACGCTACATGGAAGTCTCGAAATCATGGACGCGCATCAACCTTGATAATCTCGGCAAGCTGACGATGAGCGCGGCGATTAGCGGCACCAGCCGGGTGGACGGAAAAAGCAGCACCGTGCATTTAAACTATACCCATGAAGAGAATATTTTCGATCTGTGGCGCAGTTTGCGCTTCGGCGATAATTTGCAGGCATGGCTTGAGCAGAATGCAAAACTGCCCGCCCCGCGCTGTACGGATACATGTAAGGAACCAAAATGATAAAACTGTTCGCCGCGGCGCTGGCGACCCTGCTGCTGGCAGGCTGTACGCCGCGTATTGAAATCGCCGCGTCCAAGGAGCCGATCACCATCAATATGAATGTCAAAATTGAGCATGAGATTCATATTAAGGTGGATAAGGATGTCGAAAATTTGCTGAAGTCACGTAGCGATCTGTTCTGAGGCGATAATGAGAAAACGACTGCTGACTGCAACCCTGGCGTTAATGCTATTGAGTAGCCCGGTGCTGGCGCTGACCTTGAATGAGGCGCGGGCGCAGGGTCGAGTGGGGGAGACGCTGAACGGCTATCTGGCGCCGCTGAAACAGGATGCGCAGACGTTGGCGTTAGTTAAACAGATTAATGCCGCGCGCAGCGAAAGCTACCAGCAACTGGCGGACGACAATAATCTGCCGGTGGATGAGGTGGCGAAAATGGCCGGACAGAAACTGGTCGCCCGCGCACAGCCGGGAGAATATGTGCAGGGGATTAACGGTAAATGGTTGCGCAAATAGTTAACGATAGCGCTTGCGGTATTCGCCAGGCGACACGCCGAAGCGCTGCTTAAACGCCGTTGAAAAATGGCTATGGTCGCTAAAGCCCCAACTGTAGCCAATTCCCGCCAGTTTCTCTTCGTCGTGCGCGTTTTGTAACGCCCGGGCGCACAGGTCAAGACGCCGGTTTTTAATATACTGCGCGACCACCAGACCCTTATCGGCAAACAGGCGGTACAAGCTGCGTACCGACATGCCGGTTTCCCCGGCCAGCCACTCCGGACGCAGCTGTTCCGACTGTATCGACTCATCTATCAACGCCATGATCTTTTGAAATTGCTTGTCGCGGCGCGTCGGCGGCGCGTCCTGTTGCAGCAGCATTGGGCGTAACAGGCAGATGATAGCCTCCAGCGCCGCTTCGCCTTCGCTTTCTGAGAGCGCCGGGCTGCGTAAACTTTCTTGCAGCAACCGCTGGCTGAGCTGGACCATCGGCAGCGTTTTATTCAGCCGGGTGGCGATGCTGATGTCGCCGCCGTGCAGCTGGCTTTCCACGAGCTGGCGGGGCAGCAGCAGCGAAGCCTGTTTTGACGTGTGTTGCCAGAAGATAGAACAGGGACGCGAGGCATCAATGAGCGTGATATCGCCGGCTTCGAGCGCCACCTGGCGCTCGTCCTGCTCGATAGCCGCCTGGCCTTCGAGCTGAAAAACGGTATAGAACCAGGCGTCGTTGTCGCGTTTGATTTCGTTACGGGTGCGGTAAAGATTGACGCCGCGGGCGGTGACGGTACTGACTTTGAGACTACCGGTATAGCTTGCATCAATCTCGCCATGGAATTCGTCGCCCAGCGGACGGGCGGCAAAATGGCCGCATACCTGATTAATCTTCGCTAACCAACGCTGATAGTCCTGCCCGCTTTCTACCGTCGCCATTGTCTGCACCTTGTAATAATGATGTTTCTGCATTGTTGCATTTATGCCGTGAGTGGCAAGAGCGCAGCGTGGAGTATATGAAAGAACTATTACCTGCGGCACATTTCACCGCCTTTCTGGGTGCTTAATTGCGGGACCTGTCACAGCGGCAACAACGATTGTCACAGAGAAAAAAGCGCAAATGGCTGACCCGTCCTAGACTGTGTTCACTTATCCGCGAACAATAAGGAAGTCGCATGTCCACATCACAGGTCGCGCTGCTCGCCAGCGTACAGCAGTTTCTCGACAGACAGCATGGCTTATATATTGATGGCAACCAGCAGGCGGCGCAGAGTGAAAAACGCTTAACCGTCTGGGACCCGGCCACCGGCCAGGCGATTGCCACTACGGCAGATGCTAATGCCGCCGACGTTGACCGCGCGGTGATGTCCGCCTGGCGCGGTTTTGTTGCCCGGAGCTGGGCCGGGCGCACGCCGGCCGACCGCGAGCGGATTCTGCTGCGTTTCGCCGATCTGGTGGAACAGCATGGTGAAGAGCTGGCGCAGCTCGAAACCCTTGAACAGGGGAAGTCGATCAATATTTCGCGCGCGTTTGAAGTCGGTTGCACCCTCAACTGGATGCGCTACACCGCCGGGCTGACCACCAAAATCAGCGGCCGTACGCTGGACGTTTCCATTCCATTCCCGGAAGGCGCGCGCTATCAGGCGTGGACCCGTAAAGAGCCGGTTGGGGTGGTGGCGGGGATTGTTCCGTGGAACTTCCCGCTGATGATCGGCATGTGGAAGGTGATGCCGGCGCTGGCTTCCGGCTGTTCAATTGTGATTAAACCCTCCGAGACGACGCCGTTAACGTTGCTACGGGTAGCAGAGCTGGCAACGGAAGCCGGGATCCCGGATGGCGTCTTTAATGTCGTCACCGGTAGCGGCGCCGAGTGCGGCGCGGCCTTAACGACCCATCCGCAGGTGGCGAAAGTGAGCTTCACCGGTTCGACCGCCACCGGCAAGCATATTGCCCGTGCGGCAGCTGACCGTCTGACCCGCGTAACCCTTGAACTCGGCGGCAAAAACCCGGCCATCGTGCTGAAAGATGCCGATCCGCAGTGGGTGATTGAAGGGCTGATGACCGGAAGTTTCCTCAATCAGGGGCAGGTATGCGCCGCCAGTTCGCGGATATATATCGAAGCGCCGCTGTTTGATAACCTGGTCGCTGGCTTTGAGCAGGCGGTTAAGTCGCTGCAGGTGGGGCCGGGAATGGTTGAAACGACGCAGATTAACCCGGTGGTGTCGCAGGCGCACTGCGCCAAAGTGGCCGCTTATCTGGATGAAGCGCGTCAACAAAACGCCGAGCTGATTAGCGGTAACGTTGGGCCAAATGGCAACGGTTTTTATATTGCGCCGACGCTGGTGATTAATCCGGATGCCGGGCTGCGCCTGAATCGCGAAGAGGTGTTCGGCCCGGTGGTAAACCTGGTGCGCGTCGCCGATGGCGAAGAGGCGCTACGTTTAGCCAACGACAGTGATTTTGGCCTCACCGCCAGCGTCTGGACCCGCGACCTGACCCAGGCGCTGAACTATACCGATCGCCTGCAGGCCGGTACGGTATGGGTTAACAGCCATACGCTTATCGATGCCAACCTGCCGTTCGGCGGAATGAAGCAGTCCGGTACCGGGCGCGATTTTGGTCCGGACTGGCTGGACGACTGGTGCGAAACCAAATCGGTGTGCGTGCGCTACTGATTTTTTGTCGGATGGCGCTACGCTTATCCGACCTACAGCGTGGTGCGCTTTGGTAGCCCGGAGAAGGCGCAACGCGCCGCCTCCGGGAAACTCGCGGTGGTTCGACATACCTCTTCCCCCTGAGCGCTGATTTGCTATGATCGGCGCTCTTTTTTTCTGATGTTGCCCCACTATGTGGAATGATGCGCTTTGCTATCAGCAGTACGGCGCGCCGGAAACGGTGCTCGCGCTGCATCACCTGTCGTTGCCGCCGCTGGCGCCCGGACTTGTTCGGGTACAAATGCGCTATGCGCCGGTCAACCCCTCCGATCTGATTCCCATTACCGGCGCTTACCGCCATCGTACGACGCTGCCATCGGTGGCGGGCTATGAAGGTGTTGGGGTGGTAGTTGAAGACTCGACAAACGGTCGCCCACTTCTGGGACAACGGGTTCTGCCGCTACGCGGCGCCGGAACCTGGCAGCGTTATCTCGATATTGACCCGCGCTGGCTGGTGCCGGTCGCTGAAGATATCGATGACATCCTGGCCGCGCGCGGCTATATCAATCCGCTGACCGCGATGCTGATGCTCACGCGCTGGCCGGTAGCGGGGAAACAGGTACTTTTGACCGCCGCTTCATCGTCCTGCGCCAGCCTGCTGGGACAGTGGGCGCTCGCCATGGGCGCGCGTTCGGTCAGCGGTATTATTCGTTCGCCACAGCACATCGCGCGCTTACAGCAATATGGCGTCTACCCGCTACTTGAAGGCGATAGCGCGCTGATTGAACAAGTAAGCCAGTACAGCGATCTGGTGTTTGATGCGGTGGGCGGTGAGCTGGCGAATTTTCTGCTGGCGGTACTGCCGCAGACGTCAACGCTGGTCACTTACGGGTTATTATCCGGTAAACCGCTCACCCAGACGCGAGGCTGCGCAGCGGTACGCAAATTTCATCTGCGGGAGGCCTTACCGACACTCAGCGTTGATGCGTGGCAGGCGGCGTTTGCCGGGATCTGGCGACAACTGCCGACCACGGCGCAGCCCGCCGCGCAGGTGATAAAGCTGTGCGACTGGCGTGAGGCGATTGTCGCCGCAGGCCAGCCAGGAAGAGGTGGTAAAATCCTGCTCGATTTCACCGCGGGCTAAGATTACTTTTTCTTCTCGCCAAGCGTTGGGGTTTCGTCAAAGAAGTTCCACGGCTTGAGTAGCGCATGCGCCCATTCGGTCGGCATGATCGGCCACTCTTCGGCGCGAGCGACGTGAGTGGTGCCGGTGGTAATCCACACGACGTCGTCGTGGTTAGTCAGCGACTCATCATCCTTCGCGTACTGGCCTAAGCCGGTATCCTGGGCGGAACGGTTAGGGTATTTCCCTTCCGGATAACGCTCTGTCGGGTGGTAACGCGTCACCCACAGCTGTTTATCCATAAAGCTCAGACGATGATATATCCACTCGTCCGGGGCGAACTTCGCGCCGGTCGCCGCCGGATGCGTGCCGCCGGCATAAGGGATAATCTGGTAAGAGACCGGGTTACCCATGCGGTTCTCTTTGCTGGAGTTGCTCAGCAGGCGGATAGTGCCAGGGTCGAATTTCTGCGCCGCTTTCTGCTCGCTATCGATTGTGTACTGATTCACCTGCATGGTGCTGGTGCGCGGGCCGCCGGCGGTGTTTGGCTTCACTTCAGGATCCATCGCCACCAGGGTGTTGTTTTCGCCGTCCACGTCGAGATCGAGGCGGAAATTATAAATATGCTGGTGGGTGGTGCCGACAATATTATGGTCGATCAGCGTCCCGTAGCGGGTATCCTCTTTAGCGCTGGGGTCGTGCATGGTCTTCGCCTTCACGCCTTTCACCGCTTCAATGCCGGTGGCGCCGGCATCGATACCGATGGTGCCATTGTCGTGGAACACCCAGTCAAAGATATAATCATAGTTCCCAACGGTACTGATCCAGCGTACCACCAGTTCCCGGCGTTCGGTGCTGACGTTGGGTTTGCCCATTTCCAGGTGCTTATACTCAGGCCCGGCATAGCGTTCGAATATGGCCACCGCCCCTGGAATAGTGGTGGGTTTGCCGGTGTAATCGGCGATAGTTTCGTCCAGCAGTACTGCATTTGACGGCGCATCTTTACCGCGAACAATAGGCGATGTTAGGGTGCCCATGCCGTAATCGCCGGAGTCCAGATAGGCTTTGAAATACCAGCCGACGTCAGGGTCGCCGTAGGGGACGATCATCCCGCCGAGGGAACCTTCATACATTACCTGGCGTTTTGTGCCGTTATCGTTGTAAGTCACCGTCGAGAGAATGGGCCCGACGCGCGAGTTCAGGCGCAGATGAAAATCCCAGTTCCGCCAGTGAATGGTATCGCCGGTGATCGTGTAGTTTTTGCCTTCCGGTTCGGTTATCTCCAGCGGTTTCACCGCCGGGGCGTTGCGGTCGCGACCATCGTAAGAACGGGGCTCCATCGGTACCGGGATCACCGGGCCTTCTTCGATTTTGATGATTTTCTTCGCTTCAAGGTCGACCACCGCCACCAGGTTTTCAATCGGGTGCGCCCAGTAGTTGCCGTCGCCGGTATCCAGATAACTGACGACTTTCAGCAGACGCGCATCCTGCTGCAGGCCATCTTTGCCATCAAAGTAGCCGACGGTGAGCGGGGTGGTGACCACCTTACTGGGATCGGTAATACCGTGCTTTTTCAGCACCTCAGCGAACTCGCTGCTGGCATTGATAATGTTCTGCACGCTGACGAAGTCATCGAGCAGTACCATACCGTGGGCGCCTTTAATCGGCGTCCAGGAGAGGATTTTTTTGTTTTGCAGATCGACGACGGCTTCAATGACGTGTTTGCCATCGAGCATCACCACATCGGCGGTGCGGGGTGCATCAACGGGCGTTCCCTGCAGGGCAAAGGCCCATACCGCCGCTTTATCCGGCTCGTGCAGCGAAATCTCAGTGAAGCGGGTATTCGGCTGGAACTCCGGAGCGGCTTTAACAATGGTCACTGCTTCACCGATTTCCGCCGCCGAGAGCGAATTTAACGGGTGAGGGCGTTTTTCTACCTGGAAGGTCTGATCGAGACCGGACTGGAATACATCGTTGATAAAGGTATCGGAGACCCAGGCTTTACCTTCCTTCATTACTACCGGCACCTGTAGATCAAGGGGTTTACCGTTGACGATCGCCGTTTTGGCGCCGGGTTTTACTTTGACGTAAGCGCCGTCTTTTATCAGGGTGAACATTTGCGCGTAGTCATCCCACTGCACATCGGCGCCGAACGCCTGCAGCGTTTTAACCAACGGCACCATGTGCGCTTCGCTACCGTGAGCGAAGACCGGTGATTGCCAGGCGCAAACCACCGCGACAGCCAGCGCCAGCGCGGTTTTACGAGGGGAAAACATCAAGCCGTTTGCCATTGTGACCTCATCTTATTGTTGTGTTGTTGTTGCCGCTGCGAATGTCGGCTTTGTTACGCTTACCCTAGCAGTCTGCCGCCCGGGAACGTTTGTTTGCTTTTGCCAGCTTGTTTGTCAGTTTTGCCAGACGGACGTAAAAAATGCCTCCGTAGAGGCATTAAGCGCGTGGGTGGTGCGTGTTGACTACGCCGGGAAGTCTCCCTGCTGGCGCGCCACCAGGGTTAGAATGGAATACAGCGCCACCGCCTGCTGGTGCTGGTTGAAAATCTCGACAGCCCATTCCACCACGCCGGTGGCTTTCTCATCGGCGCTGCGCTGACGTTTGACCGTTTTCCGCTTACAGGTCAGGCGAACCTGAATGGTGTCTCCCGGTTTGACCGGCTCAATAAAGCGCAGGTTTTCCATGCCGTAGTTGGCGATAACCGGCCCGACGCCGGCATCGACGAACAGCCCGGCCGCAGCGGAGATCAGGAAATAACCGTGGACCACCCGCTCGCCGAAAATCGACTCAGCGGCGGCGATTTTGTCCATGTGCGCGTAGAAATGATCGCCGCTCAGGCAGGCGAAATTAACGATATCCGCTTCGGTCAGCGTTCGGCGCGGGGTTAATAAGCTATCGCCAGGCTGGATCTCTTCGAAGTATTTACGGAACGGGTGAATGCGGTCTTCATTCACCTGAGCGCCGCGCACCCACTGCTGGCTTATGGTTGCCAGCATCGTTGGGCTGCCCTGAATCGCGGTACGCTGCATATAGTGTTTCACCGAACGCAGTCCGCCGAGCTCTTCTCCGCCGCCAGCACGGCCGGGGCCGCCGTGTACCAGCTGGGGCAGCGGCGAACCGTGGCCGGTTGATTCTACGGAGGATGCTTCATTCAGTATCTGAATACGGCCATGCGCGCGCGCGGCGCCAAGGATAAACTCGCGCGCCAGCTCGCCGCTGGCGGTGACCAGCGTACCAGCCAGGCTACCGCCGCCGGCGCGTGCCAGCGTGAGCGCATGCTGGCGGTCGCGATACGGCATCAGCGTCGCTACCGGGCCAAAGGCTTCAATGGCGTGAACCTCTGGCGTTTCATCCGGCTGCGGGCAGTACAGCAGGGTCGGCGGGAAGAACGCGCCATCAGCATTAAGATCTGCCTGTCCGCCGAGCAGCGCTTTACAGCCGGCGGCAATCAGTTTATTGACGTTATCCTGCACATCCTGACGCTGTTCGCGATTAACCAGGGCCCCCATCTTAATGCCCTCCTGCGCAGGGTCACCGACGGTTACTTTATGCAGGCGGGAGATCAGTGCATCGCTAACCGCATTAATCTGAGCCAGTGGCACGATGATTCTGCGGATAGCGGTACATTTTTGCCCGGCTTTCGCCGTCATCTCGCGGACCACTTCCCGAATAAACAGCGCGAATTCCGGTTGCTCCGGCGTGACGTCTTCACCTAATACGCAGCAGTTGAGCGAATCTGCTTCCATGGTAAAGGGAATAGATTTGGCCACCAGGTTAGGGTGCGTCCGTAGCTGTTGGCCGGTGGCGGCTGAGCCGGTAAAGGTCACCACATCCTGGCTATCGAGATGGTCGAGAAGATCGCTCGCGCCGCCGCAAATCAGGCTGATGGCGCCTTCCGGCACCAGGCCGCTGTCGACAATCGCTTTCACCATTGCCTGGGTGAGCTGGGCGGTAGCGGTTGCCGGTTTAATGATCGCCGGCATGCCGGCAAGCCAGGTCGGCGCCAGTTTTTCCAGCATTCCCCAGCAGGGGAAGTTGAAGGCGTTGATATGGATGGCGACGCCTGATTTTGATGTCAGCACATGACGCGCGGCAAAACCGCCCTGTTTGGAGAGCGGGATCAGCTCGTCTTCCGGCCACAGAATATCGTCCGGCAGTTCGCGGCTACCGAGCCCGGCATAAGTGAACAAAGTACCGATACCGCCTTCAATATCCACCCAACTGTCGGCGCGAGTGGCGCCGGTTTGCGCGGAGATGGCGTAGAACTCGTCTTTCTGCTCCAGCAACCGTTTTGCTACCGCTTTCAGCATCGCGCTGCGTTCAATAAAGGTCATCGCCTGCAGGGCTTTGCCACCGCGTTCAATCGCGAAACGACGCGCCTGCGCCATATCCAGGCCTTCACTGGTCACCTCCCAAAGCGCCGCGCCGGTGATGGCGTGATGGATAGTACGGGCGCGGCCCCGGCCGGTCTGCCAGGCGCCGGATAAGTAACTGGCTAACTGCTGCATCGCAAATCTCCATATGTGTTACGCATGATTACTATAAATAGTTCTTTTATGAATCATAAAATGCAAGTCTATATTTAATATTTTATTAACATTGTGATCGGTGGTTAATTGGGGTTTTTACTTATGTGACTGTTATAAATGCTATTTACAAAAGGTTTTGCGGTTATCATCACAAAAAGAACAAACAAAATTTGTGGTTTTATTTAACTAATATGTAACCTTAAACAAACAAAGTGATTCACATAAATGTTTTTGTTGTGAATATCGGAATCATAAAGGTGATGACGTGACAGAAGAACAACGCTTTGACCAGCGCATCGCGCAGGAAACGGCCATCGAACCGCGGGACTGGATGCCGGATGCCTACCGTAAGACCTTGATTCGTCAGATAGGTCAGCACGCGCACTCGGAAATTGTCGGCATGCTGCCGGAAGGCAACTGGATCACCCGTGCGCCGACGCTGCGCCGTAAAGCGATTCTGTTGGCTAAGGTACAGGATGAGGCCGGACACGGGCTGTATCTCTATAGCGCCGCGGAAACGCTGGGCTGCGCCCGGGAAGACCTGTATCAGAAAATGCTCGACGGGCAGATGAAGTACTCCTCCATTTTTAACTACCCGACCCTGAGCTGGGCCGATATAGGCGTGATCGGCTGGCTGGTCGATGGCGCGGCCATCGTCAACCAGGTGGCGCTGTGCCGGACCTCTTACGGCCCCTATGCCCGGGCGATGGTCAAAATCTGCAAAGAAGAGAGTTTTCACCAGCGCCAGGGATTTGAAGCCTGCATGGCGCTGGCGCAGGGCAATGACGTGCAGCGGCAGATGCTGCAGGACGCTATTAACCGCTTCTGGTGGCCGGCGCTGATGATGTTTGGCCCTAACGATGACAACTCGCCGAACAGCGCCCGCAGCATGGCGTGGAAAATCAAACTGCACTCCAACGACGAGCTGCGTCAGCGCTTCGTCGATAACACCGTGCCGCAGGTAGAGATCCTCGGTATGACCGTACCGGACCCGGATTTGCAGTTTGATGAAGCCAGCGGCCACTACCGCTTCGGCGAAATCGACTGGCAGGAATTTAACGAGGTGATTAGCGGCCGTGGCATTTGCAATCACGAGCGGCTGGCCGCCAAGCGTAAGGCTTGGGAAGAGGGCGAATGGGTGCGCGAAGCCGCGCTGGCCCATGCGCAAAAACTGCAGGCCCGCAGCGCGGCATGAGGAGAGACAACATGAGCAAAGTTTACTGGCCGTTATATGAAGTGTTCGTTCGCAGCAAACAGGGGTTATCCCATCGTCACGTCGGCAGTCTGCACGCTGCCGATGATCAAATGGCGTTGGAGAATGCCCGCGATGCCTACACCCGCCGCAGCGAAGGCTGCTCAATTTGGGTGGTGAAGGCCAGCGAAATCGTTGCTTCGCAGCCGGAAGATCGCGGCGAATTCTTCGACCCGGCGGAAAGCAAAGTCTACCGTCATCCGACTTTCTATACCGTGCCAGACGGCATGGAACATATGTGAGGCGGCGATGAATAACCCTAACCCCGTAGCCACCTACGCCCTGCGTCTTGGCGACAATGGTCTGGTTCTGGCCCAGCGTTTAGGCGCCTGGTGCGGCCATGCTCCCGAGCTCGAGATCGATCTTGCGCTGGCCAACATCGGCCTCGACCTGCTCGGCCAGGCGCGCAATTTTTTAAGCTATGCCGCCGAGCTTAACGGCTGCGGCGACGAAGATACGCTGGCCTTTGGCCGCGATGAGCGCCAGTTCAGCAACCTGCTGCTGGTGGAGCAGCCAAACGGCAATTTTGCCGACACTATCGCCCGCCAGTTCTTTATTGACGTCTGGCATGTCGCCCTGTTCAGCCGGCTGGTGAACAGCCGCGACACGCAGCTGTCGGCCATTGCCGCCAAAGGGCTGAAAGAGGTGCGTTACCACCAGCGCTTTAGCCGTGGCTGGCTGGAGCGTCTGGGTAACGGCACCGAGTTATCAAATCGCAAAATGCAGCAGGCGGTCGACAATCTGTGGCGCTTCACCGGCGAATTATTCCTTGCCGATGAAGTGGAGCTCAACCTGGTTGAGCAGGGCATTGCGGTTGATCCGCGTGCGCTTCAGGCCGAATGGCAAAGCGCGGTACACACGGCGCTGCTCGACTCCGGCTTACAGATCCCGCAAGAAGCGGCCTTCCGCAGCGGCGGCAAACAGGGGCTGCACAGTGAACATCTCGGCCCACTGCTGGCGGAGATGCAATATCTACAGCGTTCGCATCCCGGACTGCAGTGGTAAGTGAGGTGACTATGCAACGTCTTGCCGATGTCGCTCCTGCAGAGGTTCGCACCATCTGGGGATTATTAAGCGCGATCCCGGATCCGGAAGTGCCGGTACTCACCATCACCGACCTCGGTATGGTTCGCAGCGTCGCGCGCCACGGAGACGGCTGGGTGATTGGCTTTACCCCGACCTATTCGGGCTGCCCGGCGACGGAGCATCTGCTGGGCGAGATCCGTACGGTCATGAGCGAGCATGGCTTTCTGCCGGTGCATATCGTCCTGCAGTTAGATCCGCCGTGGACCACCGACTGGATGAGTCAGGATGCCCGCGAGCGCCTGCGTCAGTACGGCATCAGCCCGCCCCAGGGGCATGCCTGCCATGCAGACATGCCCGTTGAGGTGAGCTGTCCGCGCTGCGGCAGCACCCATACCTCGCTGATTAGTGAATTCGGTTCCACGGCCTGCAAAGCGCTCTATCGCTGCGACAGCTGCCGGGAACCTTTTGATTATTTTAAATGTATTTGAGGTTGCCATGACGACGTTCCATTCGCTTAAGGTGGCGAGAGTCGAGCCGGAAACCCGCGATGCGGTGACCATCACTTTTGCGATTCCGCAAGCCCTGCAGGCGGAGTACTGCTTTCGCCCCGGCCAGCATCTGACGCTAAAAGCCCGTCTGGGCGGCGAAGAACTACGCCGCTGTTACTCTATTTGTCGCAGTCGCACGCCAGGCGAAATTAGCGTCGCGGTCAAAGCTATCGACGGCGGGCGCTTCTCGCGCTACGCCCAGCACGATATCCAGCAGGGTATGGAGCTGGAGGTGATGGTGCCGCAGGGGCATTTCGGTTATCAACCGCAGGCCGAACGGCAGGGTGAGTATCTGGCGATTGCCGCCGGTTCCGGGATCACGCCGATGATGGCGATCATTAGCGCGACGCTGGCGACCGAGCCGCAAAGCCGCTTTACGCTGATCTACGGCAACCGCAGCAGCCATAGCATGATGTTCCGCCAGGCGCTGGCCGATTTAAAAGACCGCTATCCGCAGCGCCTGCAGGTGATACACCTGTTTAGCCAGGAGTCGATGGACAGCGATCTGCTACAGGGGCGCATTGACGGCGACAAACTGCGCCAGCTCGCTGACCATCTGCTGGATTTCAGCCGTTTCGACGAGGCCTTTATCTGCGGGCCGGCGGTGATGATGGACGAGGCGGAAGCGACGTTATGTGAACTTGGCGTAGCGGAGAAATCGATTCATCTCGAACGCTTTAATACCCCAGGCGGCAATGTGAAGCGCGCCGCTGGAGTGCAGGCGGAAGGGCGCACGGTGACCATCCGCCAGGACGGGCGCGATCGGCTTATCGCCCTCAGCGCTGAAGACGACAGCATCCTGGATGCTGCATTGCGTCAGGGCGCCGATCTGCCGTTCGCCTGTAAGGGCGGGGTATGCGCCACCTGTAAATGCAAAGTGCTACGCGGTGAAGTGGCGATGGCCGCTAATTACAGCCTGGAAGCGGATGAGCTGGCGGCGGGCTACGTGCTGAGCTGCCAGTCGTTGCCGACCAGCGGCGATGTGGTGGTCGACTTTGATGCGCGGGGGATGGCATGAGCGAACTGCTGATCCACCGTCATGGCCGGGTGCTTCAGTTGACGCTGAACCGCCCGCAAGCCCGCAACGCGCTAAATAATGCCCTCTTAACCCAGATTGCCGAGGTGCTGGAGGCCGCGTCAATTGATGACAGCGTCAGCGTCTGCGTTATTCGCGGTAACGCGCGTTTTTTCGCCGCCGGGGCTGACCTCAATGAAATGGCGGAAAAAGATCTGCCTGCCACCCTTGATGATATTCGCCCACGGTTATGGGCGCGAATTGATGCCTTTACTAAACCGCTCATCGCTTCGGTCAACGGCTACGTGCTTGGTGCCGGCTGCGAGCTGGCCCTGCTGTGCGACCTGATTGTCGCCGGCGACAACGCCCGCTTTGGCCTGCCGGAAATTACCCTCGGCATTATGCCGGGCGCTGGCGGCACCCAGCGGCTGATCCGCAGCGTTGGCAAGGCGCTGGCCAGCCGGATGGTGCTGAGCGGCGAGAGTATTGACGCCCGCCAGGCGCAACAGGCCGGGCTGGTCAGCGATATCCATCCGGCGGCGTTAACCGATGAGTACGCCCTGAAACTGGCTGCCACCATCGCCCGCCATTCGCCGCTGGCGCTACGGGCGGCAAAACAGTCGCTGCGCCTGTCGCAGGAAGTCAGCCTGCAGGCTGGTCTGCAACAGGAGCGCCAGCTGTTTAGCCTGCTGAGCGCCACCGAGGACCGCCGCGAAGGCATCGACGCCTTCTTACAAAAACGTACACCGGAATTTAAAGGACGCTAATCGTGGAAGCTTTCATTCTCAGCGCAGTGGAACAGGGCGTCATGACCATTACCCTCAATCGCCCGGACCGCCTCAACAGTTTTAACGATCTGATGCATCAACAGCTGGCGGAATGTCTGAATCAGGCCGAGCGTGATGACGGCGTACGTTGCTTGCTGATCACCGGCGCCGGTCGCGGCTTTTGCGCCGGCCAGGATTTGAACGATCGCAATGTCGACCCCAGCGGCCCGCCGCCGGATCTCGGCATGTCGGTAGAACGCTTTTACAACCCGTTAGTGCGCCGTCTGGCGGCGCTGCCGAAGCCGGTTATCTGCGCGGTCAACGGCGTGGCCGCCGGCGCTGGCGCCACCCTGGCGCTGGGCTGCGATATCGTGCTGGCCGCGCGTTCGGCGAAATTTGTGATGGCGTTCAGCAAGCTCGGCCTGGTGCCGGACTGCGGCGGTAGCTGGTTCCTGCCGCGGGTAGCCGGCCGCGCTCGCGCGATGGGGCTGGCACTGCTGGGCGATAGCCTCAGCGCGGAACAGGCCGCGCAGTGGGGGATTATCTGGCAACTGGTGGACGATTCAGAACTGGCGGATACCAGTCTGCAACTGGCGCGCCATCTGGCGGCGCAACCGACGTTTGGTCTTGGGCTGATTAAAAAGGCGCTGCTGGCTTCTGAAACCAACAGTCTCGATGCGCAGTTGGATCTTGAGCGCGATTATCAGCGCCTGGCCGGGCGCAGCGATGATTACCGCGAAGGGGTCAGCGCGTTTCTGGCCAAGCGGCCACCACAGTTCAGCGGGAAATAGGCCATGACAACATCCTTAGCCACCGTGGCGGTGATTGGCAGCGGCACCATGGGAGCCGGTATTGCTGAAGTAGCCGCTGCCGCCGGACATCCGGTGCGTATTTTCGATATTAATCAAACCGCGATTGCCCAGGCGATCGACGGCATTGCTATGCGTCTGGCATCGCGGGTCGAGCGCGGCAAACTGGCGTCAGAGCAGGCCGACGCGCTGCTGGCGCGCCTGCATCCGGCCCACGATTTAGCCGCGCTTGCCGACGCGGATTTAGTAATTGAAGCGGCCTCTGAACGGTTGGAGGTCAAAACGGCGCTGTTCGCACAGCTGGCGGAGATCTGCGCGCCGTCAACGTTGTTGACCAGTAACACTTCGTCTATTTCGATTACCGCCATCGCCGCCGGGGTCAAAAACCCGGAGCGGGTGGCCGGGCTGCACTTTTTTAATCCGGCGCCGGTGATGAAGCTGGTCGAGGTGGTGAGTGGCCTGGAGACGTCTGCTGAGGTGGTAGAGCAGCTGTGCCAGTGCGTAAGCGGCTGGGGGAAACAGCCGGTACGCTGCCGCTCAACGCCGGGATTTATCGTTAACCGCGTAGCGCGTCCGTTCTACGCTGAGGCCTGGCGCGCGCTGGAAGAACAGGTTGCTGCTCCTGAGGTTATCGATGCCGCTTTGCGTGACGGCGGCGGTTTTCCGATGGGACCGTTGGCGTTGACTGACCTGATTGGCCAGGACGTCAACTTCGCTGTGACCTGTTCGGTGTTTAACGCCTTCTGGCAGGACCGCCGCTACCTACCATCGCTACTCCAGCAAGAGCTGGCGCTGGCCGGGCGGCTGGGTAAAAAGAGCGGCCACGGCGTCTATCGCTGGCCCGCGGAGACGCAGCCGGACGCGGCGCTGCCGCCGGTATCTATTGGCGCTCAATCCATTACAGCTATAAGTGACAGTGTCACAGAACTCGATGAGCTCTTGTTGCTGGAGACCGAAGGCGAGACCGCGCTAGCGTTAAGCGTTAAGCATCACCGCCCGGTGGTGGTGTATGACCTCTGCGCCAGCGATACGGTGGTGCTGGCCGCAGCGGCCACCAACGCGCCTGCGGCCACTGAAAAGGCCGTGCATTACTTCCAACAGCAGGGCAAGAAAGTTCTGCGTATTGCCGATTATCCCGGCCTGCTGGTGTGGCGCACGGTGGCGATGCTGATTAACGAAGCGCTGGATGCGGTGCAAAAAGGGATCGCCAGCCCGCATGATATTGATACCGCGATGCGCCTTGGCGTCAATTATCCGCACGGCCCGCTGGCGTGGGGAGAACGCCTTGGCTGGCGGCGGGTGCTGCAACTGCTGGAGAACCTGCAACACCATTATGGCGAGGAGCGCTATCGCCCCAGTTCCCTGTTGCGCCAGAAGGCGCTGATGGAGAAGCACCATGAGCAATGATCCGTGGCGCAACGCGCGCGTGATGTACGAAAAAGATACTTGCGCCAGAAAGATGGGGATTGAACTTATCGAAATGGACGACGGTTTTGCGCAGATGAGCATGACCGTCTCGGCGGACATGCTTAACGGCCATCAAACCTGTCACGGCGGTCAGCTATTTACGCTCGCCGATACCGCTTTCGCTTACGCCTGTAACAGCCAGGGGCTGGCGGCGGTGGCTTCGGCGGCAAATATTGATTTTCTTCGTCCGGCGTTTGCCGGCGACAGGCTGGTCGCCACCGCAAGAGTCAAACAGCAGGGCAAGCTGACCGGCGTCTACGACATCGAAATTGTTAATCAACAGCAAAAGATTGTGGCCCTGTTTCGCGGCAAATCGCACCGTATCGGCGGCACAATCACGGGAGAAGTGTAATGCGCGACGCCTTTATTTGTGACGGGATCCGCACGCCGATTGGCCGCTACGGCGGAGCGCTGGCCGGCGTCCGCGCCGACGATCTGGCGGCGATCCCGCTACGTGAGTTGCTGAGCCGTAACCCCGGGCTCGACCCGGCAGCGATTGATGATGTGATTTTCGGCTGTGCGAACCAGGCCGGTGAGGATAACCGCAACGTGGCGCACATGGCGACGCTGTTGGCAGGTTACCCGCATACGGTGCCGGGCACCACGATTAACCGCTTGTGCGGATCGGGTCTGGATGCGATCGGTTTTGCCGCCAGGGCGATCAAAGCCGGCGATGCCGATCTGCTGATTGCTGGCGGCGTGGAATCGATGTCGCGCGCGCCGTTCGTGATGGGAAAAGCCAGCACGCCGTATCAGCGTCAGGCGGAACTCTTTGATACCACGATTGGCTGGCGTTTTGTGAACCCGCTCATGGCGCAACAATTCGGAACTGACAGCATGCCGGAAACGGCAGAGAATGTAGCTGAATTGTTAAATATCAGTCGGGCCGATCAGGACGCTTTCGCCTGGCGCAGCCAGCAGCGCACGGCGCAGGCCCAGCGCGACGGCATTCTGGCGCAGGAAATCGTGCCGGTGCAGATCATCGGCAAGAAAGGGGCGGTCAGCGCGGTACGCGATGATGAGCATCCCCGCCCGGAAACCACGCTTGAGCAACTCGCGCTATTAAAAGCGCCGTTCCGTAAAGGTGGAGTCATTACGGCCGGGAATGCATCCGGCGTTAACGATGGCGCAGCGGCGCTGATTATCGCCAGTGAACAGCAGGCCAGCGTACAGGGGCTCACGCCGCGCGCGCGTATCGTGGCGATGGCGACGGCGGGTGTTGAACCGCGCCTGATGGGGCTGGGGCCGGTACCGGCAGTGCGTAAAGTGCTGGAGCGAGCCGGACTCAATATTAACGATATGGATCTGATAGAGCTGAATGAGGCCTTCGCCGCGCAGGCGCTGGGGGTGCTCAGACAACTCGGCGTGCCGGATGATGCGGCGCACGTGAATCCCAACGGCGGCGCCATCGCGTTAGGTCATCCGCTGGGCATGAGCGGCGCGCGACTGGCGCTGAGCGCCAGCCTTGAGCTGCAACGCCGGGGCGGGCGTTATGCGCTGTGTACGATGTGTATTGGCGTGGGTCAGGGCATTGCCATGATCCTCGAGCGAGTGTGAGCTAATTTACCTGCGAGTACCCTACAATGATAACTACTACAAAATTAGATCCGATTGAAACCGCATCGCGTGATGAACTGCAGGCTCTGCAAACCCAGCGCCTGAAATGGACGCTGAAGCATGCGTATGAAAATGTGCCGATGTATCGCCGCAAATTCGACGCCGCCGGCGTACACCCTGACGACTTTCGGGAATTAAACGATCTGAAAAAATTCCCCTGTACCACTAAACAAGATCTGCGCGACAACTATCCCTTCGATACCTTTGCGGTGCCGATGGAGCAGGTGGTGCGCATTCACGCCTCTTCCGGCACCACCGGCAAACCGACGGTGGTGGGATATACGCAAAACGATATTGATAACTGGGCCAATATTGTCGCCCGTTCGCTGCGCGCGGCCGGTGGTTCAGCAAAAGATAAAATTCACGTCGCCTACGGCTACGGCCTGTTTACCGGCGGCCTTGGCGCGCACTACGGCGCGGAGCGTTTAGGCGCGACGGTGATCCCGATGTCCGGCGGACAGACCGAAAAACAGGCGCAACTGATCCGCGACTTCCAGCCGGATATGATCATGGTGACGCCGTCTTATTGTCTGAATCTGATTGAAGAGCTGGAGCGCCAGATGGGCGGCGATGCCCGCGGCTGTTCATTGCGGGTCGGCGTCTTTGGCGCCGAGCCGTGGACGCTGGCGATGCGCGCGGAAATCGAGCGCCGCCTGGGTATCACCGCACTGGATATTTACGGTCTGTCAGAGGTGATGGGGCCTGGGGTGGCAATGGAGTGCCTGGAAACCGTTGACGGCCCGACCATCTGGGAAGACCACTTCTTCCCGGAAATCGTCAACCCGGACGACGGTACGCCGCTGGAAGATGGCGAGCATGGCGAACTGCTGTTTACCACGTTGACCAAAGAGGCGCTGCCGGTGATCCGCTATCGTACCCGCGATCTGACTCGCTTGCTGCCGGGAACCGCGCGGACCATGCGCCGCATGGATCGCATCAGTGGACGCAGCGACGATATGCTGATTATCCGCGGGGTTAACGTCTTCCCATCGCAGTTGGAAGAGGAGATCCTCAAGTTTGAACACCTGGCGCCGCACTATCAGTTAGAGGTCAATCGCCGCGGTCATCTTGATTCGCTGGCGGTACGCGTTGAGCTGAAAGAGAGCGGGCTGGCGTTAAGTCATGAACAACGCTGCCAGATTTGCCATCAGTTGCGTCACCGCATTAAGTCGATGGTCGGGATCTCCACCGATATTACTATCGTCAACTGCGGCAGCATTCCTCGCTCTGAAGGGAAAGCCTGTCGGGTATTCGACCTGCGTAAAGCGGTGGTCAGCGGTTAATTCTCTCCCCGATAACCCGGCTGAGGCCTTTACGCCGTAAGCCGGGAATTTCCTGTGCTATGATTCATAAAGGAAAAATATAACAACAGAATGAATCAGATGAGTAAACTCGACGCCTTTATTCAACAAGCGGTGACGGCGATGCCGATCAGCGGTACGTCATTGATTGCCTCGCTGTATGGCGACGCTTTATTACAACGCGGTGGGGAAGTGTGGCTGGGTAGCGTCGCGGCGCTGCTGGAAGGATTAGGATTTGGCGAGCGCTTTGTCCGCACTGCGCTATTCCGTCTCAATAAAGAAGAGTGGCTCGATGTCGTGCGTATCGGCCGGCGCAGCTTCTATCGCCTGAGCGATAAAGGGCTACGTCTGACCCGGCGCGCGGAACATAAAATTTATCGGGCGAATGCCCCGGAATGGGACGGAACCTGGCTGCTGCTATTGTCGGAAGGGTTAGAAAAAACGGTTCTGGCGGAAGTCAAAAAGCAACTGTTATGGCAGGGATTTGGCGCGCTGGCGCCGAGCCTGCTGGCCTCGCCGTCGCAAAAACTGGCCGATGTCCAATCGCTGCTACATGAAGCGGGCGTTGCCGAAAACGTCATCTGTTTTGAAGCCCATTCGCCGCTGGCGCTCTCAAGGGCGGCGCTACGCGACCGCGTAGAGGAGTGCTGGCATCTCACCGAACAAAATGAGATGTACGAGGCGTTTATCGCATTGTTCCGACCATTACTGCCGCTGCTGCGCGACAGCGAGCCGTCAGAGTTGACGCCGGAGCGCTGTTTCCAGATCCAACTGCTCCTTATCCATTTCTATCGCCGTGTGGTGCTTAAAGACCCGCTGCTGCCGGAAGAACTCCTGCCGGCGCATTGGGCCGGGCAAACCGCGCGGCAGCTGTGCATCAATATTTATCAACGCGTGACGCCAGGCGCGCTGGCCTTCGTCGGCGAAAAAGGCGAAAGCTCAGTTGGCGAGCTTCCCGCCCCGGGTCCGCTTTATTTTCAACGCTTTGGCGGTTTGCCGGGCGTCTAAGGAGGTTGCATGCCGATTTATCAGATTGATGGGCTGACGCCAGTGGTGCCGGATGAGAGCTATGTTCATCCGACGGCGGTACTCATTGGCGACGTGATCCTGGGAAAAGGGGTCTATGTTGGGCCTAATGCCAGCCTGCGCGGCGACTTCGGCCGTATTGTAGTAAAAGACGGAGCCAATATTCAGGATAACTGCGTCATGCACGGCTTCCCCGGCCAGGATACCGTGGTGGAAGAGGACGGCCACATCGGCCACGGCGCAATTCTGCACGGCTGTGTGATTGGCCGCAACGCGCTGGTGGGAATGAGCGCGGTGATTATCGACGGGGCGGTAATTGGCGAAAATAGTATTGTCGGCGCTTCCGCCTTCGTAAAAGCGAAAGCGGAAATGCCTGCTAACCATTTGATCATCGGCAGCCCGGCAAAAGCGATTCGTACGCTGAGCGAACAGGAGCTGGAGTGGAAAAAACACGGTACCCGTGAATACCAGGTGCTGGTCGAACGTTGTAAGCAGACGCTGCATCAGGTGGAGCCATTAAAAGAGATGGAGGCCGGGCGCAAGCGTCTGGAATTTGACGAAAACCTGCGGCCAAAATCCTAAACCTGAGGGGTAACTATAATGGCAGAGAAATTATCCGCTCACTGTCACTGCGGTGCGGTGGCATTTACCGTTGAGCTCAGCGATGGCTTCAACACCGTTCGTCGCTGTAACTGTTCATATTGTCGAATGCGTGGAGCAGTCGCGGTCTCTTCGCCGCGTTCAGGAATAGAGGTGGTACGCGGAAGGGATAAGCTCACAGAGTATCGCTTTAATACGGGGGAAGCCGTGCACTTTTTCTGCTCGGTATGCGGGATCTACACCTTTCATCAACGGCGATCAAACCCGCAGCAGTATGGGGTAAATGTGGCCTGCATTGATGGCGTTTCGCCTTTCGATTTTGCTTGCGTGGAGGTCAACGACGGCGTGAATCATCCAAAAGATGGCGGCGGAGGCGTGGTGGGGTATTTGCGCTACGAGAAAAAGTAAAACTCTCCTCCCGCAGGCAGCGAGAGGAGTCAAATATTAGGCTGCAACTACGCTGTCGATAGCCGCTTTGGCATCGGACTGCGCTTTGGCCGCAACTTCTGGACCATAAGCAATACCCTCTGCAAACACGAAGTTCACGTCGGTGATGCCGATAAAGCCAAGGAAGGTGGTCAGATACGGCGTAACCAGATCGGTCGGCGTATCTTTATGAATACCACCGCGGCTGGTCAGTACTACCGCACGTTTACCGGTGACCAGGCCTTCCGGACCTTTCTCGGTGTAACGGAAGGTGACGCCTGCGCGGGCAACCAGGTCGAAATAGTTTTTCAGCTGAGTCGGGATGTTGAAGTTATACATCGGCGCGGCGATAACAATCACATCGTTAGCTTTCAGTTCAGCGATCAGTTCATCGGACAGCGCCAGCGCTTCCTGTTGACGTGCGGTCAACTGTGCATCACTCGGACGCAGCGCGCCAACCAGTTCACCATCCAGAACCGGAATCGGGTTTGCCGCCAGATCGCGCACGGTGATAACGTCGCCTGCGTGTTTTTCACGCCATTGTTCAACAAAATAGTCGGACAGTTGGCCGGATTGCGAGTACCCTGCAAGAATACTGGACTTCAGAACTAATACTTTGCTCATGGGTGTTTCCTTTTAATGTGATTGACGGGTCAATGCCCTGGTGCTTGTTGACACTGTATTCACAATCATGCCGCAGAGATAGCGCAATATATCGAATCCTATGTTCAATTTTTTTGAACAAGGCATGAGTTCTACAGATGTGGTAATCTACAGCAATATTTCATGAGAGATTTTTCCGGCAGAGCGCTGCCCGATAACGTTATGACAGAACAACAAAAAATCACTTTCTCGCAGCTCTATGAACGGCTCGATGGTCTGATGCTGCGCGATAAATCGCGCTATAGCCGCCGCCTGCATGGCGCAAAGAAGGTTAAAAATCCTGATGCCCAGCAGGCCATTCTGCACGAGATGGCGCGGGAGATAGAGCAGGCAGCAGGGAAAGTCCTGCTACGCGAAGCCGCGCGTCCGGCAATCACCTATCCGGAAAACCTGCCGGTTAGCCAGAAAAAACAAGAGATTCTCGAAGCGGTGCGCGATCACCAGGTGGTGATCGTCGCCGGTGAGACCGGTTCTGGTAAAACCACTCAGCTACCCAAAATCTGCATGGAGCTGGGGCGCGGCCTGAAAGGCCTGATTGGCCACACCCAGCCGCGTCGACTGGCGGCGCGCACCGTCGCTAACCGTATTGCTGAAGAGCTGCAGAGCGAGCCGGGCGGCTGTATTGGTTATAAAGTGCGCTTCAGTGACCACGTCAGCGAAAACACCATGGTTAAGCTGATGACCGACGGTATCCTGCTGGCGGAAATCCAGCAGGATCGCCTGCTGATGCAGTATGACACCATCATTATTGATGAGGCGCACGAGCGCAGTCTGAACATTGATTTTCTGCTGGGCTATCTGAAAGAGCTCCTGCCGCGCCGCCCGGACCTGAAAATCATCATTACCTCGGCAACCATCGACCCGGAACGTTTCTCGCGCCACTTTAATCATGCGCCGATTATCGAAGTTTCCGGGCGGACTTACCCGGTGGAAGTACGTTATCGTCCCATTGTTGAAGAGGCGGACGATAGCGAACGCGATCAGCTACAGGCGATTTTTGATGCCGTCGATGAACTGGGGCGTGAAAGCCCCGGCGATATCCTGATCTTTATGAGCGGCGAGCGGGAAATCCGCGATACCGCCGAGGCGTTGAATAAGCTCAATCTGCGTCACACCGAAGTGCTGCCGCTGTATGCTCGTTTATCCAATAGTGAGCAAAACCGGGTCTTCCAGTCCCATAGCGGGCGGCGTATTGTCCTGGCAACCAACGTTGCCGAAACCTCGTTGACGGTTCCGGGCATCAAATACGTTATCGATCCGGGTACCGCTCGCATCAGTCGCTACAGCTACCGTACAAAAGTGCAGCGCCTGCCTATCGAGCCAGTATCACAGGCCTCCGCTAATCAGCGTAAAGGCCGTTGCGGACGTGTGTCGGAAGGCATCTGTATTCGTCTTTACTCGGAAGACGATTTCCTGTCGCGGCCGGAATTTACCGACCCGGAAATTCTGCGTACCAACCTGGCCTCGGTCATTCTGCAAATGACCGCTCTGGGGTTGGGCGATATCGCCGCGTTTCCGTTTGTCGAAGCGCCGGATAAGCGCAACATCCAGGATGGCGTTCGTCTGCTGGAAGAGCTCGGCGCCATCACCACCGATGAGCAGGCAACGGCCTATAAGCTGACCCCGCTGGGCCGCCAGCTCAGCCAGCTACCGGTGGATCCGCGTCTGGCGCGGATGGTGCTGGAAGCGCAGAAACATGGCTGCGTGCGTGAAGCGATGATCATCACTTCCGCGCTGTCGATTCAGGATCCGCGCGAGCGCCCCATGGACAAGCAGCAGGCATCCGATGAAAAGCATCGTCGCTTCCACGATAAAGAGTCTGATTTCCTTGCGTTTGTCAATTTGTGGAACTATCTCGGCGAACAACAAAAGGCGCTCTCCTCGAATCAGTTCCGCCGCCAGTGCCGGGTGGATTTCCTCAACTATTTACGCGTGCGTGAATGGCAGGATATTTACACCCAACTGCGCCAGGTCGTGAAAGAACTCGGCCTGCCGATCAACAGCGAGCCAGCGGAGTACCGTGAAATTCATACTGCGCTGCTGACCGGTTTATTGTCGCATATCGGGATGAAGGACTCCGATAAACAGGAGTATACCGGCGCCCGTAATGCGCGGTTCTCTATCTTCCCCGGCTCCGGTCTATTCAAGAAGCCGCCGAAGTGGACGATGGTTGCGGAACTGGTGGAGACCAGCCGCCTGTGGGGGCGCATTGCCGCCCGCATTGAGCCGGAGTGGGTCGAGCCGGTGGCCCAGCATCTGATTAAACGTTCATATAGCGAACCGCACTGGGAGCGGTCGCAGGGCGCGGTAATGGCGACAGAAAAGGTCACCGTCTACGGTCTGCCGATCGTCGCCGCGCGTAAAGTGAACTATAGCCAGATTGACCCGGCGCTGTGTCGTGAGCTGTTCATCCGCCACGCGCTGGTAGAGGGCGACTGGCAGACGCGGCATGCCTTCTTCCGCGATAACCTGAAGCTGCGCGCTGAAATCGAAGAGCTGGAGCATAAGTCGCGCCGTCGCGACATCCTGGTGGATGACGAGACGATGTTCGAGTTTTACGACCAGCGCATTAGCCACGATGTCATCTCCGCTCGCCACTTTGATAAGTGGTGGAAGCAGGCCAGCCGCGAAACGCCAGACTTGCTCAATTTTGAAAAGAGCATGCTGATTAAAGAGGGGGCGGAGCAGGTCAGTAAACTGGACTATCCGAATTTCTGGCATCAGGGCAATCTTAAACTGCGTCTTAGCTATCAGTTTGAACCAGGCGCGGATGCCGATGGCGTAACGGTTCATATTCCGCTGCCGCTGCTCAACCAGGTAGAGGAAGCCGGGTTTGAATGGCAGATCCCTGGCCTGCGTCGCGAGCTGGTCATCGCATTAATCAAATCGTTGCCGAAACCCGTTCGGCGTAATTTCGTCCCGGCGCCTAATTACGCCGAGGCGTTTTTAGGCCGCGCGACGCCGCTGGCGTTGCCGCTACTGGATTCGCTGGAGCGTGAGCTGCGTAAAATGACCGGCGTGACCATCGACCGCGAATCCTGGCAGTGGGATCAGGTGCCCGATCACCTGAAAATCACTTTCCGGGTGGTGGATGACAAAAATAAGAAACTGCTGGAAGGACGCTCTCTGCAGGTCTTAAAAGACGCGCTTAAAGGTAAAGTTCAGGAGACGTTATCGGCGGTGGCCGACGATGGTATTGAACAGAGCGGGCTGCATATCTGGAGTTTCGGCACCCTGGCGGAGAGTTACGAACAGAAGCGCGGTAATTATAAGGTGAAAGCCTGGCCGGCGCTGGTGGACGAGCGTGACAGCGTCGCCATCAAACTGTTTGATAATCCACAGGAACAGCAGCAGGCGATGTGGCGTGGTCTGCGCCGTTTACTGTTGCTCAATATTCCGTCGCCGATTAAGTATCTGCACGAGAAACTGCCCAACAAAGCCAAACTGGGACTCTATTTCAACCCTTATGGCAAGGTGCTGGATTTGATTGACGATTGCATCTCCTGTGGTGTTGACAAGCTTATCGATGAAGCCGGCGGCCCGGTGTGGACCGAAGAGGGCTTTAGTAATCTGCACGATAAAGTGCGCGCCGAACTGAACGACACGGTGGTCGATATCGCGAAGCAGGTCGAGCAGATCCTGACGGCGGTATTTAACATCAATAAGCGTCTGAAAGGGCGGGTAGATATGACGATGACCCTGGGGCTGTCGGATATTAAAGCGCAGATGGCGGGTCTGGTTTATCGCGGCTTTGTTACCGGCAACGGTTTCCGCCGCCTCGGCGATACGCTGCGTTATCTGCAGGCAATTGAAAAGCGTCTTGAGAAGCTGGCAATCGACCCGCATCGTGACCGCGCGCAGATGCTAAAAGTCGAGAGCGTGCAACAGGCGTGGCAGCAGTGGTTGAATAAGCTGCCGCCGAATCGCCGCGATGATGACGACGTACAGGAGATCCGCTGGATGATCGAAGAGCTGCGCGTCAGCTTCTTTGCTCAGCAGTTGGGTACCCCGTATCCGATCTCGGACAAACGCGTGTTGCAGGCGATGGAGCAAATTACGCCGTAGCCTGGCTGGTTGTCCCCGGTGGCGCTGCGCTTACCGGGGCTACTCGCTTAAGCGTTTACCCACGCCAGAGTAAAGCCGTCCCAGCCTTTAGTGCCCACGGTCTGCAGCGCCGTTGCCGTCAACCGTGGCTCGGCGCCCATCATCTCAATGAATTGACGCACGCCCTGAACGCGCTCGTCTGCGCTCTGTGGGTTGACCACTTCACCGTCGCGTACCACGTTATCGCCAATAATTAAGGTTCCTGGGCGGGAATAACGTAGCGCCCAGCGCAGATAATGGGGATTATTCGGCTTATCGGCATCGATGAAGATCAGGTCGAAAGCGGGACATTCGCCAAGCGCCTCCAGAGACTGTAGCGCTGGCCCCTCTCGCAGCGTGACCCGCTGGTCAACGCCCGCCAGCTGCAGATTCTCCCGCGCCACCTGGGCATGATGCGCGTCGGCCTCCAGCGTGAGTAGTTGGCCGTCGGCAGGAAGCTCGCGCGCCATCCAGATGGTGCTATAGCCGCCGAGAGTACCGATCTCCAGTATCCGCTTAGCCTGGGTAAGCCGTACCAGCAGGGCGAGAAACTGCCCTTGATTGGCGGCGACATCGTGTGCCGGCAGCCCGGCTCGATGGTTGTTTTCCAGTACCCGATCGAGCACAGGATCGCCGGGGATTAAGGCCTCAATCAAATAATTGTCTACTGCCGACCACTGTTGTTGCATATGACGCTTCCCCATTTAGCTCCCTGATGAGTCAGACCAGCCGCCTCCCAGCGCCCGGTACAAATCAATCTGCGCCAGCAGCAGGTTATTTTTCACCTGCACCACGCTCAACTGAGTGGAGAATAACGTACGTTGCGCATCCAGCACGTCCAGATAGGAAGAGTAGCCGTTACGATAGCGGTTCTGCGCGATACGCAACGTCTCTGCGGCGACCGATTCCTGCTCCTTGAGCTCGCTTAACTGTTCCCCGTAGCGGCTGATGGCATCCAGGCTATCGTTCACCTCTTTGAACGCGCCGCGTACCGTTTTCTCATACCCGTACAGCGCCTGATTGCGCTGGGCCATCGAGACATCAACCTGTGCATTTAGCGCCTGGCGGTTGAGTAACGGCGCCAGAATACTGCCGCCAAGGCTCCATAATCGCAGCGGGTTGTCGAGCAGATCCGGCAGCGTTCTGTCCTGCAGGCTGCCGGTGGCGGTAAGGTTGATGGAAGGCAGCAACTGCGCCTGCGACGACGCGAGGGTGGCATCAGCGGCCACCAGTTGGCGTTGAGCCTGCACAATGTCCGGACGGCGGCTCATTAGCGTCGAGGGTAACTGTGAGGGTAGGCGTAGCGGGCTAAGTTGTGCGAACTCGTTACGTTTTACCGCACCGGGATTGTCGCCCAATAGAACGCTCAGGGCGTTCTCTTGTTGCGCGATTTGATGCTGCAATGGCGGGATCTGCGCCCGCGTCGAGCGCAGTTCGGAATCCGCCTGCATGAGCTCCAGGCGCGAGGTATAGCCGGTTTCATACTGCCGTTTAGCCAGATTCCACGCATCTTCTCGCGATTTCAGCGTTTGGCGGGTGACTCGCAACTGCTCGTCTAATGACAACAAGGTGACGTAGCCGACGGCGACCGATGTCGCCACGGTCAGATTAGCGGCGGCGGCAGCGGCTTTCTGCGCTTCAAGGCTGGCTTCGGCTGCGCTGGCGGCGCTGCGGTTGGCCCCCCAAATATCGACGTCATAGCTGGCGGTCAGACCCCCTTTGTACAGCGTGCTGTGGATGGGCAGACCGGTCGCGGCGGACTGTGCGCGAGCGCGGGTACCGGTCAGGCTGGCATCAAGCGAGGGGAATAAGCTGCTATCAGCGGCGTAGGCACGCGCCTGATACTCGTTAACCCGCTCGCGGGCGATCAGGACGTCGCTGTTGTAGCGCAACGCCCGATCGACATACTGATTAAGCGCGCTATCGTGAAAATTGCGCCACCACACGCCTTCCACCGGGCTGGAAGGACCCACATCGGCACGCCAGGCGGCCGGGATCGCCAGCGTAGGCTCCGCACGTGGGACATCGGCAGACTGACAACCGACCAGCGCCAGCGCCACGGCAAGGGTTAACGGGCGGATCATTGTTTATTCTCCGCGCGGGTATCAATCGTCACCTGCACCGACATCCCCGGACGCAGACGATAGCTGTTTTTCTGTCCCTCATCGACCGCGATACGGACAGGGATCCGCTGGGCGATTTTGACAAAGTTGCCGGTCGCGTTATCCGGAGAGATCGCGCTGAATTCGACGCCGGTCGCTGGCGAAATACTTTGTACTTTGCCGTGGAAGGTTTCGCTGTTCAACGCATCGACCGAGAAGGTGACCGGCTGGCCGACGCGCACCTCGGCGAGCTGTGTCTCTTTCAGGTTGGCGATAACCCAGTGCTGAGGCGGTACCAGCGAGGTCAAATGCGTACCGGCGCTGACATAGGCGCCGAGGCGTACGGAGATCTGCCCCAGTTGCCCGGCCGTCGGGGCGATAATCCGCGTATTTTGCAGGTCGATTTCGGCAAGCTCCAGTGCCGCTTTGGCGCTGGCCACATCGGCCTCCAGCGAATCGCGATTGACGATAGTGGACTGCAGATCCTGGCGCGACATCTCCAGTGTGGCTTTCGCCTGTTCGATATCGGCTGCGCCTTGAGCCGCGCTGGCCCGCGCAGAGTCGCGTTCGCGAATGGATAACGACCCGTCCGCGGTAAGCTCCTGGACGCGTTTTAAATCGGCCTGGGTTTTCTGATTCTGCGCGCGGGCGTTTTGCAAGGCGGCCTCGTTTTTGGCGATCGTCGCTTCGGCGCTTTTCCGCTGCTGCTGGTTGTTTTTCAGCGCCGCCTGTTTCATCGCCAACGTCGCCTGCGCCTGGTGTACCCGCTGCTTATAGATACGATCGTCAATCTGGAACAGTACCTGTCCCGGCTGAACGGTATCGAAATCTTTGACGTTCACCGCGGTGATATACCCGTTAACCTGTGGGCTGATAAATGTCGTCTGACCGCGCACATAAGCGTTATCGGTAAACTGACTATGCCGGGTGAAAGGGGGCAACTGCCAGGCGTAAAGAATAACCAATACGCCGACGATGCCGATCGCCGCGGCGGTAAAAATAGACACCACGCGGATGTTGTTTCGGGTATTGGCCTGTTGCCTGGCCGCGTCCTGCTGACTCATAACCACTCCAGAGTAAAAATTATCTTATTATTTGTTGCCGGTTGCGCGTTTTAACGCGATACGGGCGGTGATTCGCAATCTGATTAAGCGCCAGAAAATCCACACCAGCGTTGCGGCAGAGATCGCCGCCGTCAGGAGATAAGTGTCATTGTAGGCGAGAATATTGGCCTGTAGCGTCGAGGCGTTTTGCAGCAACGTGGTAGCCTGCACGTTCAATAGCGTGCTGTCGCCAATTTGGCTTTGATACATCTGGCTATACTGCTGCAGTCGCTCGGCGATCAGCGGGTTCAGCGTGGTTATCTGATCGGCCAACTGGCTGGAATGAAATTTTTCGCGCCAGGTCTGAAAAGTACCGAGGATAGCTGAGCCGAGCAGGCCGCCGATATTTTGGCTCATGCCAAACAGAACCGAGAAGCTGACCAGATTCCGCTGGTCGGCAATCACCCCGCCAATTCCCGCCAGCATGGCCGGCGCGAGGAAGAAGGCACTGCCGAAGCCAAGTAAAAACTGGCTGAACATCAACTGTTCCGGACGGGTCAGGGCAGTGGACTGGCTATCAAGCAATGACGCAATCATAATCAACGCCAGCGCGGTCGCGGTGGGCCAGTAGAGGCGCTGCGGGTTAAGCGTCAGGCAACTGGCGACGATACCGCAGACGATACCGGCGAAAATCGACCATGCCAGGTTGGTCATCTGCTCGTTTTGCAAGCCGACGTACTGCAGCCAACCGATGACCCCGGTATTCTGTTCCGCCAGCACGATGCGAATCAGCAACATAATCAGTCCCAGACGAAGGATACTGCCGCTGGAAAGCCATTTGGTGTTAAGCAGCGGGTTAGTGCGATTATGCTCGAAGGCGATAGCCGAAACGATCAGCACCACCGCTCCCGCCAGCGACCAGCCAAGCCACGGCGCCTCAAACCACCAGTCCAGACGGCCCAGCGACAGGACCGCGCAGACTAAAGCCATACCGGGCGCCAGCAGGAAGAAGGTAATAAAGTCCTTCTTCTCAAACACCTTTTTGCGGTCGCTTGGCGGCAGTTTCAGCGCGATGACGCAGGCCAGCGACACCAGCGCCAGGCCGAGCTCAAAGAAGTAGAGCCCGCGCCATTCGTCAATCTGCAGCAGTTCGGTCGAGAACAGACGCGCCAGCGGGATCGCCAGCGACGATCCGGTGATACCGATGGTCAACGCCTTCAGGCGGTGGCGCGCCGGCCAGGCCTGCACCTGATAGTAAATTCCCAGTGAACTCAACGCCGCTGCCACCATGCCGTGCGCCGCGCGCACCATCATTGCCGAGCTGAGGTCGTTGACGAACAGGTGGAAGAATGTGACCAGTACATACAGTACCAGGAAGCCTTCGGTAAAGGCGCGCAGGCCAAACTGTTGGCGAAATTTCACCAGCAGCAGGTTGATGGAAACGTTAGTCATAACGTAGACCGCCGGCAGCCATGCGATTTCCGTCGACCAGGCGGCAAAAGTGCCCTGCAGCAGCTGCAGGTTGGCGGTAACGACGGCGTTACCCAGCGCGCCGGTCAGGCACACCAGCAGCCCGACGATGCCATAAGCGACGCGTTTCGGCGTACTGTGGATCGGCGTCGACGGCGAACCGAGCATCGCCGGTTTTTCATGCGGCGCCCAGTCGTGGGGCACATAAGGATTAGCTTCGCGACGAGGCATTATTTCTTTTCCACCTCGTGTAGCAGCTTTTCCAGTACCCGGTGGGTTTGCTCACGCTCTTCCGGAGTAATGGCGGTGAGGATCTCCTCGCGCAGGTCGTCGGCGACCGCTTTCACCTGATGGAAAAGCGCCATCCCTTTGGCGGTGGCAACCAACAGACGCTTACGTTTATCGCTGTCAGGCTTAACGCGCTCCACCAGTTCAAGTTCGACCAGGCGGTTAATGAGCGGGACGATGGTGGCGCTTTCGACACCCAGTTCCTGCGCCAGTTCGCTTTGCGAGAGGGGCTGCTCGTTGCGGGCAATGGCTGACACCGCCACCCATGACGCCTGGCTCATGCCTAGATTTTTTAACCGCCGGTTAACCGCCAGCCGCCAGTGATGCGCGGTTAAGTATAAGAGATGGGAAAAGTTAAGCTGTCGGTTATCCATGTTCCGCCTGCAAAATCATTAGAGCTCTAATGATTTTAGGCGCGGCGATTTACTGATTTCAAGTCACGAAGATAAAAATAGGTTAACGCAATGTGCGTTTTTTGTGGGAAAGGCAGGCTGGCACGTGGAGAAAAAAATAAAAAAACCCGGGCGAGCCCGGGTTTCGTATCTGGATTACCTGGACATTAGCCCGGATAGATGCCGCGATCTTTACGCGCCAGCAGAATGCGCTCGCAGGCGACGATGTAGGCCGCGGTACGCAGAGAACACGCTTTCTCGGCGGCTTTATCGCAGACGTGAACAATAGCATCGGTCATGATGCGGTCCATCTTGGCGTTGATCTCTTCTTCGCTCCAGAAGAAGCTTGCCATGTCCTGCACCCATTCGAAGTAGCTGACGGTCACGCCGCCGGCGTTACAGATAACGTCCGGAACCACGATCACCCCGCGGTCGGCCAGCACGTCGTCGGCGTCCGGATAGGTCGGGCCGTTGGCGCCTTCGAGGATCAGCTTACAGCTGATTTTTTCCGCGCGTTCACGGGTGATTTGGCCTTCCAGCGCCGCCGGGATCAGGATATCCATCTCGGTGGTCCAGAAATCTTCTTTGGCGATTTCACGCGCGCCCGGGAAACCAGCAATCTTCTTGTTCTCGGCCTGCCATGCGGTCAGCGCCTGCATGTCGATGCCGCCTTCGTTGAACAGGGTCGCGGTATGGTCCTGGATCACGACAATGCGCGCGCCAACGTCTGCAAACAGACGAGCGGCTTCGCTGCCGACGTTACCAAAACCTTGCAGCGCCACTTTCGCGCCTTCGATTTCGATCCCGTTGCGACGAGCCACTTCACGACCGGTGACGAAGACGCCGCGGCCGGTGGCTTTTTCACGGCCCAGCGAACCGCCGAGATGAATCGGCTTACCGGTAACCACGCCGGTGATAGTGGTGCCGTGATTCATGGAGTAGGTGTCCATCATCCACGCCATCACTTTACCGTTGGTGCCAACGTCCGGCGCCGGGATATCTTTCTGTGGCCCAATGATAATGCCGATTTCGCTGGTATAGCGACGAGTCAGACGTTCCAGCTCGCCTTCAGACAGTGAGAACGGGTCGACGCGGATGCCGCCTTTGGCTCCGCCGTAAGGAATATTGACCGCGGCGCACTTAATGGTCATCCAGGCAGAAAGCGCCATTACCTCGTTAAGATCGACATCCGGATGGTAGCGAACACCACCTTTACCCGGTCCACGCGATAGATTGTGCTGTACGCGATAGCCTTCGAAATGGCGGATGGTGCCATCATCCATCTGCACTGGAATATCAACGATCAGCGCGCGTTTCGGGTGACGCAGAGTTTCCACCCAGTAGGCGAGGTCGCCCAGATACGGCGCGACGCGGTCGATCTGGCGCAGGTAAGTGGTCCATGGAGATGTACTACTTTCAGATGCGTAAGATAACTTTTCCATAAGAGTCCTGTATCTCAATGTTATTTGTGTCGTGTAAAACCGTGGAATAGGTACAGCAGTAAAATCTGTGTGATGAATGTTATCACCAATTTTATAAACCAGTATTTGACGGCTATTCCGAATTTTACATTTTTGTTAGTTTTTTGGGGTTGCATTTGAATAAATAAGCACGACCAGGTGCCTGTATGTCATGCATGGATATGCATATTTTATGCAGATAAGTGAATATAGAAATAATTTTTTCATATTTTTCATTATCTTGATGATCCTCTAAAAGTGAATAAAATGATTCATGGTTGTATTGACTTTGTTGCTCGTCAGGGCCCAGCATTAGCTCACGCAATACACAAGGTATTAACCGTGAATTAACATATATCCATACAAATAAAATGGCTTATTTCAGTTGTGGTGAAAATATTTGTCATCGCAGCGGGACGTGTGCGCCCTGAAAACGGCTAAAGGGAAATTGTTAAATTCGACTATTCACGATTGGCCAATTTATGCCGCCGATCCTCGTTCCGGAGAATTGTTATGTCAGGCAGTATCACTCGCGAAGATTTTGATGCTTATATGGTTCCGTGTTTCGCTCCCGCGCCGTTTATCCCGGTGAAAGCGGCGGGCTCCCGCGTCTGGGACCAGCAGGGTAAAGAGTACATTGACGTGGCTGGCGGCATTGCGGTTAACGCGCTGGGTCACGCTAACCCGGCCCTGGCCGCGGCGCTGAAAGCGCAGCTGGATAAGCTGTGGCACATCGGCAACGGCTATACCAACGAACCGGTGCTGCAGCTGGCGAAAACCCTGGTGGAGTCGACCTTCGCCGATAAAATTTTCTTCTGTAACTCCGGTGCTGAAGCCAACGAAGCCGCGCTGAAGCTGGCGCGCAAGTATGCGCACGACAAATTCGGCGCTGACAAGAGCGAAATTATCGCCTTCAAAAACTCTTTCCATGGCCGCACCCTGTTTACCGTAACCGTAGGGGGGCAGCCGAAATACTCCAGCGACTATGCGCCATTACCGCAGGACATCACCCATCTGCCGTATAACGATATCGACGCGGTGAAAGCGGCGTTCTCTTCCCGCACCTGCGCGGTCATCGTCGAGCCGATTATCGGCGAAGGCGGCGTCATGCCAGCGGATCCGCAATTCCTGCAGGCACTGCGCGAGCTGTGTGATGAGCATGAAGCGACGCTGATTTTTGATGAAGTGCAGACCGGCGCCGGGCGTACCGGCCAACTGTATGCTTACCAGCATTACAACGTGGTTCCGGATATTCTCACCAGCGCGAAAGGGCTGGGCGGCGGCTTCCCAATTGGCGCGATGCTGGCGAAAGAGGCCTGGGCGCAGGTGTTCCAGCCGGGTACTCACGGCACGACTTTCGGCGGCAACCCGCTGGCGGCGACCGTCGCTAATAGCGTGCTGGCGCAAATGGATAGCGCGCTGCTGGCGGGCGTGGGCGAACGCCATACCCTTATCGTCGATAAACTCAATGCGCTGAACGCCAAATATGATCTCTTTAGCGCCGTGCGTGGGATGGGGCTGCTGATTGGCGCCGAACTGGCAAGCCATCTGCGCGGCAAAGCCAAAACGCTGACCAATCTGGCGGCGGAAGAGGGACTGATCGCGCTGATAGCCGGGCCGGACGTACTGCGTTTCGCCCCGGCGCTCAATATTCCCCTGGCGGATATTGATGAAGCCTTCGTGCGCCTTGAGCGCGCCGTCGCCCGCTTAACCAGCTAATCCGGGAGACGGCCTATGATGTTATTTCGTCCCGTACGGGAAAACGACCTCGATGATATTGTCCGCCTGGCCTCCCGGGCGGGCGTGGGAATGACCTCGCTGCCCAATGATGCCGTGCGCCTCGCCGCACGGATCAAACGCAGCGTGGAGACCTTTGCCGGCAAGCTGACGCGCGGCGAACAGGGGTTTCTGTTTGTTCTGGAAGATACCGAACTGAGCCGGGTTGTCGGCGTCAGCGCCATTGAGGTCGCGGTGGGGCTCGACGAACCGTTCTACAATTTTCGTATTCAGAAAACGGTACGGGCATCGAAAGAGCTTGGGGTTTACAAGCATCAGGATTTGCTCAATTTAAGCTACGACCATACCGGCCACAGCGAACTCTGTACCCTGTTTCTGGACCCTGAGTACCAGAAGAACCGCAATGGCCTGCTGCTTTCCAAAGCGCGGTTTGTCTTTATTGCCGCGTTCCGCGAGTGGTTTTCACCGCATCTGTTCGCCGAGCTGCGCGGGCGCAGCGACGAGCAGGGTAATTCGCCGTTCTGGGATGCGTTGGGGCACCACTTTTTCGATATTCCTTTCGCCGATGCCGACCGCCTCACCGGTACAGGGATGAAAACCTTTATCGCCGAATTGATGCCGGCTTACCCGATTTACATCTCGCTGCTGCCGGATGATGCCCGCGAGGTGATAGGCCAGGTTCATGCTAATACCGCGCCGGCGCGGGCTATTCTCGAAAAAGAGGGGTTTAGCTGGCGCGGGTCCGTCGACATCTTCGATGCCGGCCCGGTACTGGAAGCAGAAACCGATAATATTCGCGCCATCAGAGAGAGCTACTCGCTGCCGGCGCTGCAACTCATGACGCCGCAGGCGACGCCAACCATCGTCGCCAACGGACAGTTTGATAATTTCCGCGCGGTGCTCATCGCGCAAGAGACGCCGGGAGCGCTCGAACAGCAGGCGCTGGACGCCCTGCAGGTCAATGCCACCGACCGGGTTCACGCGGTGACACTCAATCCAGAGGAAAACAGATCATGGCGGTAAACGCACAGTTTATAGCAGGTAAGTGGCAGCAGGGCGCAGGCGCGCCGTTAACCAAACTGGCGCCGGAAGACCAGTCTATTTTATGGCAGGCGAGCAGCGCCGGCGCGGCCGATGTGCAGGCCGCCTGTACTGCCGCGCGCGAGGCGTTTTATGGCTGGTCGCATCGCCCATTAAGCGAACGCATTGCCGTGGTTCAGCGTTTCGCTGCACTGCTGGAAGAGAATAAAGAGGCGCTGGCGACGTTAATTTCCCGTGAAACCAGCAAGCCGCTGTGGGAAACCCGTACTGAAGTACAGGCGATGATCGGCAAGGCCGGGATTTCCATTGATGCCTACGCCGAACGTACCGGTTATCGCGAGTCCGCTATGCCGGACGGCAAAGCGCTGCTGCGCCATAAGCCGCACGGCGTGATGGCGGTGTTTGGCCCTTACAACTTCCCGGGGCATCTGCCGAATGGCCATATTATCCCGGCGCTGATCGCCGGTAACACCGTGGTATTTAAACCGAGCGAATTGACGCCGGCGACCGCGGAACTCACCGTTCAGCTATGGCAGCAGGCCGGGATCCCGGACGGGGTGCTGAACCTGGTGCAGGGGGCGAAAGATACCGGCCAGGCGCTGCTGGAAAACCGCGATATCGACGGGGTGCTGTTTACCGGGAGTGCCGCCGCTGGCTTCCATTTCCACCGCTACCTCGGCGGCCAGCCGGAGAAAATGTTGGCGCTGGAGATGGGCGGCAACAACTCGCTGATCGTGGCCGACGTTGTCGATAGCGTTGCGGCGCTGCACGTGATTATTCAATCGGCCTTTATCTCCGCCGGGCAGCGCTGCACCTGCGCGCGTCGTTTACTGGTACCGCGCGGCGAACAGGGCGATGCGCTACTTGAACAACTGATTGCTGCCAGCCGGCAGATCCGCGCCGGTAAATGGGACGCCGATCCGCAGCCGTTTATGGGCGGGGTGATTTCGCAAACCGCCGCGCAGGGCATGCTGGCGGCGCAGGCGAAGCTGGAAGCGCTGGGCGGCAATGTGCTGCTGCGCATGAGCCAGCCTGATCCGCGCTCAACCGTGCTGACGCCGGGAATTATCGATGTTACCGGGATCGCGGTACCGGATGAAGAGTACTTCGGCCCGCTGCTGACCGTGATTCGTTATGACCAGTTCGATGAGGCGATCGCGATCGCCAATAACACCCGCTACGGCCTGGCGGTGGGGCTGATTTCCGCCGACCCGGCGCTGTTCGACAAGCTGGCCGACGAAGCGCGCGCCGGGATTGTTAACTGGAACAAACCGCTCACCGGAGCCTCCAGCAAAGCGCCATTCGGCGGTGTCGGCGCCTCCGGCAACCATCGCGCTTCGGCGTGGTATGCCGCCGATTATTGCGCCTGGCCGATGGCTTCTCTGGTCAGCGAAACGCTGACGCTGCCGGCGACGACGTCGCCAGGTCTGCCATTCTGATAACCGTTTTTGTGAGGACACTATGTCTGGATTTGAAGCGAATTTTGACGGCCTGGTGGGGCCAACGCACCACTACGCCGGGTTGTCGGTAGGCAACGAAGCGTCACAAAACAACCGCGACGGTTTATCTAACCCGAAGAAGGCGGCGCTGCAGGGGCTTTATAAGATGAAGACCCTGGCCGATCGTGGCTTTGTTCAGGGCATTCTGCCGCCGCAGCCGCGGCCAAATATGACGATGCTGCGCAGTATTGGTTTTCAGGGTAGCGACGAGCAGGTTATCCAGCGAGCGGCTAAAGAGGCCCCGCAGCTATTGTCGGCCTTTAGCTCCGCTTCCTCGATGTGGACCGCCAACGCCGCCACCGTGTCGCCGTCGGCCGATAGCGCTGATGGAAAAGTGCATTTTACGGTCGCCAACCTCAACAATAAGCTGCACCGCATGCAGGAAGCGCCGATCACCTCGGCCATCCTCAGGGCCACCTTCGCCGATGAGCGCTACTTTGCGCATCACGCGGCGCTACCGCAGCATGGCGATTTAGGTGATGAAGGGGCCGCTAACCATAACCGTTTCTGCGGGGATTATGACCGCCAGGGCGTGCAGTTTTTTGTCTACGGTAAGCGCGCCAGCGGCGGTGTTACGCCAGCAAAATACCCCGCACGCCAGACGCTGGAGGCCAGCGAAGCGGTGGCGCGTCTGCATCAGCTCGACCCGCAGTACACCGTATTCGCTCAGCAAAATCCGCAGGCTATCGACCATGGCGTATTCCACAATGATGTTATCGCCGTCAGCAACCGCCACGTGCTGTTCCATCATCAGCACGCCTTCCTGCAGCAGCGGGAGGTGCTGGCAACGCTGAAGGAGAGCAACGCCAGGCTGAATATTCCATTCACCAGCGTTGAAGTGCCGGACGAGCAGGTTAGCCTCGATGACGCGGTGGACTCTTATCTGTTCAACAGCCAGTTACTGAGCAAAGCCGATGGCAAAATGCTGATCGTGGTGCCGGAAGAGTGCCGTCAGCGTGAAAACGTCTGGCGCTATCTCTCCGCTCTTGCCGCCGATAGCGCATCGCCTATCGATGAAGTGGCGGCATTCGATCTACGTGAAAGCATGCGCAACGGCGGCGGCCCGGCCTGTTTACGTCTGCGGGTGGTGCTTAACGATGCCGAGCGTGCGGCGGTCAACACTCACAGCCTGATGAATGACGAACGCTACCAGCAACTGACGGCGTGGGTTGAAAAGCATTATCGCGATCGCCTGCATGCCAGCGATCTCGCCGACCCGCAGCTGCTGCGCGAGGTTTATCAGGCGCTGGATGAGCTGACGCAGATTTTACATCTGGGCGCGATTTATGACTTCCAGCGATAAGGGGCCGGGAATGGAACAAAACGTCAACGATTTACTGCATTGTAAACTGCAGACATGGACCTTTCCGCCGACTATCGAAGCCAGTTGGTTAGGCGATGGCATTCTGCAACTGCTGCCAAAAACGCCCTGGCGACAGGCGACGGTGCTTTCCGCCGGGGTGCACGGTAACGAAACCGCGCCGATTGAAATGTTGCTGCAGATCCTGCAGGGATTAAGCCTGGGCGAACAGCCGCTGACCCACGCGCTGCTGGTGGTGTTCGGCAATCTGCCCGCCATTCGCGCCGGCCGTCGCTATCTGCATAACGATCTCAACCGGCTGTTTGGCGGCCGCCATCTGGCGGCGATGCCGGGTAACGAGTCGCGTCGCGCTTTTGAACTGGAGATGGCCGTACAGGCCTTCTTCCGTAGCGCCGATGCCCACGGCAAGGTGCCGCGCACGCATCTCGATCTGCATACCGCCATTCGCGGGTCAAAATATCGGCAGTTCGCGCTGCTCCCCGCTCATGATGGCGACTACAGCGCGGATTTTTATCAGCTGTTGCAGGCCAGCGGTATGGACGCCATCGTGCGCCATACCGAACCGGGCGGCACCTTTACCCACTTCACCAGCGAGAAGTTCGGCGCGCAAAGCGCCACGCTGGAACTGGGGAAAGTGATGCCATTCGGTGAAAATGATTTGCGCTTGTTTGCCGCCACCGAACTGGCGATCGGCGCGCTGATCGCCGACGGCATCATGCCGCCGCGGAGCAAAGCGCCGGTCGAATACTTTGTGGTGCAGCAGAGCATCATCAAGAGCGAGAACGGTTTTACCCTTAATCTCGACCCGAAAATTGAAAACTTTACCGCGCTGCCGGCAGGCTATGAAATCGCCCGTCAGGCACAGAAAACCTGGGTGGTCAATGCCGACGCCCCCTACATCCTGTTTCCGAATGCGGGCGTCGCCGCCGGTCAACGCGCCGGGCTGTTGCTGACCGCTACCGCGCCAAGCCTTTCTATGCCTGCTTGAAGGAATCAACATGACTGAACATCAACGTGAGGGGCAGGTTCATCCTGCCGCCGGCGGGGAGTGCCCGTCGCAGCTCAAACGCGGCCTTGGCGCCCGGCACATTCAGATGATTGCGCTGGGCGGCGCTATCGGCACCGGACTGTTTATGGGGGCGGGCAGAAACATCGCCGTCGCCGGAACATCCATTCTGCTTATCTATCTACTGGTAGGTTTCTTTACCTATATGGTGATGCGGGCGATGGGGGAGCTGTTGCTGACCCGCCTGGATTACCGTTCGTTTGCGGATTTCGTCGGCGACTATCTTGGCCCGCAGGCCAGTTTCTATCTGGGCTGGACCTACTGGCTTAGCTGGGTGGTGACCTGTATCGCCGACGTGGTGGTATGCGGCAGCTATATGCAGTACTGGTTTCCGGAGATGTCGGCGTGGATGCCCGCGTTGAGTACGCTTGGGATCCTGTTCTTGTTTAATTTGTTGTCGGTAAAAATGTTCGGCGAGGCCGAATTCTGGTTTGCGCTGATTAAGGTCATCACCATTATTGCGCTGATTTTAACCGGCGCGTGGATGATTGCTATCGGCTGGACTTCGCCGGACGGCGTGAAGGCTTCGTTAGGCCATCTCACCGATCCGACGGCCTTTATGCCGCACGGGGTGACCGGTTTCTTCGCCGGTTTCCAGATAGCGATCTTCTCCTTCACCGGTATTGAGCTGCTTGGCACCATGACGGCGGAAACACGCGATCCTGAGCGCATCCTGCCGAAGGCGATCAACGCGCTGCCGCTGCGCATCATTATTTTCTATCTGCTGTCGATGGTGGTGATTATTGCCGTGGCCTCGTGGCCGGGCGTCTCGCCGGATGCCAGTCCGTTCGTGACCTTGTTCGCCAAGGCCGGGCTACCTGCCGCCGCCGCGGTGATTAACTTTGTCGCCTTGACGTCGGCCATGTCGTCGGCGAACAGCGGCGTTTATTCCAGTACCCGCATGCTGTACGGCCTGTCGGTGGAAAAACATGCGCACTGGCAGTTCCGTATACTATCGCGTAATACCCGCATTCCGGTACGTAGCCTGCTGTTCTCCTGCTTCTGCATGCTAAGCGGTACGTTACTGCTGTTCCTGGTGCCAAATGTGATGACGTTGTTCACCATCGTTTCAACGCTGGCGGCGATCATGGTGGTTTTCAGCTGGGGTATGATCCTCGTGGCGTACCTGGTGTATCGCCATAAACGCCCGGACCTGCACGCGCGGTCGAAATTCAAAATGCCGGCGGGAGTGGTGATGTGCTGGCTAAGCCTGTTGTTTTTCGCCTTCTCAATCTTCATTATGATTTTCGACCCGGATACGCTGCTGGCGCTGATGGCCTCGCCGCTGTGGTTTATCGCGCTATGGTGCTTCTGGAAAGTGAAACAGAAGCGCGAAGGGCAACTGGCATTGGATAACGCCAGCGCCTGATGATACCCGGCAGCTGAAGCGTGGCTGCCGGATTTTCCTTTTCGCCGTAGCGCGGTTTATGATGTCGCCCGACACTTCATTGTTGGATCAGGACAGAAGAAGGAAAGGGTATGACAGAGCATTTCCCGGCGCTTTCACACGACACGTTAGCGGCGGCCAATCTCATCGGAGACTGGTTGGCGCAGGATGATTTGCCGCAGAATGCGCAGCCGCAGATTGCGGTGTTGGCCGGTAACGCGGTGATCCCGACCATTGACGCCGCCTGTCGGCTCGCGGCTCAGAGGCAGATTCCACTATTGATAAGCGGCGGTATTGGTCATTCGACGACCTTTCTTTACGACGCCGTACAAAAGCATCCGCACTATCAGGCGCTGCAGGTAGAGGGGCGTCCGGAATCGCATATCCTGGCGGACATCGCCGAACAATTCTGGCAAATTCCGCGCGATCGCATCGTGGTGGAGGACCGTTCAACCAACTGCGGCGAAAATGCGTGGTTTACCCGCCGGTTACTGGAAGAGCGTGGGCTGGAATATTCCTCTGGCGTGGTGATTCAGGATCCGACCATGCAGCGTCGGACGATGGCGACGTTTGCCCGCGTCTGGCTGGAGGCACCGGTGAAGCCGCAGTGGTGGAGCTATCCTGGTTGTTCGCCGCGGCTTGAAAACAGCGCTGCTGGCCTGAGATTCAGCGGAGACGATAGTGGATTGTGGCCGGTGGGGCGTTATCTGGCGCTGCTGCTTGGCGAGCTGCCGCGTCTGCTGGACAACGCGCAGGGTTATGGCCCCAACGGTAAAGGGTTTATTACCCACGTCGATTTCCCACGTGATGTTAGCGCGGCGTGGCAATGCTTGCGTGAAGATAAGCTTTTGAGCGAGGCGCTGAACGCCAGAACGCTGGGGTAGGGAGAAAGGCGGATAGCCGCAGCTATCCGCTGGTTCTGAGTTTACTTCGCGAATTTATCCAGTACGCGGACAAGCTGGGTAACAAAGCCGTACTCGTTATCGTACCAGGCCACGGTTTTCACGAGCTGTACGCCGCCGGCTTCCATGATCTCCAGTTGAGTCGCATCATAGATTGAGCCGAAATGGCTGCCAATAATGTCGGAGGAGACAATTTCCTCTTCGGTGTAGCCAAAAGATTCATTGTTCGCCGCCGCATTTTTCATGGCCTGATTAACCTCTTCAGCGGTGACTTTCTTCGCCAATACGGAAACCAGTTCCGTCACTGAGCCGGTTTTAGTCGGCACGCGCTGGGCGTGACCTTTCAGTTTCCCGCTAAGCTCCGGAATCACCAGACCAATGGCTTTTGCCGCGCCGGTGGTGTGCGGAATAATGTTTTCCGCTGCCGCTCGCGAGGCGCGCAGGTCTTTGCCACGCGGCCCGTCCACCAGGGATTGCGTACCGGTATAAGCGTGAATAGTGGTCATGGTGCCCACGGTAATGCCGAAAGCATCGTTGAGCACTTTAGCCATTGGCGCCAGACAGTTGGTGGTGCAGGATGCAACCGAAATGATGGTATCATCCGGGCTCATGGTGTCGTCGTTGACGTGATAAACGATGGTTTTCATCTCGCCGGCAGGGGCGGAAATCAGCACTTTCTTCGCGCCGGCGGTCAGGTGTGCCTGCGATTTTTCCGCCGACGTATAGAAACCGGTACATTCAACAATCACCTCAGCGCCTGCGGCTTTCCACGGAATATGCTGAGCCTCTTTTTCCGCATAAACGGTGATTTTTTTACCATTAACGATCAGCGCATCTTCTGTAAAATCAACGCTCCATGGGAAAGGACCGTAGTTAGAGTCATGTTTAAGCAGGTAGGCTAAGACTTTCGGTGAGGTGAGATCGTTGATGGCCACGACCTCCAGCGGGCTATTTACTTCTAACAGGCGGCGAAGTACTAAACGTCCTATACGACCAAATCCATTAATCCCAAGTTTGCTCATGGATATTCTCCTGGTGGTGAAGTTGATACGTTAAAACTTCTTCAGGCAGAGCGGGGAGAGTAAACTATTTACTTTCAGCGGCTTAGCAGTTCACCTGCGGTGTTTCTATTGCTAAGTTACCTGCCTGAAGCGTCTTCAGTAACTGTCACGTGGAGCCAGATGGTGCGAAGGAAGTATAACGCTGACGGCTTCATTATGCGGCTTTAAATGGTAAACATTATCTACATATTCTGGCGGAGCCTGGACAGGCGGCTATCCCTGTATGGGCGCGTATGCGGTTGAATAATGAACACAAAGCAGAATGGCAGGAGTGGCGGGGCCTGCAGTGAGTTATCCACAATCTATGCGATCTGATACCGACTCGTTTTGTGGATAACCTCAAATCTTTCGGGATACTTAATTCACTCTGCGTTATAAGTTTGCGCTATACATCACGATAATCAATGTCTTCACTCGGTACCCTTAATATAAGAATACTTAAACAAGGGGAATAGCATACCAATGAAAAAGAGCATTGCACTGACGATGGTGACGCTGGCCTGCCTGGCGGCTAACGTCCAGGCAGCAGAGAAACTTGCTGGTAATGAAATACTTGCCGTACAGAAAGGCGGGGTGCCGGATAAAGTCTATACCCAGCATCAGCCGAAATTACGTATAGCAACCTATAATATCGGCAAGAATGAAGCGTCTGATAATGTGGCCGATTTTACGGCACTTAATTCAGCGATTAAAAAAATTAACGCCGATATTATTGCCGTCCCGGAAGTCGATAACAAAACTCAGCGCAGCCAGAAAATCGATCAGCTTAAGACGATTGCCGATGCTAACAATATGCATTATGCCTTTGGTAAAGCGTTGGATTTCGACGGTGGCGAATACGGACTGGGGCTGCTGTCAAAATATAAAATCCTGCATTCTCAGGTGGTGAAGCTGCCGTCAGGCAATGCGGAACAGCGCGTGGCGCTACTGGCGCAGGTTGATGTACCGGGTTTTGATTCCGCGCCGATTATTATGGTGACCCATCTCGACTGGCAAAAAGATCCCACCATGCGTACCGAGCAGGCTCGCTATCTTCTCGATTTGAGTATTGGCGATGCGGCGTCTGATTTTAAAGATATCGCCTCTTCAATTAAGATCCTGGCTGGCGATTTCAATTCAACCCGTGAAGAACAGCCGGTGAAAGAGATCGGTTATTTCTTTAACGAAGTGTCGAAGCAGGGGACGGATACGCGTAGCTGGCCTGCCGTTAACCCGGCTATTGATATCGACCACATTTTCACCTTCAAAGGACAAAAGTGGGATGTGAAGAAGCTGGAGATTCCGCATAACTCGCCGGAATTTAACTGGTCAGCGGCCAGTGACCATCTGCCGGTCATTGCTGAACTGCAACTCACCGAGCAGTAACATTGCCCAGGGCTCTTTGCAAAAGAGCCCTGATGCTATTCAATTCGCGCTAACGCAGTTTTTTAAGCCTCGGTAAAGGTTAATGAAAATTTAAGGGAAGGCGGTTATGTTAACAACATCACACTTCCATTAAGGTTTATTCATGCGCGATAAATATTCTGGCCTGCAGATAGGAATTCACTGGCTGGTTTTTTTACTGGTTGTCGTCGCCTACGCGGCGATGGAACTGCGCGGTTTCTTCCCGCGCAGCGACCGTCCGGTGATAAACATGATCCATGTCTCCTGCGGCATTTCCATTTTTGTCTTGATGATTGCACGACTGCTGGTGCGCCTGAAGTCTCCGGCGCCGCCGATTGTTCCTAAACCCTCGCCGATGATGACCGGTTTCGCCCATCTTGGCCATCTGGTGATATATCTGCTGTTTATCGCGCTACCGGCGATTGGCATGGTAATGATGTATTACCGCGGTAACCCGTGGTTTGCTTTCGGCCTGACGATGCCCTTTGCGGCGCAAAGCAACTTCGCTTTGGTCGACAGCCTTAAGGGGCTGCACGGCTTAATTGCCAATATCGGCTATTTCGTGATTGGCCTGCACGCGCTGGCGGCTCTGCTGCATCACTATTTATGGAAAGATAATACGCTGCTGCGCATGATGCCGCGCAAGCGCTGAGTATCACGCCCGGCACTCCTGAACCCGCCCACCGGCGGGTTTTTTGTTTCCGTAACTCGCCAATAAATGATTCATGAAATGTTACTTATGCTGCAAATTTGTATCAATATTGTAAATAAAAATGTCTAATTGAAATGAAAGGTTCTATAAGAATCTGAGTGCGGTGGATTGAATCCAGCCGGGAGGTCGTCGAAACGACACCCAGCCACGTTCAGCGGTATCCGCAGCGTCATTGGCTAAAACGCCTGCATTTTCAATACCGATGAGCAAAAGGAAAACCTGACATGACCGATAATATACCGGCCACTTCCCCTCCTGTCGCCGATGCGGGGGGCGCTGAACGCTTGAGCCCGCGCGAACAGGTGGTGATCAATAAATTGTTCCGTCGCTTAATTCCTTTTCTGTTTCTGCTTTTTATCTTTTCATTTCTTGATCGTATCAATATCGGCTTTGCCGGGCTCACCATGAGCCAGGATTTGGGGCTGAGTAGCACCATGTTCGGCCTCGCGACGACGTTGTTCTATGCGATGTACGTCATCTTTGGTATTCCCAGTAACATCATGCTGGGGATCGTTGGCGCGCGCCGCTGGATTGCGAGCATTATGGTGGTGTGGGGAATCGCATCGACAGCGACCATGTTTGCGACCGGGCCAAACAGCCTGTATCTGCTGCGCATGCTGGTGGGGATTGCCGAAGCCGGCTTTCTTCCAGGGCTTCTACTCTACTTAACCTACTGGTTTCCGGCGTACTACCGGGCGCGCGCCAATGCGTTGTTTATGATTGCCATGCCGGTGACGATGGCGTTGGGCTCGCTGGTCTCCGGCTATATTCTCAGTATGGATGGCATGCTGACGCTTAAAGGCTGGCAGTGGTTATTCCTGCTGGAAGGATTCCCATCGGTGTTGTTGGGGGCGGTAGTCTGGTTCTATCTTGACGACAGTCCGCAAAAGGCCAAATGGCTCACCGATGAGGACAAACGTTGCCTTAGCGAGATGATGGAGAGGGACAAACTAAGACTGGTGCAACCGAACGGTAGCGCCAGCCTGAGCGCCCTGCAGCAGGGGAAAGGCAGCCTCTGGCGCGACGTCTTCACCCCGGTGGTGTTGATGTATACGCTGGCCTATTTCTTTCTCTGTAATACCTTAAGCGCGCTCAGCGTCTGGACGCCGCTGATCCTCAAAAGCTTTAACCAGGGCAGCAGCAATATCGCCATCGGCTTGCTTAGCGCCGTACCACATATCTGTACCATTGTGGCGATGATTTGGTGGAGTAAACGTTCTGATCGCTTACAGGAACGTAAGCTGCACACGTTATTGCCCTATCTGTTTGCCGCCGCGGGCTGGATGCTGGCGGCGCACGGGGCAAATAGCGTGATGCAACTGTTGGGGGTAATTATGGCCTCGGCAGGGGCCTATGCGGCGATGGTGATTTTCTGGACCACGCCAGATCAGTCCATCAGCCTGCGCTCACGAGCGATCGGCATTGCGGTGATTAACGCGACGGGTAATATGGGATCGGCCATGAGTCCGCTGTTATTCGGCTGGCTGAAGGATTTAACCGGCAGCTTTAACGCCGGCTTTTACCTCGTGGCCGGGTTCCTGGTATTGGGGGCGCTGGTGGTATCGCGCATCCCGATGAAGGCCAGCCGTCCACGAGCGACGCCATAAAAAAGATAAAGGAGTAGTGATGAGAGTGAGACGCGCGGTACCCGATGAAGCCCCTGCGTTGTGGAATATCCGTAATCAGGCGATTCGCCATGGCTGTCGTCAAAGCTATGGCGCTGAAGTGATTCACGCCTGGACGCCGGAACTGATGCCCGAAGGGTATCGTCACGCCGTTGCCGATAATCCGTTTTATATCGTGGAAAATAGGCTGGGCCAACCCGTCGCAACCGGCTATCTCGATATTGAGTCCTTAAGCGTGGAAGCGATCTTTACGCTGCCGGAGTGGGGCGGGCAGGGATGCGCGGATTTGATCATGAGGGCGGTTATTGCCGAAGCTCGCCGACGGGGGCTCGAAACCATTACGCTTGAGGCGACCCCCAATGCGGCGGGCTTTTATCTACGCCATGGCTTTGTTTCACATGGTGAAAAGAGTCATTATTCGAAAATGGCCAACGCCGAGCTACGCTGTATAGCCATGAGCCTCACTCTCGATTAACGGTAAACTTGCGCCGCTATGCTATGGTTGTTAGCGGCGTTTCAATTTGCCACTTTAGTTAAATAAATATAGTATACCCCCCTATATGATATGGAGGGCCTCTCGTGCCACATTCACCAGAAGACAAGAAGCGTGCGCTTAGCCGCGTACGCCGTATTCGCGGGCAGGTTGAAGCGCTGGAACGTGCGCTGGAGTCCGGCGAACCCTGCATGACTATCCTGCAACAGATTGCCTCCATTCGCGGCGCCGCCAACGGTTTGATGGGCGAGCTGGTGGAGATGCATCTGCAGGATGAACTGGTTAGCGGCGATACCACCCCGGACCAACGCGCCGCCCGCATGGCGGAAGTCGGTCACCTGCTACGATCCTATTTAAAGTAAAATCACGACGAGGAATGGACAGTATGAAATCACGTGCAGCAGTTGCCTTTGGCCCCGGCCAGCCGTTAAAAATCGTGGAGATTGACGTCGCGCCGCCAAAGAAAGGCGAAGTCCTGGTCAAAATCACCCACACCGGTGTTTGCCACACCGATGCTTTTACTCTCTCTGGCGACGACCCGGAAGGCGTGTTCCCGGCGGTTTTGGGCCATGAAGGCGGCGGTATCGTCGTTGAAGTCGGAGAGGGCGTGACCAGCCTGAAACCTGGCGATCACGTTATTCCGCTGTATACCGCCGAGTGCGGCGAATGCAAATTCTGCAAGTCTGGCAAAACTAACCTCTGCCAGGCGGTTCGCGCCACCCAGGGGAAAGGTTTGATGCCGGATGGCACCACGCGATTTTCCTATAACGGCGAGCCGATTTATCACTATATGGGCACCAGCACCTTCAGCGAATACACCGTCTGTGCTGAGATTTCGCTGGCAAAAGTTAACCCGCAGGCGCCGCTGGAAAAAGTATGTCTGTTGGGCTGTGGCGTGACCACCGGTATCGGCGCGGTACATAACACGGCGAAGGTAAAAGAGGGCGACAGCGTCGCTGTCTTCGGGCTGGGCGGTATTGGCCTGGCGGTGATTCAGGGGGCGGTACAGGCGAAGGCCGGACGCATTCTGGCGGTCGACACTAATCCGGATAAATTCACCCTCGCCAGGGAGATGGGCGCTACCGACTTCATCAATCCGAATGACTACGACAAACCGATTCAGGACGTGATTGTTGAGCTAACCGACGGCGGCGTTGATTTCAGTTTCGAATGTATTGGCAACGTCAACGTCATGCGCGCGGCGCTGGAGTGCTGCCACAAAGGTTGGGGTGAGAGCGTCATCATCGGTGTGGCGGGCGCCGGCCAGGAAATTAAAACCCGTCCGTTCCAGTTGGTCACCGGCCGGGTATGGCGTGGTTCCGCCTTCGGCGGCGTCAAAGGGCGTAGCCAGCTGCCGGGGATGGTTGAAGACGCGATGGCGGGTAAGATTCGCCTCGATCCGTTTATCACCCACCGGTTACCGCTCGACCAGATCAACGAAGCCTTCGATCTGATGCATGAAGGTAAATCGATTCGTACGGTTATTCACTTCGGTGATAACTAAGTATTGCTGATAGCGAAACCCGGGCTATTTATCGCCCGGGTTGACTTCAGGTTATGTTAATACTTGCGCCAGTGTTCATAGCCGGATTGCCATCGTTTCTGCTCCCGCCGTTCTCTCTCACGCTGAATATCGGACTTTTGATCTTCCCAGATTGGACAATCCGGGCCGTTTGCCACTTCGCAGGGTACCGAGATATCGTTTAACGGATTGACCTTTTTCTCTTCCCACAACGTTGGGTCGCGTAAATCCACTTCTGGCGCTTTCAGCGCCTGGGCCGAGGCTGTCGCTATCAGTAAAAAAGCGCCAAACATCAGGCGGCGGGAGGCTCCTTTCATCTTTATCCTTATGATGTTTTATTGATAACCATTCGCAATAATAACATAGCGTAATAAAACATTAACAGCAGGATTCAGGGCGAATTTTACAGTTCAAATGGCGGGATCATGCTCAGCATGAATTCCCCTGGCTCGGTGGAAAATGCTTCGACGGTTACGCCGTCTTTATCAGTTATACCCTTAAACACTTTGCCGTCTGGCGTCGTGATTTGATAAGGGAAATAGGGCATAGGCTTGCCGGTGTCAGGATCCTTCAGCACATAGTCATGGCGATAAAGTTGCTTAGGTTCGTCGTGGATACAGCCCTGTAGTAGTAAGGCAAAAATCATCGCACTTGCGCCCTTCATTATAGACATGAGTTCCTTCTCCTTGATTGTCCTCGGGATAAAATCTGCCATCCATAGTAACAAATGCAGGTGATCTGACATCTAAATGAAATCTGAAACAGGAAAAGTAAAAGGCCCCGTGGTGAACGGGGCCTGTGTTTTACTGCTTATCCGCTAAAGCGTAAGCGATGATGTAATCGCCGCGATCCGGAGACTGGCGCGCGCCGCCGGCGTTGATAACGATGTACTGCTTACCGGTTTTCGGTGAAACGTAGGTCATCGGGCCGGATTGGCTGCCCACCGGCAGGCGAGATTTCCAAATCTCTTTGCCGTTGGCGGTATCAAAGGCGCGCAGATAGAAATCCTGGGTGCCGGCGAAGAACAGCAGGCCAGACTGGGTAGACAGCGAAGCTCCCAGCGTTGGCATGCCGATAGGGATCGGCATATGCATGCGGATACCCAGCGGACCGGTATCTTCTACCGTACCTACCGGAACCTGCCAGACCAGCTTACCGCTTTTCAGATCAACCGCCGACATGGTACCGAACGGCGGCTTCTGGCAGGGGATGCCCAGCGGCGACAGGAAACGCTCGCGCATTGCGCCATACGGCGTACCTTCCATCGGTACGATACCCATTTCGATACCGCTGGCATCTTTAGCCACTTTCGCTCGCGGTGCCATGTAGTTAGCCAGTCCAAGGCGCATGTCATTGACGAACATCAGGCCGTTATTCGGATCGACCGACACGCTGCCCCAGTTCATTCCGCCAAGCGAGCCCGGATACTGCAAGGAGCGGTCTTCACCCGGCGGTGTAAAGACACCCTGATGGCGCATCTCTTTGAACTGAATACGGCACAGCAGCAGGTCAACCGGGGTGGCGCCCCACATATCCGATTCTTTCAACGTTTCGTTGCCGATCATCGGCATGCCGACGGAGTAGGGCTGCGTCGGCGAGTAGCGTTCACCTTTGACGTTGCCGGCCGGGACAGGGCGTTCTTCCACTTTCGCCACCGGTTCACCCGTCGCGCGGTTAAGCATGAAGATCATGCCCTGCTTGCTGGTTTGCACCAGTACCGGCGTCGTACCGCCTTTACCGTCCGGCAGATCGTACAGCAGTGGTTGCGAAGGCAGGTCGAAATCCCACAGATCGTGATGGGTGGTCTGGAAATGCCAGCGCACTTTACCGGTGGCGGCATCGACCGCAACGATTGATGAGCTGTATTTATCATCCAGCGCCGTACGTTCGCCGCCGAAGAAATCTGGCGTGGCGTTACCGGTTGGCAGATAAATGAGATTCAGTTTGGCATCGTAAGACATCGCGGACCAGACGTTCGGCGTCCCGCGCGTGTAGGTTTGTCCTTCCGGCGGTACGCCGGTCAGCTGCGGGTTACCCGGATCCCAGGCCCAGGCCAGTTTACCGGTATGCACGTCAAAAGCGCGAACTACACCCGGCGGTTCACCGGTGGAGTAGTTATCCGCGATGCGACCACCAACGACAACAAGGTTACCGGCCACCAGCGGGGTAGAGGTCTGCTGATAATAACCAGGTTTGATTTCCCCCATTCCGACGCTGAGATCGACGGTACCGTGTTCACCAAATGCTTCACAGGCTTTACCGGTATCGGCATCGATTGCGATCAGGCGCGCATCGGTAGTCGGCAGGAACAGGCGGCGGGCACAGGCGGCAGGCTGAGTCCCGGCCACGGCATTAGCCTGCGCCTGGCTATCTTCGTAGTAGCCTAAACCGCGGCAACGTTGCCAGTTAGGCGCCGTCGCTTTCGAGTCGTAGCGCCATTTTTCTTTGCCGCTATCGACGTCCAGCGCCAGGACTTTGCTATATGGCGTACAAACATAAAGCGTATCGCCAATCTGCAGCGGCGTATTCTGGTCTTCCGCACCGGAACCGTTACTCTGCGGAATATCGCCGGTATGGGCAATCCAGGCAACCTGTAGCTGGTTGATATTGTTTTTATTGATCTGATCCAACGCGGCGAAACGGTCGCCGTGAGTGGTATTACCCCAGTGCTGCCAGTTCTTTTGTTCTTCACCTGGCTGTACCGGTTTTACCGGCACGGGTTCGCTGGCGCTGACCAGCGGCTGGGATTTAAACATCCAACCAAAACTGACCAGCAGTACCACGGCCAGCACGCCCGCGAGGGTGAAGGCCGCGCCTTTTTTTGCCGGTGCGCTGGAAAGAAAAGGCCAAACAATGGCGCACAGAAAAGCCAGAACGCCAAGCGCAAACAGGCGTGAGAACAGCGGCCAGTAGGTCCAGCCGGCGTCGCTGATAGCCCAAACAATGGAAGCCGCGAAGGCGACGGCATAAAGAACGATGCCGCCGCGCCGATTGCGGAAAATAAGCAGGGAGGCGATAACCATCACCAGTCCCATAATGGCGAAATACCAGGTGCCGCCGACGCTTGCCAGTTTGGCGCCTAAAATGCCGATTGCCAGACCGATGATTAACATCAGTCCGGCGAGTAGCCACTGCAGGATCCGGGGGAATCCGCGCGGCACGTTGCCCGTAGCCATGTTGTCTCCTTATACCACCCCTTGCCAGGCGTGTACCAAATGAATCAAGTGCAAATTGAAATTGCTTTTGAGTGAAGCTGTTCAAAGCTTCATAAATGTGATTTCAAAAGATGAATTCATTTCACATGAACCAAATGGTGAAATCATGGCTATGATAAATCTGTTAATGAAATGAGCGCAAATGTTAATGAATGATTTCGCACTAATTGATTAGCGCGATGTATATATTAAGTGGCAGAAGAATGAACGTAGCGGTGCCGTTACCTCAATGTGCTGATTCGGGGTAACGGCCACTGAGAGTCAGCCAGGCATGGATTTGCGTATCGCGCTCAGTAGAGTTTGCGCCCCCTGCGACAGGCTGGCGTCCACCCGGGTAAGAATACCGATCGGCTCGCCGGCGCCTTCGGTGGCGATAGGTAATGAGGTTAACAAACCGCGACGCAGGTCGTCTTTCACCGCGCCGGAAGGGACGAACCAGACATAGTCGTAATCGACCGTGAGCTGGCGTGAAAGCGAGGCCGACAGCGTTTCAATACAGCCGGGGGGAATTTTACAACCCTGGCTTTGCAGTAGCGTTTCCGCGTTCTGCCGCGGAATTGTCCCTTTCGGTGAGACCACCACCGGCCATTCCATCACCCGGCTGAGCGTTACCGTCTCCTGCAGCAGCGGGTGGCCGGGGCGGACGACCAGCTTTAGCGATTCAAGAAACAGCAGTTCATAGTTGAGGCCGCTCATCAGTTCCGGATCAGACATGCGCCCAATACCAATATCGACATCGCCGGATTTTAGCCCCGCCAGCAGCATGGTGTTATTCATGGTGGCGACCTGTAAGGTGATGTCTTTTTGCTGTTTATGAAATTGACCAATCACCGTAGGTAAAATACCGAGCGCCGCGGTTGGCAGGGCGCCAATCCGCACCACATCGCTATTCATGCCTTCTTTACGATTGAGAGCCTGGCCTGCGGTATTGAGGGCATCCAGCACCTTAACCGCGTGGGTAAGAAACTGTTCGCCAACCAGCGTCAACTGCGCGCCAAGCCGCCCGCGCTCAAAGAGACGGGTACCGGTCAACTGCTCCAGCTCGTTGAGCGTTTTTGATAGCGCAGGTTGGCTAAGATTCAGGGTTTCTGCCGCCCGCCCCAGGGTTCCCTGTTGTGCGACGGCGACGAAAGTATGTAAATGGCGCAAGCGAATGCGCTGACTGAAGAGACCATTTTTTTCCATAATCGATGTTAAAAACAGAGCTGTCTCGGTAGCAAGCGAAGTTGTTTAATTTTGATAACTAGTTAGCAAAATATTATTAACATTTGATCTTATTGTCTTACAAGTCATTTCTGTCAGGCGCGATAAAAAGCCCCGCACTCGGCGGGGCTGGAAAAAAGGATGTTTTGGTGGGAAATTAAATATCGAAGAACACGGTTTCTTTATCGCCCTGTAAATAAATATCAAAGCGGTAGACGACTTCATCTCCACGCACTTCACGTTGCGCGATAAGCGTCTGGCGGCGAACTTCCCATTCAATCAGATTCAGTACCGGATCCTGTTCATTTGCCGCCTGCTCATCAGCAAAGTACATCCGCGTATTCAGGCCGATGTTGATACCCCGCGCCACCACCCACAGATTGAGGTGCGGCGCCATCATGCGTCCGTCACGGCCGACGACCGCGCCGGGTTTGATGGTTTGAAAGCGCCAGACGCCGGATGCAAAGTCTGAACACGTGCGCCCCCAGCCGCGGAAGTTTGGGTCCAGAGTCTTACTCTGCTGACGGTCGTCGGGATGGTTATAACGCCCGTCGGCGTTAGCCTGCCAGAGTTCCAGCAGCACGTCGCGTACCGGCGTTCCGGAACCATCGAAAACCCGGCCTTCAATCGTAATACGTTGGCCTTTGGTTTCCGCGCTCACTAAGTTGGGGCCGAAGTTTTTTTCGAAAATATGAAACCCTGCAGCGTCCGGCGCCAGACCAATATGCACATAAGGCCCGGCAGTCTGCGAGGCGGTTTCAGCTAAATAGTCTTTCATTGGGCGGCCCCCTGAGTACGATTTTCGAACAGCGTGGCGCGATGCCCGCGCAGCACAAGGTCAAAACGATAGGCCAGGCTGTCGAGCGGCACGGCGGCGTGGGTATCCAGCTCGGCAATCAGGGTACGCACGGCATCATCGTTATTGATGGTTCTGACAATCGGACACTGTTTAATAAGCGGATCGCCTTCAAAGTACATTTGGGTAATCAGCCGCTGCGCCCAGGCATCGCCGGAGAGCGAAAAGTGAATATGCGCCGGGCGCCAGTCGCTAACCTGATTACGCCACGGATAGGGGCCGGGTTTGATTGTGCGAAAACAGTAATAACCGTTTTCATCGGTCAGCACCCGTCCACAGCCGCCGAAGTTGGGGTCAATCGGCGCCAGATACTGGTCTTTCTTATGACGGTAGCGGCCGCCGGCATTGGCCTGCCACACTTCCACCAGCGTATTTTTCATTGGTCGGCCAAAGCCGTCGCGCACGTAACCGTGAACAATAATTCGCTCGCCAATCGGCAGGCCGTCTTTGGCGTAGTTGAGGATGAGATCGTTATCCAGCGGGCCAAGGTCGTCGCTGCTGAACACCGGACCGGTAATTTCAGAAAGTGAATTTTGCAGGGAGATGAGGGCATTACGCGGCGAGCGCAGCACACTAGTTTTATATCCCGGCGCCAGCGCCGGCGGATGGCTATTGTAATCGCGATGTACAACCTCGCGCGGTGACCATTTATTATTCATAGGGTACTCCATCAATCGGAAGAGAGGCATGTTGTTGTAATGTCGCCAGAAACAGTCTCTGTAAATGTTTTGTTAATTTAAAGTGAAATTAAATCTAATCTTTCATAACCATTGGTTATGATTTGTGCAGGCGAAACGCGGTAGCAGGTTATCCGCATCACAGTTTGTAAATTCTTCCCGCCACTCTTAACGCGCTTTCCTACACTCCAGGAAGTATTCACTGGAGGTAAGACATCATGGCGAACACCATCACGGCTGATGAGATTCGGGAGAACTTTTCACAGGCTATGTCGGCAATGTACCAGCAGGAAGTTCCGCAATATGGAACCCTCCTGGAGTTGGTGGCGGATGTGAATCTGGCGGTCCTGGAACATAACCCGAAATTACATGAACAATTGGCTAATGCCGACGAGCTGGCACGGCTGAACGTTGAGCGCCACGGCGCGATCCGCGTGGGAACGGCGGAAGAACTGGCGACCCTGCGTCGCATGTTTGCCATTATGGGGATGTATCCCGTTAGCTATTACGATCTGTCGCAGGCTGGGGTACCGGTTCACTCCACCGCATTTCGCCCGGTCGATGACGCGGCGCTGGCGCGTAACCCGTTTCGCGTTTTCACCTCATTGCTGCGCCTTGAACTGATCGGCAACGAGGCGCTGCGCCAGCGAGCGGCGGATATTCTCGCCCGTCGCGATATCTTTACGCCTCGCTGCCGTGAACTCATTGCGTTACACGAAGATCGAGGAGAATTCACGGCTGCAGAAGCGCGTGAATTCGTCACCGAAGCGTTGGAAACTTTCCGTTGGCACCGTCATGCCACCGTTGACGAGCAAACCTATCACGCGCTGCATAATGAGCACCGGTTGATTGCCGATGTGGTCTGTTTCCCCGGTTGCCACATTAACCATCTGACGCCGCGCACTCTTGATATCGATCGGGTTCAGGCGCTGATGCCGCAATGTGGTATCGAACCGAAAGCGCTCATTGAGGGGCCGCCGCGCCGCGAGGTGCCGATTTTACTGCGGCAAACCAGTTTTAAAGCGCTGGAAGAACCGGTGATGTTTGCTGGTGAACATAAAGGCACACACAGCGCGCGCTTTGGCGAAATTGAGCAACGCGGCGTCGCGTTGACGCCGAAAGGACGAGCGCTGTATGACCGCTTACTGAATGAGGCCGGGGTCGGTAAAGACAACCTTAATCATCAGCGCCATTTGCAGGAGGTCTTTAGCGAATTTCCTGACAGCGAATTTCTGCTGCGTCAGCAGGGGCTGGCGTGGTTTCGCTATCGCCTGACGCCTGCGGGGGAAGCGCATCGCCATGCTTTTGGCCCCGGCGACGATCCGCAACCGCTGATCGAACGTGGTTGGGTAGTCGCGCAGCCGATTGTTTATGAAGATTTTTTACCGGTGAGCGCGGCGGGGATCTTCCAATCGAATCTGGGCAACGAAACGCAGGCCCGCAGTCACGGTAACGCCAGCCGTGAAGCTTTTGAAGCGGCGTTAGGCTGCGAGGTCCTCGATGAGTTCGAGTTATACCAACAGGCGGAGGAGCGGAGTAAACGCCGTTGCGGTCTGCTCTAAAATCGGTACTCTGCATGGCATAACTTGCAAAAGGACGTTGTTATGCAGAATTCATCTACGCCGCTGGTGAAAACGCGGCAGGGCACGTTATCCGGCACCCGTGAACAGGGGATCCATATCTGGCGTGGTATTCCTTACGCGCAGCCGCCGGTAGGCGAGCTGCGTTGGCGTTCGCCGCAGCCTCCAGAGCGCTGGCAGGGCGTGCGTCAGGCCGATACCTTTTCCGCCGCCAGCTGGCAGGATATCGAATATTGTCGTGAACTGGGCGGCGGCGATCCTGGCCGTTTTTCCGAAGACTGTCTCTATCTCAACGTGTGGGCGCCCGCCGCCCGTTCGCAGCCGCTCCCGGTGATGGTCTGGCTGCACGGCGGCGGCTACACCATCGGCGCCGGCAGTCTGCCGCCCTACGACGGTAGCGCGTTGGCCAGCCGCGAGGTGGTGGTGGTCACCGTGAACTATCGTCTTGGACACCTCGGCTTTTTCGCCCATCCAGCGTTGGAAGGCGAAGAGGGCGAGCGGTTGTATAATTTTGCACTGCTCGATCAGATAGCCGCGCTGCGCTGGGTGCAGGATAATATCCACGTCTTCGGCGGCGATGCCGCCAATGTCACCTTGTTCGGCGAATCCGCGGGGGCGCGCAGCGTCCTGTCGTTAATGGCGTCGCCGAAAGCGAAGGGATTGTTCCATAAAGCGATCGTGCAAAGCGGTTATACCTTACCGGATTTACCGCGGGAAAAGGCGCTGGCCAAGGGAAAGCTGCTGGCGGAACATTTTTCTCTTGCCGATGCCAGTGCGGAACAGCTGCGGGCAATCCCCGCTGATGCCTTTTGGGCGCTGACTGCGCCGCTGAATATCGGCCCGGCGCCGATTGTCGGCGATGCGGTGCTGCCGGAGCCCATGCTCGACACGTTCTTTAAGGGACGTCAGCATGCGATGCCGGTGATGATTGGCTCCAATAGCGATGAGGCCAGCGTGATGGCGGTATTTGGCGTCGATATTGCCGGTCAGATTCAAAAACTGCGTCGCGAACGCCGTTTTGGCCTTGGGCTGATTAAACTACTGTATCCCGGCGTTAAAGGCGATGAGGCGTTAGGGCGGGAAGTGTGTCGCGATATGGCGTTCACGACTTTGGGGTATGTTGTCATGCAGGCGCAGCAGCGTCTCGGGCAACCGTGCTGGCGCTACTGGTTTGACTATGTGGCCGAAGCGGAACATGAAACTTATCTCCATGGCGCCTGGCATGGCAACGAAGTGGTTTACGTTTTTGACAACCTGACCCGCGCCGAGCCGGTATGTCAGTACGCCAGTGAGGCGGATCAAGCCTTCGCCGCGCAGGTCGCCGACTACTGGGTTAATTTTGCCCGTCAGGCGGGCAATCAGTGCAGTGAGTTAACCGGCCCGGTGCGCTGGCCAGCCTGCCAGCGCGGACGGGACCGTTTATTGCGTATCGGCCTCAACAAGCGCGCGGGCTTTAAAGTTGAGAACCGCTTTATGCGCGCGCGGCTGGCGCTATTCCGCCGGGTGATGAAGCATCATGTGACGCTGGATTAACCAGCGCGGCGCGAAAGCGCGCCAGCCCGTCGGCCTTGCTTTGCGAGCGGCGAACAACCAGCCGGTAGCTGGCGCCGGTTTTGACGCTAAGCGAGAAGGGGCGACATAGTCGCCCGGTGCGCAGATCCCCGGCAACCACCGTTTCGTCCGCCATGGCGACGCCGAGCCCCTGCATCGCGGCGGTAATCGCGAGATCCATGGTGTCGAAATATTGGTTTTTATGCATTTTTAGCGCAGTTTCATGCGGGAAGTGCGCAAGCCACAGCAGCCAGTCGGTTTTATCGCGCGTCGGATGGAGAAATGTGATGCCTGATAGCTGGGGATCGCACGGCGTATCGGGACTGACCACCGGCGTGAGGGCCTCTTCAAACAGCAAGTCGCCGGCGCTTTGATGGGTGCCGAAGATAATCGCCGCGTCGTAGGGCTCAGTCTTAAAGTTGACGCTATGCTCGGTGGTGGTGGTCAACGCCACCTGCAATTCCGGATAACGTCGTTCTATCTCCAGTAGTTTCGGCACCAGCCAGCGGATCGCACAGGTAGGCGCTTTCAGGCGCACGACAGTTTGCTGCTGGCGCGCCTGCTCGGCTACCGTTAACAGGCGGCCAAATGCCGACTGTAGCTCAGGATAAAGCGCGCTGCCCTGCGGCGACAGTCGCAGGCCCCGGGCGTGGCGTTCAAATAGCGGGAAGCCGAACCAGTTTTCCAGCGCGGCGATCTGTCGGCTGACTGCCCCCTGCGTCAGGCATAGCTCCTGTGCGGCATGGGTTAGGTTGAGATGCCTCGCGGTTATCAGAAACGTTTCTACGGTATGAAAAGGCAGGGCGCTACGCGACATGTTGGCTCCAGCTATGCATTTTGATCATGGGCAGTATGCCACGCCTCGTTGCGAAATTGGGACGATGCGTTCCGTTTTTGCCATCTAATCGTCATCCGCTGCTTACACTATTATTAATCTCGTTGATACAACGTCTCTCACCGATTAGTTGATGTGTATAAAAGGAGCCACCATGTCTAAACCTTACGTTCGTCTGGATAAAAATGATGCGGCAGTATTACTGGTTGACCATCAGACCGGCCTGCTCTCACTGGTTCGTGATATCGAGCCGGATAAATTCAAGAACAACGTCCTTGCCCTCAGCGATCTGGCTAAATACTTTAAACTACCGACTATTCTGACCACCAGTTTTGAGAATGGCCCTAACGGCCCGCTGGTGCCGGAACTAAAAGAACAGTTCCCCGACGCCCCTTATATCGCTCGTCCCGGCAATATTAATGCCTGGGATAACGAAGATTTCGTTAACGCGGTAAAAGCCACCGGTAAGAAACAGCTGATTATTGCCGGTGTCGTCACTGAAGTGTGCGTGGCCTTCCCGGCGCTGTCGGCGATTGAAGAGGGATTCGACGTCTTTGTAGTGACCGATGCGTCCGGTACCTTTAACCCGATCACCCGTGATGCGGCGTGGGATCGTATGTCGCAAGCGGGCGTGCAGTTAATGTCGTGGTTTGGCGTGGCCTGTGAGCTGCACCGCGACTGGCGCAATGATATTGAAGGATTGGGCACCCTGTTCTCTAACCACATTCCGGATTACCGTAACCTGATGACCAGCTTTAACCTGCTGAGCAAGAAATAAACAGCTGGCGGCCAGTTTTCAGGCCTGGCCGCCGTTTCAATCAGACGGGATTATTCACTTATCGAGGCGACATGGTGCGACTTTGCACTTTGATGTTTCAATAGCCGCGACGCCAGTACGCCCGACATCATCGACCCATTCACATTCAGCGCGGTACGCGCCATATCGACAATTGGCTCGATGGCGATAAAAATGCCGACCAGCGCCACCGGGAAGTTGAGCGTAGACAGGACAATCAACGCCGCAAATGTCCCACCGCCGCCGACGCCTGCGACGCCAATTGAGCCCAGCGCGATAGCCGGAAGTAAGCTGGCTAAAAACGAGAAGGACAGTGGGTCGATACCCAGCGTTGGCGCAATCATGGCCACCATGATAGCCGGATAGATCCCGGCGCAGCCGTTTTGCCCCATACTGGAACCAAAAGAGGCGGCAATATTGGCGATGGTATTCGGCACGCCGAATTTTTCCTGTGCGGTAATGGCTAATGGAATCGAAGCCGCGCTGCTGCGGGAAACAAAAGCGAAGGTGAGCACCGGCCACACCGTTTTAAAGTAGCGCAGAGGATGATGACCGCTAACGATCAGTAGAATCGCATGCACGATAAACATGATAGCGACCGCCAGATAACAGGCGGCAATAAAGCCAAGCAGGCTGGTGAATTGCGCTAGCTGATAGGTCGAAAAGACTTTTGCCATCAATGCGAGGACGCCATATGGCGTCAGCGCTATCACGATACGCACCATCTTCATCACCCAAATTTGAATCGCGTTAATCCCGCTACTTAGTTTTTGACCTTCCTCCGGCGCCTCTTTTTTCACCTTCAATAACGCGACTCCGGCCAGCAGGGTAAATATAACGATGCCGATAACCGATACGCTGCGCGCGCCGGTCAGGTCGAGAAAAATATTTGTCGGGATCAGCGAAGTGACCAGTTGGGGTAACGAAACGGCTGCGGTTTTGCTGACGTCTTCGGCGGTCAGCGTCGATTGCATATGGCTAAAAGCGCTGGCGTCAAGACCGAGTAAATCAGCGGTAAACAGTCCGACCCAGCCTGCCACCATCACCAGGCATAGCATGCAGGCAACAATGGTTAAGGACATTCGGCCAATACCGGCGCTATTTTCGAGTTTATTAATCGCTGACAGAATTGAAATGAAAATCAGCGGAACCGCGACAAGTTTCAGCAAATTAACATAGCCGTTGCCGACGATACTGTACCAATCAATGACCGTTTTTCGCGGTTCGTTGGCAATGAAATGGAGTGATAATCCGAGAAGGGCGCCGAGAAAGATGGCGATAAAAACGCTTTTTGATAACGAGTGGCTTTTTTGTTCGAGTTTAAAAAGTCCCCATGATGCGATTAAAAATAACGCGATATACGCTGGCGTAATAAACATAAGATGTGCCTCTTGCCCCATTCAGCACCTGAAATGCCGGAAAGAGATTTATTCCAAATTTCTCTAAGGCTGTGAAAAACCTTAGAACCGCTGGGGATTATAAAGAATTGAATAGCATAAGGCATATAAAAATTGTGGTTTATGTCCTGAGTGTTAGTCCTGTCATATTTCAGCAGGAGCCCTGGGAGCCATGATCGAAATGCATAGCTCTTATGATAACAATTCGCTTGTCGCTTGAAGGCGCTTTAGTTTGAATGGATATGCAAATAAAACGAGAAAGGATTAATCATGGCTCTTAGTGCTTCGGTCACCACCCGCTCGAAATTGCCGGATGTCGGCACCACTATTTTTACCGTTATCGGTCAGCTCTCCGCGCAGCATAACGCGATTAATCTTTCTCAGGGCGCGCCTAACTTTGCCTGCGACCCACAGCTGGTGGCCGGCGTGACGCAGGCGATGACCGCCGGACATAACCAATACGCGCCGATGACCGGCCTGCGGGCCTTAAAGGAGCGTATTGCTGATAAAATCGCCACGTTGTACGGCACGCAATATGATGTCGATAGTGAAGTGTTGGTTACCGCCAGCGCCAGCCAGGGGATCTATTCCGCCATTGGCGGGCTGGTACATGCTGGCGACGAGGTGATTTACTTTGAGCCATCGTTTGATAGCTATGCGCCGATCGTGCGTCTGCAAGGCGCGACCCCGGTGGCGATTAAGCTCACCGTGCCGGATTTCGCTATTAACTGGGACGAGGTACGCGCCGCGATTACCCCGCGGACGCGGATGATCATCATTAATACGCCACATAACCCAAGCGGCCAGGTATTATCCGCCGATGACCTTAATCAACTGGCGATGCTGATCCGCAATACCGATATTGTGGTTTTGTCCGACGAAGTCTACGAGCACGTAGTCTTCGACGGCGAAAAGCATCACGGCATGGCGACCCATCCGCAGTTGGCGGAACGCAGCGTGATTATCTCTTCCTTCGGCAAGACCTACCATGTGACCGGCTGGCGCGTTGGCTACTGCGTGGCGCCAGCAGCGCTAATGGATGAGATCTGCAAGGTACATCAGTTCCTCATGTTTTCTGCCGATACGCCGATGCAGTACGCTTTTGCAGAGCATATGCAGAACCCGGCTTCATGGCTGTCGCTGGCCGCTTTTTATCAGCAAAAGCGTGATTTGCTCCAGCAACTGCTGCAAGACTCACCGTTCCGCTTATTGCCGAGCGCCGGCTCTTTCTTCATGCTGGCGGATTATCGCCATTTCAGCGATGAGCATGACAGCGAGATGGTTAAGCGGCTGATTACCGAATACGGCGTCGCCACGATTCCGCTATCGGCATTTTATACCGATGGTACTGATAACAAACTGATTCGGCTCTCTTTTGCCAAAGATGAAGCCACATTGCGGGCTGGCGCGCAGGCGCTGTGCCGCGTTAAGCCGCGTTAAGGAGCCAGACGATGAAAATAAAAGCCCTAACTCTAGCTTTGGGAATGCTGTGTACCGTATCAAGCTTTGCCGCCAGCGAGTTGCGCTACGGCGTGGAAGCGGAATATCCGCCGTTCGAAAGCCGCAACCCGGCAGGAGAGCTGCAGGGTTTTGATATTGATCTCGGCAACGCGATTTGTCAGGCCGCGCAGTTGAAATGCAGCTGGGTCGAAACCTCCTTTGATGCGCTCATTCCGGGACTGGTGGCGAAGAAATTTGATGCGATTAACTCGGCGATGAACATTACCGAGCAACGTCGCAAGAGTATTGATTTCACCCAGCCGATCTACCGTATTCCTTCACAGCTGGTGGGCAAGTCCGACAGCGGTATGCAGGCGACGCCGGAAGGGCTGAAGGGCAAAACCATCGGCGTGCTACAGGGCTCGATTCAGGAGACCTTTGCCAAAGAACACTGGGAAAAACACGGCGTCACGGTAGTTTCCTACAAAGACCAGAACATGGCGTGGGCCGATCTGCTTAACGGCCGTATCGACGCCTCGCTGGTGATGTCTGCCGCCGGGCAGGCCGGGTTCCTCAGTAAGCCGCAGGGTAAAGGATTCGGTTTTATCGGTAAGCCGGTGGCTGATGATACGATTCTGGGCAGCGGTATTGGCTACGGCTTGCGAAAGGGTGATGAGGCGACCAAAAAACAGCTCGACGCGGCAATTGATAAAGTGCGCGCTGACGGCACTATCACCCGTCTGGCGGCGAAGTACTTCCCCGGTATCGATGTCAGTGTGAAATAATCTTTATTTGCGGCTCTTTGCTGCGCAAAGAGCCGCCCGCATTACATCAGCACCACCGGTTTGATGACTTTACCGGAAGCTGAATCTGCGAAAGCCTGATTAATCTCTTCGAGCGGATAGAACTCGATAAGCTTATCAATGGGGAATTTCCCTTGTTTATAAAACTGTACCAGCTGTGGGATAAACAGCTGCGGTACGGCGTCGCCTTCAATTACCCCTATCAATGATTTACCTTCCGCCATCAGATCGTTTTGCACATTAAAGGTGATATCGCCGGTAAAGCCGACGACCGCCACCGTGCCTAACGGCTTAATCGCGTGGATCGCCTGCAGAACGATGGCGGCGACGCCGGTCGTTTCGATGGCGTAGTGCGCCCCTTTACCGGTCAGTTGGCGAATAACCGCAACGCTATCTTCCTGTTTGCCATTGATCACGTGGGTTGCGCCGAGTTCACGTGCCAGCTCAAGGCGGTTCGCATGAATATCGACGGCGATGATTTGGCTACAGCCGGTGAGCTTTGCAGCCATAATGGCGCTTAAACCAACCGCGCCGCAGCCGAATACCACTAACGATTCCCCGGCCACCGGTTTTAGTCGATTTAACACCGTGCCGCTCCCGGTTTGAATTCCGCAACCCAGCGGACCAAGAAGCGAAAGTTCGACATCACGGTCGACAACAATAGCATTCGTCGCTTTGGTGACCACATACTGACTAAACGAAGATTGGCCGAAGAAGACGGATAATTCTTGATCATCCAGACGATAAGGGGTGGTGCCATCGTCTAAGCGTCCACCAAAGTTTAAGTCATTGAAACTTTCGCACGCGGAAGTATGGTTGGTGAGGCAGTTTTCACAGTGATGGCAGGCGGCGTAGCTCAGTACCACATGATCGCCAATTTCGACCCCACGAACGGCATCACCGACGTTAACCACGATACCTGCGCCTTCGTGGCCCAGGATGGCGGGCATCGGCAGGATCCCGGCGTTATCGCGGATTACCGCGTCGGTATGACAAACGCCTGTAGCGACAATTTTTACCATCACTTCGTCTTTTTTAGGTGCGCTAACCTGAATATCTTTAATGCTAAATGGTTGTTGATAACCCAACGTCACGGCGGCTTTTACTTTCATTAGATACTCCTGACATTTTTCCCTGGAGAGTAGAGATTACACCTGGCGTGATGAAAATTTATCCTGTTCGTGCTGAAAATAAACAAAGCGGGGGTAAAAACGCTGAGGTCTCGGGTCGCGCCTGTTCGCCAAAACAGCTCAGCGATAGCGATCGCTGGGTGGTTATTCAGTCTGTTCCGGTGGACATCTTTTTTTTCATGCTTTTCGCCTGCCAACAATTGGATTATCAATCATTTTTGTCTAGAGTGAGCGGAATTCACGACGCAGATGTTTGCAACGTTGCGTATCCGTCGAACTCTCAAAAAGGACGCTTTTCCAGGCATGAACCGCAGACGTTTTCTTAAATCATCCATGGCTGTTGCCGCCGTATGCGGAACGTCAGGAGTCGCCTCGTTATTCACTAAAGCGGCTTTCGCCGCGGATTCTGCTATCGCCGATGGCCAGACGCGCCGCTTTGACTTTTCCGTCCTGCAGGCGATGGCTCATGACTTAGCCCGCCAGCCGTGGGGCGGCGCGCCGCGTGACCTGCCGCCGACGCTGGCGAATCTGACCCCTCAGGCCTATAACAGCATCCAGTATGATGCGGCGCATTCGCTGTGGAATAACGTTGAAGAGCGCAAGCTGGATATCCAGTTTTTCCATGTTGGTATGGGCTTCCGCCGCCGGGTGCGCATGTTCTCGCTGGACGCGCAGTCTCAGCAGGCGCGGGAGATACACTTCCGTCCGGAGCTGTTCCAGTACAACGACGCCGGCGTTGATACCAAACAGCTGGAAGGGCAGACCGATCTCGGTTTCGCCGGTTTCCGTGTGTTTAAGGCGCCGGAACTGGCGCGCCGCGATATCGTCGCCTTTCTGGGCGCCAGCTACTTCCGCGCGGTCGACAGCACTTACCAGTACGGCCTGTCGGCGCGCGGTCTGGCCGTTGACACCTTTACCGATACCCCGGAAGAGTTCCCGGATTTCACGTCATTCTGGTTTGAAACCGTCAAACCTGGCGCGACGGTGTTCACCGTCTACGCGCTGCTCGATAGCCCGAGCGTCACCGGCGCCTATAAGTTCACCGTGAATTGCCAGCAAACGCAGGTGATCATGGATGTCGAAAATCATCTCTATGCGCGCAAGGACATTAAGCAGTTGGGCATTGCGCCAATGACCAGCATGTTCAGCTGCGGTAACAACGAACGCCGGATGTGCGATACCATCCATCCGCAAATCCACGATTCTGACCGCCTGTCGATGTGGCGCGGCAACGGCGAGTGGATTTGCCGTCCGCTGAATAATCCGCAAAAGCTGCAGTTCAACGCGTTCCAGGATAAAAACCCGAAGGGGTTTGGCCTGCTGCAGCTGGATCGCGATTTCAGTCATTATCAGGATGTGATGGGCTGGTATAACAAGCGCCCGAGCCTGTGGGTGGAGCCACGTAATCAGTGGGGAAAAGGGGCCGTTAGCCTGATGGAAATCCCGACTACCGGCGAAACGTTGGACAATATCGTCTGCTTCTGGCAGCCGGAAAAACCGGTAAAAGCGGGTGATCAACTGGACTTTAGCTACCGCTTGTACTGGAGCGCGCAGCCGCCGGTACGCTCTCCGCTGGCGCGAGTGCTGGCGACACGCACCGGAATGGGCGGCTTCCCGGAAGGATGGGCGCCGGGTGAACACTACCCGGACAAATGGGCGCGCCGCTTTGCTATCGATTTTGTTGGCGGCGACCTGAAAGCCGCGGCGCCGAAAGGCATTGAGCCGGTGATTACACTCTCCAGCGGCGAGGCTAAGCAGGTAGAGATCCTCTACGTCGAGCCTTTTGACGGCTATCGTATTCTTTTTGACTGGTATCCGACTTCAGATTCCACCGATCCGGTGGAGATGCGTATGTTCCTGCGCTGCCGTGGCGACGCTATCAGCGAAACCTGGCTATATCAGTACTTCCCGCCTGCGGCGGATCGGCGTAACTACGTTGATGACCGGATTATGAAATAACCCAGGTCGTTGAAATCCGCCCGCGGCGCGCTTCTGCGGGCGTTGTTGTTTATCAGTGAGATATCGTCATGACTGCCGAAAACAGCCCCATCATCGAAACTATCCCGGTCAACGAACAGCTGGAGCTGCGTGCGGTTGACGAACGTTACGTCAGCGAACTCCATCAATTGGTGCTCAAAAACCGTGACTGGCTGCAGCATGCTTTAAGCTGGCCTGCGGAGGTGTTGAGTGAAGATGAAACCCGGCGCCACGTGCAGGGAAACGTGATGCTGCACCAGCGCGGTTATGCAAAAATATTCCTGCTGTTTTTACAGGGGCAGATGATCGGCGTCCTGTCATTTAACCAGATTGAACCGTTGAACAAGACGGCCTATATCGGTTACTGGATCGATCAAAGCCATCAGGGGCAGGGACTGTTGTCGCAGGCGTTACAGGCGTTTATCCATCATTATGCGCAAACGGGCGCCGTTCGCCGTTTCGTTATTAAATGCCGGGTCGCCAACCAGCGCAGTAATCAGGTGGCGCTGCGTAATGGTTTCCAACTGGAAGGTTGTCTGAAGCAGGCCGAGTTTTTAAATGGCGCATATGACGATCAGAATATCTACGCGCGGATTATTGACCCGCAATAAGCTGCTATAGCGAACCCAGCAGCGGCGTACGGGTGATATGCTCGTCGCCGCTCACGATTTTGCGCCCGCGAAGATGAATTCTGTCACCCTCCAGCGCTTCGATACAGGCGTTACCGCAGATTTCTACCTGTTGTTCGATAATCACATCGCCTCGAATCGTCGCATGTCCTTCGATAAGTATCTCGTCATCCAGCAGAATGGGCCCGCCGATAAGATGGGCGTGCCCGCCGACCATGACACGATGTTTTAACAGGCAGTTGCCCTCGACCACGGCGTTTTCGCCCACTTGTGAACTGTAGCGCAGGGTCGGGATCTGATCCTCGCCGCGCCCGGCGACCAGCCGCGCGCGATCGTAGACCCGGGCGTTGTCACAGATCCATACATCGTTATTTTCATTACCTTCGATACGTGCGTGATCGAACACTTCGGCACGGTGTTCAACAAAAGCATGCTCAACCACGGCATCGCCGTAGATTTGCGCCTGGTGAACAATCCGAGAGGCGCTGACCGTGGCGCGCTGATATATTTGCAGCACTTTGTCGGTATCAGAAGTGAGTCCCTGAGCGGCAATCACCAGACAGTGGGGGAGAATACGCGCCTGGTCGGCGATTCGGCAGACGCCACGGATTTGCGATTGTTTTATAGTGACGTTGTCACTTATCCTGGCGCCGTGACTTACCTCAACATTATCAAGCCAGGCGTTGTCGTTAATTGTCGCCCCGTGGCTTATCACGCAGGTGCCGGTCAGACGGGCGTTGTCATCAACGCGCGCGCCAGCGAAGACGACGCTATTGGCATCATATATCCAGCAGTCGCCGCCCTGGCTTAACGCGGCTTCATCATCAAGCCAGCCGCCTTCGCTACCGGCCTTAACGTCCGAGAAATCAATCAGCGCCACGATTTGCCGCAGAGTTACGCTATGTTTAACTCCGTCTTCTTCAAAGTGATACAGGCGGACGTGGTCGCTCAGACGATATTTCTTCATCAGCATTTCTCTTTACCGTTGGTTAACATAAACATAGCAAAAATCTCCGTAGCGCGTTTTATAAGGTTCCTTTAAAATGCAACTTAAAATTAAATTGAAACTTTAAATAAAATGAATAAACACGTAACGGGCGGCCAGGTGCTGAATCTACCGGCTGGCTATTTTGGTATGGTGCTGGGGATAATCGGCATGGGCTTCGCCTGGCGTTATGCCAGTACCATCTGGCCGGTGAGCAGTATTATTGGCGATGCGCTGGTGGTGCTGGCGACAACTATCTGGGCGCTATTAATGATAGTGTTTATTGCGCGGGCTATTCGTTTCCCGTGGAGCGTTCGGCAGGAGATGCGTCATCCGGTGGCCAGCAGTTTTGTCAGCCTGATCCCGGCGACAACGCTATTGGTGTCGATCGCTTTTGCTGGCTGGTATCGCCCGTTGTCGCTGGCGTTATTTGCTGCGGGGGTTACGCTGCAGCTTTGCTATGCGGCCTGGCAGAGCGCCGGGTTGTGGCGGGGTAAACATCCGGGAGAGGCCACGACGCCCGGTTTATATCTGCCGACCGTCGCCAACAATTTTATCAGCGCCATGGCCTGCGGCGCGCTGGGATTTAATGATGCCGGACTGGCGTTTCTCGGCGCTGGCGTCTTTTCCTGGCTCAGCCTGGAGCCGGTTATCCTGCAGCGGCTGCGCAGCAACGGCGAGCTACCGGCGGCGTTGCGGACGTCGCTGGGCATCCAGCTGGCGCCGGCGCTGGTGGCCTGTAGCGCGTGGCTCAGCGTCAATGGCGGCGACGGTGATACGTTTGCCAAAATGCTATTTGGTTATGGGCTGTTGCAGTTGCTATTTATGCTGCGCCTGATGCCGTGGTATCTGCAGCAGCCGTTTAATGCGTCATTTTGGAGCTTCTCGTTCGGGATTTCCGCACTGGCGACCACCGGCCTGCATCTGGGTCACGGCCAGCCGCACGGATTTTTCCATACTCTGGCGATCCCCTTATTTATTTTTAGTAACCTGCTTATCGGCCTGCTACTGCTGCGTACCCTTCTTCTGCTGGTGCGGGGTAAACTGTTAATTCGCGTAGACCGTGCCACTTTATTGCCAAACAAGGATTAATCATGACGACTCGTGACGAAAACTACTTTACTGAAAAATATGGCCTGACGCGCACCCACTCAGAAGTGGTGTATGCCGCCTCGCTGATGCTGCCTGGTCGGACGCTTGACCTTGGTTGCGGCAATGGACGAAACAGTCTGTATCTGGCGGCAAAAGGTTACAACGTCACCGCGTGGGATAAAAATCCCATGAGTATCGATAATCTGGAGAACATTCGTCAGGCCGAAGGGCTGGAGAACCTGCAGACTGCGATAAAAGATCTGAATACGCTGAGCTTTGATGGCGAGTATGATTTTATTCTTTCTACCGTGGTGATGATGTTCCTGGAAGCCAAAACCATCCCTGGTCTTATCGCCAACATGCAGCGCTGCACTAAGCCTGGCGGCTATAACCTGATTGTTGCCGCAATGGATACCGAAGATTACCCTTGTACCGTGGGCTTCCCGTTCGCCTTCAAACCTGAAGAACTGCGTGACTATTATGCTGGCTGGCAGTTCCTCAAGTACAACGAAGACGTCGGCGAACTGCACCGCACCGACGCCAGCGGAAACCGCATCAAGCTACGCTTCGCCACGATGCTGGCGCGTAAACCGGCTTAATCAGCCGCCAGCAGGCACAGCTGCAGGGCGGTTAGATAGGAGGCCTCAAAGGCGCGCAGCGGCAAAAATTCGAATTTCGAATGGAAATTATGCGCGCCGGTGAAGAAGTTCGGCGTCAGCAGACCCTTTGCCGAGAGCGCTGCGCCGTCGGTACCACCGCGCATTGGCGTGGGTTTTGGCGTTATACCGAGGCTTTCCATCGCGGTGAACATCAGGTCAATAGCCCGGCGGTCTTCGCCAATGGCGTTACTGATATTGCTGTAAGTATCGCTGATAGTGAATTCAACCCTGGCAGTAGGGTACTGGGCGGCGATTTTCTCTGCCGCTTCGCCAATCTGTTGTTTACGGCGGTTAAAGCTGTCCAGATCGAAATCGCGAATGTTGGCCTGCAACCTTGTGCTGTTCTGATCGCCATGAATACCGTTAAACCATACGTAGCCTTCGCGCCCGGCGGTGTGCTCCGGCGTCTGCTGGCGGTCGAAATAGCTCATGAAGTCGGTAGCCATTAACAGCGGATTGACCAATACGCCTTTGGCGGACATCGGGTGTGCGGTTACGCCGGTAAACCGTATCTCCGCAGAGGCGGCGTTAAAGTTTTCATAAACGATCTCGCCGAGTTCGCAGCAGTCGATGGTCCAGGCAAAATCGACGGCAAAACGCGATAAATCCAGCGCTTTTGCCCCGCGAAGGCCAACTTCTTCGTCCGGGACGAACGCCACGACGATATCACCATGCTTATGTTCGGCGGTCAGGTTTTCCAGCAGCGTCATAACAACGGTCACCGCTGCTTTGTTATCGGCGCCCAGTACGCTGGTGCCGTCGCTGAAAATAATCTCTTCATCACGATAGGCCAGGATTTCCGGATGCTCGTCAACCCGTAGCCAGATTTGCTGTTCCGGGTTAAGGCAGAGATCTTCGCCAGTAAATCGCAGGATTTGTGGATGAATATCCGGCGACAGTCCGACATCAACGGTATCAATATGCGTGATAAAGCCGATCCGCGGCGCACCGGGGACGGTGCCTTTTTTAACCGCCGTCACGGTCGCATGCTCGTCGATCACGATATCGTCAAGGCCAAACTGACGTAGCTCGTCGGCTAACGCCTGCGCCATCTGATGTTGTCCGGGCGTTGTGGGTAACGTGGTTGCTCGTGGATCGCTTTGGCTGGTGATAGCCAGATAGCGAAAGAAGCGCTGGGTTAATTGTCTGGTTAAGGGCGAGGCCATAGTGATTCCTTCTTAATTTATTATTTCGGGTGTTTGCAATCTGGCTTTAGTGATATCTATGGGCAATAAAACAAAAAGCTATTCATTAGTCAAAAAATGAAAAGGGAAACGCATGCAACGCACATCTACTTCAATAGCTCTGACGATAGCGGCATTAGCGGTGAGTTCCGCCGTGAATGCGAAAACACTGGTTTATTGCTCTGAAGGCTCGCCGGAAAACTTTAATCCGCAGCTTTATACTTCCGGGACCAGCGTCGATGCCAGCGCGGTACCGATATATAACCGGCTGGTGGACTTTAAAGTTGGCACCACGGAATTGCAGCCCAGCCTGGCGGAAAGCTGGGAGGTGAGCGAAGACGGTAAAGTTTATACTTTTCACTTACGCAAAGGCGTTAAATTCCAAAGTAATAAATATTTTAAACCGACCCGTGATTTTAATGCTGATGACGTTATTTTTTCGTTTATGCGGCAAAAAGATCAGAATAACCCCTATCATAATGTCTCTAATGGCAACTACTCCAATTTTGAAAGCCTGGAGTTTGGTTCGTTAATTACCGCAATTGATAAACCGGATGAATATACGGTGCGTTTTACCCTCGCGCACCCCGAGGCGCCTTTTGTCGCTGACCTCGGCTGGTATTTTGCTTCAATCCTCTCTGCGGAATATGCCGATGCAATGCTGAAAGCCGGTACCCCGCAGCGTGTTGATATGGATCCCATCGGCACCGGGCCTTTCAAGCTGGCGCAATACCAAAAAGATTCGCGGATCTTGTTTACCGCATTTCCTGATTACTGGCAGGGAAAAGCGAAAATCGATCGTTTAGTATTTAGTATTACGCCTGATGCCTCGGTGCGTTACGCTAAGCTCGAGAAAAATGAGTGTCAGGTCATGCCATTCCCCAATCCCGCCGATTTACCGCGGATGAAAAAGAACCCGCAGATCAATCTGATGAGCAAAGCCGGGCTTAATACCGGTTTCCTCGCCTTCAACACGCAGAAAGCGCCGCTGGATAATGTGAAGGTGCGCCAGGCGTTGGCGATGGCGATCAACAAACCGGCAATTATCGATGCGGTGTTCCACGGTACCGGGACAGTAGCGAAAAACCTGCTGCCGCCCGGGGTCTGGAGTGCTGATGCCGATCTGCAGGACTACAGCTGGGACCTGGAAAAAGCCAAAGCGCTGCTGCGCGAATCCGGTGTGAAGAGTCCCATCACCATCGACCTGTGGGCGATGCCGGTTCAACGCCCCTATAACCCGAATGCGAAACGGATGGCGGAAATGATCCAGGCTGATTGGGCTAAAATCGGCGTGCAGACCAAAATCACCACCTATGAATGGGGCGAATACCTTAAGCGGGTGAAAGACGGCGAGCATCAGGCGGCGTTGATGGGCTGGACTACCGCGACCGGCGACCCGGATAACTTCTTTGGCCCATTATTTACCTGCCAGTCGGCCAACGGCGGTTCTAATTCGGCCAAATGGTGCTATGCGCCGTTTGATAAAATTATCGCCGAAGCTAAAACCATCACCGACCGGCCGCAACGAGAAGCTTTGTATAAACAGGCGCAGCAGATGATGCACGATCAAATGCCGGCCGTGATGATTGCGCATTCAACTATTTTTGAACCGGTGAGTAAATCGGTGACCGGGTATGAAATCGACCCGTTTGGGAAGCATATTTTTTATCAGGTGGACGTAAAATAAGCATCGTAAATAAATCCGCCGCGTTGGCGGATTTATTTTTGCAAGGAGTTGACGGACCACCATTTTTGTCACAAAACTAAGCGTGAAATTTTGTTATAAACCTTGCCGACAAACTGCATTTACAGGGATTATCCATGCGTACAAAAATGTTATTTAAAGTAGCCGCTCTGGCCGGGCTACTGGCATTAACTGGTTGTGCATCCAAACTGGCGCAACCGGAGCAGTATTCCGGGTTTTTAAAAGATTATTCTAAGTTAAAAGAGACCACTTCGGCTTCCGGCAAACCAGAACTGCGCTGGATCTCCCCGGACTACAATCCGAGCAACTATGACAACGTCGTCTACCGTCCAATCACCTACTATCCGGTGCCGAAACCAACGACCCAGGTAGGGGAGAAAGCGCTGCAGGACATCCTTAATTACACCAACAAACAGATGAAACAGGCCATCAGCGAACGTAAGCCGTTGGCGACCACGGCCGGCCCGCGCAGCCTGATTTTCCGCGGCGCAATCACCGGTGTTGATACCAGCAAAGAAGGGCTGCAGTTCTATGAAGTGATCCCGGTAGCGATGATTGTCGCGGGTACCCAGGCGGCAACCGGCCATCGCACGATGGACACGAATCTCTACTTCGAAGGCGAACTGATCGACGCGAAGACCAATAAGCCGGTTATTAAGGTTGTGCGTAAGGGCGAAGGCAAAACGCTGTCTAACGAAAGCACGCCGCTGACCGCTGATACATTGAAACAAGTGATTGATGATATGGCGATCGATGCGGTGAAATTCGATCCGTCGCAGAAGTAATTGATGCGTTAAGCCCGTCTGGCGTGTTGCCTGACGGGCTTATTATTAGGCCAGCCGGCGGCGCATAAACAGCTGCTCGGGGCGGGCGAACATCACCAGATTTCCTACCAGTATTAACGCCAGACCTATCACCGCGTTGCTATGCCAGACGTAACCTTCGTAGAAGGTGGAGATAGTTAATGCCACCAGCGGGAAAAGCAGCGTGCTATATGCCGCTTTGCTGGCCCCGATACGGCCTACCAGGGTGAAATAAGCGCCGAACGCGATCACCGAACCGAACAACGCCAGATACAGCAGGGCGCCCATATAACTCCAGGTCCACTGCGGCATAAAGTTATCGCCGCGTAGCAGCGCGATCGCGCCCATCACCAGGGTGCCGTAAAACATGGCCCAGCTATTGGTGGTCAACGTCTCAAGCCCGCGGCGTTGGTGGCGAATACTCAGCATGTTGCCCAATGAAAAACCGTACGTTCCCAGGGCACTCAGGCCGATTCCCCACAGCAGCGACGCGTTCAGACCATTGGCGAGGAGATCGTCCCAGAAGAGGGTGACAATTCCTGCGAGCCCCAGCGCCGCTGCCAGCCAAAAGCGCCCCGGCGGCTGCTGGCGGAAGAAAATAAAACTGTTGATCGCGTTAAATAAGACCGCCATCGAAAAGATCACCGACTCAAGGCCGGTATTGATATGCGCTGCGGCGGTATAAAAACACCAGAAGTTAAAGCAAAAGACGCAGCAGCCTTGCAGCATGCAAAAGAGATGATCGCGCATCGCCAGCGGGCGCAGGCGGCGGGTAATCAGCAAAATTGTCAGCATGGTGACGCTGGCGACGGCAAAACGCCAGAAAATCGATACCGGCGCGGCGACGGGGCCCTGTTGTAAAAAGATTGCAATCCATGTGGTACCCCAGATAACCACCACCAGCCCGTAGAGTAATGCGTTCAAAATGTCTCTCCTTTAAAATGCCTGGCGTAAATGTGCGATTTTTCCAGGCAAAGCGCTGTCACCGTTTTGTTGCTGACTTGCAAAATCTTGCGCTTATTTTTCACAAGCTCATGGTCAATGCTGGTAAGCGGTGATGACAATTCATAGACTAGAGGTCTGCGGATTAAAAACGATGTGAAGGCTATGGCATACGGGACGTTCGAAACATTACAACAACAAAATGCGGTGCTGCGGGGGACCGTGGAACTCAATTCCGGGATCCAGCTTGCCGCGTGGTACAACGACCTTGACCGGATCACGGTGCGCAGCGACCACCACACGTTGAGCCTGTATGTCGCCGATGGTTACGAAAGCTACCAAAAAACACCGTACGGCTGGAAGAATGGCGGCGGGCCGGACCGTTTTTGTCTGATGCCAAAGGGCGATGAAAGCACCTGGGATATTCGCGGCGATCTCTCTTTCGTTCATCTCTATTGCACCGATGAGCACCTGCGTCGCGTCGGCGAGCAAATTTGGGATCGCAGCCCGGCGTCTTTCACCTTGCAGGAAAAAACCTTTGCCAGCGATGACAAAATTACCGCGGTGTATCGCCAGTTTCTGCTTGATAACGACTGGCGCCAGCAGGCTAATCAACTGCTATTAAGCTCCGCCAGTACATTGCTGTTAACACATCTTATTCAAAACTATTCGAACGTGCAGTGGCGCCTGCCGACGGTTACCGGCGGCCTGGCACCGCATCTTTTGCGTAATCTGTTGGCGTGGATTGAGGAGCATCTCGAGCAGCCGCTTACGCTTGCCGATCTTGCCGCCCAGGCGTCACTTAGCGAGTACCATTTTGCGCGGATGTTCCGCCAGTCAATGAATATGGCGCCGCACCAGTATGTGATGCAGCGGCGGATGATCAAGGCGCAAAATCTGATTTGCCATACTCAACAGCCGTTGACCGAGATAGCGCTGGCCTGCGGATTTAGCTCCGCCAGCCACTTTAGTCACCGGGTTAAGAGCGCCACGGGTCTTACGCCAAGCCAGCTACGTGCGGCGCAGCGTGGTTAACAGCATATAGCTGATACCGCCGAGGACCAGCCCCCAAAAGGCCGAGCCGACTCCTGCCAGAGAGACGCCGCTGGCGGTGACTAAAAAGGTTACCACTGCGGCATCGCGCTCGTTTTCTTGCCCCAGCGCTTGATAGAGGCTGCCGCTAATGGTTCCTAACAATGCCAGCCCCGCCAGCATCTGGATCCACACCGGCGGTAGCGCCGCCATAAGCGCGGTTATCGAACCGCCAAATAGCCCCGCCAACAGATAAAACACACCGGCCGCCGCTGTGGCGAGCCAGCGCTTATCCGCATCCGGATGCGCATCCGGACTTTGGCAGATGGCGGCGGTAATGGCGGCGATGCACACGGAATAAACGCCAAATGGTGAGAAGAACAACGCCAGCGCGCCGGTAAATACGATTAGCGGCGAGACCGGAACCCGATAGCCTGATGCCTGAATGGTCGCCAGCCCCGGCGCATTCTGTGACGCCATGGTGACAAGGAAAAACGGTACACCGACGCTGAGCAGTAGCGAAGGGGTGAACTGCGGCGTAATCCACTGCGGAGCAACAAAAACCATATCGTTTGCCACTGGCGACAGCGCGCCGGTTAGCAGGGCGATGATCCCGCCTGCCGCTAACGCCGCAACGACCGCAAAACGTGGGTAGAGCGCTTTGCATAACAGCCAGGCGGCGAACATCCCGCCGCATAGCGGGAGATTATCCTGCAAACTGCCAAATGCCTGCAGACCAAAACGCAACAGGATCCCCGCCAGCATTGCCGCCGCCAGCGAATGCGGAATGATCTTCATGAGGCGGGCAAACAGTCCCGTCACGCCGCATAGCAGGATCAGCGCGTTGGCGAAAACAAATATTCCCACCGCCTGCGCTAGCGTCGCTCCCTGTAATCCACTGACCAGTAAAGCCGCGCCTGGAGTTGACCATGCGGTGAGGATGGGGACTTTACGCCATAGCGTTAATACCAGCGTGCTGACGCCCATCGCCAGGCCAAGGGCGGTCATCCAACCGGCTATTTGCCCGGCATCGGCGCCAGCGGCGGCGGCCGCTTGCCAGATAATGGCGGCAGAACTGGCATAGCCTACCAGCACGGCGACAAATCCCGCGAGCAGCGTGGGGATGGGAAGGGTAAAGGAGCGCATGAACACCTCTTGTGCGTTATAACATACGACGAAGGTAGCATTGTGCGTTATAGCGTACAACTGGTAATATCAAGAAAATGATGAGGAGCCATCCATGAATATTGCGCAACATCTGGCAACGACGCTGAAAAGCCTGCGTCAGCAGCGCGGCTGGAGTTTGTCGCGGCTGGCGGAAGAAACCGGGGTATCGAAAGCGATGCTCGGGCAAATTGAACGTAATGAATCCAGTCCAACGGTCGCGACGTTGTGGAAGATAGCCACCGGCCTTAATGTGGCGTTTTCGACGTTCATCGTTGCCGATGAGACGGCTGCGCCCGCCGTCTTCGACCCGCAGCAGCAGGCGATGGTAGTGACGCCGATTTTTCCCTGGGATCCTGAGCTACGTTTTGACCATTTTTCAATTACCCTTGCCCCGGGGGCGTTAAGCGAATCGACGCCGCACGAGACCGGCGTCATTGAACATGTCGTGGTCATTAGCGGTTCGCTGGATTTATGTCTGCAGGGGCAATGGCAGACGTTGCAGGCGGGAGAAGGGCGGCGCTTTGCCGGCGACCTGACGCACGCTTACCGCAATAGCAGCGCGCAGACGGCGCACTTTCATTCACTGATTCATTATCCAAAAGAAAAAGCCGCGGACTAATCCGCGGCCAATCAAGATGACTGAGACTAAAATTCACAACGTGACGAGGAAAATCCGGAATACGCAGCCACTGTAACCTTGCCGGGTTTTCATGAGAAATAGCTTTTTCTTCAATGCTTTGCCGATTTCTGCAAATTCGCTGTGCGGGCGCGGCGGAAAATGTTTTCGTCTACGCCCAGTTCTGACTACAATAGCCGCCATTTCGACCCCCTATAACGGATAACGACGAGCGTATGCGCCTGCAAAACCATCATCTTGAACTTCTTAGTCCTGCCCGCGATGCCGGGATCGCCCGTGAAGCGATTTTACACGGCGCCGACGCGGTCTATATCGGCGGGCCGGGCTTCGGCGCGCGCCATAATGCCAGCAATAGCCTGAGCGATATCGCCAACCTGGTGCCGTTTGCGCATCGCTTTGGCGCTAAGGTGTTTGTGACGCTGAATACCATTCTTCATGATGATGAACTGGAACCGGCGCAACGTCTGATTACCGATCTGTACGAGACCGGCGTTGATGCATTGATCGTGCAGGATATGGGGATAATGGAGCTGGATCTGCCGCCGATTGAGCTGCATGCGAGCACCCAGTGCGATATCCGCAGCGTTGAGAAAGCGAAGTTTCTCTCTGATGCGGGCTTCAGCCAGATTGTTCTGGCCCGCGAACTCAACCTCGATCAAATTAAAGCGATCTACGATAATACCGACGCGACTATCGAGTTCTTTATTCACGGCGCCTTATGCGTAGCCTATTCCGGTCAGTGCTATATTTCTCACGCGCAAACCGGACGTAGCGCCAACCGCGGCGACTGCTCTCAGGCTTGCCGCCTGCCTTACACCCTGAAAGACGATCAGGGGCGCGTTGTGGCCTATGAAAAACATCTGTTGTCGATGAAAGATAACGATCAGACCGCCAACCTGGCGGCATTGATCGACGCCGGCGTGCGCTCCTTTAAAATTGAAGGGCGCTATAAAGATATGAGTTATGTGAAAAATATCACCGCTCACTATCGTCAGATGCTGGATCGTATTATTGAAGACCGCGGCGATCTCGCGCGTTCTTCCGCCGGGCGCACAGAACACTTCTTCGTGCCGTCGACCGATAAAACGTTCCATCGCGGCAGCACCGACTATTTTGTTAACGCGCGTAAGGGCGATATCGGCGCGTTTGATTCGCCGAAATTTATCGGCCTGCCGGTAGGCGAAGTATTAAAAGTCGGAAAAGATTATCTCGATGTTGAAGTGACTGACGCATTGACGAATGGTGACGGCCTCAATGTGATGATCAAACGTGAAGTTGTCGGCTTCCGCGCCAATACGGTGCAGAAAACGGGGGAAAATCGTTATCGCGTCTGGCCAAACGAAATGCCGGCAGATCTGCATAAAGTGCGTCCGCACGAGGCGCTTAATCGTAACCTCGACCATAACTGGCAGCAGGCGCTTCTGAAAACTTCCAGCGAGCGCCGCATTGCGGTTGATATCGCGCTGAGCGGCTGGCAGGAACAGCTGGTGCTGACCATGACCTGCGAAGACGGCGTCAGCGTCACGCATACACTGGATGGCGAATTCGCCGAAGCGACCCAGGCGGAAAAAGCGCTGGCCAATTTACGTGATGGCGTGGCGAAGCTCGGCCAGACCATTTATTACCCGCGTGATGTGCAGATTAATCTGCCGGCGCTGTTTGTGCCGAACAGTATGCTTAACCAACTGCGCCGTGAAACCGCAGAGATGCTCGATCAGGCGCGCCTCGATGCCTGGCAGCGCGGAACGCGTAAACCGGTCTCCGTACCACCGCCGGTGTATCCGGAAACGCATCTGTCGTTCCTGGCGAACGTTTATAACCACAAAGCGCGCGCTTTCTACCAGCGCTATGGCGTTCAGCTGATCGATGCGGCGTATGAAGCTCATGAAGAGAAAGGCGACGTGCCGGTGATGATCACCAAGCATTGCCTGCGATTCGCCTTCAACCTGTGTCCGAAGCAGGCCAAAGGTTCGATAAAGAGCTGGAAGGCGACGCCGATGCAGCTGATTCACGGTGACGAAGTGTTAACCCTGAAATTTGATTGCCGTCCGTGCGAAATGCACGTGGTGGGTAAAATCAAAAATCATATTCTCAAAATGCCCCATCCGGGCAGCATCGTCGCCTCCGTCAGTCCTGACGAGCTGATGAAAACGCTGCCCAAGCGTAAGGGCGCGTAAGAACCATTCTCACGGCGGGCAGTTATGCGCCTTTGCTTTGCGCGCGTACTGCCGGTGATAATGTTCGCGCAGCGAGCTGGCGGTGTCCTCAGCCCGGCTGCGTAGTTCATCGCAATCAGCCTCGTGCAGTAATCGCTGTTCGAGGCTTTGCATCGGGAAATAATCATGCCCCTGACGCTGGGCGAGCAGATGCCCGGAAAATAACCCACACATCAATACCACTGCCGCTATTCCTCTCCGCCACATATCATTTTCCATATCAATAGATAACGCGGGATTAATATGATTGATTTAATATTGGTTTTTTTATGGCGTTATCAAAGAAGCGCAAGGCTTTGTCAGGCGTGGCTGAAGAAGGATGAAAAAAGCCTGGCGCGATGAGCGCCAGGCTGGAGATGTGTTATATCAGGCACGAAGCCCGGCAGCGTTCATCAGCAGGCGGAAAATCATACTGACGGCGCCCAGCGCCAGCACGCTAGCGCCCCATATGGCTGCCAGCCATAGCAGACGTTTTATCCATGAATGCTCCATCAGTGATATCCCTCGCCAGTTTGAACTTTGCCGCGGAAAACGTAGTAGCTCCAGAAGGTATACCCAAGAATGACGGGAATAATTAGTAACGCGCCAACCAGCATAAAGCCCTGACTTTGCGGCGGCGCCGCGGCCTGCCATAACGAAATCCCTGGCGGAATAATATTCGGCCAAATGCTGATCCCAAGTCCGCTAAACCCAAGGAAGACGAGCCCCAGCGTCAACACGAATGGCAGGGCGTGAGCATCTCGTTGCCCAAGGGTGCGCCATAACCAGGCGCTGATGGCGATAACCAATAGCGGCACCGGCAGCAGGTAAAACAGATTCGGCAGACTAAACCAGCGCTCGGCGATCGCCGGCTGGGAGAGCGGCGTCCACAGGCTAATCACGGCTATTATCACCAGTAAGGCCAGCAGCAGAAGGCGTGAAGTTCTGCGCATGATATTCTGTAGCGGATTCTCGCTCTTCATTACCAGCCAACTGGCGCCCAGTAACGCGTAGGCAACGGTGAGGCCGAAACCGCAGAATAGGGTAAATGGCGTCAGCCAATCCCACATTCCACCGCTAAAGCTGCGACCGCTGACCGGAAAACCATGAATGACCGCGCCGACGACCATGCCCTGGGTGAATGTCGCCAGTAGCGATCCGCCCAGAAAAGCTTTATCCCAGAAAGGACGGTGCGAAGGGGTCGCTTTGAAGCGAAACTCGAAGGCCACACCGCGAAAAATAAGGCCAATCAGCATCAGGGTTAAGGGTACCGACAGCGCGTCGATAATCACCGCATAGGCCAGCGGAAAAGCGCCGAAGAGGCCTGCGCCGCCGAGCACCAGCCAGGTTTCATTGCCATCCCATACCGGTGCGACGCTGTTAACCATCACGTCGCGCTCATCGCCGCCGCGTACGGCGGCAAACAGAATGCCGATCCCTAAGTCGAAACCGTCCATGACGATATACATCAGGGTGGCAAACACGATGATAACAAACCAAATAACCGATAAATCAATACCCATTAGCGGGACTCCTTGTGCTGAAAACCATCCGTCACGGCAGAAAGCGGACGCGCCGGCGTACCTGATGGCACAGGCGTCTGCTCTTGCGGACCTTTGCGGATCAGGCGCAGCATATAGCTATAGCCAACGCCGAATACCGAGCTGTAGACGGCAATAAATGCCAGCAGGCTAATGGTCATATGCAGATCACCGTGAGCTGATACGGCCTCGGAGGTGCGCTGTATACCGTAAACGACCCATGGCTGGCGCCCGACTTCGGTGGTCACCCATCCAGCAAGAATCGCAATCAGGCCTGAAGGTCCCATCCATAACGCGAAGCGCAGGAAAGGTTTTGAGGTATACAGACGCTGCCGATAGCGCAGCCATAGGGCAATGACGCCGAGCAGAATCATTAACATTCCCAGTCCGGCCATCAGACGAAATGACCAGAACACAACGGTTGAGTTGGGGCGATCTTCCGGAGCGAACTCCTTCAGCGCCGGTACCTGTTTATCGAGGCTGTGAGTCAGGATTAGGCTGCCGAGGGCAGGGATCTCCAGCCCATAGCGGGTACGTTCTTGTTGCATATCCGGCCAGCCAAAGAGCAGCAGCGGCGTCGGTTCGCCCGGCGGATTTTCCCAGTGGCCTTCGATGGCGGCAATTTTCGCCGGTTGATGTTTCAGGGTGTTTAGCCCATGCATATCGCCGATCATTGCCTGAATGGGGGCGACAAGCAGCGTCATCCATAGCGCCATAGAGAACATGGCGCGGATGGCGGGGGTTTGATTGCCACGAAGCAAATGCCATGCGGCTGATGCGCCTACGAACAATGCGCTGCTAAGAAACGCCGCGACGGACATATGGAATAAGCGATAAGGGAAAGAGGGGTTAAAGATAACGGCGAACCAATCAACGGGTACGACCTGACCGTTAACGATTTCGAAGCCTTGTGGCGTTTGCATCCAGCTGTTTGAGGCAAGGATCCAGAATGTGGAAATGATAGTGCCCAGCGCCACCATGCAGGTGGCGAAAAAATGCAGGCCGGGGCCGACGCGGTTCCAGCCAAATAACATCACGCCAAGGAAACCGGCCTCAAGGAAGAAAGCGGTAAGAACTTCATAAGTTAGGAGCGGGCCAGTAATGCTGCCTGCGAACTGAGAGAAACCACTCCAGTTGGTGCCGAACTGGTAGGCCATAACCAGCCCCGAGACCACCCCCATACCAAAGTTGACGGCAAAGATTTTCGACCAGAAATGATACAGCGAGCGCCAGACAGGATTTTTTGTTTTTAACCATAATCCCTCAAGCACCGCCAGGTAGCTGGCAAGACCGATGGTTATCGCGGGGAAGATAATATGAAATGAGACAGTAAAGGCGAATTGGATCCGCGCCAGATGAAATGCATCAAGACCGAACATGCTGGACTCCACAACAAAATTGATTCAACGCAATTTTAAGGGGTGGCGGGGAGTGATAGCAGAGGCAGAAATGGGGTTTTTTATGATAACAGTTATAGACTGTTATCCTTTTTATACATATTTCATATTTATGAAATTAGTATTTATGTCATCATGAATAATGAATTGCTGGTTGTGATCTTTTTTTAATGCTACTTCACATGTTTTTTTACGATTTTCCTTAGTGCTTCTCCTGCTTTCTATTAATTACTCTGGTAGATTGGAAATGTTTGGTGTTTAATGCAAACGCGAGGTTCAAGTATTTACATTTTATATGTGAATTCTTTATTTATTGTTTTTTGATATATTTAGTGAGTGGAGATAAGGGAGGCGACTTGTCACAGAACGGACTGCGAAGTTTGTGTATCACATTGGCGATAATGAGTATCTTTTGGCTGGTTGTGTTTGGCGGACTCTATCTTATTTTTTGAATTCAACGGTTACATCCAGAAGAGATTGAATCCCATGTTGTGTAATTAATTTGTTTTATATCAGTGATTTGTCGTTTTTTATGCCAGGTGCATTGTTCAATGGATAATGGTTTAGGTGCGTTAAATTATGTCAAAAAGACTGGCGAGGAATGAATTTATCTTATTGTGAATTTTCCTTAGTGGAGGAGTTGTTGATTCATAATTAAATATCAAGGCGTGTTTACGTTGGCGCCAGTTGGGATCTCAACGATAGACCATGACGTATGGTTCATAAATCAAATGAATATTGGTGATTATGAAGCGTTTATCAATGTAACCTAAATGCGAACATTATATTAACACTAGTAGGGTTTGATGGTATTTCAGTAGTAAAGTTAACGCGCGAATATTATTCCTGCACTGGTTCAAGAAGCACATTGTTGTATATCAGTTATTAGAACCTGCCATTTTTAGTCAACTGTTATAAGATATGAGTCTCGATTGTTAAATGGATGCGGTAATGAAAAAGTATCAGCAGCTTGCGCAACAATTAACCGACCAGATCGCCCTCGGCGTTTGGCAACCCGGCGATCGGCTGCCCTCCTTACGCGAACAGGTTGTCAGCAGCGGAATGAGCTTTATGACCGTCAGCCATGCCTACCAGTTACTGGAAAGCCAGGGACGTATTATCGCTCGTCCGCAATCGGGTTATTACGTTGCGCCGCAGCCGGTGAAGCAGCGTCAACCTGATCCCCCGGCGCAGGTGACGCGCAATGAATCCGTTGATATCAACACCTATATTTTCGACGTCCTGCAGGCCAGCCGTCAGGCGTCGATGCTGCCTTTTGCCTCCGCCTTTCCCGACCCTCGTCTGTTCCCCTTGCAGCAGCTAAATCGTTCTCTGGCACAGGTGAGTAAGACCGCCACCGCCATGAGTGTGATTGAGAACCTGCCGCCGGGTAACGATGAGCTTCGTCATGCTATTGCCCGGCGTTATGCGTTGCAGGGAATGAACGTATCGCCGGATGAGATCGTCATTACCGCCGGTGCGTTGGAAGCGCTAAACCTCAGCCTGCAGGCGGTGACTGAGCCCGGCGACTGGGTCGTCGTAGAAAATCCGTGCTTTTACGGTGCGCTGCAGGCGCTCGAACGGTTACGACTTAAGGCGCTATCGGTGGCCAGCGATGTGAAAGAGGGGATCGATCTGGCCGCGCTCGAACAGGCATTGCAAAGTTACCCGGTAAAAGCCTGCTGGCTGATGACCAATAGCCAGAACCCGCTCGGATTTACGCTGTCGGCGGACAAAAAAGCGCGGCTGGTAGCGCTATTGACGCGCTACAACGTCATGTTAATTGAAGATGACGTTTACAGTGAGTTGTACTTTGGACGGGAAAAACCGCTACCCGCAAAGTACTGGGATCGTGATGAGATGACGCTGCACTGCAGCTCATTTTCCAAATGCCTGGTTCCAGGTTTTCGTATCGGCTGGGTCGCCGCTGGCCGACATGCCCGCCGTATTCAGCAACTGCAGCTGATGAGTACGCTATCGACCAGTTCGCCGATGCAACTGGCGCTGGTGGATTATCTGTCTACCAAACGCTACGACGCGCATTTACGCCGGTTGCGGCGTCAGCTTGCCGAGCGAAAACAGCTGGCCTGGCAAGCGCTACTGCGTTTTTTACCCGCCGAGGTCAAAATTCACCATAGCGACAGCGGTTATTTCCTGTGGCTTGAGTTGCCCGCCGGTGTCGATGCTGGCGAACTCAGCGCTCTGGCGTTACGGGATAACATCAGTATTGCGCCGGGTAAGATGTTTTCTACCACCGCTAACTGGACCTCATTCTTCCGTTTTAATACCGCATGGGGCTGGGGAGAAAAAGAGGAGCAGGGAGTCAAACGGCTCGGCGAACTTATACGTCAACTTTTGCCTTAGTTTATTCATCGCTGTTTTTTTAATTGCCGGTTTATTTTTCCCGGCAATTAATTTCCGGCATTCTCGTATACATTAATCAGGGTTAAATACCCGTTAGTGCCGGGCTGTCATAGGGAATATGCATACTCAACCCTTTGCCATAACTCCTTGTCTATAATCCATATTATCGAATCGTGGCGGCGATTTTTGCGGAATGCGCCCCGGGTCACAACCTGAGTAAATTTCCCCAGAGCCCCGCAGGCCGCCGTCTACCCTTATTAAGGGAGATATTTTTACGGCACGGCTGCCGCTACTTTTATTCTGACAGGAGTAAGTTCAAATGAGCAAAAAATTTGCCCGTGGCAGCCTGTGCGTGCTGAGTATGGTTTTTGTTACTGCGCAAGCCGCAGAACCGCCGACATCGCTGGATAAAGGTGAAGGTCGGCTCGATATTATTGCCTGGCCGGGTTATATCGAACGCGGCCAGACGGATAAGAATTATGACTGGGTAAGTCAATTCGAAAAAGAGAGCGGCTGCCAGGTTAATGTGAAAACTGCCGCCACCTCCGATGAAATGGTCAGTTTGATGGCGAAGGGCGGCTACGATCTGGTCACCGCATCCGGCGACGCCTCGTTGCGCCTGATTATGGGCAAGCGTGTACAGGCGATAAATACCGCGCTGATCCCCAACTGGAAAACGCTTGACCCGCGAGTTGCTAAAGGCGCGTGGTTTAACGTCGGCGATAAAGTGTACGGCACGCCCTATCAGTGGGGGCCGAACCTGCTGATGTACAACACCAAAACCTTCCCGACGCCGCCGGATAGCTGGAAAGTGGTTTTCGTCAAACAGGATTTACCGGACGGAAAAAGTAACCAGGGACGGGTTCAGGCCTATGATGGACCGATTTATATCGCCGACGCGGCGCTCTTTGTCAAAGCAACGCAGCCGCAGTTAGAAATTAACGATCCCTATGAACTCACTGAAACGCAATATCAGGCGGTGTTAAAGGTTCTGCAGGATCAGCATCCGCTGGTTCACCGCTACTGGCACGATGCGACCGTTCAGATGAGCGACTTCAAAAACGAAGGGGTGGTTGCTTCCGGCTCCTGGCCATATCAGGCCAATGGCCTTAAAGGCGAAGGGCAGCCCGTTGCTACCGTCTTCCCGAAAGAAGGCGTGACCGGCTGGTCTGATACTACGATGTTACATAGTGAGGCGAAGCATCCGGTATGCGCTTATAAGTGGATGAACTGGTCTCTGACGCCGAAAGTACAGGGCGATGTCGCCGCCTGGTTTGGATCGCTGCCAGTCGTGCCGCAGGGCTGTAAGGCGAGCACGCTACTGGGAGACAAAGGCTGCGAAACTAACGGCTACAACCAATTCGACAAGATTGCGTTCTGGAAAACGCCAATTGCCCAAGGCGGCAAATATGTTCCTTATAGCCGTTGGACTCAGGACTATATCGCGATTATGGGTGGCCGCTAAGCGCCTGGAGATTGAACATGACGTACGCGGTAGAGTTTAATGACGTTTCGCGTCTGTACGGTGACGTGCGCGCGGTGGATGGCGTGAGCATCGCCATTCGCGATGGTGAATTTTTCTCTATGCTGGGGCCGTCCGGCTCCGGCAAAACTACCTGCCTGCGCTTAATCGCAGGCTTCGAACAGCTATCCGGCGGTTCGATTCGTATTTTTGGCCAGCCTGCCAGCGAATTACCGCCATGGCAGCGCGACGTGAACACGGTTTTTCAGGATTACGCGTTATTCCCTCATATGTCGATTATCGACAACGTCGCCTACGGGCTGATGGTGAAAGGCATGGGCAAAAAAGAACGCCATCTTCGCGCCCAGCAAGCATTAGAAAAAGTGGCGCTTGGATTTGTTCACGCGCGTAAACCTTCACAGCTTTCCGGCGGCCAGCGGCAGCGGGTCGCCATTGCCCGCGCATTGGTTAATCAACCGCGGGTGCTGCTCTTAGATGAACCGTTGGGAGCGTTGGATTTAAAACTACGTGAACAGATGCAGGTGGAGTTAAAAAAACTTCAGCAATCGCTGGGTATCACTTTCATTTTTGTTACCCACGATCAGGGTGAAGCGCTATCGATGTCCGATCGCGTGGCGGTGTTTAATAATGGTCGCATTGAACAGGTCGACTCGCCGCACGATCTCTATTTACGTCCTAAAACCGCCTTTGTCGCCGGATTCGTCGGCACCGCGAACGTTTTTACCTCTGAAATTTCTCAGAGGCTATGTGGCTTGTCCGGCGCCTGGTCGTTGCGCCCGGAACATATCCGCCTGAATAGCGGCGGTGATATCCAGGTACAGGGGACCGTCCAGGCGGTACAGTTTCAGGGCGCGTCCACGCGTATTGAACTGAAACTCGCTGCGGGCGATAAGCTGTTAGTCAGCCAGACCAACGTCGATGGCGGGGCGGCGGTTGGCACACCGCAGTTGGGGCAGCAGGTATCAGCCGGCTGGTCGCGTTCGGCGATGGTTTCCCTGGAAAACGGAGGCTGAGATGACGATGGCGCTTGTGCAACCGACGACCGGGCGAGTGTCAGGACTGTTCTGGCGAAAACCCTCATTGGGCCTGTTTTTACTGCTGCTGGGGCCGTTGATGTGGTTTGGCATCGTCTATCTGGGATCGCTCCTGACGCTGTTATGGCAAAGCTTCTATACCTTTGATGACTTTACGATGTCGGTCACCACGGATTTGACGCTCGCTAACCTGAAGGCGCTGTTCAATCCCGCCAACTACGACATCATTATCCGTACCCTGGTGATGGCCATCTGCGTGACTATGGCCAGCGCAATCCTGGCATTGCCGATGGCCTGGTATATGGCGCGTTATACCCGCGGCAAGATGAAAGCTTTCTTTTATATCGCGGTAATGTTGCCGATGTGGGCAAGTTATATCGTCAAGGCCTACGCCTGGACGCTATTGCTGGCGAAAGATGGCGTGGCGCAATGGTTCCTCGGCCACCTTGGTCTGGAGAGCGTGTTAAATATGGTATTGACCATCCCGGCGGTCGGCGGCAATACCTTGTCGACCTCCGGGCTTGGGCGATTCATGGTATTTGTCTATATCTGGCTGCCGTTCATGATCCTGCCGGTGCAGGCGGCGCTGGAACGTCTGCCGCCATCGCTGTTGCAGGCCTCAGCCGATTTAGGCGCCCGACCGCAACAAACCTTCCGCTACGTGGTACTGCCTTTAGCCATACCGGGTATCGCGGCAGGTTCTATCTTTACCTTTTCCCTCACGCTTGGCGATTTTATTGTCCCACAACTGGTGGGGCCGCCCGGTTTCTTTATCGGCAACATGGTCTATTCGCAGCAGGGCGCGATTGGCAATATGCCGATGGCGGCGGCGTTCACGTTAGTGCCGATTGTTCTTATTGCACTCTATCTGGCGTTTGTTAAGCGCCTGGGAGCGTTTGATGCACTCTGAACGCGCACCGTTGTTTCTCAAAATCGCCACCTGGGGGGGAGTGATATTTCTCCATTTTCCACTGCTGATTATCGCCCTGTATGCCTTTAACACAGAGGATGCCGCTTTTAGCTTCCCGCCGAAGGGGCTGACTTTACGCTGGTTCAGCGAGGCGGCAGCTCGTGCCGATATTATTGAGTCGGTGACGTTGTCACTTAAAATCGCCGCCTTGTCCACGGGGATTGCGCTGGTGCTAGGTACGCTTGCCGCCGGGGCGCTGTGGCGGAGCAGGTTTTTTGGTAAGAATGCCGTGTCGCTGCTGTTGCTGTTGCCGATTGCGCTTCCCGGCATTATTACCGGTCTGGCGCTATTGACGGCATTTAAAGCCGTTAATCTTGAGCCTGGCTTGCTAACTATCGTAGTGGGTCATGCGACCTTCTGCGTGGTGGTGGTGTTTAACAACGTCATTGCCCGATTTCGCCGGACATCATGGAGTCTGGTGGAAGCATCAATGGATCTTGGCGCAACAGGCTGGCAAACCTTCCGTTACGTGGTGCTGCCCAATCTGGGTTCGGCGCTGCTGGCGGGCGGCATGCTGGCCTTCGCTCTTTCCTTTGATGAAATTATCGTCACTACTTTTACTGCCGGACACGAACGGACGCTACCGCTGTGGTTGTTAAATCAGCTGGGGCGCCCGCGCGATGTGCCGGTCACCAACGTTGTCGCACTGTTGGTGATGTTAGTGACGACTGTACCCATCCTGGGGGCCTGGTGGCTAACCCGTGACGGCGAGCATAACGCCGAAAGCGGAAAATAATACACTTTACAGGATCATGCTATGCAACATAACCTTTTGATAAACGGTCAATTAGTGGCGGGGGAAGGCGAGGTGCTGCCGGTATTCAATCCTGCCAATGGCGAAACGATTATTGAGATTGCGGAGGCGACCGAGGCGCAGGTTGATGCCGCCGTCAATGCTGCAGATCGTGCGTTTGTCAGCTGGAGTCAGACAACGCCGAAAACTCGCGCCGAATGTTTACTGAAAATGGCTGACGTTATTACCGAACATGCAGAAACGCTGGCGAAACTGGAGTCTTTAAACTGCGGTAAACCACTGCATTGTGTTATCAATGACGAAATGCCGGCGATTGCCGATGTGTTTCGCTTCTTCGCCGGCGCCGCGCGTTGTCTGCCGGGAATGGCGGCAGGAGAGTATCTGGAGGGGCATACTTCGATGATCCGCCGCGATCCTGTCGGCGTAGTGGCCTCGATTGCACCGTGGAACTATCCGTTGATGATGGCGGCCTGGAAGCTGGCGCCCGCGCTGGCGGCTGGTAACTGCGTGGTTATTAAACCTTCGGAAATCACTCCGCTTACGGCATTGAAGCTGGCGGAGCTCGCAAAAGATATTTTCCCGGCCGGGGTCATTAACGTGCTTTTTGGCCGTGGTCCAACCGTTGGCGATCCGCTCACCGGCCACAGTAAAGTACGCATGGTTTCCCTGACCGGCTCGATCGCCACCGGCGCCCATATCATTGGTCATACGGCTTCTTCGATTAAACGTACCCATATGGAGCTGGGTGGTAAAGCGCCGGTTATCGTTTTTGATGATGCCGATATTGATGCCGTCGTTGAAGGCATTCGCACCTTCGGTTTTTATAACGCCGGCCAGGACTGTACTGCCGCCTGTCGTATCTATGCGCAGCAAGGCGTCTACGATCGGCTGGTTGAAAAACTAGGCGCTGCCGTGGCTAGCCTGAAAATGGGGCAACCGGACGATCCGTCTACGGAGCTGGGGCCGGTGAGTTCTCTTGCGCATCTGGAGCGGGTGACAGCAGCGGTCAACGCCGCACGCGCTTTACCGCATATTAAAGTGGTCACCGGCGGCAGTCGCGCTGCGGGTAATGGTTACTATTTCCAGCCCACGCTGTTGGCTGGCGCCCGGCAGCAAGATGCTATCGTACAACGTGAAGTTTTTGGCCCGGTAGTCAGCGTGACGTCGTTTAGCGACGAGGAACAAGTGTTAACCTGGGCTAATGATTCGCAGTATGGTCTGGCCTCCTCGGTATGGACGCAGGATGTCGGACGCGCCCATCGTCTGAGCGCGCGCTTACAGTACGGTTGTACCTGGGTAAACACCCATTTCATGCTGGTTAGCGAAATGCCGCACGGCGGGCAGAAGTTGTCTGGATACGGCAAGGATATGTCAATGTATGGCCTGGAGGATTACACGGTGGTACGGCATGTGATGGTGAAACATTAAACATTAACGTACCGGCAGCATTATCAGGCTAATAGTTGCAATGGCAATAAATGTTAAAAAAGATTAGGGGTAATATGAGAGTATTCTTATACCCCTTCAAGAGCTAAGCCATTGTGAGTGCCGGAGATAAGCGCCGGATGGGGTGTAAACCATTAAGAGTCTGTTCTTAATCATTATGAGATCCCTGCAGATTAATGCGGGGATTTTTTTTGCGAATCGCCTTTTATATCGATGCCACAATTAGCGTTTGTCTTTTTTAGAAGGCAAACCCGAATGGCGGCGCTCACGAATATAAGAGAGAAGGCTGTAGATAGCTACCACCAATAAAACTAATGCTATTAATAGCGCTGCTATTCCTGACATAAGCAACCTCAAAATAAGTAAGAGAAAAAGCAAATACGTTATAACGAATAGTCATGAACCTATGCGGAAAACCGTGAATTTGCAAATAATAATTTCTTTCACTTAATCGAATAAATAGCACAAATTAACAAATGAAAATGTCGAATCCGCATTACCTATATGGTTGAGGAAGTTGTTTGTTGATTATCTGCACAAGCCAATTTAAGAAAATTCTCACCCCTTAAGTCCAGTGTAGCCAAATATCTATAACACCGTACGAGGTGTGTCAGATCATTTTGTTATTGCCAATAATATAAATATCCTTCCGCTGGCAAGAGGTCATAGGGCGGATAGCACTCGATACTTTCTATACCGGAAGACAATAATTGTAGCGATAATGTTAAATTCACGGCATGGATCGTAGCAGTAGCAGTAGCAGTAGCAGTAGCAGTGACAGGTGTGTATGTGATTTGACTTTGTTGGGGCGCTCATGAGAAAATTTTACATAATTTGTTATTCTGAAGTTGAATTGGTTTTGAAAAAGCTAGCTTTTCTCTTGTTACTCACCGGCGTAAGCGTGATGCTTTACGGTAATCTCCCTGCCCAGCGTATTAGTAGTTGTGAAAGACAGGGGGCAACGGCGGGCGTTTGCACCGCGGTAGAGTGGGATAATGAACAGCTAAATTTCTTGCCGCAATATAACCCGGAAAATGCTAAGACTATTGCTGTGCTTCAGCGACAACTTTCCGGGGCGCGCGCGACAGTTAAATCATAAAAAAGCAGCCCTTGAGGCTGCTTTTTTAGGTTTAGTTGCTGAAAAAATTACTAAAACCAACCGAAACGAACGGATAACAGGCTAATAAGCGCAAGCGCTGCGCCGACATTAATCAGAATTACGGTTTTGCTGGAAACATCCATAACGCCACCTTTATGAGTAAGCCCCTACAGTTATAGTCGGTAGCGCAGTGTTGTGCTATCGGACAACGCTGAATCGACCGTTTTTACACTGTCCTGACAGCGGCTTGTTTTGTGAGGTGTTGATCTCTGACGAATTGAGTAATGCGGGACAGGATGGCGCGGGTGACGCGATATCTGGCAGGGAAGGAAAAAATGACTTTATACCAGAAGATGCTGGTTTTTTATGCAGTGATGGGCTGTATTTGCGCGTTGATAAGCTGGTTTTTAACCAAGGAAAGCCGTTGTATTCGCCTGCTGGCTGCGTTGTTAATTGGTGCCACCTGGCCATTCAGCTTCCCTATGGCGCTGCTGGTTTCTCTATTCTGAACGGTGATTTTTGACTCTGCACTGGCTGTCGTACCACAGATGGGGCATTCGATGGCGTGGGAAAACCCGGCCGCGCTGGCGCGCGTGATTGCCGGGTTGCTCTGAAACCATTGCGGGAAATCAGAACGGTAATTCGCGCGGGCGAGTTTGCATGGTTATCCAGCGAAGTTCGGTGAATTCGGCGATCCCGGCGCGTCCGCCGAAGCGGCCATAGCCGGACGATTTACAGCCGCCGAAAGGCATCTGTGCTTCATCATGTACGGTAGGGCCGTTAATATGGCAAATACCGGTTTGCAGGTTCTGCGCCACATTCCAGGCGCGAGCGGTATCGCGGCTATAAACCGCTGCCGCCAGGCCGTATTCGCTCTCGTTAGCGACGGCCAGAGCCTGTTCCTCGCCGTTGACTCGAATCACCGATTTGACCGGGCCAAAAGATTCTTCATGCCATATTCGCATCTCACGCGTCACGCCATCCAGCAGGGTGGCACGCATTTGCGTTGATTCCGCCTTTCCACCGCAGAGCAAACGAGCTCCCTTGTTCAGAGCATCATCAATCAACGCGTTGCAGCGTTGTACCGTTTTCATATCGACCACCGGGCCGAGAAGCGTAGAAGGCAGCGCGGCGGCGCGTTGGCTGATTAATGCGACGAACTCATCCGCGATGCTCTCATCGACAATTATGCGTTCGGTGGACATACAAATCTGTCCGGCGTTAGCGAAAGCGCCAAAAATCGCGCCCGCCGCCGCCTGCTGAAGATCGGCATCATCCAGTACCAGTAGAGGCGCTTTGCCACCCAGCTCAAGTATTGCCGGTTTAAGGTATTCTCCACAGGTGAGGGCAATAATGCGCCCAACGGGGGTCGACCCGGTAAAATTCACGCGTCGTACGGCGGGGTGAGCGATCAGTGTTTCCACCAGCGCAGGCGCGTCGGCTGGCGAGCAGGTGAGATAATTCACCACGCCGTCGGGAAAGCCCGCCGCGGCGAGGGCATCGATGATTAAGCTATGCGTCGCGGGCGAGAGTTCCGAGCCCTTGAGAATCACCGTATTGCCGCACGCCAGCGGCGTGGCGATGGCTCTGGTGGCCAGAATCAGCGGTGCGTTCCACGGCGCCATAGCCAATACGATGCCTGCGCCCTGACGCAAGCCCATCGCCAGATTACCCGGCACATCAGAGGGAATCACTTGTCCTTCTATTTGGGTGGTTAGCGCTGCAGCTTCGCGTAAGATATCTGCCGCCAGATGCACGTTAAATCCGGCCCAGTGCGCCGTCGCGCCGGTCTCCGCCGCCATGGTAGCAATAAATTTCGCCTCTCTAAGCTGCATTTGCGCGGCGGCTTCCAGCAACAGCCGGCGACGCTCGGATGGGGTGCTGTCCCGCCATGAAGGGAATGCGGCGGCTGCCCTATCTGCACAGCGACGGGCGTCATTGAGGCTGGCCGCTGCGGCGGTAGAGGCTGTCTCGTTATTTTGCGGATGGCGACGGATAAAAGTGGCGCGGCCTTCGGCATCGTGCCAGCGGCCGCCGCTATATAAGCTGCAGGTTATAGTCATTAGCGTAACCTCATTGGTCTGCGGAGTGTCGAGTCTACCGCCATACCTCATTGCGCAGCGGCGAAAGGGCGGTTATCGCACAACTTTTTTGCAGATTTCTCAGCGGGTCACAACTTAGTACAATAATGAGAACGGCGAACATGGGCCGCAGCAGACACAATCCATTCGCCACGGCCCAAAGAGGAAAGTTAATGTAATGGCTGTACCTGTAGTGCGTCAGAATATTGTTTTAGCTTTTTAATTTTATCTTTTAATATCCAGCTTAACTCAGAAATATTCATTTTTATTTCGTCAATATCGACTGAACTGCCTTCGGTGAAGGCAGGCGTAGCCCCAACTACGCCGCTTGCCAAGGCTTTATTAGTTTCACAACGATAGCCGATATCATAAAGCTTATCGCTTAGCTTTTTCTCGAAAGCGTTGAGATTGTCATAGGCCCTGAGATAGTCCGTAATTTGGGCGGCGGAATGTAATATATAAAATCGTGATTTCACGGCCGGCGTTTTATCAAGATCAATAGCAATTGAGTCGTCGGGAATAAACAGATTAACGGTAGGCACCGCCGCGGCTTGCGAACGTTGAGTCACATCATAGACACCACCATCGTCGGCCTGTAAGGCGGCATGATGTGTTGCGACCAGAAAACAGCCAGGCCAGTAGTTTATTTCCCAGCCCAGCAGCATTTTTCCACCGACCTGTTCGATCGCCGCGCTGACGTTCCAATAGGCGTTTCCCTCGGGCCCCGGTTTATCAATGACCGGGAGATAGATCGGACTGGCGCCAGGATTCAACTGTTCGGCAAATTGCAACAACCGCGGATCGTTGAGGGTGATAGGCTGATAAATCGAATTCGTCATGTAACGCTCCTTTGACTGAAAAGGGACAATGCGGCACGCGAATGGATTTTAGTCGGAAAAAGGCATTTTGTCGTACCGGTGCGCGAGTCACTGGCTTTCGTTATGAGAAGTGCCGCAAATAGCGCTAACCTTATGAGTTAAAGTGTGAATCTAATAGCGATTCATTATTTGCTGGTTGTATTCCGCTGTGCTGTTATTAGTGGGCATATAACAAATTTATAAGGTTTATAACCATGTCTACAGGGAAATCACTACTTGCACTGGCACTAAGCGCACTGCTGCCAGCCGGCGCCGCGTTGGCTGCGGCCAACGACACGCTGGTCTACTGTTCGGAAGCCTCGCCGGAATCCTTTAACCCGCAAATCGCCAGCTCTGGTCCTTCATTCGTTGCCAGCTCACAGGTACTTTATAATCGCCTGATAACATTTGACCCGCTTAAAAACACACCGATTCCGTCGCTGGCGACCGAATGGAAAGTGTCCCCGGATGGTAAAACCTGGACCTTTACGCTGCGTAAGGGCGTGCAGTTCAACAGCAATAAATACTTTAAGCCAACCCGCGATTTCAATGCGGATGATGTGCTGTTCTCGGTGCTGCGCCAGCAGGATCCGCAGCATCCTTATCACAACGTGTCGCAGGGCAATTATGAATATTTCCACGACGTTGGTCTTGATAAGCTGATTAAAGAAGTGAAGAAGATCGATGATTACCACGTTCAGTTTGTGCTGAGCGAGCCCAATGCGGCGTTTCTCGCCGATTGGGGGATGGACTTCGCTTCGATTCTTTCTGCTGAATATGCCGATGCAATGTTGAAAAAAGGGACGCCGGAATACGTTGACAGCTGGCCTATTGGTACCGGCCCCTATGCGCTGCAGCAGTACAAAGTGGATTCACAAATCCGCTATATCGCCAATCCGCATTATTGGGAAGGTGAGGTGCCGACTAAACATCTGATCTTCTCCATCACGCCGAACGTTGAGACTCGTCTGGCTAAGCTGCAGACCAACGAATGCCAGATCATTCCCGCGCCATCGCCGGTACAGTTCCCGGTGATTAAAGGGAATAAAGATCTGGCGTTACACGCGGTGGAGGCGTTGAACGTGGGGTATCTGGCGTTTAATACGCAAAAGAAACCGTTTGATAACGTGCTGGTACGTCAGGCGCTGAACTACGCCACCGACAAGCAGGCGATTGTGAAAGCGGTCTTCCTGGATTCCGGCAACGTGGCGAAATCGCCGATCCCGGCCAATATGCTCGGTTACAAAAAGGATTTGCCGGATTACGACTACAATCCGCAGAAAGCGAAAGCGTTACTTAAGCAGGCCGGGTTGGAGCAGGGCGCAGAAGTGACCCTGTGGTCGATGCCGGTACAGCGCCCGTATAACCCGAACTCGAAGCGTGTCGCTGAAATGATTCAGAACGACTGGAGCAAAGTCGGCATTAAAGCGAAAATCGTCAGCTATGAGTGGGGCGAATACCTTTCCGGTATGCGCAAGGGCGAACATGATAGCGCGCTGTTTGGCTGGATGTCCGATAACGGCGATCCGGACAACTTCGCTGGTACGCTGCTCAGCTGTGATAATATCAAAACCGGCTCCAACGTAGCGCGCTGGTGCGATAAGTCCTATGACGCGCTGGTGAAAAAAGCGCTTCTGGTGAGCGATCCGCAGGCCCGCGACAAACTCTACCAACAGGCTCAGGAAATTTTCTATCAGCAGGCGCCGTGGATCACGCTGGCGACGGGTAAAACTTTCTACGCCACCCGCAGTAACGTCAGCGGCTATAGCGTGAGTCTGATGGGAAGCGATTTTTCCAAAGCTAAGCTGAATTGATCGAAAAGGAGAACAGGATGGCACATCTGGACGATGTCATTGCCAGGGTCGATGACACCATTGCCGGGGGCGTGATTGCCCCTATGAACGAGCTACTGATCGCGTTAAGCGATGATGCTGAGCTGGGCCGTGAAGAGCGTTATACCCAGCAGCAGCGCCTGCGGACAGCGATAGCCCATCACGGGCGGCAACATCATGAAGATCAGGAAGCACGCCGCGAGCAGTTAACCAAAGGCGGCGAGATCCTTTAAGGACGACGTCAGAACTGGCGCCTGCCACCAGCCAGGCGCCCACCACCAACATCACCGCCCCGCATACTGGCCCGATTAACGCCCGAATCGGCACGCCCTGGGCGCGAATCAAATCAATAACCAATCCGCCAACCAGTTGGCTGGCCACCAATACCGCAATGGTTGTCGCCGCGCCCACGTTTTGATAGCCGCTGATGCTGGCGAAGACGAAAAACGAACCCAGCAGGCCGGGAATCAGGGTCCACCATTTGACGTTGAGCGCCAGTTCCTGAAAGCCTGCCGCGCCGTGGCGCAGGAGTAAGATAGTGACAAAAAGCACGATCCCCACCAGCGAATTGAGCAGCATGGCGATAAGAATCGTCGAGGCGGATTGGGTAATGCGGACCATCAGGGTGTTTTGCAATACCAGACCGACGCCCGCCGCTATCAGGCAGGCAAGGGTGAGCGACTGATTCATGCCTCGCCGTCCGGATCCTGGCGATCGTCGAGCTGTAGCTGCATAAAGGTCAGATCCAGCCAGCGGCCGAATTTGGTTCCCACCTGCGGCATCTGTCCGCTGGTGATAAAACCAAGTGATTCATGCAGATGTAACGAAGCATGGTTGCGGGATTCAATTCCGGCCACCATCACATGTTTACGCAGGCGCCGTGCTTCAGCAATGAGCGCGACTAACAGCTTACGGCCAATCCCCTTGCCCTGATGGTCGGGATGGACATATACCGAATGTTCAACGGTATGGCGGAAACCGTCAAAAGCGCGCCAGTCGCCGAACGAGGAGTACCCGGTGATGGCGCCGTTTTCTTCACTCACCAGCACCGGATAACCGGCAATCTGCCGGGCCTCAAACCAGGCAATACGGTTATCGATATCGACGGTTTTGTCATTCCAGATGGCAGCGGTATGCAGTACGGCGTGATTATAGATTTCGGCGATCGCCGCGCAATCGTCTTTACTGGCATGGCGGATGGACATAGCAAGCCTCAAAGTCTGTACACTATAGTGGTACGGTATTATTACAATAATGAACGGCAGGCTGTCATCAGTTTTACGATAAATTTTACGTGGAACGGCGCAGTATCGGGGATAGCGGACAGTTGTGTAATACGGTAGTGCGCACTATATTGTTACATGATGAATACTATAGAAGACAATCTCAACCAGCGCATTAGCGCACGCATTCGTATCGAACGCGAGTCCCGCGGCTGGTCGCTGAGCGATCTGGCTGAACGCGCAGGGGCCTCGCGGGCAATGGTGCATAAAATTGAACGTGGCGAAAGTAGCCCCACCGCGGCGATGCTGGGCCGACTCTCCGGCGCGTTTGGCATCAGTATGTCGACGTTAATTGCGCGTGCAGAGATGCAGGAGGGCAAGCTTTTGCGCTTTGCCAACCAGCCGGTGTGGCGAGATCCACAAAGCCACTATTTGCGCCGTCACGTCTCGCCGCGTAGCGATCTGCCGATCGATCTGGTGCAAATAGAGCTGCCGGCCGGCAGCGATGTACCGATGCCTGCTTCTTCGTATGCGCTGGCGCGACAGCTCATCTGGCTTCAGCAAGGTGAGTTAGTTTTTGTTGAAGGGAACACTCGCCATCAGATGCAGGCGGGTGATTGTCTGGAACTGGGGCCGCCCAACGATTGCCGGTTTATCAATGAGTCCAGCGAGACTTGCGTCTATCTGGTGGTGCGCCTGAACCAATCCGGCTCATAATGTTAAAGCGCGTTAAGCATAAAACGGCTAGCCTCAGTACAGGCCGTTAACAAGAGGAGTTTGCTATGACCGCTATTCCACAACGCCATCACCGCTGGGTATTGGCTTCACGCCCGCACGGTGAACCTACCGCCGAAAATTTCAGACTGGAAGAGGGTGACCTCCCGACGCCGGGGGCGAATCAGATCCTGCTGCGGACTATTTATTTGTCGCTCGACCCTTATATGCGCGGACGGATGAGCGATGCGCCTTCTTATTCGCCGCCGGTGGACATTGGCGCGGTGATGGTCGGGGGGACGGTAAGCCGCGTGGTGAGCACTAATCACCCTGATTTTAAACCCGGTGAGTGGGTGCTTGGCTATAGCGGCTGGCAGGATTATGCGCTTTCCGATGGTAGCGATCTGGTTAAGCTCGGCGACAATCCTGAGCACCCCTCCTGGGCGCTTGGGGTGCTAGGTATGCCGGGATTTACCGCTTATATGGGGCTGCTGGATATCGGCCAGCCGAAAGCGGGGGAAACGCTGGTGGTGGCGGCGGCAACCGGCCCGGTGGGGGCAACCGTCGGGCAGATCGGCAAACTTAAGGGTTGCCGTACCGTCGGCATTGCCGGCGGCGTCGAGAAGTGTCGATACGCCGTTGAGGTTTTAGGTTTCGATGCCTGTCTTGATCACCGCGCTGCGGATTTCAGCCAACAGCTGGCGCAGGCCTGCCCACAGGGCATCGATGTCTACTATGAAAACGTCGGCGGTAAAGTCTTTGATGCGGTCCTGCCGTTGTTGAATACCGCTGCGCGGGTTCCCGTGTGCGGACTGGTTAGCGGCTATAACGCCACCGCGCTGCCGGATGGCCCGGATCGGCTGCCGCTGCTGATGGCGACGATCCTTAAAAAACGTATTCGTATGCAGGGTTTTATCATCGGCCAGGATTACGGGCATCGCATCGCGGAGTTCCAGCAGCAAATGGGGCGCTGGGTGCAAGAAGGTAAAATCAAATACCGCGAGCAGCAGATTGATGGCCTGGCGCAGGCGCCGCAGGCGCTGATTGGCCTGCTGAAGGGAGAAAACTTCGGCAAAGTGGTGATTAACGTCGCAGCGGAGGAGTAACGTTACCGCCTTATCTAACGCCCCCGAAGACGCGTGCGGGGGCAGTTTCGTCGCCTCTAAGCAAAAAAATGACTAATCCATACTTTTATTAATGGTTTGCTTTTCCGTGAGCGGCTTTTTATCCTTAAGGAAACTTAAGAGGTTAATGCGATGAAAGATGTAGTTGATAAATGCAGTACCAAAGGCTGCGCCATTGATGTTGGCACCATTATTGATAACGAAGACTGCGTTTACCGGGTCGAGAAACTTTTCCCTACTCGTGAAGAAGCGGAGTCTGCGGTAGCGGCCATTCGCGAACGCGCCGTTGCCGCCGCCAGCGAAACGCCGAGCGTGGATTACACGATTGAGCCGGTGGGTAATGAGGCGAAACTGGACGCGGCGGTGAATTTCTCCTGCCAGGCGGAAAAAATTATTTTCGAATTGTCCTTAAGAAGCGCGTTCTAACAGAATGTGGCGCAATAAAAAGGGATCCCAATTGGGATCCCTTTTTTTATCATTACTCATTGGGTGGCGTCATCATTCGAAACGCCAGGCGAGATTCATACCGATGCCGAAGTTACGGCCCGGCGCCGGTTCGTAATAACGACCATTGGATTCATTAACAATCACCGAGCCAACGTAGGTGCGATCGAACAGGTTATCGACGCGGCCGAATAGATCCATATCCATTTTCCCGTAGCTCCACTTATAGCCGGTGGTCAGGCCTACCACGGTCCACGATGGCGCTTTGGCGGTGTTGGCGTCGTTGGCCATAATGTCGCCCATATAACGGATATCGCTACCCGCGTACCAGCCCTGTTCCGGTTGGTAGCCGAAAGAGGCATAGCCCATATTGCGGGCAATACCCGGAATACGATTGCCGTTGCAGTCTGAGGAGCCGCAAACGTTCGTGCGATAGGTGGCGTCGAGCCAGGTCCATGCTGCTTTTAATTTCCAGCTGTCGCCAAACTGCTGGTCGAGGCCAAGTTCCATTCCCTGACGACGGGTTTTACCGGCGTTTTTATAGCTAGTGCGGCCGCCTGCGCTATCATCAGCAACAATCTCATTATCGGTATCGGTCTGGAATAAAGCTGCGGTAAGCAGGCCATTTGCAACACGCAATTTACTACCGATCTCAACGGTGTCGTTGGTCGCTGGTTTCAACCCGAGATTCAGCCCGGCAATATTCTTTGAGCGATAGGAAAGTTCAGTAATCGTTGGAGTCTCAAAACCGCGGCCAGCAGAAAGATAAACGTTCCACGCTTCAGTGACGGCATATTTCAAAGAACCCGCCGGTAACCATTTATGGTAACTGGTACTGTCACTACTGTCGGGATTATCTTCGGTAACGTAATGATCGTTGGAGTCAAACCATACGGAGCTGTAGCGGACGCCAGCATCGAATGTGAGCTTGTCAGTTAATTGCCACTGGGTTTGCAGATAAGGATCCACATTCCACATCAAATTTCGTTCATTACGACGTAAATTGCCTTTTTCTCCTAACTGCACACCGTCGTTTGTCACGACAAAATTCTCGTATCCTTTACGTTGCTCGCTCATATTTTCGTAATTAAGACCGGTCGTAAAGGTGACGGGAACCAGCAATTCGCCGCGGTGGGTCCAGCGGGTATCGATACCCTGGTAATGACGGGTGAGATCGATGACTCCGCCGGAATTTGAGGGGTTGTCCTGAGCTTCGACACGGATTGACTGATACTGGGTAGTTTCGCGCTCGCCGGCATACATCATCACGCTGAGATCGTCCTGCTGGCTAAGCTGGCGCTCATAGCGTAAACCGGCCTGGGTTTGTTTCACCGTTTTTCGCGTGTTGTATTGATCGCCGCGCGGCGACTGCTGAGGATTATTACGCCATTCATCATATGTCAATCCGCCCGGATCGTTTGCTTTGATATCTACGCTATTGAACAGCAGCGTTAATTTACTGACGTCGTTTATACGCACGCCTAATTTGGCGTTGGCGAGATTTTTACGCGCCCCGCTATGGTCGCGTGAACCGTGGGTAGTAAAACGGTTGGTCGACACCGTGTAGTCGACATCACCTGCCTGGGTGCCGTCGCCGACGGCGCCGGTGGCCTTCAGTCCGTAATGCCAGGTGCCGAAGCTGCCGTAGTAGCTGCTGGCCTCGATGGTCGGCGGCTGGCTGCCAGTTTGGGTATTGACGTTAATGACGCCGCCGGAAGAGTTGCCATAGAGCGCGGAAAAAGGTCCGCGTAACACCTCGAGGCTATCGATACTGCCGATATCGATATTCGACGTCTGGCCCTGGCCATCGGGCATGGTGGCCGGGATACCGTCAACGTATAGCCGCAGGCCGCGGACGCCGTAGGTGGAGCGGGAACCAAAACCACGAATCGACAGCTGCAAATCCTGAGCATAGTTTTGCCGGTTTTGTACCTGCAAACCGGGTACCGCGCCGAGCGATTCCGAGAGGTTAATTCGCGGGGCGGCCTGACGCATATCATCGCCGTTCACTACGCTGACGGCGGCAGGGGTATCCAGTTCGGAAATCGCGGTAGGCGTCGCCGTAACGACCATGGTTTGTTCGTCGTTCGTGCTGGCGTGCACGTTGGCGACGAGAGGGAGTAATAAAGCGGGGAGCGCGACCGTGCGCATGGCAATAATCTTCATCAAAGCGACTCGCAAAGAGAAACGTACCAAATGGAACATATGTATATATGTTACACCGTTTGTAAATTCTTTGAAAAGAATTAACTAACCGGTCGTTAACTAATAGCAAGTAAAGGTGATTCTTTTCATCAAAAAAGCCAATTAACGCTCCACATTACGATAAATAATGATTACTATTCTCATTTACAAAACGAGTGAAGGTAAACTTCACGCTGTGGAAGCCATCTCTAACCAGTAATTAATTGTTCTATAAAGGGAATCGTTATGTCATTACGTCAGTTATCCGCGCCGCGTCTGCGTCGTTCTCTGTTAGTAACGTCGTTACTGTTGGCAGGCAGCTTCAGCGCCCACGCCGCCGAGGAGCTCTTGCGTAAAGCGGTCGGTAAAGGCGCGTACGAAATGGCGTATAGCCAGCAGGAAAATGCGCTGTGGGTTGCCACCTCGCAAAGCCGCTCGCTGGATAAAGGCGGTATCGTCTATCGTCTGGATCCGACTACGCTCGACATCACCCAGGTTATTCATAACGACCTTAAACCGTTCGGCGCCACCATCAATAACACCACCCAGACGTTGTGGTTTGGCAACACCGTTGATAGCAGCGTGACCGCAATAGATGCCAAAACCAGCGCGGTGAAAGGGCGACTGGTGCTCGATGACCGTAAACGTAGTGATACCGTGCGCCCGCTGCAGCCGCGTGAGCTGGTGGTGAATGAGAAAACCAATACCGTATATATCTCCGGTCTGGGTAAAGAGAGCGTCATTTGGGTGGTGGATGGCGACAAGCTGACGCTGAAAGATACCATTGCCAATACCGGCGCGATGGCCACCGGACTGGCAATCGATGCTGACGCTAAACGTCTTTACACCACCAATGCCGATGGCGAACTACTGACTATCGATACCGATAGCAATAAGATCCTCTCGCGCAAGAAGCTGCAGGACGATGGTAAGGAGCATTTCTACCTGAACCTGAGCCTGGATACAGCCGGTCACCGTGCTTTCATTACCGACAGCAAGCAGCCGGAAGTGCTGGTGGTGGATATTCGTGACGGCAAAGTGCTGCAAAAAATCGCCGCGCCGGAATCCCTGGCGGTACTGTTTAACCCAGCCCGCAACGAAGTCTACGTCACCCATCGCAAAGCGGGTGAAGTCAGCGTGATTGATGCTAAGACCTATAAGGTCGTTAAAACCTTTAAAACGCCGACTTTCCCGAATAGCCTGGCGCTGTCCGCCGATGGAAAAACGCTGTTTGTTAGCGTGAAGCAGGAGTCAACTCGTCAGAAAGAGGCCACCGCGCCGGACGACGTTATCCGCATTGCCCTGTAATCTTTCAAGGAGGGGGAGCCCCTCCTTACTCCGGGTCTCATCCTCTGTTACAAACCGCTATTAGCCTGATTACTATAAAGGTTATACACTTACTTTTTCCCGCGCGCGGCGGGAGAGTGGTAATCATTCTGGAGAAATTATGAAAAAGCCATATATGGTGATCTGTGCGGCGGCAATGCTGGCGCTTCTGGCTGGCTGCAGCTCTAATTACGTCATGACGACAAAAAGCGGGCAAACTATCGTGACCCACGGTAAACCGCAGTTGGATAAAGAAACCGGCATGACCAGCTATATCGATGAGTCTGGCAACAAACGCGAAATCAACAGCAGCGACGTTGCTCAACTGGTGGAAGATAATTAATTTTGCGGTGACGGTTTGCCCGCTGAGGGGCAAACCGTTATGGAGAGGCGCTTAGCGTTTTTCAACGCCCGGCGCCGTGCTGTGAACATCAGCCACGCGTTTACGTACGCCGAACCAGCCAGCGATCAGCAGCACCGCCAGCAGCGGAATGGAACCGATGGTATAGGTGCCGTTCGGGTAGTCAAAAGCCATCAACACCAGAACGCTCAGCAAGAACAACAGCGTTAGCCATGAAGTAAATGGCGCGCCCGGCATTTTAAAGCTTACATCCGCCGCTTTTCCTTCCTTGATAGCCTTACGCAGACGCATCTGGCAGATCACGATAAAGCCCCATGAGGCGATAATCCCCAATGATGCGACGTTAAGTACGATCTCAAATACCTGCGACGGTACCAGATAGTTGAGGAAGACCCCCACCACGTAGACCGCCAGCGTCGCGAGGATCCCGGCGTAAGGGACGTGATGACGGCTCATCTTTGACATAAACTTCGGCGCTGAGCCACCCATCGACATCGAACGCAGAATTCGCCCGGTGCAGTACAGGCCTGAGTTCAGGCTGGAGAGGGCGGCAGTTAACACGACGATGTTCATCACGCTGCCGATGTACGGTACGCCGAGCTTCGAGAAGAAGGTGACAAACGGGCTTTGCCCTGCCTGATAGGCGTTCCACGGCAGCAGCAGCACCAACAGCACCACGGAACCGACGTAGAACAAGCCGATACGCCAGATCACGCTGTTAATCGCTTTCGGTACCATGGTTTCCGGGTCTTTACATTCGCCTGCCGCGGTACCCACCAACTCGATGGAAGCGAAGGCGAAGACGACGCCCTGAATCAGTACCAGAGCCGGCAACAAACCGTGCGGGAAGAAACCGCCGTTGTCGGTAATCAGATGGAAGCCGGTGGCATTGCCATCCAGCGGTTTGCCGGTACCGAGGAAAATCGTGCCGACAACCAGGAACGCGACGATAGCCAGTACTTTCACCAACGCGAACCAGAACTCCATCTCAGCGAACCATTTCACGCCGATCATATTCATGGTGCCGACGATCGCCAGCGCGCCAAGGGCGAAGACCCACTGCGGAACATCGCCGAAAGCGCCCCAATAGTGCATATACAAGGCGACAGCGGTGATATCGACGATACCGGTCATTGCCCAGTTGACGAAATACATCCAGCCGGCGACGTAGGCGGCTTTTTCACCGAGAAATTCGCGAGCGTAAGAGACGAAACTACCGCTGGAGGGGCGATGGAGAACCAGTTCGCCGAGGGCGCGAAGGATGAAGAAGGAGAAGATACCGCAAACCAGATAAACCAGCGCCAGCGCCGGGCCTGCCATTTGTAAACGCGCCCCGGCGCCGAGAAACAGACCGGTCCCGATGGCGCCGCCAATGGCGATCATCTGTACCTGACGGTTGCCCATTGCTTTGTGGTAACCCGATTCGTGCGAGTTGAGCCAGTGGCGTTTCGCGGCATGATGTTCCGCCGCGTCAGTGTGTTTGTTATTCATTGATGTACCCATTTTCCTGTCAATGTCCATGAGTGGTTGTCGTATCGCGCAGCGGCGATACATCGTGCTGGCTTTCTCACTATTCTGTCGTAGAGATAAATCATGCACGGCGCTGCATCCTACACGTAACGTGATAGTGACGCACGTAAAACATTTCACAACAGCACTTACTTAAATATCAATGAGTTCAATGACGCAACGCGTCGACGAGTAGCGCAAACGCAGCGGTATGCTGACGACGGCTGGGATAATACAGATGATAACCAGGGAAGGTGGGTGTCCAGGCATCGAGTACCCGTACTAAACGACCGGCAACCAGCGCCTCCTCGACGCAATCATCCGGCACATAGGCCAGGCCGAGACCAGATTCAGCGGCATCAATGCGTTGCGGTAAGCTATTCAGCGTCAGTTGACCCTCTACATAAACCTGAAAGCCTTTACCGTCATCGGTGAATTCCCAGGCGTAAATCCCGCCGCGGGTTGGTAGCCGCATATTAATACAGCGGTGCTGATCCAGTTGATAAGGCGTCTGCGGGGTGCCGTAGCGTTGTAGATAGTCGGGCGAGCCCACGACGACCATGCGCATGTCTGGGGCGATGCGTACCGCAATCATATCCTTTGCCACCTGATCGCCGAGACGAACGCCGGCGTCAAAACGGCCATCGACGATATCGGCCAGGCCGTTATCGACGGTAATTTCGATATTGATATCCGGATAACGCAACATAAATGGCTTTAATGCCGGCCACAACACCGCGCTGACGGCGTGTTCACCGGCATTAAGGCGAATATTACCCGCCGGAAGGGCGCGGCTATCCCTCAAGGCGCCGAGCTCGCGTTCAATTTCCGTGAGATGCGGACGTAAATTCTGGAACAATTTTTCACCCGCTTCGGTGGGGGCGACGCTGCGGGTGGTACGGGTCAGCAGACGAACATCAAGCCGGGCTTCGAGGTTGCGCATCGCATGGCTCAGCGCAGATTGCGATACCCCAAGTTGGGCAGCAGCGCGGGTGAAACTGCGTTCGCGGGCGACTACCATAAACGACAGGAGATCGTTGAAGTTATCCTTTAACATGCTGTTACCGTATTTAATTTAGCGAATTCAGGCAGGAAATTGAGTCTAAACGCGGTAGACGGCTTTCGCCACAAGGATCTACGCAGCTGAAGAGAGTATATGCTGACTATCGGGAGAAAAAGGGGCTTGAAATCATCATGAAAATCAATGTGGTAGGCACTAGCGGCGTAGGGAAGTCGACACTTGCGCAACGCCTGGCGGCAGCGCTTTCTTTGCCCTACATCGAACTGGATAGGCTCTACTGGCGGCCAGAGTGGGAGGGGGCGCCGGATGAAGAGTTTTTCGCCAGCATCGCGCAGGCAACGGCCTCTGCTGGCTGGGTTCTTGATGGCAACTATAATCGCAGTCGCGCAGTCAAATGGCGTGATATTGATCTGGTGGTATGGGTAGATTATAGCTTTGTTCGCACACTATATCAGGCCATTCACCGTGCGCTGAGTCGCGCCTGGCACCAGCAGGAGCTATGGCCGGGTACCGGTAATCGCGAAACCTTTCGTCGCACCTTCTGCAATCGTGATTCGATAATTTTGTGGACCATGAAAACGTGGCGCTCTAATCGTCAGCGCTATTTAGCGGATATGCATTCTGCGCAGTATGGTCATATCCGTTTCGTCCGTTTACGTAATCAGCGACAAACAGAGCGCTTTATTGCTGAAATTGTCCATCAGCAGGCAATGGCTGGCAGGGTGCATATCTAATTTCCGGCAGAGTACATGTGAATAAATTGTTTCTCAGTACGCGCTGCAGATTCTAATAATGCAGGCATGTTAATTAAAACGAGCCTGCGAAATGTCTTATCGAATCAGTATCCTGGATAAAAGCCCCCTTGCTCCCGATGAAACGGCCGCTCAGGCGCTGGCGCGTACGTTAACGCTTGCGCAACAGGCAGAACGCTGGGGATATCATCGTTTCTGGATTGCCGAGCATCACAACGCGGAACAGCTGGCGAGCCCGTCGCCGGAGCTATTGATTGCCTGGATCCTCGGGCAAACCCGGCAGATCCGCGTCGGCTCCGGCGGCGTGATGCTGCAGCACTATAGCCCCTACAAAGTCGCCGAGAATTTTAATCTGCTGGCAAGCCTTGCCCCAGGGCGTGTCGATCTCGGCGTTGGCAAAGCGCCAGGCGGTTTGCCGCTTGCCACTCGCGCATTACAGCAGGGCATTCATCAGCACGAAAAGGGCAGTTTTGCCGAGCAGCTTACCCAGCTTGATAACTGGCTAACGTTGACCGAAAGCCAGGGCGAGGAGAGCCTGCGCGCGACCCCCATTCCACCGCGCCGTGCGGACGGTTTCCTGCTCGGCGCCAGCGTCGACAGCGCCCGTCTGGCGGCCAGTCTGGACTGGAACTTTGTTTTTGCCGCGCATCTCAATGGCGATAAAAACTTGTTGCAGGAGGTGCTGACGAACTGGCGCGAATTGAGCCGCCGCGAGGTGATCGTGGCCGTACAGGTTATCGTTGCGCAAGACGCCGCCAGCGCGGCCGATCTGGCGAAGCAGGTAGAGGTCTGGGGCGTCGAGCTGGCAAACGGTCAGCGGGTGACGGTAGGCAGTGAATCTCAAGCGGCGGCTTTTGCCCGTCAGGCCGGTAGCCCGCCGACGCGCATCGAGCGCCGCGAGTCCTCGCTGTTGTTCGGTACCGCAGAAGAGGTTAAAGCACAACTCGATGCCCTTCAGGCGCAGTGGGGCATTGATGAGTTTATTATTGATACCCCTATTGCCGAAGGGCGTGCGCGGCTGGCGTCGTTGGGATTGCTGGCGCAGGCGCATCTTGGCGCGGAGGTAACGCCATGAATTTCGAACAACAGTTGATTAGCTGGCGGCGCGAACTGCATCAGAACCCGGAACTCTCATTACAGGAAGTGGCAACCACCGCGCGTATCCGCGACTGGTTGCAAAGCGGCGGCCTGCCGTTACTGCCTTACGAGTTAACCACCGGCGCAGTGACGGAAGTGGGCAGCGGCGATAAAATCATCGCCCTGCGCGCCGATATTGACGCGCTACCGATAGAAGAGGCCACCGGACTGCCGTACCGCTCGCAAAATCCCGGCGTCATGCATGCCTGCGGTCACGATATACATACCAGCGTGATGCTTGGCGCGGCGTTGCTGTTAAAGGAACGAGAAGCGCAACTGCCGGGGCGGGTGCGGATCCTGTTCCAGCCAGCGGAAGAGAGTTTCGGCGGCGCAAAAACGTTGATCCGCGCCGGGGCGCTTGACGGCGTATCGGCAATCTTCGGCATGCACAATGAGCCCAATTTACCCGTTGGCGAGTTTGCCACCCGCGGCGGCCCGTTTTATGCCAACGTCGATCGCTTCGTATTCAAAGTGACCGGCAAGGGGGCGCATGCCGCCCGGCCGCATGAAGGCAAAGATGCCATCCTGCTAGCGAGCCAACTGGTGACGCTGCTACAGAGCGTCGCCAGCCGCGAAGTGAATACCCTGGATTCGGTGGTGCTCAGCGTGACGCGGATCCAGGGGGGAAATACCTGGAACGTCTTGCCGGAAAGCGTAGAGCTCGAGGGAACGCTGCGCACCCACAGTAGCGAGGTGCAGCAGCGGGTTAAGGCGAGAGTCAGCGAAATCGCCGCCGGCTTCGCCAGCGCCTTCGGCGCGCAAATCGATGTCTTCTGGTACGCCGGGCCAACGGCGCTGGTCAACGATGAACAATGGGCGGCGTTCGCCAGCGCGGCGGCCGACCGCTTCGGCTACCGCACGCATCACGCCGATTTGCATCTGGGCGGCGAAGACTTTGCCGTCTATCTGCAGCATATTCCGGGTGCTTTCGTCAGCATAGGGAGCGCCAGTGAATTCGGCCTGCATCATCCGGCCTTTAATCCGGATGAAAACGTCATTGCCCCAGCCGCGCGCTATTTCGCGGATCTGGCGGAACAGGCATTACACCATATTTAATTTTTGACAGGGTAAGGGGTCACTATGTCTGAAAAACGGCAATTACGTCTGGGGACGATTTTACATGGCGCCTCTGGAAATATGTCCGCCTGGCGTCATCCGGCGGCGCTGGCGGATGCCAGTATTAATTTTGAATTTGTGAAAGAAACGGCGCAAAAAGCCGAGCAGGGGAAACTCGATTTTATTTTTGTCGCCGACGGGTTATATATTAACGAAAAATCCATCCCGCACTTTTTAAATCGTTTTGAGCCGTTAACGGTATTATCAACGCTGGCGGCGGTGACCGATCGTCTGGGGCTGGTCGGCACGCTCTCCACCTCCTATAGCGAACCGTTCACGACCGCGCGACAGTTCGCCAGCCTTGACCATTTAAGCCACGGGCGCGCTGGCTGGAACGTGGTGACGTCGCCGCTGGAAGGCTCGGCGAAAAACTTCTCCCGCGCCCAGCATCCCGATCATGCGCTGCGCTATCGCATCGCCGACGAATATCTTCATGTGGTTAAAGGATTATGGGATTCCTGGGAAGACGGCGCTTTTGTGCGTAATAAAGAGAGCGGTCAGTTTTTTGATAAAAATAAACTGCATACGCTTAATCATCATGGCGATTTCTTTAAAGTCGCTGGTCCTTTGAATATTGCCCGCACGCCGCAGGGACGGCCCATTATTTTCCAGGCCGGCGCCTCCGATGACGGCAAAAAATTAGCCGCTCGCCACGCCGATGCCATTTTTACCCACCAGGAATCGTTAGCCGAGGCGCAGGTGTTTTATCAGGATGTCAAAAGCCAACTGGCTGCCTATCAGCGCAGTGCGGATCAACTGCATATTTTCCAGGGCGTCAGCGTAATCGTCGGTGACGACGCGGAGGATGCGGAGCGTCAATACCAGACCACGGCGGCGCTGGTCTCGATCGACGACGCGTTGAATTACCTGGGTCGTTACTTCGAGCATCATGATTTTGCGCAATATCCGCTGGATGAACCCTTCCCGGATATTGGCGACCTTGGGCAAAACAGCTTCCGCAGCACCACCGATGAGATTAAACGCAATGCCCGTGAACGGGGATTAACCCTGCGCCAGGTGGCGCTGGAGGCCGCCAGCCCGCGCCCGCGCTTCTCCGGCACGGCCAGCGACGTCGCCGACGGCTTACAGCTGTGGTTCGAACAACGCGCCGCCGATGGCTTCATTATTCAGGGCGGCACGCCGGAAACCTTCCCGCGTTTCGTTGATGAAGTGGTGCCATTGCTGCAGGCGCGCGGATTGTTCCGCCGCGACTATCCAGGCACCACGCTGCGGGAAAGCCTGGGGCTGGATCTGCCCATTAACCAATTCGAAAAATAATAAAAGAGAACCGCGCTATGCAGAAATCAACGCTATTGCTGGCCTTCGCGTTGGCAATTAGCGCCCCGTCGTGGGCGCAGGACGTCAATATCAATGGCACCGGAGTTAGCCTGGAAGCCAATAAAACCCCGATTCATAAGGCAAAAAATCCGCAGGCAATTGCGCTGTTGCCGAAAGATCTGCACCTGGCGGTGCCGGGGAAATTTACCGTCGCGGTTGCGGCGCTAAACTCGCCGCCGCTGACGGTGTTTTCTGATGATAACAAAACGTTGCTCGGTAGCGAGGCGGATATTGCGCGTCTGGTGGCTGACAGCCTCGGCCTCGAAGTCAACGTTGTTCCGACCTCGTGGGAAGACTGGCCGCTTGGCGTCGCCTCCGGCAAATATGATGCCGCGATCAGCAATATTACCGTCACCAAAGAGCGCAAAGAGAAGTTCGATTTCGCCACTTATCGTAAAGATTCGCTGGGTTTTTACGTTAAAAGCACCAGCCCACTGAACAAGATCGACAAAGCGGAAGATATTGCCGGGCTGAAGATTATCGTCGGCTCCGGCACCAATCAGGAGGCAATCTTACTCGCATGGAATGCGGAAAACGTTAAGCGCGGGCTTAAAGCGTTTATACCGGTCTACACCAAGGATGACGCCGCGCAGACGCTGGCTCTGCAAACTGGCCGCGCCGATGCTTACTTTGGCCCTAACGTCATTGGCGCCTGGAAAGCGGCGCTAACCGGCAAAACTAAGCTGGTGGGGAGCGTGGACGGCGGCTGGCCGAAGGCGGCGCATATCGCGGTGACGCTGAAGAAAGGCAGCGGGCTGGTCAATGCCGTCCAGGCGGCGCTGAATGGCGCTATCGCCAGCGGCGATTATGCCAAAGTGCTCAATCGTTGGGGCGAAGGCGTGGAGAGCATTCCACAATCGGAAATTAACCCCGCCGGGCTGGGCGATTAACAGGAGGCGCTATGAGCGAAGCATTCCGTGATATCTCTCCGGACGCGCCGGAGCTACAGCCGATTATTAGCGGCCTGTTTGCCGAGTACGCCGCCCGTTACGGCGACTATTTTTCTCGTGATGCGGAAGTGGAGTTAACCGAATGGTATCTGCCGCCGCAGGGGCTGTTTATTGTGCTGGAGCGTGACGGCGAAATCATCGCCACCGGCGCTTACAAGCCGAAAGATCCGCACACCGCGGAAATTAAGCGGATCTGGACGCATCGTCGGCTGCGTCAACAGGGGCTGGCAGCCAGGGTTGTACAGGAACTCGAGCGCCGGGCGGTGCTGGCAGGTTATAGCCATATTTATCTCACCACCGGTTTTCGCCAGCCGGAAGCGGTAAAGCTCTATTTAAGCCAGGGGTACGAAGCACAGTTTGATCTCACTCGCGACCCGGAAGAGTACAGCCGCCCGCCCTATGATGGGCGGTTGCGGTTCACTAAAGCGCTGGCGGTTAGCGCCCTCAGCCACAGCGCTTAAGGAGGCGTCATGCAATCATCTGAAACGATTAAAGTGGTTCCGGCTCGCTATCCGCTGCGTGTCGCCGGGGCGGTATTGGCCCTACTGGTGCTGGCGGTCGTCGTGCAGTCGGTCGCGTTCAATCCGCGCTGGGAGTGGGGGGTGTTCGCACACTGGTTCTTCGACCCGGTGATCCTTGAGGGGTTGGGGCAAACGCTGCTGCTCACGCTACTTGGTACCTTTTTAAGTGTCATCTTCGGCGGCCTGTTGGCGCTGGCCCGCTTGTCGTCGTCGTGGCTGCTCAGCAGCCTGGCATGGGGGTATATCTGGCTGTTTCGTTCGCTGCCGCTAATCGTGGTGTTGATCATTCTGTACAACTTTTCATATCTCTACGACAGCTTATCGTTGGGGATCCCCTTCACCGGCATAACCTGGGCGAGCTACCAGACTATCAATGTACTGGGGCAGTTCTCCACGGCAGTAGTTGGCCTGACGCTGGTGCAGAGCGCCTATACTGCCGAAATTATCCGCGGAGGCTTTTTGGGCGTGGATCACGGGCAATATGAGGCCGCCGCCGCGCTGGGACTCCCCGCCTGGCGACGTACGCTGCGGATCATTTTGCCGCAAGCGCTGCGCACCATTCTGCCTGCGGGGTTCAATGAAATCATTAGCCTGGCAAAAGGGACGGCGATGGTTTACGTGCTGGCGATGCCGGAATTGTTCTACACCATTCAGATGATCTATAACCGCACCCAGGAAGTGATCCCGTTACTGATGGTGGGCGCCGCGTGGTACCTGGTGATTACCAGCGTGCTTTCTGCAATTCAGTACCTGGTTGAACGCGCGCTGGCGCGCAGCGAACGGCGCTCGGCGGTGAACAGCGTGCGTAGTAATCGCGTTAACCAACCGGCTCGTCAGCCGCAGGAGGCCGTCCATGCTCAACTCTCGTAATGGTCATATTTCGATAACCGGGGTCAGTAAATACTTTGGTCGTCATAAAGCGCTGGATGATGTCTCCCTGGAGATTGCGCCGGGAACGGTGACGGTGATCCTGGGGCCGTCCGGTTCGGGAAAATCGACGCTGCTGCGCACCATTAACCATCTTGAACGGGTCGATGAAGGGTTTATCCAGATTGATGGCGACTATATCGGCTATCGCCGTCAAGGCGACAAGCTGTATGAGCTGAAAGAAAAAGAGATCCTCCGCCAGCGGGTTAACGTGGGCTATGTATTTCAGAACTTCAATTTGTTCCCGCATCTGACGGTGCTGGAGAATCTGATTGAAGCGCCGATTGCCCATAAACAGGCCAGTCGCAAAGAGGCGATTGCTCGTGCGTATGAACTGTTGGACATTGTCGGTTTGCGCAACAAAGCCGATGCCTGGTCACGGCATCTTTCCGGCGGCCAGCAGCAGCGCATCGCCATCGCCCGCGCGCTGGCGCTCAATCCGCGCGTGATCTTGTTTGATGAACCTACCTCGGCGCTCGATCCGGAACTGGTTGGCGAAGTGCTTGATGTGATCAAAAAACTTGCCCGCTCCGGGACGACGCTTGTGGTGGTAACGCATGAAATCGGCTTTGCCCGCGAGGTAGCCGACCAGGTGGTGTTTATGGTCGATGGCAAAATCGTTGAACAGGGCAGCAGCGATGAAGTGTTAAATAATCCGCAACACCAGCGCACCCGGCAATTTTTATCACGGGTGCTGGCATGAGGAAATTAGCTGCCGCTCTCATGCTGCTCCTGAGCATCGGCGAGGCGCGCGCCGAACTTGATTTGCGCGCCAATGAACGGCCATTGCCGGTGACGCGAGATGATAACGCGATTAGCAAAATTCCTCCGAACTATCGTTTTGTGGAGCCCGGCGTGCTGACGGTGGCGATTTCGGCGTTAAATTCGCCGCCGCTGGCGCTGCTGGCCAGCGACAACCGTACGCGCATCGGCAGCGACCCGGACATTGCCCGTTTACTGGCGGGTAGCCTTGGACTGAAACTGAAGCTGGTGCCTACGGCCTGGGAGGACTGGCCTTTGGGGATCGCGGCAGGGCGTTACGATGTGGCGTTGATTAACATTGCGGTGACCGAGAAGCGCAAAGAGAAGTTCGATTTCGCCACCTACCGCGTTGACTCGCTGGCCTTTTCGGTCAAATCAACCAGTGAGATCACGCGGATTTCAAATGCGCAGGATCTCTCGGGGCGTAAAGTCATTGTCGGTTCTGGCACCAACCAGGAGCGGATCCTGCTGGGGTGGAATGCGGAAAACGAAGCCGCCGGCCGTCAGCCGGCGTTACCGGTTTATCTTACTGACGATGCCTCCGGCAATTTGTATATTCAGTCGGGAAGGGCGGATATCTTTTTTGGCCCGCAGTCGGTGGCCTCTTATAAGGCTGCATTAAACGGGAAAACTAAAGTCGTCGGGCTGGGACCCAAAAAAGCCTGGGTGGCGACGACTACTAAAAAAGGCAATGGGCTGGTATACGCGCTGCAGGCGGCGCTAAACGGCGCGATCGCTCGCGGCGAGTATCAGCAGGTGCTCGCGCGCTGGGGGGAACAGGGGGAGGAAGTCAGGCAATCGGAGGTCAATCCGCCGGGGATAACCTATTGATGCAATGATTATTCATAGCAGGGATTGCTATACTCATGGCTACATCGTGTGTCTTTTTAATGGATTAATCACTGTGGCTGAAAACCAACTCTTACTGGAGCAACGCTGGCAGCACCATCGTGAACCCGCGTTGCTCGCCGCTTCCGGCGGCGCTATCGACACCATCAGCTTCATCACCTTGTTTGGCCTGTTTACCGCCCATGTCACGGGAAACCTGGTGGTGGCCGGCGCAGCCCTGGCCACTAACAGCGAAGGTATTTTATCCAAACTGCTCGCCATTCCTGTTTTTATGCTGGCGGTGGCGATCGTTACGCTGGTTATCAAACGTCGAAAAATTATCACGCCACGCTTCCTTGGCGGCTTGTTCGTCGTCGAGATCCTGCTGTTACTGCTTTTCGGCCTGTTGGGGCTGCTGTGGCAGCCCTTTGTCGGCGCGGATAGCGCGACCGCGTTAATCACCGGCATGGCAGGCGTAATGGCGATGGGGGTGAGGAATGCAACCACCCGTTTATTATTACCCACCACCAGCCCGAGTACGATGATGACCGGCAACGTCACGCAGTTAACCATCGATGTGGTGAACTGGTGCCAGGCGCCTAACCGCGAGAATAGAGAGAAAATCAAAAAATCGGGGGCTTCGGTGCTCGGTTTTCTGCTGGGAGCAGGCCTCGGAGCGCTGGGCTACATCCTGGCGGGCTTTTACTCGGTACTGATTCCGGTGGTACTGGTGGCCATCGTCGCCTGGCGCGAATTCAGCGCCGCGCGGAATTAGTGCTACGCTAAAAGTTTTCTACGCGGGAGCTGACGATGATGAAATTGTATGGCGTGCTGGGGTGGGGCTCGGCGATAAGCGAGATGATGCTAACGTTGGCCAATATCCCTTATCAATTTATCAATGTCGATGGTTTTGACCAGCCAGGCGCGCAGCGAGAGAAACTGCTGGCGATCAACCCGCTGTGTCAGGTGCCCACTTTGCTGCTGGCTGATGGCAGCGTAATGACGGAGTCGGCGGCGATAGCGCTGATGATCCTCGACGAGCGCCCGGATTTGGCGCCGCCAGCCGGTACGCCACAGCGCCGGCAGTTTCAACGTTTGCTGATCTGGCTGGTGGCTAACGTTTATCCTACCTTCACCTATGCCGACTATCCCGAACGTTGGACAGCCTCAGCGCCTGACGAACTGCGTGAGAGCTGTCAGCAATACCGCAAATCACTGTATCTATGGCTGGAACAACAGCTGGCTGCCGCGCCTTACGCCTTGGGCGGGGATATCACGCTGTTGGATTGCTATATTGCCGCGATGTACAGTTGGGGGCCGCGCCGAGAGTGGTTCGCGGCGCATACGCCAAAGTTTGCCGCCGTGGCGCAGGCGGTTTATCGCCGTACGGAGCTGCAGCAGGTACTGCATGACAACAATCTTCTTTAAAGCACTAATTGTGACTTGCATCAGGAAACCTGTGATAGTTTTAAATTCCCAAGAATAAGGAGCCTGCTATGCCACATGTCGATATTAAATGTTTTCCCCGTGAACTGAGCGAAGAGCAAAAAAATGCGCTGGCTGCGGAAATCACTGAAGTTCTGATCCGCCATCTTAGTACAAAAGACAGTTCAGTTAGCGTTGCGCTCAATCAGGTGCAGCAGAGCGACTGGCAGCAGGTATGGGATAATGAAATCGCGCCGCAGATGGATTCTTTGATTAAGAAACCGGGATACCGAATGTAAAAGACCGGCCGCCGTTAGCGCATTTTCGTCACGCTAAATAGACTACCATCGGCCGAGGTCAATTTTACTTGAGCGAAAGATATGCCACTTTATTGATCCAGATCAATAAAAGTGGCTTTTTTTTGATTTCCATACCTTTCATTAATTTACCTTTTGTAAAGTAATTGGCCATTTAAGAATAATCCTAATCAACATAAATAACTGATAATACTGCACTATATAGTGCATTGCGCTTTATATGTATTTAAATGTAGTTTTATGTTTTGATTATTATGCATATCAAAATTGTTTAGGCGATTGCTGATTTGCCATGTAACCTGCCTTTGAAATGATGATTTTTATCATGGAGAGATGAATGATAATAGGTAGTGCGTTACTTGGTTACCAATTAGAGGATGATTTTTTTTACTTCTTGAAGTACCGGGAAATAGCTACTGTAAGTGGTAATAGAAAAAACATCCGTCTACGAAAAACGATGGCCTGTTTAATTGAGTATTTATTTGAACATGGTCTTGAAAGAATGGTTAGTGATGAAGAGTTGATGGTACATGTCTGGGAGAAAAATGATTTAAGGCCCTCATCACAACGTTTATGGCAAGTGATGCAAAATTTACGTCGGATCCTGAAGGATATCGGCATCGAACAAGAGATTATATTACGCGTTAAGACTCAGGGTTATTATATCAATAGTCATTACGTTACGAGTGTTTATTCGGTAAGAACTCATAAACCATTCTGCCAGAATAATGATGCGACCGTTCAGCTTTGTGAGCTGTCCGAGCTAAATTAATAGCCATAGGGTCTGCCGTATTCAAGGTATGCCTGTCGTTTTCATGCTAAGGTTATAAAATTGAAGGTGATAATTAATAGTAAGGATATTTGGTTCCGACTGGGCGTGGAACACTGTCTGCAACAGATAGCTTCTGACGATAATGAGATCGATTACGCTGATTTGGATTTTTGTAATCATTCTATACAGCAAGCGGATCTCATTATATTGCCGTTACATGGCTATCAAGATTACAAGCATATTTATGCGCTATCTCAATTTTATCAGGGCATGATTATGGGTGTGAGCACCTCCAGAAACGTTCACTCACGGCGGCTTTTATTTCGCCAAAATATATTATGGATAAGCAGTCGTGAAACCATAGACAATGTTCAAAAATTATTGTTAACGATCAAGCATCGGCAATTATATCATCATGATGGTCAACCGGATTTTAGTGTAATGAAGGCAAAAGATGGGGCTCCGCTCAGCGAAAGAGAAATGATGATTATTGATCATGTCGCCAAAGGCACTCCGGTGAACGCCATTGCCAGAGCGTTGGGACTGCGGGTAAAAACCATTTATGCGCATTTAGATAAAATTAAAGCTAACTTCAACCTTAAAGGTGGAAGTCACTTTCATCGCTTCATGATAAGCTCGCCGTCTTATCACTTACTCTAAAAGATGGTGAAAGGGAATGACGGCAGAGTTGCCGTCGTTCTGTTAATTATGTGGCGTATTCGCCTGCACGTGACGGCCGCTGGCGACAAAATTGCCGGTACCGAGGTGGTGAATAGTGTTGAGTTTGTCATCATCAAACTGCCAGCGCCCGCTGACGAAGGCTCGTTCATCGGCCGCGGCGGCAACCACTTCGCCAAACAGCGTATCGTATTGCTCTTGTGCCGCGGTGGCGGGTAGCAGACGGCATTCCATCCACGCCAGGCATTTCTCTTCAATTAACGGTAGCCCCAGTTCGGACCCATTCACCACCGGGATACCGTAAGCATTGAACTTATCTTCATCACGCCCGCTCACGCTGCCGACTGCATAGACCCAACTGGCGGCGGCCACGCCCGGCACCACAATGCCAAAGGCGCCGTTACGCTCAATGATCTCCCGCGTCCAGGTGCTTTTATCCACCACAATAGCCACTCGCGGCGGGGCAAACTCAACCGGCATCGACCAGGCGGCGGACATCACGTTACGCCGTCCTGACTGCGCATCATAACTGGTGATCATAATGGTCGGGCCGTGGTTGAGCAGGCGGCTGGCGTACTGAAGTTCCACGTGGCGAAAACGGCTCATAAGCGTTCCTTGGTGAGTGGGCGAATGCCTGTAAGTAGTTTATTCACAATACAAAGGTAATCAATACATCAACGGCTATGTAAATCAGATATCAGCTGGCGCGATCGCACAAAATACACCGTCGCGGGGAAAAAATAGGCTATAAATGTCGGACACCAAAAGCTGGAGGCGTTGATGACCCCATTTTTAAGCGCGTATTTTACTCGTCTGGCCTGGACGGGAACCCCCGATGTTTCCATTGACACCCTGCGGGAGTTGCATAGCCATCATAATAGCGCGATCCCGTTTGAAAACCTGGACGTTCTGCTACCGCGTGAAATCCACCTTGACGATCGGGCGCTGGAAGAAAAGTTAATCACCGCCCGCCGCGGCGGCTACTGCTTTGAACAGAACGGGCTGTTGCAGCGGGCGCTAAGCGAGATCGGTTTCTCGGTTCGCAGCCTGTTGGGCCGCGTGGTGCTGGCGAATCCGCCGCAGATGCCGCCGCGTACCCATCGCTTGCTGCTGGTGGAGGTCGAAGGCGAACGCTGGATTGCTGATGTCGGCTTTGGGGGGCAAACCCTGACCGCGCCGATTAAGCTGCTGGCCGATATTCCGCAGCATACGCCGCATGGTGTTTACCGCCTGGTTCATGAAGGCGATGAGTGGACGCTGCAGTTTAATCATCATGAACACTGGCAGTCGATGTACCATTTCGATCTGGGGCGACAATATGCCTCTGATTATGTGATGGGTAACTTCTGGTCGGCGCATTGGCCGCAGTCCCATTTCCGCCATCATCTGCTGATGTGTCGTCATCTGCCGGACGGCGGAAAAATGACGCTCACCAATTTCCATTTTACCCACTGGGAAAATAACCATGTAGTGGAGAAGGTGGATCTTGCGGACGTGTCGGCGCTTTATGAAACGCTGCAAACCCGCTTCGGACTTGGTGTAGATGACCCGAAGCACGGCTTCAGCGAAGCCGCGCTGGCAGCAGTGATGGCGGCGTTCGATACCCATCCGGAAGCCGGGAAGTAACGCTGATGACGACGGCGAAGAAAGCGCAGTTTCGCCGTTGTAGGCCGGATAAGGCGTAGCCGCCATCCGGCATAAAGGCTGGAGCCGGGGCTGATGAATATGACCCGGAGTCGGCACAGGCGCCTCGTCCGGGCTACCGGTAAACGGGCATGGCTGGGGCCGCCAGCGCTCAGCGCCGGGAGCGCACCACCTGGTAGCGGCGGGTGAAATACTCTATCGGCGCGCTCCAGACGTGAACCAGCCGGGTGAACGGGAAGATAAGGAAGATAGTCATTCCCAGCACCAGATGGACGCGATACACCCACGCGACGCCGTCCAGATGCGCCGATGCGCCGCCGTGGAAGGTGACTACCGCCTGCGCCCAATCCACCAGTTTCAGCATTTCGCTGCCGTCCGGATGCTGGGCGGAGAACGGGATGGTCGTCAGCCCCAGCGCGCACTGAATCAGCAGAATGCACAGGATCAGAATATCCGCAGTGGTGGAGGTGGCGCGAATGCGCGGGTTGGTCAGGCGGCGCGCCAGCAGGCCAATACCGCCGACCAGGGTCAGTACGCCGCAGACACCGCCCAGCACCATCGCCATCACCTGTTTCTGCGACATCGGCAGAAACCATGAATAGACCCAGTGCGGCGTCAGCATCCCGAAGAAGTGGCCGAAGAAAATGCCGAGGATGCCGATATGGAATAAGTTCGACCACAGCACCATGCCCCGTTTATCGAGCATCTGGCTGGATGACGCGCGCCAGGTATACTGCCCGTAGTCATAGCGCAGCCAACTGCCCACCAGGAACACGGTGCCGCAGAGATAAGGGTAGATATCGTAAAAGAAGACGTTTAAGTACTGTATCATTTCGGGCCTCCGGCGCGGATGTCGACGTACTGCGGCGCCACATCCTGGCTAAAGCGTCGTTGATAAGCTTGCATCGGCGAGCTATCGCAAGCGGTTGCATTATCTTCAATAAACTTCACCTGTTCCTCTTCCCACACCGCATCCAGCGCCTGGCGGGTGTCGTCACGCTTCTCACTCGCTACCTGCCTGGTGACACTGTCACTATTGAGTGGGCTATCCGCCAGCGCAAGAAGGGTGTCAAAGAGTTGATAGTAATCGCATTCGCGCTGCTTTAAGCGTCCACCGAGCAACGCCAGAATAGGCGCGACGTTCTGCAGTCCTTCACGGGCATCGGCTAATGGGAGAATGCTGAGGTATTCAAGATATAAAGGCAGGTGGTCCGGCAGTTCGCGACAATCGATCTGCAGGCCCGCCTGTTCATACTGGTTCATCAGATCGACCATCGCCTGGCCGCGATCGCGTGATTCGGCGTGAACGTGTTCAAACAGCAGCAGCGAGGTGGCGCGACCGCGTTCAAACACCTCACACCATTCGGCCTGGCGGTCGAGCAGCGGCGCCGCCAGTAATCGCCTAACAAACGGCGTCAGGGCAGGCGCATCGGCGCTGACCAGCGCCAGCGCCTCCTCGCGGTTATCCCACAGCGCGTCGTCGGGATACTCCAGCAACAGAGCAATGACTTTGAGGATCCGCATTACTCTCCCTCCCCATGTCGACGAACGTCCCCGACGTCAATAGCGTCTATGCGACGACTGTTGAACAGGTTGAATTTAGTATCAGAACCGTGGCAACCATCGCCGAAGGTAAAACCGCAGCCGTTGCGTTCAGGGAAGGCGTCCTCCGCCAGTTCGCGGTGGCTGGTGGGGATCACGAAGCGGTCTTCATAATTGGCGATCGCCAGGTAGCGATACATCTCTTCCACCTGTTCGACGCTGAGGCCCACTTCTTCAATCGCACGGGTATCGGTCACGCCTTCGACGGTTTGCGAACGTTTGTAATGGCGCATCGCCATCATGCGTTTTAACGCGCGCAAGACCGGGCCGGTATCACCGGCGCTCAGCAGGTTCGCCAGATACTGTAACGGTATACGCAGGCTTTCTACCGCCGGCAGGATGTTACCGTTACTCGGCAGGCCGCCAGCGTCGGCGACCGACTGAATCGGCGACAGCGGCGGCACGTACCAGACCATCGGTAAGGTGCGGTATTCCGGGTGCAGCGGCAGCGCCAGCTTCCAGTCCATCGCCAGTTTATACACCGGTGATTTCTGCGCGGCGTCGATCACGTTATGTGGAATACCCTGTTTCAACGCCTCTTCGATGACCGCCGGATCGTTGGGGTTGAGGAACACATCACACTGGCGCTCGTAGAGGTCGGTTTCATGTTCAGTGCTGGCCGCTTCTTCGATACGGTCCGCGTCGTACAGCAGCACGCCAAGGTAGCGGATGCGGCCAACGCAGGTTTCTGAACAGACTGTCGGTTGCCCGGACTCAATACGCGGATAGCAGAAGATGCATTTTTCCGATTTGCCGCTCTTCCAGTTAAAGTAGATTTTTTTGTACGGACAACCGCTGATGCACATCCGCCAGCCGCGGCATTTATCCTGGTCGATCAGCACGATGCCGTCTTCTTCACGCTTATAGATGGCGCCGCTTGGGCAGGTCGCCACGCAGCTCGGATTGAGGCAATGTTCGCAAAGACGCGGCAGATACATCATGAAGGTGTTTTCAAACTGGCCGTACATCTCTTTTTGCATCGCTTCGAAGTTGCGGTCTTTGGCGCGTTTTTCAAACTCGCCGCCGAGTAACTCCTCCCAGTTTGGCCCCCAGGTGATCTTATCCATCCGTTCACCGCTAATCAGCGAACGCGGGCGGGCGGTAGGCAAGTATTTGCCCTCCGGCGCGTTGTGCAGGTGCTGATAATCGTAGGTAAAGGGTTCGTAATAATCGTCAATCTGCGGCAGCACCGGGTTGGCGAAAATCTTCGACAACACGCTGACGCGGTTGCCCAGACGCGGAGTAAGCTTGCCGCTGATACCGCGGATCCAGCCGCCTTGCCACTCGTCCTGATCTTCCCAGTTTTTGGGGTAACCAATACCTGGCTTGGTTTCCACGTTGTTGAACCATGCATATTCCATCCCTTCGCGGCTGCTCCAGACGTTTTTACAGGTGACGGAGCAGGTATGGCATCCGATGCATTTATCCAGATTCAGCACCATTCCGACTTGTGAACGTATTTTCATTTCTTCGCCTCCTGTACCTGGTCACGACCTTCGCCATCCAGCCAGTCAATATTTTTCATTTTGCGGATCATAATGAACTCGTCGCGGTTGGAGCCGACGGTGCCGTAGTAGTTAAAGCCGTAAGCCAGTTGGGCATAGCCACCAATCATATGCGTGGGTTTAGGACAGACGCGGGTCACGGAGTTGTGGATGCCGCCCCGGCGACCGGTCACCTCCGAACCTGGAATGTTCATAATGCGTTCCTGAGCGTGATACATCATGGTCATGCCCGGCGGCACGCGCTGGCTCACCACCGCACGCGCGGTGAGGGCGCCGTTGGCGTTGAAGGCTTCGATCCAGTCGTTATCTTCAATCCCCAGTTCTTTTGCGTCGGTTTCGCTTAGCCAGACGATGGGCCCGCCGCGCGACAACGTCAGCATCAGCAGGTTTTCGCTATAGGTCGAGTGGATACCCCATTTCTGATGCGGGGTCAGGAAGTTCAGCGCTTTTTCCGGGAAGCCGTTTGGCGGCACTTCCTTCATCTGGCTGACGCTGCGCGTATCGATCGGTGGGCGATAGGCCACCAGACTCTCGCCGAAGGCGCGCATCCAGGGATGATCCTGATACAGCTGTTGCCGCCCGGAGAGGGTACGCCACGGGATCAGTTCGTGAACGTTGGTATAACCGGCATTATAGGAGACATGTTCGCTTTCCAGACCAGACCACGTTGGGCTGGAGATGATCTTGCGCGGCTGCGCCTGAATATCGCGGAAGCGGATTTTCTCATCCTCTTTATTCAGCGCCAGATGAGTGTGGTCGCGGCCGGTAAATTCTCCCAGCGCTTGCCAGGCTTTCACCGCCACCTGGCCGTTGGTTTCCGGCGCCAGGCTTAAGATGACTTCACTGGCGTCGATAGCGCTGTCGATACGCGGACGGCCTTTGGCCGGACCGTTTGGCTTGACGTAGTTAAGTTTGCCGAGGAAGTCGACCTCGCTTTGCGTATTCCACGAAATGCCTTTACCGCCGTTGCCGAGCTTATCGAGTAATGGCCCCAGCGAGGTGAAGCGTTCCCAGGTGGCCGGGTAGTCACGTTCAACCAGCGCAATTGACGGCGCGGTTTTGCCTGGAATGAGATCGCATTCGCCCTTGCGCCAGTCGAGGACATCGAACGGCTGTGACAGCTCCGCCGGAGAGTCATGCTGCAGCGGTACCAGTACCACATCGGTCTCTTTATCAAGGTGGCCGACGCACACTTCAGAGAAACTTTTGGCGATGTCCTTGTAGATTTCCCAGTCGCTTTTCGCCTCCCAGGCCGGGTCGACGGCGGCGGAAAGGGGGTGGATAAACGGGTGCATGTCGGAGGTGTTCATATCGTCTTTTTCATACCAGGTGGCGGTCGGCAGGACGATATCGGAGAACAGGCAGGTACTGGACATGCGGAAATCGAGGGTCACCAGTAGATCAAGTTTGCCCTCAATCGCCGCGGTCTGCCACTCGACTTCCTCTGGCTTCACGTCAGCAGTGGAGCCAAACTCCTCGCCCTGAATACCGTTATCGGTACCGAGCAGGTACTTGAGCATGTACTCATGGCCCTTACCGGACGAACCCAGCAGGTTCGAACGCCAGATAAACAGGTTGCGCGGGTGGTTGTTGCCGCTATCCGGCTGCTCGGCGGCAAAGCGAATATCGCCTGCTTTTAACGACTGGACGGTGAAATCGGCCGGGGACAGCCCGGCGGTGTCGGCCAGCTGCCTGATGCTCAGCGGGTTAACATTAAGCTGCGGCGCGGAGGGCAGCCATCCCATGCGTTCGGCGCGAACGTTGAAGTCGATCATATGGCCGCTGAATTTGCTGGCGTCGGCCAGCGGCGATAGCAACTCCTGAGCGGTCAGTTTTTCGTAGCGCCATTGGCTGGCGTGGTTGTAGAAATAAGAGGTACTGTTCATCTGCCGCGGCGGACGAGTCCAGTCCAGCGCGAACGCCAGCGGCAGCCAGCCGGTCTGCGGGCGCAGTTTCTCCTGGCCGACATAGTGCGACCAGCCACCGCCGCTCTGGCCGACGCAGCCGCAGAACACCAGCATGTTGATCATCCCGCGGTAGTTCATATCCATGTGGTACCAGTGGTTCACACCGGCGCCGAGGATAATCATCGAACGGCCATGGGTTTTATGCGCCGTATCGGCGAACTCGCGGGCGATTTGTTCGATATGTTGACGCGGCACGCCGGTGATCTGCTCGGCCCATGCCGGGGTATAGGCTTTGACATCCGCGAAGTCGCGCGCGGCATTGGCATCGTCAAGACCGCGATCCAGACCGTAGTTAGCCAGCACCAGGTCATACACGCTCACCACCAAAGCGCTCTCACCATTGGCCAACGGTAGCTGTTTAGCTGGCAGCTGATGAAGCGTTACCGGCTCCTGCTTCACGCTGCGGAAATGCGGGTTTTCGTTGCCGCCGAAGTAGGGGAAACCGACCGACACCACGCTATCGTGCATATCCAGCAGCGACAATTTTAATTCGACGTCCCGGCCGTTAGCCTGTTGTTCGAGATTCCATTTGCCTTTTTCGCCCCAACGAAAGCCGATGGAGCCGTTCGGCGCGACCAGTTCGCCATCGGCGTTATAGGCGACGGTTTTCCATTCCGGGTTATTACTTTCTCCCAGCCCGTCAAGCAGGTCGGCGGCGCGCAGCATACGGCCAGGCGCATAGCTGCCGTCGTCACGACGGTCGAGCATTACCAGCATCGGCATATCGGTATAGGTACGGCAGTAGTTGAGAAAGTAATCGCTTGGGTTATCGAGGTGGAAGGTTTTGAGGATCACGTGGCCCATCGCCATCGCCAGCGCGCTGTCGGTACCTTGCTTCGGCGCCAGCCACTGGTCGCAGAGCTTGGCGACTTCCGAATAATCCGGAGTAATGGCGATGGTTTTGGTGCCCTTGTAGCGCACTTCGGTGAAGAAGTGGGCGTCCGGGGTTCGGGTCTGCGGGACGTTTGAACCCCAGGCAATAATGTAGCTGGAGTTATACCAGTCGGCGGATTCCGGCACGTCGGTCTGTTCGCCCCAGGTCATCGGCGAGGCGGGGGGTAAATCGCAGTACCAGTCATAAAAGCTCAGGCAGGTGCCGCCGATCAACGATAAATAGCGGGTACCCGCGGCGTAGGAAACCATCGACATCGCCGGGATCGGCGAAAAGCCCGCGACGCGGTCCGGACCGTAGTTTTTTATGGTCCAGACGTTGGCTGCGGCGATCAGTTGATTTAACTCTTTCCAACTGGAGCGAACAAAACCGCCTTTACCGCGGATTTGTTTGTAGCTGCGGGTTTTCAGGGGGTCCTGCATGATGCTATCCCAGGCCTGTACCGGGTCGGGATGCTGTGTAAGTGCTTCGCGCCACAGCTCAATCAGCCGTTTGCGCGCCAGCGGGTACTTCAGGCGGTTGGCGCTGTAGAGATACCAGGAGTAGCTGGCGCCGCGCGGACAGCCGCGCGGTTCGTGATTTGGCAGGTCCGGTCGGGTGCGCGGATAATCGGTCTGCTGGGTTTCCCAGGTGACCAGACCGTTTTTGACATAAATTTTCCAGCTACAGGAGCCGGTACAGTTCACACCGTGCGTGGAGCGGACAATTTTGTCGAATTGCCAGCGTTGCCGGTAGCTATCTTCCCAGTCACGGTTATTGTCGTAGACCTGACCGTGGCCGTTGGCAAAGGTCTCGCGTTTCTGCTTAAAGTAGCGAAAGCGATCCAGTAATTTACTCATGACATTTCTCCTGCTCCGCTAATGTCCGGCATCGTGCCATCCGGTAAATAGGTCGTTATGGTTGTGCTGGTTTACGGCGCCCGTAGACCAGCCAGGTCACCAGCACGCAAACCACATAGAAGACAAAAAAGACTTTCATCGCACCCACCGGCGAGCCGGTCATGGCCAGAGAGGTACCGAAGGCTTTTGGAATAAAGAAGCCGCCGATGGCGCCAATTGCGGCGATGAAACCGAGCGCGGCAGCGGTATCGGTCACCGCTTCATGCTGGGCCTGTTCGTCGCTGCCGCCGCGCTTTTTCACGCTATCAATGGTGAGCTGACGGAAGATCACGGCGATCATCTGGAAGGTGGAACCGCTGCCAAGCCCGGCGGTTAAGAACAGGCCCATAAACACCACGTAGAAGGCGAAGAAGCTGCCGGAACCGGAGCCCGGCAGGGTGAGGAAAAGCAGCCCGGTAAAGACCGCCATCAGAATGAAGTTGACCAGCGTCACCCGTACGCCGCCCAGGCGGTCGGAAATGATACCGCCGAAGGAGCGCGCCAGCGCGCCGATAAACGGGCCGAAGAAGGCCAGTTTCAGGATATCGACATCCGGAAACTGGGTTTTCGCCAGCATCGCGAAGCCGGCGGAGAAGCCAATAAACGAGCCGAAGGTGGCCAGATACAACAGACTTAGCAGCCACATATGCGGGCGTTTCAACACCGGTAGCTGATCGCGAATTGAAGCTTTGGAACTGGCAATATCGTTCATGCCAAACCACGCGAAAACGGTGGCGATAACCAGTAACGGCACCCACAGCAGCGGTGAGTTGCCGAGCCACAGCATGGCGCCGCCCGGTTGCTCTACGCCGCGAACGCCCAGAAAGGTAAAAATCGGCAGGAAGACAAAAATAGGAGAGACCAGTTGCATCACGCTGACCCCGAGATTGCCGAGTCCGCCGTTAATCCCTAATGCGCTGCCTTGTTTGGCCTTGGGGAAGAAGAAGCTGATGTTGCCCATACTGGAGGCGAAGTTGGCGCCGGCAAAACCGCAGAGTAACGAAATTGCGATAAATACCCAGTACGGGGTAGTTGTATTTTGTACTGCCAAACCCAGCCATAAACAGGGAATCACCAGAATAATCGTGCTAATAACCGTCCAGTAGCGCCCACCCATAATAGGTACCATAAAGGAGTAGGGTACGCGTAATATTGCGCCGGAAAGCGAAGGTAGCGCCGTTAATAAAAAGAGCTGGTCAGTAGTGAAATTAAAACCCACTTTATTGAGATTGACCGCAACTGCGCTAAATAACATCCAGACGCAGAAGGCGAGTAACAGACAAAATACGGAAATCCATAAGTTCCTGCGCGCAATCGCTTTTCCTTTATTTTCCCAGAAGGCTTCATTTTCTGGTCGCCAATCTTTTAAAAGATAATGATTCTTTTTATCACCTTCTATCGACATAACATCCTCACTAAAGCGTACGAGATCAAAAGGATAAATAAAAAACAGCTGAAACTATGCAGGCTGGAATTAAGCTTCAGCTGTTTTTAATAATTGTATTGTTTGAGGATAGATAAGAATCGAGGCGTGAAAGAATTCACGCCGACAATGAAGGGCGGTCAATTGTTACTAAATGTAACCTAAACCTGAGGGAGTTCCAGCGCGATATAATGTTTTAAGTAACGGATAAATGCCGCGTCGTCAATCGCTTGCATCCCCAGCGCGTAAATGCCATCCAGCCCGCAAACCAGAGCAATCAGACGCCAGGCAATATTATCAGCCGTATCCTGCGGCTGAAATTCACCGGCTTCGGCGCCGCGATTAATCGCCGTGACCGTTTCATCATGCCACATGCTCATGGTAAGCAGATATGCGGCCTTAATTTCCTCATCGCTACCGGACAAAATCTGCGCTTCCCGCCACAGGCGGATATAGGGTTCGAGACGGCCATCTTCGCTGCCAAGTAATGAAAACAGGCGTTCGCTCCAGGAGGCGTCATCGGTCAGCAGCTGAATATCGAGCATTTCGCGGATCAAGCGGATAAAGGCCTGCGCTTTTAGCTCGCCGGTCGAGGCAAAATGATGATGTAACTGACCTGCTGCGACGCCGGCGTCGCTGGCTATCTGGCGCACGGTCATGGCGCTGAAGCCGCCATTTAGCGCCACTCGCATGGCGGCCTGCATGATAACTTCCCGACGCGCTTCCCGATTTAAATAGTGCATAGCGACCTGTAACCAAGAGGTGATGGGATGATGGTAACAAAAAGTTGGACAGGCGTTCAACAATCCGGCAGGATCGCAATCCTGGACGCGTGTCCAATTTGATAAATTGAGGAAAAGAAGTATGTTTCGGCAATGGTTAACGCTGATGGCGATTTTGCTGGTTTATATCCCGGTGGCGATTGACGCAACGGTGCTGCATGTAGCCGCCCCGACGCTCAGCGTCGCGCTTGGCACCAGCGGCAATGAGCTACTGTGGATCATTGATATCTATTCGTTGGTGATGGCCGGTATGGTGCTGCCGATGGGCGCATTAGGCGATAAAATCGGCTTTAAGCGCCTGTTGCTGCTCGGTAGCGCTATTTTTGGCATCGCTTCGCTGTGCGCCGCGCTGTCGCCGTCGGCGATAACGCTGATTATTTCCCGCGCGCTGCTGGCGGTTGGTGCGGCGATGATTGTGCCGGCGACGCTTGCCGGGATCCGCGGCACTTTCGCCGAAGCCAGCCAGCGTAACATGGCGCTGGGATTATGGGCCGCGGTGGGCTCCGGCGGCGCGGCATTTGGCCCGCTGGTGGGCGGCATGCTGCTGGAACATTTCTACTGGGGATCGGTGTTCCTGATCAACGTGCCAATCGTGCTGCTGGTCATCGCCATCAACGCTAAGGTCGTGCCCCGTCAGCCCGCACGCCGCGAGCAGCCGCTGAATCTGCCGCAGGCGCTGATCCTGATTGCGGCCATTCTGATGCTGGTATTTAGCGCTAAGTCAGCGTTAAAGGGGCAGTTGGCGCTGTGGCTGATTGTGTTGGTGGCTATCGGCGGCGCGGCCATGTTGACCTGGTTTGTCCGCAAGCAGCTGTCGATGCCGACGCCGATGGTGGATATGCGTCTCTTCACCCACCGCATTATTTTGAGCGGGGTGATGATGGCGATGACCGCGCTCATTACGCTGGTCGGTTTTGAATTGCTGATGGCGCAGGAGCTGCAGTTTGTGCATCAGAAAACACCGTTCGAGGCCGGGCTGTTTATGCTACCGGTGATGGTAGCCAGCGGCTTTAGCGGGCCGATTGCCGGAATGCTGGTATCTAAACTGGGGCTGCGGCAGGTGGCGACCGGCGGTATGTTGCTGAGCGCGTTGAGTTTCCTGGGGCTGTCGATGACCGACTTCAGCACCCAACAGTGGCAGGCGTGGGGGTTAATGACGCTGCTGGGCTTTAGCGCCGCCAGCGCGCTGCTGGCGTCAACGTCGGCGATCATGGCGGCGGCACCGAAAGAGAAGGCGTCGGCGGCAGGCGCCATTGAAACCATGGCCTATGAATTGGGCGCGGGGCTTGGTATTGCGCTGTTCGGCCTGATCCTGACCCGTAGCTACAGTTCGGCGATTGAACTGCCTGCCGGGATTGGCGGTGAGGCAGCGGTACAGGCCTCATCGTCCATCGGCGAGGCGATGAAGGTGGCGCAATCGCTCCCCGCGATACCGGCAGATTCACTGATTGCGGCGGCGAAAACCGCGTTCATTAGCGCCCATAGCATTTCGCTGGCGACGGCTGGCGTTCTGCTGTTGTTGCTGGCGCTGGGGATCTGGCGCGGGCTGGCCAATACGCCGGAGCCACGGTAATGTCATAGCTGAAGAGAAAGCTCCATCGCCGCGCGACGCAGCGGCGCGAGGGCTTTCTCCTTCAGCGCCGCGGCGCTCATCGAAGAGGCGGGGACGCCAACGTTGAGGGCCGCCACCACCTGGCCGCTGCGCGACAGCAGCGGTACCGCAAGCGAGCATAATCCAACTTCAATTTGCCTGTCCGCCAGCGCATAGCCCTGCATGCGAACTTTAGCTATTTCCGCGCGTAATGCCGTGGGGTCGCACAGGGTATGCGGGGTGTAGCGCATAAGATGTGCGCGTGACAGTGTCACTTCAAGTTGTTCTTCTGGCAGCGCGCTCAGCAATACCCGTCCCATTGAAGTCGTCCATGCCGGGAGGCGACTGCCGCGTCCCAGATCGACGCTCAGTAAGTTATTGACCGCCGCGCGGGCGATATACAGTACGTTGTCGCCATCAAGCGTGGCGGCGGAGCAGCTTTCTCCTAACGTCTTACCAAGATTATCCAGCGCCGTTTGCGCCACTTTCGCCAGCGGGGTTCCCGCCAGATAGGCGTGGCCCACGGCCAGTACGCGCGGTAGTAGTTCATAGCTGCGGCCGTCCGGGCTGTGCACCATCCCCAGCGCCGCCAGGGTATACAGGCAGCGGCGCACCGCCGCGCGGGAAATTTGCGTTTTTTGACTTAACTGCGAAATGGTCAGCCGCTGGCGCTGCGGAGTAAAAGCATTGAGCACTTCCAGCCCGCGGGCGAGAGACAGCATAAAATTGGGGTCGTGCTCGGCCTGCCTGGCGCTCAGCGTAGTGTGGGTATTGTCGCTCATTGCATCTTTCTCCGTTGCAACGTAAAGCTCACGGGGAATCACTATACCGCGCGCAAACCAGGGCGCGGCGAATTGTGCCTGTTTTACCACCTCGATCACATTATTAACCGCAATTTAACAAGCGTGCCGATAATCGCACAACATTTCGATTATCGCCGTTGACCATCCGCCAGGCTGGACCCTATTGTCAAAGCACAGACATCCCCGTTATGGATGTGGGTACAAAAAGTTATGCATCTTTCAGGAACAAAAAATGACTGCGACCGTAGAACGCATTGAGAGCTGGTTAGTGGATGTACCGACTATCCGGCCACATAAATTATCGATGACCACCATGGGCTGCCAGACGCTGGTCATCGTGCGCATTACCCGTTCCGATGGCGTATGCGGTATCGGTGAAGCGACGACCATCGGCGGGCTGAGCTACGGCGTCGAGAGCCCGGAGGCTATCGCATCGGCCTTGACCCACTATTTGACGCCGCTGCTGAAAGGGCAGCCGGCCGATAATCTGAATGCGCTGACGGCGCGTATGAACAGCGCCATTAAAGGCAATACTTTCGCAAAGTCTGCCATTGAAACCGCGCTGCTGGACGCCCAGGGGAAAGCCTTAGGCTTACCGGTATCGGCGCTACTCGGCGGCGCGCTGCAAACGTCGTTGCCGGTGCTGTGGACGTTAGCCAGCGGCGACACCGCAAAAGATATTGCCGAAGGGGAAAAGCTGTTAGCCGAGCGCCGCCATCAGGCATTCAAGTTGAAAATTGGCGCGCGGGAATTAGCCACCGATCTCCGCCATACCCGCGCCATTGTCGAAGCTTTAGGCGATCGCGCCAGCATTCGCGTTGACGTTAACCAGGCCTGGGATGCCGCCACCGGCGCGAAAGGGTGCCGAGAGCTGGCGGCGATGGGGGTCGATCTCATCGAACAGCCGGTGAGCGCGCAGGACAATGCAGCGCTGGTGCGCCTGAGCCAGCAAATCGAGACAGCGATTCTGGCGGATGAAGCGGTCGCGACCGCATACGATGGCTATCAACTGGCGCAGCAGGGCTTTACCGGCGCTTACGCGCTGAAGATCGCCAAAGCGGGCGGGCCGAATAGCGTGCTGGCGCTGGCCCGCGTCGCGCAGGCGGCGGGGGTTGGCCTGTATGGCGGCACGATGCTGGAAGGAACCGTGGGTACCGTTGCTTCTCTGCATGCCTGGTCGACATTGCCAATGCAGTGGGGAACCGAGATGTTCGGCCCGCTGCTACTCAAAGACGATATTGTCAGCGTTCCGCTGACCTTTGCCGACGGTCAGGTGGTGTTGCCGCAAACGCCAGGGCTCGGGGTGGAGCTGGATGAAGACAAGCTGCGCTTCTATTCCCGTAAAGCATAACAGGAGAAAATAATGCTATTTAAAGTTGATATGACCGTTAATATTCCGATCGGTTTTCCTGCCGCCGAAGCGGATGAAATTAAACAACGCGAAAAAGCCTATTCGCAACAATTACAACGTGAAGGCAAGTGGCGACATATCTGGCGTGTCGCCGGTCTTTACGCCAATGTCAGCATTTTCGATGTAAAAGATGCCGAAGAGCTGCATCAAATTTTAATGGGATTGCCGCTGTATCCATTTATGGATATTCGCGTAGAGGCGCTGTGCCGTCATCCCTCGTCGATTCGTGAAGACGATAGCTAATAATAATAACGTCGACCTCATGCCGGGGGCCCCGGCAAATATCCTACAATGATAAGAGAGAATAATTATGAGTAATGCTTTCGTACAACAAGAAGCCGTGCAGAAATTATTACGTGAAGGCGCGGGTTTAAATGTCCCTGGCGGTAATGAACGCTTTAAAGCCATTGTCCACCGTTTACTGGAAAATATCTGCACGCTGATCGATGACTATAACGTCACCGAAGAAGAGTTCTGGCATGCGGTGAACTATTTGCACGAGCTGGGTGGGCGCCAGGAGGCGGCGCTGCTGGCGGCGGGTCTTGGTCTTGAGCACTTCCTCGACCTGCGTCAGGACGCTATCGACGCGGCGGCGCATCGTGAAACCGGTACCCCGCGCACCATCGAAGGGCCGCTGTATGTAGCCAATGCCCCGCTGGCCGACAGCCATGCCCGCATGGATGATGGCACCGATGCCGGCGAAGTGATGTGGCTGCACGGCCAGGTTAAAGATAATCAGGGCCAGCCGATTGCTAATGCCATCGTTGATATCTGGCACGCCAATACCCTGGGTAATTACTCGTTCTTCGATCAAAGCCAGAGCGACTACAACCTGCGTCGTCGTATTCGCACCGGCGCCGATGGCCGCTATAGCGTGCGCAGTATCATGCCATCCGGCTACGGCTGCCCGCCGGATGGTCCAACTCAGAAGTTGCTGGACCAGTTAGGCCGCCACGGTAACCGTCCGGCGCACATTCACTTCTTCGTCTCCGCGCCGGGCCATAAACATCTGACCAGCCAGATCAACCTCAGCGGCGACAAATACCTGTGGGATGATTTTGCCTTTGCCACCCGCGATGGTCTGATTGCCGACCCGGTGAAAGTGAGCGACCGCGAGACGATTGCACAGCGTGAACTGGACGGCGAGCATACCGAAGTGCGCTTTGATTTCACCCTCTGTAAAGCGCTGAGCCCCGACGAAGAGCATCGAGGCGCCCGTCTGCGCGCCAAAGAGTAATCTGCTTTAGCGGCCCCGGTCACGCTGCTGGCCCGGGCCGCGCTCTACACCCGATAGTCACCACATTCGCCAAATATCTTTAATCCTGAATCCTGCAGGAGGAGTTAACTCATGCAAAAAACGCTATCAGCGCTTAAAGACAAAATTAACAACGCGTTAATTGTCGACCGTGAAAATCATATTTACCGTTGCCACCGCTCTATATTTACCGACCAGCAGTTGTTTGATTTTGAAATGAAACATATCTTCGAAGGAAATTGGGTTTTTCTTGCCCATGAAAGCCAGATTGCCGAGCCGGGAGATTATTATACCCTGACGCTGGGACGGCAGCCGGTTATTATTACCCGTGATAAAAAGAATGAATTGCATGCATTAATTAATAGCTGCGCCCACCGCGGCGCCATGTTATGCCGACGCAAAACCGGGAATAAAAATTCGTTTACCTGTCCGTTCCACGGCTGGACCTTCAGCAATAACGGCAAATTATTAAAAGCCAAAGATGAGAGCACCGGCGCCTATCCTGACACCTTCAAACATGAAGGGTCTCACGATCTGCAAAAACTGCCGCGTTTTCAGTCTTACCGCGGTTTCTTATTCGGTAGCCTCAATGCCGACGTGCAGCCGCTGGAGGCGTATCTCGGCGAAACCAGCAAAATCATCGATCTGATCGTCGATCAGGCGCCGGAAGGGCTGGAAGTGCTAAAGGGTTCGTCGAGCTACGTTTACGAAGGCAACTGGAAGCTGGGCGCAGAGAACGGCGCCGATGGTTATCACGTCAGCGTGGTGCACTGGAACTATGCCTCAACCATGTCACGCCGCAACTATGAAGCGGAAGGGACGCATGCGGTTGACGCCAACGGTTGGTCAAAGAGCGTCGGCGGCGGCTACGGTTTTGACAATGGCCACATGTTGCTGTGGACCCGGGCGCTGAACCCGGAAGTGCGCCCGGTCTATGCCCACCGCGAGCGTCTGCAGGCGGAATTCGGCGAACTACGCGCCGACCAGATGGTCAATGAAACCCGCAACCTGTGCCTGTACCCCAACGTCTATCTGATGGATCAGTTTTCTACCCAGATCCGCGTGATCCGCCCGATTGCGGTCGATAAAACCGAAGTCACCATTTGGTGCTTTGCGCCTAAAGGCGAAGCCGACCAGGCGCGGGCGCTACGGATCCGCCAGTACGAAGATTTCTTTAACGTCAGCGGGATGGGGACGCCGGACGATCTGGAAGAGTTCAGCGCCTGTCAGCGCGGCTATCTTGGCGAAAATCTGGCATGGAGCGACCTCAGCCGCGGCGCGCTACGTTGGGTCGACGGCCCGGATGAACACGCCAGGCATGCGGGCTTTACGCCGCGGCTAAGCGGGGTGAAATCGGAAGATGAAGCGCTGTATATCGCCCATCATCACCATTGGCAAACGGTCATGCTGGCGGCGCTGGAACAGGAACAACAGCGTTACGACCAGTCCATTACCCAGCGCGTGGAGGTGGCCTGATGTTGAATCTCGAACAAGTTCGCCAGTTTCTCTATTACGAAGCCCGTCTGTTAGATGACCGTCAGTGGGATGAGTGGCTGAGCTGTTACAGCCCGCAGGTGGTCTACTGGATGCCGGCATGGGGCGACGATGATCAGCTGACGCGCGACCCGCAAAAAGAGATTTCCCTTATCTACTATCCCAACCGGGAAGGACTGGAAGATCGCGTCTATCGCATTAAAACCGAGCGTTCCGGCGCCAGCACGCCGGAACCGCGCACCACGCACATTATCAGCAATGTCGAGCTGATGGGCGAAAGCGAGGAGGGGCTTGCGGTGCGCTACAACTGGGTTACGTGGAGCCATCGCTATCAACACACGGATGCCTATTTTGGCTCTACCTGCTGCACGCTAATTGAGCAGGACGGCAGGCCGCAGATCGTTCGTAAAACGGTACGCCTGAATAACGACTATATCCGTCAGGTTATCGACGTTTACCACATTTAAGAGGCGCTTATGACTTTTAATATTGCTCTTAATTTTGAGGACGGCATTACCCGCTTTATTCAATGCCATGCCGGGGAGAAGGTGCTGGATGCGGCCTATCGTCAGAAGGTTAACCTGCCGATGGACTGTTCGGACGGCGTTTGCGGCACCTGCAAATGCCATTGCGCCAGCGGTGAATACGATCTGGGTGAAGATTATCTCGACGAGGCGTTAAGCGACGACGAGGCGCAGGCTCGCCAGGTGCTGACCTGCCAGATGGTCCCGACCAGCGATTGTGTGATCGATGTGCCGGTGGCCGCCGCGCAGTGTAAAACCGCGCTGACCGACACCGGGGCGCAGGTGCGGCAGGTGAATTTACTGTCCGATACCGCCATCGAACTGGTGGTCGCGTTGGATGAGCCGCTGGCTTTTCTGCCGGGGCAATATATCAATATTCAGGTGCCGGGCACGACTCATGTGCGCGCCTACTCATTCAGCTCGCTGCCGGGTTCTCTCGAAGGGCGTTTTCTGATTCGTAACGTGCCTGGCGGCATGATGAGCCAGTGGTTAACCCAGCAGGCGCGGCCCGGCGACCGCCTGACCCTCAGCGGCCCCATGGGCAGCTTCTATTTGCGCAGCGGCGAACGCCCGCTGCTCATGCTGGCGGGCGGTACCGGGCTGGCGCCGCTGCTGTCCATGTTACACACCCTGCAGACACAGGGTAGTCAGCGTCCGGTAACGCTACTGTACGGGGTGACCCGTGACGGTGATCTGGTGAAAACCGACGCGCTGGACACCTTTGCTCAACAGCTTACGGGGTATCGCTGGCTGCCGGTGGTGGCGGATGAAAGCAGTTCCTGCCCACAGCGCGGCTTTGTCACCGAACATCTGGATGACGCGATGCTGAATAACGGCGACGTTGACATCTATCTTTGCGGACCGCCGCCGATGGTAAATGCGGTCGCCACGGCGCTGCGCGAAAGGGGAATTTCCCCGGCAGGGTTCTGGTATGAGAAATTTATCGCCAGCCAGAGCGCGGCGGCATAAGGAGGCATGATGCGTTTTACCGATAAAGTCGTCGCTATTACCGGCGCGGCGCAGGGGATTGGCAGGCAGACCGCGGAGCAGGCGGCAACTGAAGGCGGCGCCCTGTTGCTGATTGACCGCTCGCCTTACGTACACGAACTGGCTGCCGTTTTAGCCCAGGCCGGAAGTCAGGTACTGGCGCTGGAGGCTGACCTTGAGCAGTGGCAGAGTACTGAACAGGCGTTTGCCGCCGGGGTCGCGCATTTCGGCCGCCTCGACGTGCTCATCAACAACGTCGGCGGCACCATCTGGGCGCGACCTTTCGCCGAGTATCAGCCAGAACAAATTGAGAAAGAGATCCGCCGCTCGCTGTTCCCTACCTTGTGGGGCTGCCGCGCGGCGCTCCCCTGGATGCTGAAACAGGGGAAAGGCAGCATCGTCAATATCTCGTCGGTGGCGACGGCAGGGGTGAACCGGGTGCCTTATTCGGCGGCGAAGGGAGGCGTGAATGCGCTGACTCGCTCGATTGCCATGGAGTACAGCGGCAGCGGTATTCGGATTAACGCCGTCGCGCCGGGCGGTACGGAGGCGCCGCCGCGTCTGACGCCGCGCAACGATGAGCTGCCGAGCGAGCAGGAAAAGGCGTGGTATCAGCAGGTTGTCGATCAGACGGTGGCGAGCAGCCTGATGCATCGTTACGGCACGCTGGCGGAACAGGCGAATGCGATCCTGTTTCTCGCCAGCGATGAGGCCAGCTATATCACCGGCGTAACGATACCAGTGGCGGGCGGCGATCTCGGCTAACGGCGGGTGGCATACCAGCAGAGCAGGGAGCCGAGACACACCATCCCGGCCCCCTGCCAGAAGGACCACGATAAGGCGGCGCTGAGCAGCACCGCCGCCAGCGCGGAAGAGAGCACCGGCGTGAAGTACGACGCCGCCGCCAGCAGGCTGACGTTGCCGTGCAGGATGCCAACGTTCCACGCCGCGTACGCCAGCCCCAGCGCCACGGAGACCGTTATCAGCTTAATGACCACCGGCCAACTGAACAGCATCGGCGGCTGAGCGCTGGCGAAAAATTTCAGCCACAGGGTCAGTGCCGTTAATAAGACGAAGAGCGTAATCCCATTTTTGCCTTTGGCATATTTCGCGGTCACCGTGCAGTAGGCCGCCCAGATAAACGCGCCGATAAATGCCAGAAAGTAGCTCAGCGGACTGGAGATGACGTTATTGATAATTTCATCGAGGTTGAGCCCGTGTTCGCCGCCGAGCACCCAGCTCACGCCGAACAGCGCCAGCAATAAGCCGGGGATCACCAGCCAGCTACTTTTCTGACCGTTAAAAAGAATGGCGAACAAAATGGTCAGGCTGGGCCACAGGTAGTTGACCATCCCCACTTCGATAGCCTGCTGGCGGGTGGCGGCGAAACCCAGCGACAGGGCGAGGCAGATCTCGTAGCTGACAAACAGCACGCTGCCGGCCAACAGATAGCGACGCGGGATTTGGCGCAGGTTGGGAAAGCCGACGGTGAAAATGAGCAGCAGGCCGCTGAGGCTATAAATCATCGCCGCGCCGCCGACAGGGCCAAGCCCTTCGCTGACGCCGCGGATCAAACCGACCATTGTGCTCCATAATATAATGGCGGCGAAGCCGATTGACGTCGCTCTCTTTTTTTCCATGTTTAACCCGATAATGACTCAAACGCAGCCGGAATTTATAACATCTTTTGCCTCCCGGCGGTCGATCTTTTCCGCTTCGCATAACTCTTTGGGGTTAGTCAAACTCGCCACCGCTGACTCTTAAGGGGGCGAGCGTTGGCGACCTTGATTTGACGCAATAAAAAAAGGGATATTGCTGTTAGTTTCCTCCGCGCGATGAACTAACATCCTGCATGGAGGAATCAATGGACGTCAGCCGCAGAAAGTTTTTTAAAATCTGCGCAGGCGGTATGGCCGGAACAACAGCTGCTGCACTGGGCTTTGCCCCTAAAATGGCGCTGGCTCAGGCACGCAATTTCAAATTGCTGCGCGCAAAAGAGATCCGCAACACCTGCACTTACTGCTCCGTGGGCTGCGGGCTATTAATTTATAGCCTGGGCGACGGCGCGAAAAACGCCAAAGAAGCGATTTATCATATCGAAGGGGATCCGGATCATCCGGTAAGCCGCGGCGCCCTGTGCCCGAAAGGCGCCGGTCTGCTGGACTACGTCCACAGCGAAAACCGCCTGCGGTATCCGCAATACCGCGCTCCGGGCTCGGATAAATGGCAGCGCATCTCCTGGGATGAAGCTTTTAACCGCATCGCCAAATTGATGAAAGCCGACCGCGACGCCAACTTTATTGAAAAGAACGAGCAGGGCGTGACGGTTAACCGCTGGCTTTCCACCGGGATGCTGTGCGCCTCGGCGGCGAGTAATGAGACCGGCATGCTGACGCAAAAATTTGTGCGCTCACTTGGCATGCTGGCGGTAGACAACCAGGCGCGCGTCTGACACGGACCAACGGTAGCAAGTCTTGCTCCAACATTTGGTCGCGGTGCGATGACCAACCACTGGGTTGATATCAAAAACGCTAACGTCGTGATGGTGATGGGCGGCAACGCCGCGGAAGCGCATCCGGTGGGATTCCGCTGGGCGATGGAAGCGAAAAACAATAACGATGCCACGCTTATCGTCGTCGACCCACGCTTTACGCGTACCGCGTCGGTGGCCGATATCTATGCGCCGATTCGTTCCGGTACCGACATTACGTTCCTGTCGGGCGTGCTGCTGTACCTGATCGAAAATAATAAGATCAATGCCGAGTACGTTAAGCATTACACCAACGCCAGCCTGCTGGTGCGGGATGATTTTACCTTCGAAGATGGCCTGTTCAGCGGCTACGATGCGGAAAAGCGCCAGTATGATAAATCGTCCTGGAACTACCAGTTCGATGAAAATGGCTACGCGAAACGCGATGAAACGCTCAGCCATCCGCGCTGTGTGTGGAATCTGCTCAAGCAGCACGTTTCCCGCTACACGCCGGAAGTGGTTGAAAACATCTGCGGTACGCCGAAAGAAGACTTCCTCAAAGTGTGCGAGGTACTGGCTTCAACCAGCGTCGCGGATCGCACCACCACCTTCCTGTATGCGCTGGGCTGGACGCAGCACACCGTCGGCGCGCAGAACATTCGCACCATGGCGATGATCCAGCTGCTGCTCGGCAACATGGGCATGGCAGGCGGCGGCGTCAACGCCCTGCGCGGACACTCCAATATTCAGGGTCTGACCGATTTGGGCCTGTTGTCGACCAGCCTGCCGGGTTATTTGACGCTGCCGTCAGATAAACAGAGCGATCTGCAAAGTTATCTTAGCGCCAACACGCCAAAAGCGACGCTGGCCGACCAGGTGAACTACTGGAGCAACTACCCGAAATTCTTCGTCAGCCTGATGAAATCGTTCTACGGCGATGCGGCGCAGAAAGAGAATGACTGGGGCTTCAACTGGTTGCCGAAATGGGATCAGGCCTACGACGTTATCAAGTACTTCAATATGATGGATAACGGCAAAGTTACCGGCTATATCTGCCAGGGCTTCAATCCGGTAGCGTCCTTCCCGGACAAAAACAAAGTGGTGCGTAGCCTCAGTAAGCTGAAATATATGGTGGTTATCGACCCTCTGGTGACCGAAACCTCGACCTTCTGGCAGAACCACGGCGAGTCTAATGATGTCGACCCGTCGGCTATTCAGACCGAAGTCTTCCGTCTGCCGTCGACCTGCTTTGCCGAAGAGGATGGCTCGATCGCCAACTCCGGGCGCTGGCTGCAGTGGCACTGGAAAGGCCAGGACGCGCCGGGCGAAGCGCGCAACGATGGCGAAATTCTTGCCGGGATCTATCACCGTCTACGTGAGCTGTACCGTCGCGAAGGCGGTAAGGGCGCGGAACCGCTGCTGAACATGAGCTGGAGCTATAAGCAGCCAGATCATCCGGAATCGGAAGAAGTAGCAAAAGAGAACAACGGCTATGCGCTGGCGGATCTCTACGATGGTAATGGGGTGCTGCTGGCGAAAAAAGGAGAGTTGCTGAATAGCTTCGCGCTGCTGCGCGATGACGGCAGCACCGCGTCGTCCTGCTGGATCTACACCGGCTGCTGGACCGAGCAGGGTAACCAGATGGCGAATCGCGATAACGCCGATCCTTCGGGGCTTGGTAATACACTGGGATGGGCCTGGGCCTGGCCGCTCAATCGCCGCGTGCTGTATAACCGCGCTTCAGCCGACATTAATGGCAAGCCGTGGGATGCGAAGCGGATGCTGATCCAGTGGAACGGCAGTAAGTGGGTCGGTAATGATATTCCGGACTTCAATACCGCGCCGCCGGGGAGCAGCACCGGGCCGTTTATCATGCAGCAAGAGGGGCTTGGGCGCCTGTTTGCGCTCGATAAACTGGCGGAAGGGCCGTTCCCGGAACACTACGAGCCGATGGAAACGCCGCTTGGCACCAACCCGCTGCACCCCAATGTGGTCTCCAGCCCGGTGGTGCGTTTATACGAAGATGACGCCATTCGCTTAGGTAAGAAGGATAAGTTCCCGTATGTCGGTACTACCTATCGTCTGACCGAACACTTCCATACCTGGACCAAGCACGCGCTGCTCAATGCGATTGCGCAGCCGGAACAGTTTGTCGAAATCAGCGAAGGGCTGGCGAAAAGCAAAGGTATCGCTAATGGTGACTGGGTGAAAGTCAGCAGCAAGCGTGGCTTTATTCGCGCGGTTGCCGTAGTGACCCGTCGACTGCGCACGCTGAACGTCAACGGCCAGCAGGTAGAAACCGTCGGTATCCCGCTGCACTGGGGCTTTGAAGGTGTGGCGCGTAAAGGCTACATCGCCAACACCCTGACGCCTAACGTCGGCGATTCCAACTCGCAAACGCCGGAGTATAAGGCGTTTCTGGTCAACATTGAGAAAGCGTAAGGAGCGATTAAATGGCGATGGAAACACAAGACATTATTAAACGCTCCGCGACCAACCCGATAACTCCCGCGCCACGCGCGCGGGACTATAAGGCGGAAGTCGCCAAGCTTATCGATGTCTCCTCCTGCGTGGGTTGTAAAGCCTGCCAGGTGGCCTGTTCCGAGTGGAATGACATTCGCGATGAAGTGGGGCACTGCGTCGGCGTGTACGACAACCCGGCGGATCTCAGCGCTAAATCCTGGACGGTAATGCGCTTTAGCGAGACCGAACAGAACGGCAAGCTGGAATGGCTTATCCGCAAAGATGGCTGTATGCACTGCGAAGAGCCAGGCTGCCTGAAAGCCTGCCCGTCCGCCGGGGCGATTATTCAGTATGCCAACGGCATCGTCGATTTCCAGCAGGAAAACTGCATTGGTTGCGGCTACTGCATTGCCGGGTGTCCGTTTAATATTCCGCGCCTCAATAAAGAGGATAACCGGGTCTATAAATGCACGCTGTGTGTGGATAGGGTCAGCGTCGGTCAGGAACCTGCCTGCGTGAAAACCTGTCCTACCGGCGCAATCCACTTCGGCACGAAAAAAGAGATGCTGGAAGTGGCGCAGGAGCGGGTGGATAAGCTTAAAAAACGCGGTTATGCCAACGCCGGGATCTACAACCCGCAGGGCGTAGGCGGCACCCACGTGATGTACGTACTGCATCATGCCGACCAGCCGGAGCTGTATCACAAGCTGCCGAAAGCGCCGCAGATCGATACCAGTATCAATCTGTGGAAGGGGGCGCTGAAACCGCTGTCGGCGGCGGGCTTTATTGCCACCTTTGCCGGGCTGATTTACCACTACATCGGTATTGGGCCGAACAAGGAAGTTGATGACGATGAGGAGGAACATGATGAATAAATCGAAAATGATAGTGCGCACCAAATTTATCGACCGCGCCTGTCACTGGACGGTGGTTATCTGTTTCTTCCTGGTGGCGCTGTCGGGGATTTCGTTTTTCTTCCCGACGCTACAATGGTTGACGGAAACCTTCGGCACACCGCAGATGGGGCGTATCCTGCACCCGTTTTTCGGGGTGCTGATTTTTGTCGCGCTGATGTTTATGTTTGTGCGTTTTGTCCACCACAATATCCCTGATAAACAGGATATCCCCTGGCTGAAAGGCATCGTGGAGGTTCTGAAAGGCAACGAACATAAGGTCGCGCGCGTCGGTAAATATAACGCCGGGCAGAAGATGATGTTCTGGACCATTATGAGCATGATTTTTGTGCTGCTGGTGACCGGGGTGATTATCTGGCGCCCATATTTTGCGGAATATTTCCCGATACCGGTTATTCGTTACAGCCTGCTGATACACGCCACTTCGGCGATTATCCTGATCCACGCGATCCTCATCCATATGTATATGGCATTCTGGGTCAAAGGGTCGATTAAAGGCATGATCGAAGGCAAGGTGAGCCGCCGTTGGGCGAAGAAACATCACCCGCGCTGGTATCGCGATGTCGAACGCCTGGAAGCGCAAAAAGAGAGCCGTGAGGGAATGAAGTAAGCCTTTACGGGGGAAACCCGCTCCGAAGGTATTGGGGCGGGCTCCCGGCATTCAGCAGTTAGTGATAAGTGTATCGATTGAATCAATGACCCCCTGACGCGTACAACTCAGATTACATACGAAATCCTGTGGCTGGATTCGTTTATTATTTAAATTACTGATCATCGGCGTACAAAGTAAAAAGCTGTCAAACTCTATATTTATCCTTGGGGCGACATGCTGATGCCAACGAGGTAACTGTCGCGCCCGCATTAAAGGAATAATGACTCTAGTGGCCAGGTCAGCATAGTAATCATTCTACACTATCATATAATACGGCAGGGTGTTATTTGTTTGCGCAGAACAATTTCGATAGACATTGAATTGTTCAAGCATCATAGTACCCTGAAAAATTCATCATCTGTGAGAGTACCTTTTTTTGCAATAAATTCATTCATTGCGGCAATGAATTCCTTATGCTGTCGCTGCTTATCGGCTTCTCGTAAATCCTTTCCTGCCTGCGCTGACTCCTTCCGGGTTGGCACGTCAGTACATCTTTTACGTAGCGTATTACTTTTCATCGTAGGCTCCTTGCTGGTGGTTCAGTGATTATTCTCTTTACTCACTTAAAAATAAACCTCAGCAGTAATTTTAATATTTATTTTGCGAGGCGGATTCCAGCGCAACGCAACAGATGAAATATTAACGTTAGTTGTAATAATCCTTTGCGCAGGGGTAATACTGCGCAAAGGTGATAAAGCTATTCATTCAAAATTTCTCAGGAATAAACCGGAAAGGAAAATGGGTCGGTTTCACTTTGCCAATTTTGCGTTTCGGTAAGGTAATGTGTTCCGTTGGCAGAGACTCGTAGGGGATCTGCGAAAGCAAATGGGTAATAATATTCAGACGTACGCGTTTTTTATCTTCCGAACGGGCGACAAACCACGGTGCCCAGGCGGTATCGGTGGCGGCAAACATCGCATCGCGCGCTGTGGTGTAGTCATCCCAGCGGTTGAAGGATTTTATATCCATCGGCGATAGCTTCCAGATTTTGCGCCCATCATCGATACGGTCGCGCAGGCGCCGTTCTTGCTCCTGCGGCGTCACCTCCAGCCAGTATTTCAGTAAAATAATGCCGGAATCAACCATCCCTCTCTCCACCATTGGCGCGCCGTCGAGGAATTTTTGCACCTCCTCCTCGGTACAAAATCCCATCACCCGCTCAACGCCGGCCCGGTTGTACCAGCTGCGATCGAAAATCACTATTTCGCCGGCGGCGGGAAGATGCTTGATATAGCGCTGAAAATAGAGCTGGCTGCGTTCGCGCTCGGTTGGCGCGGGCAGGGCGACGACGCGGAAAACCCGCGGGCTGACGCGTTCGGTTATCGCTTTGATGGTGCCGCCTTTGCCGGCGCCATCGCGACCCTCGAAGACGATGCATATCTTAAGCCCTTTATGCACGACCCACCGCTGTAGCTTGACCAACTCGACGTGCAGTTTACGCAATGCCTGCTGATATTCTTTCTCGCTTAACGGCTCCGTTTTGGCGGGTATGATGGGCGCAACGGCTTTCTTCTTGTTTCCCATGACTGTCCTCATGCGTGGTGGCCTGAAAGGCAGGTCGCTGTTTAAAGTGTAATCAGAGCCAGGCAAAGCGGCGGAAAACTTCTCATCCAGTGGAGGGCGCAAGATAGCCATTAAGCGCATCAACTCACTGTTGATTAATGAGGAATCGGGTAGGATAGTCTCGTCAATTTACTAAAATCATTCAGGGAGAGAGTATGTCGAATAAACTTCTGCAAGTGCACTTTGCTTTTAGCGGACCGTTTGGCGATGAAATGTCGACGCAATTAGCCGAACTCGCGCAATCTATTAACCAGGAGCCCGGTTTTATCTGGAAGATCTGGACGGAGAATCGCGCCACGCAGGAAGCCGGCGGCATATATCTGTTCGAAGATGAACAGAGCGCGCAGGCTTATGCGAAAAAACACGCCGCACGCCTGCGGCAATTTGGCGTGCAGGAGATGTTCTACAAGATTTTCGACGTCAATTTACCACTCAGCCAGATTAACCACGGGCCGCTCAATTAATATGAGACCGTGGTTACATATAGCGCTCAAACTGCCATGCCGCCACGGCTTCGAGGATAAACAGCCCGGATACCACAACGCCCGCCACGCGATGGCGGGAATAGAAAAGTATTCCCGCGACCACGGCTAACACCGGTAACGTAATGGGCCAGCAGGCGACAATAGTAATCCAGGCGATGATCAGATAATCCTTCATCATGGCGAATACTCCATGGTCAACGTTTACCGGCGCGAACAATGCGCCGGTATAAATCAGAATTCGACGACGCCGCCTTGTTCAATACGGTCAATATCATTGGTAACGGGGTTCACCTTTTCGTTGTAATAGGTGTAGGCGTTAACGTCGGGGGTCATCGTTAATTTTGGTTGTTCCGTTTTCGATTCAGGCGATTCCGTAGGTGGATTAGCGGCAAGGTCTGCCGGTTCCGGCGGCGTATAGTGTAACTGGTCGGCGAGACTCCCCGCCGCGAAGGCGCAGGCGTTAATAGAAAGCGCGCTGAAGGCAATAATAATTAATTTTTTTAAAGTCATGATTTTCATCCATGAGGCAAAACCCGCCACGGCGGCAGGTAAAAAGAGCAAGGCTTAAGATAATACGTAAAAGAAGTTAATGTTTCAAAGCGTAAACGCCGTCTGGTCGCATAAAATTGCTACTCCTCGATAATTCTTTATGGTAGCTGCCTGTAATACCGAGCATTCCCCATCACTTGTCATTGATTTCACATTAATGCAGCAAAATTTTCACTAGTTTTGATCATCTCCGCACTTTTGCACCAGCCCGGTGCGCAAGGTTGCTAAAGACGTTCTATGTTTAGCTCACTGTCGGTATGGACACCAGCGTTCCCGGCAGGCCACGTGACGGCAACAGACCTCCTGACCTGTAAAGACTGGCGCATCGCCGGGGTGGTACCGATTGCGGTCACGCTACGCGACTATTAGTAATCGATCTGGCGATACCTCTCTTCCTGGCGGGTTTTTTGCTTTATCTACCGAAGCCGCTACGGCTTATTCCAGCATTGGCACGTTACGCTGTAAGTGGTTTTTACTGCGCCAGTTTATGGCGTCTGTTCGATATCGCTGAGGACTATCCGAATGTCTTTAAAACTTAAAAAGTTGACTCTGCATTTTGCAATAGCAGGTTGTTTGAGCGCGGCATTTTATGCACAGGCGGATGTGAAGATTGGCGTGGCCGGCCCATTTACCGGGCCGAATGCGACCTATGGCGCCCAATACTGGAAAGGGGCATCGCAGGCGGCGGCGGATATTAATGCCGCCGGGGGAATTAAAGGCGAAAAAATTGTGCTGGTGCAGGGCGATGATGCCTGTGAACCCAAGCAGGCAGTGGCGGTGGCTAACCGCCTGGTTGATGATTCCGGCGTCTCGGCGGTGGTGGGCCATTTCTGCTCTTCCTCGACGATGCCCGCTTCCGAGGTCTATGACGAAGCCGGGATCCTGACCATCACGCCGGGCTCCACCAATCCGCAGATCACCGAACGCGGAATGAAAGATATGTTCCGCATGTGCGGGCGCGATGACCAGCAAGGGGTGATTGCTGCCAACTACATGCTGGATGTGCTGAAGGCGAAGAAGATCGCCGTCATTCACGATAAAGATACCTACGGTCAGGGCTTAGCCGATGCGACGCGCGCGGCGCTCGCGAAACGCGGGACGAAAGAGGTGTTGTATGAAGGCTTATCCCGCGGGGAAAAAGATTTCAATGCCCTGGTAACCAAAATCGGCGCCCTGAAACCGGATGTGGTTTATTTTGGCGGCTGCCATCCGGAAGCCGGTCCGCTGGTGCGCCAGATGCGCGAGCAGGGCGTCCAGGCTAAGTTCTTCTCCGGCGACTGCGTGGTGACCGAAGAGTTGGTTACCGCCGCGGGCGGGCCGCAGTTTACCAATGGCGTGTTAATGACCTTCGGTAAGGATCCGCGCACCATTCCAGAAGGTAAAGCGGTGATCGACAAATTCCGCGCCAGCGGTTTTGAACCGGAGGGCTATACCCTTTACGCCTATGCTTCCATTCAGGCTATCGCCGCCGCCTATAACGCCGCCGGTACCGATAATGCCAAAGCCAGCGAATGGCTGAAAAACCACAGCGTCGATACCGTGATGGGGAAAAAGGCCTGGGATGGCAAAGGCGACCTGAAAGTATCGGATTACGTGGTTTATCAATGGGATGATAAAGGCAAATATCATCAGCTGTAACCCGGGATTGTAGTGCGCATAACGCCCTCATCAGAGGGGCGTCGTACCACCGTAAGCAGCAGACGTTAAGGCCTCTGCGTCTGCTGCACCTTGACTGGCAGGATGGTTCCTATGGCGGCATTCTTTCTGCAACAACTGATCAATGGCTTAACGCTTGGCGCGGTATATGGGCTTATCGCCATTGGCTACACCATGGTTTATGGCATCATTGGTATGATTAACTTCGCCCACGGCGAGGTATATATGGTCTCAGCCTACCTGTGCGCTATCGGGCTGGCGCTGCTGGCCTACTTCGGTATTCACTCTTTCCCGCTGCTTATTTTCGGCACGCTGGTGTTTACGATTATCGTCACCGGGGTGTACGGCTGGGCCATCGAACGCATTGCTTATCGGCCGCTACGTAACTCAACGCGTCTGGCGCCGCTGATTTCGGCTATTGGCATGTCGCTGATTTTACAAAACTACGTCCAACTGAGTCAGGGCCCAAATCAACAGGGGATCCCGACGTTGATGCACGGCGTACTGCGGCTTACGGTAGGAGATGGCGTGGTGCAAATCACCTGGACCAAAATCTTCATCCTGCTCGCCGCCTTCGTCGGCATGGTGGTACTGAGCTGGATAATCAACCACACGCAGCTCGGGCGCGTATGCCGCGCGACCCAGCAGGATCGGCGGATGGCGGCCATTCTCGGCATTAACACCGATCGGGTGATCTCGCTGGTATTTATGATTGGTGCCGCCATGGCGGGCCTCGCCGGGGTGCTGGTGACCATGAATTACGGCACGTTTGATTTTTATATCGGCTTTATTATCGGCATTAAGGCCTTCACCGCAGCGGTACTGGGCGGGATCGGTTCGCTACCGGGGGCGATGCTTGGCGGCCTGCTGCTGGGCGTCGCCGAGGCGCAGTTCGCCGGGTTAGTGAACTCGGATTATAAGGATGTCTTCTCGTTCGCATTGCTGGTGGCGATTCTGATTTTTCGTCCGCAGGGGCTTCTGGGCCGTCCTGTGGTGGCTAAGGTCTAAGGGGGATATATGACCGATATTTCCCGTTTAGACGGCATCGACGTCAAGCGCAGCGTTATCGATAGCGTATTGGCCGGTTTATGCGCGCTGATAGTCTTTGGCCCGATCGTGGGGATCGTGCTGAAGGGGTACAGTTTTACGCTTTCCCCGCAGCGCGTCTTCGTGCTGGTGGCGGTGGTGATGGCGGGGCGGCTGTTGCTCAGCCTGCTTTTGCAAACCCCCGGCGGGAAGCGGTTTGTCGGACGTTTTGAAGGCAATGAGCAGGGGGTATTTGTCCGTCCCCCCGGCTATCGTAGTCGGCTGCGTTTTGTCCTGCCGCTGCTGGTGATTGCGGCTATCGCTTTCCCGTTAATGGCCAGTAAGTATCTGCTCACCGTGGCGATCCTCGGGCTTATCTACGTCCTGCTGGGGCTGGGATTAAACATCGTGGTGGGTCTCGCGGGGTTACTTGATTTGGGGTACGTCGCCTTCTACGCCATTGGCGCCTATGGCCTGGCGCTTGGCTATCAATACCTTGGCTTAGGTTTCTGGGCAATGCTGCCGCTGGGGGCGGTGATGGCAGCTTTGGCGGGGGCATTATTGGGTTTTCCTGTATTACGAATGCATGGCGACTACCTGGCTATTGTTACCCTCGGATTCGGCGAGATCATCCGTCTGGTGCTCAACAACTGGGTAAGTTTCACCGGCGGCCCCAACGGCGTTTCGGTGCCGTCGCCAACGCTCTTCGGCCTCGAGTTTGCCCGGCGAGCCAAAGAGGGCGGCACCCCGATTCATGAATTTCTGCATATCGCCTACAACCCCAACCTTAAATTTATTTTTATCTATGCCGTGTTATTTATCGTGGTACTGATGGTGCTGCTGATAAAACACCGCCTGACCCGAATGCCGATTGGCCGTGCCTGGGAGGCGCTGCGGGAAGATGAAATCGCCTGCCGGGCGATGGGGCTGAATCACGTACTGGTTAAGTTGTCCGCGTTTATGCTCGGCGCCTCGACGGCCGGCATCGCTGGGGTCTTTTTCGCCACTTATCAGGGATTCGTGAACCCGACCTCGTTCACCTTTTTCGAGTCGGCGCTGATTCTCGCTATCGTGGTATTAGGCGGCATGGGCTCGACATTAGGTGTGGTGCTGGCGGCTTTCGTGCTGACGGTCACGCCGGAGTTGCTGCGCGGCTTTGACGAATACCGGGTTTTGCTCTTTGGCGTGCTGATGGTCCTGATGATGATCTGGCGCCCGCGCGGGCTGGTGCGCACCGGGCGTACCGGGGTGGAAATCCGCAAAGGAGTCGCGCCATGAGCGATGCAATATTGCAGGTCGAGCATCTGATGATGCATTTTGGCGGGATTAAAGCGCTGAATGATGTCAACCTTGAGGTTGAACGCGGATCGATTACCGCCCTGATTGGCCCGAACGGCGCGGGGAAGACCACGGTGTTCAATTGCCTGACCGGGTTTTACCGCGCCAGCGGCGGCGCCATTCGGCTTAATGCCCGGCAACGAATGACCGATGTGATTCAGGTTCTCGGGCAGAAACTGCATGCCGATGATTTTTTCCATCCCGCGCGCCTGGGACGGCGGATGTACTACAAAATGTTCGGCGGCGCGCATCTGGTCAACCGCGCCGGGCTGGCGCGTACCTTCCAGAATATCCGCCTGTTTCGAGAAATGACGGTGATTGAAAATCTGATGGTGGCCCAGCATATGCAGGTTAACCGCCATCTGATCGCCGGGATCCTGAATACCCGCGGCTATCGCCAGGCGGAGAACCGCGCAGTAGAGCGGGCCTTTTACTGGCTGGAAGTGGTGGAGATGGTTGACTGCGCCAATCGACTGGCGGGAACGCTCTCTTATGGCCAGCAGCGGCGGCTGGAGATCGCCCGCGCGATGTGTACCGGGCCGGAAATACTGTGTCTTGACGAACCCGCGGCCGGGCTCAACCCGGCGGAAACGCGTGCCCTGAGCCGGATTATTCGTTTTCTGCGTGAACATCATGGCGTCAGCGTACTGTTGATAGAACACGATATGAGCATGGTGATGGAAATCTCCGATCGCGTGATCGTGCTCGACCACGGCGATGTTATTGCTCATGGCACACCGGCCGAGATCCAGGCCAACCTGAGCGTGATCGCCGCATACCTGGGTACCGATGAACAGGAGATCGCCTGATGAGCCAACCGTTGCTGGAATTTCGCGAGGTGAACGTCTATTACGGGCAAATCCAGGCGCTGAAGTCGGTATCGCTAATGGTTAATGAAGGCGAAACGGTGGCGTTAATCGGCGCTAACGGCGCCGGAAAATCCACGCTGCTGATGTCGATTTTCGGCCAGCCGCGGATTACCGATGGCAGTATTATCTATCGCGGACATGATATCAGCCGCCAGTCGACGCACTATATCGCCACCAACGGTATTGCTCAGGCGCCGGAAGGACGGCGTATTTTTGCCGATATGACGGTGGAAGAAAACCTGCTGATGGGCACTATTCCCATAGGTAATCGTTATCAGAATGAAGATAAGGCGCGGATGTATCAGCTGTTTCCACGGCTGGAAGAGCGTCGCGCGCAGCGGGCGATGACGCTCTCCGGCGGCGAGCAGCAAATGCTGGCAATCGCCCGCGCGCTGATGAGCCGGCCAAAGCTATTGCTATTAGACGAACCGAGCCTGGGTCTGGCGCCGCTGGTGGTGAAGCAGATCTTCAGCGTTTTGCGCGAGTTGACCGACCAGGGCATGACGCTGCTGCTGGTGGAGCAAAATGCGCACCACGCGCTGAAACTGGCTAACCGCGCGTATGTGCTGGTCAACGGCGAAATACGTCTGAGCGGTAGCGGCGCAGAGTTGCTGGATAACCCGGAGGTGAGAAATGCTTATCTGGGGATGGGTTAAGTTGTCGTCGGTCGTAAGGGGAGAAAACAGGGTGTGAAATCGGTTACACTAGCGTCGTGAACGCACATTAAAGTGACCGAATAGATGAAGAAAACGATTTTTTCCTTAGCGCTGGGGACCTTTGGCCTCGGAATGGCGGAGTTCGGCATCATGGGGGTATTGCCGGAAATCGCCCATGATGTTGGCATTACCATCCCCGCGGCCGGCAACATGATCTCGTGGTACGCCTTTGGCGTGGTGTTTGGCGCGCCTGTCATGGCGTTGTTTTCCAGCCGTTTTTCGCTGAAATCAGTGATGCTGTTTCTGGTGGCGCTGTGTGTGGCAGGCAACGCGTTGTTTACCTTCTCCTCAAGTTATCCCATGCTGGCGCTCGGGCGCTTTATTTCCGGTTTTCCTCACGGCGCTTATTTTGGCGTCGGAGCGATTATCTTGTCGAAAATCGCCTCGCCGGGCAGGGTTACCGCGGCGGTCGCCGGGATGATAGCGGGTATGACGGTGGCAAACCTGCTTGGCGTACCGGCGGGCACCTGGCTTGGCCATCAGTTCAACTGGCGTTATACCTTCACGGCCATCGCGCTATTTGATGTGCTGGTGCTTTTGGCGATACTGCGCTGGGTGCCAACGCTGTATGACAAATCAACCACCCGGCTCAGTGAACAATTCCATTTCCTTAAATCCCCGGCGCCATGGTTTATTTTCGCCGCCACGATGTTCGGCAATGCCGGCGTTTTTGCCTGGTTTAGCTATATCAAGCCCTTCATGATAAATGTCTCCGGCTTTAGCGAGTCGGCGATGATGTTCATTATGATGCTGGTGGGATTGGGGATGGTTTTAGGTAATCTCTTTAGCGGCAGGATCTCTGGGCGTTACAGTCCGCTGCGTATTGCGGCGATGACCAACGGCGTCATTGTTGCGGCGTTACTGCTCATCTTTGCCTTTGGCATGCAGCCGCAGGCTTCGCTGGCGCTGGCGTTTATCTGCTGCGCCGGGCTTTTCGCGCTCGCCGCACCGCTGCAAATATTACTGTTACAAAATGCCAGAGGCGGCGAAATGCTCGGGGCGGCGGGCGGTCAGATAGCGTTTAACCTCGGCAGCGCGATTGGCGCCTACTGCGGCGGGATGATGATTACCTTTGGCGCGGGTTGGCGTTCGGTCGCGCTGCCGGCGGCAGCGCTGTCGTTCCTGGCGATGAGCTCGTTGCTGCTGTATGCGCGATACCAGCGGCGGGTAACGCGTCATCGCGTTACCCAGGCCGAGCAGGCCTGATTAATCCCGCCACGGTTCGCCAAGGGTTAGCATCAGGCGGTTAGCCCAGGCGAAGAATGCCGTCGATTGCAGCAGGTCCAGCTGTTCGACGATATCCAGACCCTGCTGCTCCAGCGCGCTGAGATGCGCTGGGGTTATCGCGGGCGGGGTGACGGAAAGCGCGGCGGCGGCGTCAATCTCCGCCTGCCAGCGCGGCCCTTGACCATCGCTGAGATTCTCCCCAGGCGTTACCGCCAGCAGGGTCTCCACCGCTCGCTCATCTTTGGACAACTGCGCCGCCTTGCGTGCGTGTACCGACGCGCAGTAGATGCAGCCGTTGATTTTACTCGCCACCGTGGCCGCCAGTTCACGCTCGGCGCGCGGCAGGCCGCCCGGCGTATAGAAAATCCCTTTATCGGTCAGCGTGCGCTGTTCAAGCACCGGCTGATTGCGCGCCAGTAAGCGAAAGTAGGGGGAATCACTGTGGCCGAACTGCGCCAGCAGCGCCTGCTCGGCGGCGTTAAATTCAGCGAGAGGCTTATCGGCAATCCACGGTTCCCAGTGTAATTCATCACGAGTAAACGCCACCGGCGCAGGTTTACCGCTAGCCGTCCGGGGATGAGTGTGCCAGTAGCCGGCAACCACCGGGGTCCCGGCTGCGGAAATTGGTTTGCCATTTAACAATCGTAATCCGCTCAGCAATCGGCTTTGAAAACTGACAAACGCAACAAGCTGCGCCAGCGTCACAATACCGCGCAGGCTCCAGCCCGCGTCGCCCAGCGTTTGCAGCGCCGCGGGCGTCGCTTCCACCGGGGTGAAGGTCAACAGGCGGGCAAACCCCAGCGCAGCGGCAAGCCGTGGGGTTGTCGGGTCGGCAATACCGAAACCGGCGTAATGCGCTGCCAGTGCGTCTGCCTGATGAAGTCTGGCCACTTTTGCGGCGACGGCGAACCGTTCTTCGAGCGGAAAATCCTCATCCTGTTGGCTAAATAGCACCTCGTAACTTCCCTGGGCGTGGCGGGTCGCAGCCTCGCGCAAAGCGCGGGCCTTGCCCAGCGCTGAATCGGCGGCGATCTCCGCCAGTTCAGCCAAAATATCCTGACTTAAGCTCATAGCGACTCCTTATCTGAATTGCGGGGCAATGTGTTTAGCGATGAGTTCGATAGAACGCAGCGTGTCCTGATGCGATGGCTCCACCGAATGGACCTGAAACGAAATATCAGTCACCCGGGTTAGCACACTGTCTTTAGCCAGCGATGCAAGCACATGTGGCGCATCGCCAATGTGGGCATCCAACTGGCGAGCGTAATCCGTGACGGTGTCACCAATAATCTCATGGCCGGCGGCGCGATGGGCTGCCGCCTGTTTACTTAATCCCGGCTCTGCGGCCTGTAGCGCGTACCCCTGACTGTCGGCAATAAACGCGGTGCGGGAAGCCAGAATTCGCGGCGCCACGCCGGCTGGCAGCGCGGCGAGGTAGGCGTCGATAATCGGGTTCTGAATCGCATCCAGCGGCAGTTCGCTTTGACCTGGCGGACGCGGCTGTGTGCGCGATAGCATCAACCCGTGGCCGGATTTCGCGGCCCGAATAGCGCCTTCAATCGAAAAGGTGGCGATCCAAATCCGTTTTGCCAGCTGCGGCGCGGGCGGATAAAGATGGTTGTCCGGATGAGCCAACGTATCGCCGCGCCAGGCGCTTTCAATCAAATGCAGATGATCGGCGAAGACCGCGCCGCGTTGTTCGCAGGCCATGCCAAAGGGGAGAAAAGAGGTTGGCGTCCCGCCGGAACCAAAACCCACTTCCAGGCGACCCTCTGCGAGTAAATCCAGTACTGCCGCATCTTCTGCGACACGTAGCGGGTTCTCCATCGGCAGCGTAATGATGGCGGTGCCGAGTCGGATCCGTTGCGTATGGGCCGCCGCGTAGGCAAGAAACACCAGCGGCGACGGTAAACCGCCTTCATTTTCATGAAAATGGTGTTGCGCCACCCAGGCGCTATCAAAGCCCAGCCGTTCCGCGTGGCGGATCTGCTCCGTCGCCAGTTGATAGCGCTCTTGCGGCGTGGCGTGGTCGAGTAAACGGGTAAAAAACCCCAGGCGTTTAGGCGTCATGCAACCTCCGTGCTCGGTGCGTGATAAAGAGGAATGGCGGCGAGCAGCTCGCGGGTATAGTCGTGCTGCGGCGCGGCGAACAACTGTTTAACCTCGCCCTGTTCGATGACTTGCCCGGTGCGTAGCACCGTCACGCTATGGGCGATGCGGCGTACCGTCGCCAGATCGTGGGTGATAAACAGATAGCTCAACCCGAGCTGTTGCTGTAATTGCAGCAACAGGGCGAGAATTTGCGCCTGCACCGTGACATCCAGCGCTGAGGTGGCCTCATCGAGCACCAGAATCGTGGGGTCGAGGATCAATGCCCTGGCGATAGCGATCCGCTGTCGCTGGCCGCCGGAGAGCTCACGAGCGGTTCGGTAGAGTAGCTCCGGCGCCAGCGCGACACGGGCGGCGACGGACTCTACCCGTTGACGCCGAGCTTCTTTGGACAGGCGCTGAAAATTCTTCAGCGGCTCTTCGATAATGTCGAACAGGGTTTGGCGAGGGTCGAGTGAGGCGAAAGGGTTTTGATAAACAAACTGAATTTTGCGCCGCAGCTGCCGCTGGGCCTCGCGGCTCAATTGTCGGCTGGCAATACCGTCGATGGTCACCTGTCCGCTATCGGCCTGCTCAAAACCCAGCAAGATACGGGCGAGGGTGGTTTTTCCTGAACCCGATTCGCCGACCAGCGCATGGGTACTGCCACGCGGTAAAATAAAGCTTACGTTATCCAGCGCCTGGAGATAGCTGCCCCCTAACGCAAAGCGTTTGCTCACGCCTTCAACCCGAATTGCCGGCGTAACAAACGGGCGAATCGTGGTGGTTAAGTGCAGGTTCTGTCCCTGCAGATCGCACAGCAACTGGCGGGTATAGCCGTGCTGCGGGGTGCGAATAACATCACCCGTATTGCCCTGTTCCTGAATTTCACCGTGACGAAAAACCACCAGCCGGTCGGCACGCTGCGCCGCCAGCGCGAGGTCATGGGTGACAAATAGCACCGCGGTGCCGGATTCACGGCGCAAATGATCGAGCAGATCGAGGATTCTTTTTTGGACCGTCACGTCGAGCGCGCTGGTCGGCTCATCGGCAATAATCAAATCCGGCTTCAGGGCGATGGCAATGGCGATCAGCACCCGCTGCTTCATACCACCAGAGAGCTGGTGCGGATACTGGTCGAAACGCTGCTCCGGATGGCTTAAGCCGACTTTTTCCAGCAGGGCGATAACCTGCTGTCGACGCTCGGTTTTACTGCTTTTTTGATGCAGGCGGAGTATTTCGCCGACCTGCGCGCCAATGGTTTGCACCGGGTTCAGCGAGTTACCGGGATCCTGCGGCACCAGGCTGATTCTGGCCCCGCGCAGGTTATCCAGCCGTTTGCCTGACCAGCGGCTAATCTCTTCACCGTTGAGACGAACCGTCCCGGCATCGAGGCGGGCGTTTTCCGCCAGCAGACCGATAATCGCCTGGGCGGTGGTGGTTTTTCCCGAACCGGATTCGCCGACGAACGCCAGCATCTCGCCGCGTTTAATCGTAAAACTGACCCGGTGAACCACTTCGCGCCACAACCCGCCAGAGCGGTAGCTGATGGTGAGGTTTTCTACGCTAAGCACGTTCATCGGCGCTCCCTATTGAGTTGTTGGCTGATACGATTGGCTGCCAGTACCACGGCAATGACCGCGATCCCGGGGAAAGTGGTGAGCCACCAGGCGGTGGAAAGATAGTTGCGCCCCTCGGCGATAAGTAATCCCCATTCCGGCACCGGCGGCGGAGTGCCGTAGCCGAGAAAACTCAGGGTTGAGAGGGCGAGAATAGCCTGGCCAAATTGGAGGGTGGCGAAAGCCAGCACCGGCGAAAGCGCGTTAGGCAGAATATGCCGCCAGAACACGGCCAAAAAGGTTCCCCCGCTACCATAGGCTGCTTCGACATAGTCGCTGTGACGAATGCGCACGACTTCGGCGCGCGACAGTCGGGCGAAACTGGCGATCGCGGCAACGCCGACCGCCATGGCGGCGTTCAGAGTGCCAAAACCAAGCAGTATGATTACCGTTAGCGAAAGCAGGAGCGAAGGAATCGCCAGCAGAATATCGACAATCCGCATGACGACCGCTTCGACCCGCCCGCCCAGCGCGCCGGCAACGGTGCCCAACGCCGTGCCGAAAACCAGGCCCATGGCGACGGCGGCCAGGGCCGCGGAAAGCGAATGTCCTGCGCCGTAGACGATGCGGCTCCACACATCGCGACCGAGTTGGTCGGTACCTAACCAGTGTCCCGCCTGCGGCGCCAGACGTTGGGCGCCAGCGATGCCGTCGAGTGGATTAAACTCGGTGAACCATTGCGGCGCGAAAGCCATTAGCACCGCAACCGTCATTACCAACCATGCCAGCCACAGCCCCGGCTGCAAGGAAAAACGGCGCCAGTTGACCGGACGGCGTCGCACCGCCGAGGCGTAATCGACCAGACTCATAGCGCACCTCCGCGCAGGGGTTTTAAGCGCGGGTCGAGCATCGGCATCAGCAGATCGACCAGCAGATTGATGACGACGAAGCCCAGCGCTGAAATCATCACCACGGCCTGAAGAATGGCAATATCCTGATTATTCACCGCCTGCTGCGTCAGTTGACCGAGCCCGCTGCGGCCAAAAACGGTTTCGGTAATTAAGGCCCCGGCGATCAGTTCTCCCAGCAGCAGGCCGGCAATGTTTAATGTCGGCAACAGAGCATTGCCGGTGACATGCCGCCATAACACCCGTGTTTCGCTCATTCCCTTGGCGCGAGCAACGGCGACGAAGGGTTGTGCGGCGATGTGATCCATGGTGCGTAACAGAATTTGCGCCAGCGGCGCGGAAATCGGTATCGCCACCGCGATAACCGGCAGCACCAGGCCTTGCAGAGGTCCGGGATTGATAACCGGGACCCAGTGCAATTGGAATGAAAAGATCTGGATTAAGGCGATGCCGAGCCAAAAGGTCGGCAGTGAAATAAACAGCACCGGCAGCGACTGTAGCAGATTACTGATACCGCGTAGCCCCGGCAAACGCGAAGCGATAGCGATCGCAAAGGCCAGCAGAAGCGCCAGCGCGAAGGCCGGCAGCGCCAGCGCCAGCGTGTCGGGTAAATTGCTGGCAATCAGGGAACTAACAGGCAGTCCAGCCTGCAGTGAATAGCCGAAATCCCCCTGCAGCATGGCTAACAAGGTGTGGAAATATTGCTGCCACAGCGGGCTGTCAGCACCGTAGACCACACGCATTTCGGCGATCTGTTGCGGGCTCAGCCCCAGATCGGGGTTCTGAAACTTAATCAAAATCGCGTCGCCGGGCAGTACCTGCAGCAGAAAAAAGGTCAGGGTGAAGGCCGCCCACAGTACCAGCACGCCTTGTGCCAACCGTCGCCAAAGATAGTGGCTCATGGCGCCCCCTTATTGTTTATCCAGCCATGCGCCGTAAAACGACGGACGTCCCACGGCTTCAAAACGTACGCCTTTTACCCATGGCGCGCCGGCAAAGACCTGCGGTTCTTCAAAGATGGGAATGACGTAGGCGTTGTCCAGCAGATAACGCTGCGCATCGCCAGTTAACTGCAGACGCTTTTGCGCATCCACTTCGGCAGAGATTGCGGTTAGCAGGGCGTTGAGCTTATCGTCACGGAAGGTTTTAACTTTGTCGCTCGAACCGCCCTGTTGCAGTAGGGCATCACGGTTGGCGGGGAAGAACATACTCTTCACCACATCCGGGTCGGCGCGGCCGACTTCAGAGACGGTTAATGGCGTTTTCAGCGGGTCGAGATTATCCAGTACCCGGCTGCCGGCGTCGCCGGCTTTCACGCTTAAGGCCACGCCAACCTGACGCCACTGCTGCGCAACCAGCTGTAGCACCTCTTTGTTCTGCGGCTGCGGCAGGGATTCATAGACCGTGAGCGCCAGCCGTTGTCCCGCTTTTTGCCGGATACCATCCGCGCCTGGGGTCCAGCCCGCCTCATCCAGCAGCTGTTTGGCTTTCTGCTGATCGAAGGCCAGTTTGTCGCTTAAATCGACGTATCCCGCCGCGGTGCGGGCGATAACGGAACTTGCCTGCGGATAGTTTGGCGAGAAAAGGGTCTCAACAACCTGTTTGGCGTTGGTAGCATGCAGTAGCGCCTGGCGTACCCGCAGGTCGGCAACCAGCGGGTTATCAGGGCGGAAGCTCAGGCTATCGTTAACGCCACGCGTCGGCGCGGCGTAAATATTAAAGCCCTGGTCGGTTGCCTGTTTTTCATCATAGGCCTGCACCTGGCGAATAAACCCGGCCTGTCCCGCCAGTAGCGCGCCAATACGTACGCTATCTTCCGGCGTTACGATATAGGTAATGCCGTCGAGGTTCGCCGGGCCTTGCTGAGCAAGATTTTTCGGCCCCCATTGATAATCTTTCCGCGCCACCAGCGTTAATTCGCGTCCGGGTTTTTCATCTTTTACCGTAAAGGGGCCGGAACCGATGATATGGCGGGCATCGCCCAGCGCCTCAAAGCTCCGCGCCAGAGTGCTGAGGGAAACCAGCCCGGAGCCAATCGTTGCGGTACCTTGCAGGAATCCCGGGGAGGGCTTTTTGAAGTAGAATTTGACGGTCAACGGATCGATGACTTCACTACGATCGTAATTGTTGATCACTTCAGAAACCGGCAGACGTAGGGCTTTATTGCCCAAACCGTAGGTATCAAAGTTCTTTGCGACCGCATTGGCATCGAGTGGGGTACCGTCAGAGAAGGTGACGCCAGGCCGCAGCTTAAAGGTATATTCGGTCTTCTCATCGTTGCTACTCCAGCTTTCGGCGATCCACGGCTCGATAGCTAGCGTTTCCGGGTTTTGCCAGGTTAGCTTGTCGGTTATCTGATTGAGGATCCCGCCGTTAGGGTAAAAACCGCCGGCCGGCGGATAGAGATTAGTATGCGGCTGTTGTTCCAGATAAATTAAGGTGCCGCCTTTGATCGGCGTTTGCGCCGCCGAAACCGAAAACGCGCCTGCAATAAAAAGGGCGGCAAGCGTAGGCAGGCGAAAGCGATTTTGCATGGTGAATTCCTTTGTTATCTATTGTCTTGCCATCATCGGGCGCGACGGAATACAAAGGAACCAACGATTTGCGCTAAGCATTTGCGAAATCTGACTATTCCCATCATGCGGGAATAGTCAGCAGGTTAGGCTCTTTCGTCTGGCATAGTCAGACAGAATTAACGGCGGAAATCGATAACCATACGGCCGCGGATTTGACCCTGTTCCATCTCCTTAAAGATGGCGTTGATATCGCCGAGCGGGCGCAGAGTGACTTTCGGCACCACTTTGCCTTCGGCGGCAAACTGGAAGGCTTCAATCAGATCCTGACGGGTACCTACCAGCGAACCTACTACTTCAATCCCGTCCAGCACCAGACGCGGAATATCGAGGCTCATCGCTTCCGGCGGTAGGCCAACGGCGACGACGCGGCCGCCGGCGCGAACCGCATCCACGGCGGAGTTAAATGCCGCTTTAGCAACGGCGGTAACCACGGCCGCGTGGGCGCCGCCGGTTTTCTCCTGAATGATTTTGGCGGCGTCTTCGTTGCGGGAATTAACCGTCAGATCGGCGCCCATCGAGGCGGCAAGCTCCAGCTGCCCGTCGTTGACGTCAACGGCGATCACTTTGGCATTAAAGACGTTTTTGGCATATTGCAGCGCCAGGTTACCCAGGCCGCCGAGGCCATAAATGGCAATCCACTGGCCGGGCTTGATGTGTGAGACCTTCACCGCTTTATAGGTGGTGACGCCGGCGCAGGTGATGCTGCTGGCGGCGGCGGAATCCAGTCCATCCGGCACTTTGACCGCGTAATCGGCGGTGACGATACACTCTTCGGCCATCCCGCCATCGACGGTATAACCGGCATTTTTCACCGAGCGGCACAGGGTTTCGTTGCCGCTGTTACAGTATTCGCAGTGGCCGCAGCCTTCGAAGAACCACGCCACGCTCGCGCGATCGCCCGGCTTCAGCGACGTCACGCCAGGGCCGACTTTTTCCACGATGCCGATGCCCTCATGGCCGAGAATGACGCCGGTTTTATCGCCGAAATCGCCGTTTTTCACGTGCAGGTCAGTGTGGCAGACCCCGCAGCATTCCATTTTCAGCAGCGCTTCGCCATGCTCCAGCGGGCGTAACTTTTTATCGGTTACATCAATCTGGTGGTCGTGGGTGACTACAGCAGCTTTCATGCGTTTCTCCTTGTTAATGATACGAAGGTGTTAACAGCGAAAATAATACTCATTAAGGATTAGATCTTATGTCGCTAATTACAAGCGGTATGGTTGGGAATGGGGTGATTTGCCGCATGTATGGCACAATATTCATCCGTTTATACCAATTTTAGGGGGTGCCATCCGAAAGGAGCGGAGTATGCCAGGGCCATTGACAGGGCGCGTTGATAATGGTTGTATGATGCAACCACCTTTCGCGGATATTACCATGCCTGACACTTTACTTATCAATCAAATTCGTTCCGCATCACGATTGATGGTGCGCGAGCTCGGCTTTATGAACAGCACGCTGGCGGCGACCGACTATTCACCTTCAGCGGTGCATGCGCTGCTGGAGATTTCTACTCATGGCGCGCTGACCGCCGCGCAACTGGTGCAGGTATTGGGGCTGGACAAATCGAGCGTCAGCCGAATGTTATCGCGCCTGCAGACCGCTAACGAGATAGAGGAAAATGGTTGTGTTGATGACGGGCGTTTTAAACAACTCTCATTGACAACCAAAGGGCAGGCGACGGTCGCCCGCATTCATGAGTACGGCGCCATGCGGGTGATTGAGGCGCTGGCGCATTTGGATAGCGCACAGCAGCAGATCGTTGCCGAGGGGTTGACGGCCTATTCGTGGGCGCTTGAGCGCTGTCGTCAGCAGCCGGTCACGAGCAGACCAAACGACATCACGATAGTTACCGGCTATCAGCCGGGAATGATTGGCCGCATTGCGCAAATGCACGGTGAGTATTACGCCCGTCATTACGGCTTCGGGCATTTTTTTGAAGGTAAAGTCGCCAGCGGTCTGGCTGAATTTTCTGGCAGGCTGAACAATCAACGTAACCAGATTTGGCTGGCGGTCAAAAATGGCGTCATCGTCGGCTCTGTCGCCATTGATGGCGAAGACCTCGGGAATAATGAAGCGCATCTACGTTGGTTTATTCTCGGCGATGGCTGTCGGGGCAGCGGCGTGGGGCGCCGCTTGCTGACTGAAGCTATCAACTTTTGTGATAATCAGCGCTTCGATGCGGTTCAGCTATGGACGTTTAGCGGCTTGCAGGCGGCGCGTAAATTATATGAATCCTTTGGGTTTACGCTGAGTAAAGAGTGGCAGGGCGATCAATGGGGGAAGACCATGCTTGAGCAGCAGTTTACCCGCCGCTAAAGCTGTTAAGCCACCGGGGCGCTGACGCTCCGGTGGCATAGGCATTTAACTCAGATGGGTATTTATCTCCTCAATCTCCTGACGCCACAGCGCCTGTAGCTGCGGCTTCTGATGCTTCGGCTTACGCTGCAGATCGTCCGCCAATAGCTGTTCCAGCATCACCAGACGTTCCAGCAAATCCTCTTGCAGGTCGTCGACGGGCGGCGCCTGCGGCGGCGTTTGCGTCGCCGGGCTTTGAAGGCGCTCGTTGCCGCGCAGACGGGCGTACACCTCGTCGACGTCGTGCCACTCGCTTAACCCGTTTTCATCAATTAACCAGAAGCGGTTACAGCTCTGGCTGATGAGCTGTCGATCGTGGCTAACCAGCAGCAGGCCCCCGGGATACTCCCGCAACGTCGCTGCCAGCGCCTCTTTTCCCTCCATATCCAGATGGTTGGTGGGTTCATCGAGCAGCAGCAGGCTATAGCTCGCCAGCGACAGGCCGACAAACAGCAGCCGTGAACGTTCGCCGCCGCTGAGGGTGCTGACCTTCTGCCCGTGTCGCGCCCAGCCGAAGCCGGCGGAAATCAGCGCCCGCTTGCGCGTTTCCGGCGAAGGCTCAAAGGGCTCCAGCGCCTCCAGCAGGCTGGCCTCATCCGCCAGTTGATGCAGGGTTTGATCGTAATAACCCGGATGTAGTCGAGGATGTAAACGCAGCCCGGCTTCGCTAGCCGGTTGCTGCATTTGCCGCCATAACAGGTGTAGCAGCGACGATTTCCCACCGCCGTTGCGCCCCATTATCGCTACCCGGTCGCCGCTTTGCAGCCGCGCCAGACCGGTGGTGAACAGGGCGGGGAGACCGGGCGCCGGCGGCACGGGGAGATTTTCCATCTCCAGCAGACGGTCGGCGCGAACGGCGTCGCCATGCACCTCAAGACGCCACGGCGTGCCGGCGGTGAGTTCCGTCTGGCTATCCTTCAGGCGTGAAACCTGCTTTTCCATCTGCTTGGCTTTACGCGCCAGATCTTCGTTATCGTAAACCCGACCCCAGATGGCCAGCCGTTTGGCGCTGGCAGCGACGCGGTCGATCTCCTTTTGTTCCGCTTTGTGGCGCAGAGCATCGCTTGCATCTTGCTCCTGCAGCGCCTGACGGGCGGCGCTGCAGGGTAGTGAGAAAGCGTGCAGCGTGTTATCACGTAAAATCCAACTGGTATTAGTTACAGCATCCAGTAAGAGGTTATCGTGCGACACCACCACGAAGCTCCCCTGCCAGGTTTGCAAGAAGCTTTCCAGCCACAGCAGGGTCGGCAGATCGAGATGGTTGCCTGGCTCATCCAGCAACAGCAAATCGGGTTGTTGGATCAACGCGCGGGCGAGCAACAGACGAGTATGTTGTCCGCCGCTCAGGGTGGCGGCTTGCTGTTGGGTCTGTTGAACCGTAAAACCCATTTCAGCGAGCAGTCGCTCCGCTTGCCAGCGCAGCGAATCCCGTTCGCCAGGCGCCAGTTTTTCCAGTACCACCTGCAATAGCGGTTGGCTGAGTAGGGCGTCAGGCAGATGTTGTTCTACGCGCGCCAGCAGGCAGTGATTAGCCCGCGATACGCTGCCAGAATTCGGCGTGAGAGTGCCGTCCAGCACCTGCAATAACGTGCTTTTCCCGCAACCGTTATAGCCAATCAGGCCAATGCGATCGCCTTTTTTCAGGGTAAAGGAGAGGTCGTTGAAAAGTGGGCCAAAGGCCGTATCAACGTGGAGAGATTGTGCGCTTAAAAGTGTGCTCATTGTGAACTTACTCAAGAGTTACAGGCATGAGAATGCCTCGTCAAACATCGCTGACGATAACCCGGTAAGCCCGAGGAAGGGGATTTAGTCGTTGGCTTCTTCGCTCAAGCTAAAGTTATCGCAGCACGATACCGATAACGCTTGAGCTGGTGCGATCGCCAAATGTATGTGAAACATTAAACAGTTCACAGTACAGCATGGGGATCCTCCTTATTTTTTCAGTAGGTTGATGGATGCAGGGAGTGTAGTGGCTAAATTGTCTTTTGACCAGATACCAGCATTGAGGATCGCGCCGCCGGTCTTATCGGCGGCGGGTATGACGATTAGGCCGGGGCCACGGTGAGTAGTAGGTTGGCAAAACGACGCTGTTCGCCGGAAGCGATGACCAGTTGGGTCAATGGCAGCCGGGACTTTGCGTAGAAAGCTTCGCGTTCGACATATTCAAGCGGGCAGTTTGTCGGTAGAAGCTCCCGGTATTCACTGGCGATGGTGTTAGTGAATTCCGCTGGTGATGCCATCAGCGTCGCGTGTTCGACATTAACGCAGGTAAGCAGTTTTTCGACGATATAAGTTGCCGGTACCATGCCTGGCGCGAGGTTGAGCTGAATCAACGTGGCATCGGCATTGGCATTAACGCGACAGGCAAAATTGCTATCCGCGATGAGAATTTGTGATTTATGGCCGCAGCACGCCAGAGCAGCCAGCAGTTGCGGATGGATAATTTCGAATTTGATCATCAGGTACTCCCTGGCGGGCGGCGATTTCTGGCCGCCCGGTTTGCATTACATGCGATAAATTCCGCCGTTAATATCGATAGTGGCGCCGGAGATAAATCCGTCATACTCGCCGGCAAGGAAAGTGATGGCGCGGGCGACGTCATCGGGCGTTCCCGCGCGCTGAAGCGGAATTTGCCGGATGGTTTCGTCAGCCGAAGCCTGTGTGGTGTGGCGGTTATGAAAACGGGTGCCGAGAATAAGCCCCGGCGCAACCGCATTGACGCGCACGCCGTGCTCGCCCAGTTCAGCCGCCAGCGAGCGTGTCCAGGTCAGGATGGCCCCTTTTGTGGTTGAATAGGCGAGAGAACCGGCATGCCCCCCGGAGCGCCCCGCCAGCGAGGCGAGGTTAATGATGCTGGCGCCATCCGTTGCCGATTTAAGCCAGGGAAGCGCCGCCTGGGTGACGTTAAGCATGGTGGTCATATTGACGTCTAACACCGTTTGCCAGAACTGACGGTCAATTTCGCCAAGCCACTTACGCCCGACGATACCGCCGACGTTATTCACCAGGATATCGATACCGCCGAGGAATTCCGCGGCGGCCTGCACGCAGGCGGTCGCGTCCTCAGTGTCAATTAAGTCCGCATAGCGCCAGGCCGCTTTTTGCCCTCGCGCGCTGGCGATAGCCGCCAACTTTTGCGGGCCTTCTTCACCGCTGTGGTAGTGCAAAAAGACATCGCATCCCGCCAGAATCAGTTTTTCCGCCGTAGCCCAGCCGATACCTTGTTCAGAGCCGGTGATAAATGCTTTTTTTCCAATAAGAGTTCCCATGATGTTTCCTTAAATTTTCAGGATTGAATGACGCCTTCGCGCTGTCTGGCGCAGTAGAAAATGCAAATCAGGCCGGTGATCAGCAGGCACATGGCGAGGAATATCAGGCCCGGCGTGCTGCTCTGGCTGAAGTCGTTAAGGAGGCCGACCACGTAAGGGGCGACGAAGCCGCCCAGATTGCCGATGCAGCTCACCACGGCGAGACCCGCGGCCGTCGCTGCGCCTGCCGAGACGTTGGCAGGCATCGATAAGAAACACGGTACCGCGGTATAGATACCAATGGCGGCAATGGTCAGGAATGAGAGTGAAATCGCGACGTTGAACTTAAAGAACACCACCGCGCCGGCGAGCCCTAATGCGGCGACGACCATACTGATACCGGCAAAAACGGCGATTTTGCGTGTTTTACTGGCCAGCATACTCCATGGATAAACCAGTAGCGCCGCCAGGCCGTAGGGGATAAGGGCAATCAGGCTTACGCGAAGAATATCATCGCCGGAAATAGCGGTAATAATCGACGGTAGCCACATCCCGAAGCCGTAAATCCCACAAACCATCCCGAAATTCAGCAGCGCATAAAGCAGGTATTTGGGATTTTTAATACCGCTGGCGAACTCAGCCAGCGAGACTTTACTCCCTGATTTTGAACGGTTCGTACTACTCATTAACCACGCCTTTTCTTCAGCGTTGAGATAGCCGACTTCTTGCGGTGAATTCTTAATAATAAAAGGGATGAACAGGCCGATAACGATCGGCGGAATACCTTCGAGGATAAATAACCACTGCCAGGATTCAAGGCCAAACCAGCCGTTATCGATATGCAGAATTAAGCCTGAAATCGGTGAACCCACGGCGTTGGATAGCGGCTGGACAATAATGAACATGCCGAGAATTTTGGTCCGCCAGGCTGGCGGAAAAAAGATCGTGAAGTAGTACACCACTGAAGGGAAGAAACCGGCTTCGCACACGCCAAGCATAAAACGACAGATATAGAGTTCGGTCGGCGTTCTGACGAACCCCATCAAAGTGGCAAATACTCCCCAGGTGATCAGAATACGCGCGAACCACAGCCGCGGACCGAACTTAATCGTGCCGGCGTTGCTGGGAATTTCAAACATAAAATAACCGATGAAAAATATTCCCGAAGCAAAGCCAAAGGCGGTGGCCGTCAGGCCGAGACTATCCTCTAAGGCCATTGCGGCGTAGGCCATATTATTACGGTCAAGAAAAGCCAGAAAATAAAGCAATATCATTAATGGAACAATATGCCATGTCAATTTCTTAATGGCGCTCTTTTCTATATCTTGCGCAGATTGTAGGTTCATCATTATTTCCGGTTATACTCGTTAAAGTACAAAAGAATGGGATGGAAATCCCGACATTAATATGCGTTTTGAATGTAATAGGGTATAGGTCTCCCTGCAGATAATAACTATTATCTGCACCATGCTATTTATTTATAAAAACAACTAGGGTTGCTTTATTTTTACCGACTGACGCTGTATCACTTCCGGTGCAAAGATAAATTCGTCGGTTTGTAATCCCGGCTCAGTAATTCTCTGGACAAGCCGCTCAACCATCATCGACGCCATTGCCGAAAGCGGGGCCATTACCGAGGTGAGGCCCGGTGACGATAACGCCGACAGGGAGATGTTATCGATGCCAATCACCGAAATATCTTCCGCTATTTTCAGGCCCTGCGCGCGTAGCCCAACCATCAGGCCGATGGCTAAAGCATCGTTAATCGCTACCACGCCATCCACTCGCGGCGTTAAGGCGCTAATTTTTTGCGCCAGGCTTACGCCCAGTTCGAACATCTCGGCGTCGCCGAATTCCCGATTGCCTTTGCCTTCTATCACCACGCCTCTGGCCGCTGTACCGCTTTGGGAAAGCGCCGACTGAAAGCCGAGGATTTTATGGCTGCGTCCCAGCGTTAACCCGCTTTCGGTGGCAAAGACGATATTACGGCAACCGTTGTCCAGCAGATGTTGCGCCGCCAGACGTCCCGCTTCAACGTTGTCCATTGAGACACTATCGAAGTAGCGCGCCCGAGGCGGGACGCTTTCGGCCAGCCGGTTGTCATAGCTAATAATGGTCATGCCTTGTTCCGCTGCGCGCACAAAGTGGGTTTTGCGTACGTCGCTGGCGGCAACTATCAACCCGCGCACGCCGTGGGAGAACATATCCGCGATAAAGGCTGACTCCTCGTCGGCATCGCGGCAGCAAATGCCTAATAACAGCCGGTGGCGAAACGCGCGTGCCGCAGTATCCAGTTCATGCGCCAGCGCTGAAAAGCTGGGATTGACGATAGACGGTACCATCAGGCCGAGCATTTTGGTTGCTGAATCGGCGACCGGCGGAGCGCAACGCGCAGGGCGGTAATTTAGCTCAGCCATCGTTTTGACTATCCGCTGTCGGGTCTCTTCGCGCATCTGTTGCGTGCGATTATTAAGTACGTTGGACACGCTACTAATTGAAACTCCAGCCCGCCGGGCGACATCACGAATATTCGCCATACTTAAACCTTCTGTTTTCTGCTGCGCGCTTATTTCAGCGCCGCGGTATCTGTTTGCTAATTTATCGGTGAGCGAACAGGCGGGCAAGGTATTTACCTCCCGGCAAGCGAATGAAATAAAGCATCTGTGAAGCGCCTCGTAAGGATGGGCAGGTGTTTAGTAAACAAAGGGGAATGAATAACGGCCAAGGGCGGGGATAAAAAAACGGGCCCGATCTCCGGGCCCGTTGAAATAAAGCGTTAAATTGAGGTTCGGCGATAGTTGCGATATTCCGGCTGCCAGAAATTATCGCTAATGGCCTGCAGCAGCGCTTCGGCCGATGTTTTCACCGCCACGCCCTGTTCCTGAGCCACTTTACCGACCGCAAACGCGATAGCGCGCGATACGGCCTGAATATCTTTCAGTTCCGGCAGTACCGGGCCTTCGCCGTTATTCACCAGCGGCGAGTGGTTAGCTAAGGTTTCGCTTGCCGCCATCAGCATTTCGTCGGTGACGCGTGATGCTCCCGCAGCGATCACGCCAAGGCCGATGCCCGGGAAGATATAGGAGTTGTTACACTGCGCGATGGCGTACTGCTTGCCCTTAACCGTCACCGGGGTGAACGGGCTGCCGGTGGCCACCAGCGCTTCGCCGTCGGTCCAGGTCAGGATGTTCTGCGGCGTGGCTTCAACGCGGGAGGTCGGGTTCGACAGCGGCATGACGATCGGCCGCGGGCAGTGCTTGTGCATTTCACGAATAATTTCTTCCGTGAACAGCCCCGGCTGGCCGGAGACGCCAATCAGGATATTCGGCTTCACGTTACGCACCACGTCGAGCAGCGAGAGCGCTTCGTTGGTCGTATCCCAACCTTGCAGGTTTTCGCGTTTCTGCACCAGCTTGCTCTGGAACGACAGCAGATTCGGCATACCGTCGGTCAACAGGCCGAAGCGGTCCACCATAAATACGCGCTGGCGGGCTTCTTCTTCGCTTAACCCTTCGCGCATGATTTGCGCGATGATCTGTTCAGCAATACCGCAACCGGCGGAACCCGCGCCGAGGAAGACAATTTTTTGCTCGCTGAGCTGGCTGCCCGCGCCACGGCTGGCGGCGATTAATGTACCGACGGTGACCGCTGCGGTGCCCTGAATATCATCGTTAAACGAGCAAATCTCGTTACGATAGCGGTTAAGCAGCGGCATGGCGTTTTTCTGCGCGAAATCTTCAAACTGCAGCAGCACGTCCGGCCAACGGTTTTTGATGGCCTGGATAACGTCATCAACGAATTGATAATACTCGTCGTCGGTCACGCGCGGATGACGCCAGCCCATATACAGCGGGTCGTCGAGCAGTTGCTGGTTGTTGGTGCCGACATCCAGCACGATAGGCAGGGTGTAGGCCGGGCTGATACCGCCGCAGGTAGTATAGAGCGACAGCTTACCGATAGGGATGCCCATACCGCCGATACCCTGGTCGCCGAGACCGAGAATACGCTCGCCGTCGGTCACCACGATCACTTTGACGTTATGGTTCGGTACGTTTTGCAGGATATCGTCGAGGTTGTGCCGATTCTGGTAGGAGATGAACACGCCGCGCGCGCGACGGTAGATTTCCGAGAAACGCTCACAGGCGGCGCCGACGGTGGGGGTATAGATAACCGGCATCATCTCATCGAGATGATTGCCAATCAGGCGATAAAACAGGGTTTCGTTGGTGTCCTGGATGTTGCGCAGATAAATGTGCTTATCGATCTCGGTTTTAAATCCCTGATACTGGATCCACGCGCGTTCAGCTTGTTCTTCGATGGTTTCGACCACTTCCGGCAGCAGGCCCAGCAGGTTGAAGCTGCTACGCTCTTCCATGCTGAAGGCGCTTCCTTTGTTGAGTAACGGAAACTCAAGCAGAACCGGGCCAGCGTAGGGGATATAAAGAGAGCGGTTTTTTTTATAGATGAATTGCATCGCACTAACTCCTTGATGTTCACTTCAGACCCGGGCGCGGCGATAAGCGATCGGTCTGGCAGGAAATGCAGCGGGCAGAGTATAAAGCAGATGGTAACAAAAGAAGGATGCGAAGCGTGGGATTGTCTTAAAAAAACACCATCCCGTTTGGCGGATGGTGTTTTTATCATCACTCGGCTGAAAAATTAACCACCGCGGCGTTTGCGACCCGTAGCATGGATATGGTTAACGGTAGTTTCTTCGTCGCCTTCGAGCACCACTTTTTTCTGGCGGGAAAGCTTGTAGTTCAGACCGAGAAGATGACGTGCCTGATGGTTCGATTTCATTCTTACTCCTTAATCCTGTTCTGGTTTCAAGGACAAGCCCGACGCAAGCCGGACGAAACGTAACCCTAAGTACGCCGCGCTTTTTAACGCGACGGGATTATCGTGGTCCATTTTTTTGCGAATAGCAACCTTGCGTCGGCAGATTAAGAGCGTTCTCGATTCAGGCGTGGCCGATTACCACTTCATTTCGCCGGTGTTCACTTTCGCGCTCAGCTCCAGCGAGCTTTCTTCAGCGAGACCCGGATATTGCGTCTTCATGGCTTTGATGACGCTGGCGGAATCTTTATGCGCTTTCAGCGCCTGCTCGAATTTCTCCAGATAGTCGCGGGTAAAGACGATAGCCTTGTCGCCCACCGGCGGCGTGCCGAGATAGTGGCCCGGGATCACCTGTTGCGGATGCAGCGCGGCCATATCGCTAAGGGTCTGGCGCCACTGCTGACGGCTCGCCGCGCTTTGGGTATCGGCGGTCCAGACGTGCATGCCCCAGGCGACGCCGGTGCCGCCAAGAATCGCTTTATTCGCCGGGATCCAGACGAACGCGGCGTAGTTCTGCGGCTGACGAATTTCCACTTTCTCGCCGTCAATGGTGAAGCTATCTGCGGCTAATACCTGTGGAACATAGACCTGCTTCGGCGCGCCGTCTTTCATCTGTGGGCCCCAGTATGCCAGCTTCGCCGCTTTGGTCTCTTCAATATGCTTAACCACTTGCTCGGTTGCCACCACTTTGGCCTGCGGGAAGGCTTTCACCAGCGGCTCGAGGCCAAAATAGAAATCCGGATCGCCAGAGGTGATCACAATGTGCGTGAGCTTCTTACCGCTTTTGTTGATCATCTCAACCAGCTTTTCGCCATCTTTAACGCTGAACTGGGCGTCAAACAGCACCGCTTCGTGCGGGCCGGAGGCCAGCGTGGAGTTCACCGCGAAGATCGCGTTCTCCTGCGGGTTGTAGGTTTGCAGGGTCAACGGCGCGGCAAAAGCGGTGGTGCTGAACAGGGCGGTGGCGATAGCCAGGGCAGATACTTTCATGTTGGTTTTCTCTCTTTCAGGTGAATAGGTTTATTTTACGTCATTCTTGATTTGCGAAAATTCCTGAAAAAAGAGATGCTGAGTTTCATAAAACGTGCAGATGGATACGGATATGGATCGAGTTATCGCCGCCCAGGTATATATGCGCATATGCGAGCTGGGCAGTTTGAGCGCGGCGGCCAGGGCGCTTGGTATGTCGCGACCGATGGTGAGTCGCTATCTGGAGCAGATGGAACACTGGGCCGGTACCCGGCTCATTCATCGTTCGACGCGCAAACTGACCTTAACCAGCGCAGGCGAAAAGGTATTTCAGAAAACGCGTAGCCTCACGCAATTGGCGGATGAGATAGCGGGGCAGACGGAACGCGCGGTGCCGAGCGGCACGTTGCGGGTCGCCTGCGCGCACTTTACCGCCATGCAGTTGCTCTCACCGCTGCTACCGGAGTTTTTGGCCCGTTACCCCCAACTGCGCCTCGAACTGGATATCAACAACCATCCGGTAAGCCTGATTGGCGAGCGTATCGATGTCGCCATCCGGATCACCGATAATCCGGAGCCGGGGGCGATAGCGCGGCGGCTCGGCATTTGCCGCTCGGTGCTCTGCGCCTCGCCGCGGTGGCTACAGCAGCATGGCCAGATAAATTCGCCGGAGGAGCTTAGTCAACATAACTGTCTCCACTATAGCCATTTCGCCACCCCAACATGGCAGTTTACCGATCCGCAGGGCGAACCCGTGTCGGTGGCCGTCTCCGGCAACCTGAGCGCTGGGATCTCCTCTCTGCTGATGGAAGCGGCGGTGGCGGGGTGCGGCATCGCCATGCTGCCGGAACTGGAAGCCCGGCGCGCGCTAAACAGCGGCGCGCTAAAACAGGTGCTGCCTGGCTATACGCCAAAATCCCTGGCCGTCTATGGCATCTATCTGTCACGAGATTATCAGCCCAGCGCGCTGCCGCTGTTTCTGGAGGCCATTCAGCAACAGTTGTCCCAGGTCAGCTAGAGCTGTCTATACTTACTCCTTTAACGTCAAAAAGGAGTGAAACGATGGCAATTCATAAGAAAGGTCAGGCGCATTGGGAAGGGGATCTGAAAAGCGGTAAAGGCACCGTCTCGACGGAAAGCGGCGCGCTTAACCAACAACCTTATGGTTTTAATACCCGCTTTGAAGGCGTTAAAGGGACTAACCCGGAAGAGCTTATCGGCGCGGCCCATGCCGCCTGTTTCTCAATGGCGCTATCATTAATGCTAAGCGAAGAGGGCTATACGGCGACCTCTATCGATACCGTTGCGGTGGTCACGCTGGATAAGAGCGGCGGCGGCTTCGCCATCACCAAGATCGCGCTGCAGAGCAATATTGTCCTGCCGGGTATCGATAAAGCGGCCTTTGATCCGATTATCCAGAAAGCCAAAGCTGGCTGCCCGGTTTCGCAGGTCCTGAAAGCCGACATCTCCCTCGATTATCAGCTCAACGCTTGACCCGTGGCGTGCCCGCGGGAACGCGGGCGCGTTGGCGTTTAAAGTCACCGTCGGCAAATGCCTGCCGCCGCGAATGGTGTTATGTTGGTGGCGTTACGGATAGCGACGGGCAACGCAATGACCAGCATACGCGGCATGATTGAATCACAGGTCCTGGGTTTAACCGGGATGGCGTTAAAAGAGATTGATTTTGAAAACCCGAAGGGCGAGCCGGGCTTATTTGGCCCGCAGTCGGCTATCTGGCAGGTACACGGCGACTTTACCTCAATGCTCTGCGGCGGCATTAGCGCGCTATTATTGCAGATGCTACATCCGCTGGCGCTGGCCGGGGTGTGGGATCATTCGCGTTTTCGCGAGGATATCTTTGGCCGTCTGCGCCGCACCAGTCAATTTATTTCAGCTACCACGTTTGGCGCTACCGCAGATGCCGAAAGATTAATCGCCAAAGTGCAGGGGATCCATCAGCGCATCAGCGGCGTTACGCCTGACGGTAGGCCCTATCGCGCCAGCGATCCGGCGCTCTTAACCTGGGTTCATGTGGCCGAGTGCAGCAGCTTTATGGCCTCTCATCTGCGTTATAAGCGCACCATCGTCACTGCCGCGCGTCAGGAGCAATACTACCGCGAAGCGGCGGAGGTCGCCCGGCGACTTGGCGCCGAAGACATCCCCGAAACGCCACGTCAGGTGGCGGAGTATTTGCAGGATATGCGCCCCCAGTTACGTTGTGATGAACGAACGCGGGAGGTGGCGCAGGTGCTGCTTACCACCCGTCTGCCGGGCCGGCTAAGCCAGCCGGTAGGGCGCTGGATGATGGTAGCCGGTATCGATCTGCTTCCCGATTGGGCACAGCAGATGCTGGCGATCCCCATCAATCCACTGCAGCGGCGAACCGCCAGAGTGGCGGTCAATGGCGTGGCGCGGGTACTCCGCGCTTCGGTGCGCAATGGGGCTTATCACTGCGCTATGCGCCGAATGGCAACATTATAAATAGAGAAGATCAATAATGGCCGTTGAATGCGGCTGTTATTTTAAAAACGTAATCATTCGCATTTATATATTATAACTCAGGCTATTTATTTTAAATTTATTATCAACGAGCCATTAATATTGAATATCGCTGATTAATACCAGGCTATCATCCACACTTTATTCGGGAGGGATGATGGAAAATAAAAAGCAACAGAATGATAATAAATATCATCAGCGTTCACAGGCCGCGCGAAAAAGCACCCTGGTCAGCGTAGTCGTTAATCTGTTTTTATCGACCGGGCAAATTATCGCTGGCCTGTTTTCAGGGTCGCAAGGGCTAATTGCCGATGGTATCCACTCTCTTTCCGATTTAATTGCTGATTTTGTGGTTCTGATTGCCAATAAGAAAAGCCGTAAACCTTCCGACAGCGATCATCATTATGGCCACTGGCGCTATGAAAATGGCGCGTCGCTGATATTGGGCGCAATTTTAATGATTGTCGGCGTGGGCATGTTGTGGTCGGCGGTGGATAAACTACTCCATCCGGGAACCATTCAATCCGTGCATGTAACGGCATTATGGGTGGCCGTTGCAGCGCTGATCGCAAAAGAGACGCTATTCCGTTATATGCTGGCGGTAGCAAAGCGTATTCAGTCGTCATTATTAATTGCGAACGCCTGGCATGCGCGCTCGGATGCGGCGTCGTCGGTAGTGGTGGCGGTAGGGATCGTTGGTAATCTCGCGGGGATGGTCTGGTTGGATCCTGTAGCGGCATTGTTAGTAGGGGTATTGATTACACGAATGGGTTACACTTTTGCCGGCGATGCTTTACATGATTTAATGGATCGCTCGGTCGATGCGCAAACCCAGAATGCGATACGCAACACCATCGCCGCAACCGGCGGCGTTGTGGGTCTGCATGATCTAAAAACTCGTAAGGCGGGCGACCTGATCCTCGTCGATGTCCATATTGAAGTTCCGGGCGAGCTGTCGGTGCGTGCAGGCCATGCTATCGCGCTGGCGGTGCGGGAAAATGTGCTCGCGCGTCATGAGGTGCTACAGGTGATGATTCACATTGATCCATACGAAGCGCCCGGCGGCGAACTGGCTCACGCGTAAACAACTTTCGACTCCTGCCTGCAGGAGCCAACGCTACCTTGCCGTTAATTGGCAATAACAGAGGATGATATGAAAATTAACGAACCTCAGGCGATTACTTTACCGCTGCCGCGAACGGCGATATTTATCGTCGCGACCATAGCGCGCAGCGCAGAGAGCCTGAGCCGCGTGCGCGACTGGTGCGATGATTTTGCCGCGGTGGTGCGTTCAGTTGGCACTCGCATGCCGGAGGCGGGGATTTCCTGCATCTGCGGATTTGGCGCTGAAATCTGGCCGCAGTTGTTTGGCCAGCCCACCCCGCAGCAGCTGCATCCTTTCCGCCGCGTAGGCAGCGGAGAGCGCGTGGCGGTCTCTACGCCGGGCGATCTGCTGCTGCATATCCGTTCCGATGATATGGGGCTTAGCTTCGAGCTGGCGACGCAGCTGATGGACAAGTTGGGGGACGCCGTAACAGTTGTCGATGAAGTTCACGGCTTCCGCTATTTCGACCGTCGGGCGATGATCGGTTTCGTTGACGGCAGTGAAAATCCGCAGGGGCGCGCGGCGGCGGATTTCACCATTATCGGCGAAGAAGACGCTGATTTCGCCGGTGGTAGCTACGTCATTGTGCAGAAATATCTGCACGACATGGCGGGCTGGAATGCGTTAACCGTCGAACAGCAGGAACGTATTATTGGGCGAAAAAAAATGACCAACATCGAACTGGATGCCGATGTCAAACCAAGCTGTTCGCACAGTTCGCTGACCACCCTTGAAGAGAACGGCGAGGAGATTAAAATCCTGCGCGACAACATGCCGTTCGGCAAACCCGGCATGGGCGAGTTTGGTACCTATTTTATCGGTTATGCGCGCAGCCCGGCGCCCATCGAACAGATGCTGGAAAACATGTTTGTCGGCCGCCCGGCCGGTAATTACGATCGACTGCTCGATTATAGCCGCCCGGTTACCGGCAGTCTGTTCTTTGTACCTTCCGCGACGCTACTTGAAGAATTATCCAGTCGTCAGGCTGAATAACCCTGCATAATATCGGCCATTACGCCGCTACTGATGGTTTATTTCTCCGGCCTGCTTTGCAGGCCGTATATTGCGTGGAAAATAAAAAGAGCCCATAATTAAACCACCATTAATTCATCGCTAATTAATGGCGGTTATCAACGCGATGTCGTGTTTGTGTACAATAAAATTAACCAATGGCTTAATAGATAATATCTATACCCATCATCTTTCATTAGGGTATGTACTAAGCATCATTGGGTCTTCAGGAAGTAATACAATGATCATCCGGCCAGAACAACACTGGTTTTTTCGTCTGTTTGACTGGCACGGTTCCGTGTTGTCAAAAATTGTTTTCCGTCTGCTATTGAACGTTCTGATGTCGGTCATCGCCATCATCAGTTATCAATGGTATGAACAACTTGGCATTCACTTAACCGTTGCGCCATTTAGCCTGTTGGGGATCGCGATTGCGATTTTTCTCGGCTTTCGTAATAGCGCGAGCTACAGCCGTTTCGTTGAGGCGCGTAATTTATGGGGAACCGTGCTGATTGCTGAACGAACCCTGGTCAGGCAATTGAAAAATATCCTTCCCGGTGACGAGGAAACGCATAAAACGTTAGTCAGTTATCTGGTGGCGTTCAGCTGGAGCCTTAAGCACCAGTTGCGTAAAACCGACCCGGCGGTCGATCTGTATCGCCTGTTGCCGAAAGAAAAAGTGGCGGAAATTCTCGCCAGCTCAATGCCAACTAACCGAATTTTATTATTGATTGGTAATGAGTTAGGTAGGCTGCGTGAGCAGGGTAAGCTCAGCGATATTACCTACGGCTTGATGGACAATAAGCTTGATGAGTTAGCCCATGTTCTGGGCGGCTGCGAGCGTCTGGCGAGTACGCCGGTGCCGTTTGCTTACACCTTGATTTTACAGCGCACGGTGTATCTTTTCTGTACATTGCTGCCGTTCGCGCTGGTGGGGGATTTGCATTATATGACGCCGTTTGTTTCGGTGTTTATCTCCTACACCTTCCTGTCCTGGGATTCCCTGGCGGAAGAGCTTGAGGATCCGTTTGGCACTTCGGCAAACGATCTACCGCTGAATGCAATGTGCAATACCATTGAACGTAATTTGATGGATATGACCGGACAACATCCGTTACCGGAAAAAATGCAGCCTGACCGTTATTACAACCTTACATAAAAAAACGCCGGGCGGGTCAGCCCGTCCGGCGTTTAGTATTAGTGAGTGCGCATTCCTGCCGCCGTCATCAACAGCTTAAAGAGGGTGGCGACCACGCCGAGCGCCAGCACGCTGGCCCCCCAGATAATCACCAGCCACATCAGTTTGCGCCAGAACGGACGATGATGCGTCGTTAACGTTTTATCAGATTGAGTTGCCATCAATGATACCCCTCATCGGGTTTGATTTTGCCGCGGAACACGTAGTAGCTCCAGCAGGTGTACATCAAAATAACCGGAATGATCAGCAACCCGCCGACCAGCATAAAGCCCTGGCTCTGCGGCGGCGAAGCGGCCTGCCAGATAGAGATTGCCGGTGGAATAATATTCGGCCAGATGCTGATCCCAAGGCCGCTGAACCCGAGGAACACCAGCGCCAGAGTGAGTAAAAACGGCCCATAGCTGGCCTGACGATTGTAGGCGCTACGGACAATCCCCCAGCAGCAAACCAGCACCAGCAACGGCACCGGCATAAACCAGATGATATTGGGGAATGTAAACCAGCGGTGAGCGATTTCCGAGTGAGTCAGCGGCGTCCAGATACTGATAATGGCGACTACCGCCAGCAACGCCAGCGTCAGTGGGATCGCCAGCTCAGACATTTTGCGATGCAGAGCGCCTTCGGTTTTCATTATCAGCCAGGTGCATCCCAAAAGCGCGTAGGCAATCACCAGCCCGATGCCGCAAAACAGCGGGAAGGGCGCCAGCCAGTCGAGAGTCGAGCCGCTAAACTCACGACCCGTCACGCTGAGGCCGTTGAGCAGGGTACCTACGGCGATCCCCTGACTAAACGTCGCCAATAGCGAACCGCCGATAAACGCCTTATCCCATAACGGACGATGTTCCGGCGTCGCCTTAAAGCGGAACTCAAACGCCACGCCGCGGAAAATCAGCCCCAGTAACATGGCGGTTAACGGGATGCTGAGGGCATCGATAATCACCGCGTAGGCCAGCGGAAACGCCCCATACAGCGCCGCGCCGCCCAGCACCATCCAGGTTTCATTGCCGTCCCACACCGGCGCCACGCTATTCATCATCATGTCGCGGTCGGTTTCATTTTTATTAAACGGGAACAGAATGCCGATCCCGAGATCGAAACCGTCCATCACGATATACATCAGAGTGGCAAAAACGATGATCGTGAACCAGATAATTGACAGGTCGATACCCATATTATTTTCTCCCCGAAGTATTCATAGGCTCGCGCACCGCAGACAGCGGGCGGGCAGGGGTTTGGTTCTGAGTCGGGTCCTCCGGCGTGTGCGCACTTTCCGGCCCTTTTTTTATCAGGCGAATCAGATACACGTAGCCGACGCCAAACACCGAGGCGTAGACCACGATAAAGGCCAGCAGGCTGAGGGACATATGCAGATCGCCATGGGCGGAGACCGCATCCCGGGTGCGCTGAACGCCATAGACTACCCACGGCTGGCGGCCAATTTCAGTGGTAAACCAGCCTGCCAGTAGCGCGATCAGCCCGGAAGGGCCCATCAACAGGGCAAAACGCAGGAACGGTTTTGAGGTGTACAGCCGGCCTCGCCAACGCAGCCAGGCGCTGACCACGCCGAGCAGTACCATTAACATACCGAGCCCGGCCATCACCCTGAACGACCAGAAGATAATGGTGGAATTTGGGCGATCTTCTTTCGGGAAACTTTTTAAGGCCGGAACCTGTTTATCGAGGCTATGGGTCAGGATGATGCTACCAAGATAGGGAACCTCAATTTTATATTTGGTGCGTTCCTCATCCATATCCGGCAGACCAAACAGCACTAATGGCGTGGCTTCACCCGGTTTATTCTCCCAGTGCCCTTCAATCGCGGCGATTTTTGCCGGTTGATGTTCGAGCGTATTCAGGCCGTGCGCATCGCCAATCATCGCCTGAATGGGGGCGACGATCAGCGCCATCCACAGCGCCATCGAGAACATCTTGCGGATTGCCGGCGTATCATTGCCTTTCAGCAGATGCCAGGCTGCCGAAGCGCCGACGAAAAAGGCGCTGGCAAGGAAGGCTGCGGTAGACATGTGCAGCAGGCGATACGGGAATGAAGGGTTAAAAACGACCTTCAGCCAGTCTACCGGCACCACGATGCCATTCTCGATAATGTAGCCCTGGGGCGTATGCATCCAGCTATTGGACGCGAGGATCCAGAAAGTGGAAAACAGCGTGCCCAACGCCACCATACAGGTCGCGAAGAAGTGCAGGCCGCGGCCGACACGATGCCAGCCGAACAGCATGACGCCAAGAAAGCCAGCTTCGAGGAAGAAGGCGGTCAGGACTTCATAGGTCAACAGCGGCCCGGTAATACTACCGGCGAACTGCGAGAACCCGCTCCAGTTAGTGCCAAACTGATAGGCCATCACCAGCCCGGAAACGACGCCCATACCAAAATTAACGGCAAATATTTTTGACCAGAAATGGTAAAGCTGGCGGTAGGTATCCTCTTTTGTTTTTAACCACAGCCCTTCCAGTACCGCAAGGTAGCTGGCGAGACCAATGGTAATAGCGGGGAAAATGATGTGGAAAGATACAGTAAATGCAAACTGTATCCTGGCTAAATAAAAGGCATCTAATCCGAACATGGCTCACCCCTGTACGACATTACTTCATTGTATTTATGGAATATTTTCTGCATAGCGGATACGGCTTTACCTGCGCAAAGCCTCCTGTTGATGACAATTAAATTACGGCGTTGACGGGCATTGAAATATGTTAATGCCCTTGATAATAAAGTTTAAAAATAATTCTTTAATTATCAAATAGGTTAAATTTAACACCCGATAGATAACATCTATTATACAACACGAAATGACATGTTATTATTTAGTTAACGAATAAAGTTACTCATTTCTTTTTAACCAGACATTTAGTTAAAGATTAAAAACAACGAGTTAACCCTGTCATTTGCTATTCATTGAAAAAAGAAAAGCGGTATTTCCCGCTTAATTACTGTGGTTATTTAACATCGCCGCAAAAAAACGTGACCAATGTTGTTAATAACATCCGTTAGCTGAAGAGAGTATTCAGGAGTTCATATGAATAAGAAAAAACGCGCTGTCCCCGGTGTTCATCCCTATGATGGTCCAGCGGGTGGATGGGGGGCGTTAAAAGCGACCGCCATCGCCGTGCGTACGCAAATGGACGCGCTTGACGCCCCGGTCACGCTGCTGCGTACCAACCAGCCTGACGGTTTTGACTGCCCCGGCTGCGCCTGGCCGGATAAAGAACATAAATCAACCTTCCAGTTTTGTGAGAACGGCGCGAAGGCGGTCACCTGGGAAGCTACCAGCAAACGCGTGACGCCAGAGTTCCTCGCCGCCAATACCGTGACCTCGCTGCTGGCGAAAAGCGACTTTGAACTGGAAGGTTACGGACGTATTACCCATCCCTTGTCTTACGATCGTGAGAGCGACACGCTGCGTCCGGTCTCCTGGGAAAGCGCGTTTGCCCGCATTGGCGAAGTATTACAGAGTATGCAACCCGATGAAGTTGAGTTCTATACCTCCGGGCGCGCCTCTAACGAAGCGGCATATCTGTTCCAGCTATACGCCCGCGAGTTCGGCACCAATAACTTCCCGGACTGCTCCAATATGTGCCACGAGGCGACCAGCGTTGGTCTGCCGCAATCGATCGGTATCGGTAAAGGCACGGTGTCTTTGGACGACTTTGACAAAACGGAACTGGTTATTTCCATCGGTCACAACCCCGGAACCAACCATCCGCGCATGATGGGCACGTTGCATGAACTGTCCCGCCGCGGTGTGCCGATTATCGTCTTTAACCCGCTGCGTGAAAGGGCGCTGGAACGTTTTGCCGACCCGCAGAACGTCATCGAAATGGCAACCTACAGTTCGACGAATATCGCCTCGACCTATTTCCAGGTGAAAGCGGGCGGCGATGCCGCGGCGCTGAAAGGGATCGCTAAAGCATTACTGGAGATCGAAGCGGACCAGGGCCAGGTGCTGGACCAGGCGTTTATTAACGAGCACACCCTCGGCTTCGACGCTTTTGCCGAAGATTTACGCCAGACCAGTTGGCCGGAAATTGAGCGTGAGTCCGGATTAACTCGCGACGATCTGCAGCGCGTTGCCGTTGCCTACGCCAAATCCAACGCCACTATCGTGACCTATGGCATGGGGATCACCCAGCATAACAAAGGCACCTCTAACGTCCGGTTGATTGCCGACCTTCTGCTGATGCGCGGCAATATCGGCAAACCAGGGGCCGGGATCTGCCCGCTGCGCGGTCACTCTAACGTGCAGGGTAACCGTACCGTCGGTATTACCGAAAAACCGAGTACCGAGTTTCTGAATAATCTTGAAAGCGTGTTCGGCTTTGTCGCACCGCGCGGACATGGTCACGATGCGGTGAAAGCGCTGCAGGCAATGGTTGCCGGCGACGCGAAAGCGCTGGTCTGTCTTGGCGGTAATTTCGCGGTGGCGATGCCGGATCATGAGCGGGCGTTCCCGGCGATGCGCGGGCTGGATCTTAGCGTGCACATCGGCACCAAACTGAACCGTTCGCATCTGCTGGTGGCGAAAGAGACCTTTATTCTGCCTTGTCTGGGCCGCACCGAACTTGATATGCAGGAGAGCGGACGTCAGTCGATTACCGTGGAAGACTCGATGTCGATGGTGCATGCCTCATCCGGCAAACTGAAACCGGCCTCTGATCGTCTGCGCTCGGAACCGGCTATCGTCGCCGGGATGGCGTCGGCGACGCTGCCGAACAGCAAGATCGACTGGTTATCGCTGGTGGCTGATTACGACCGCATCCGCGATCTCATCGAGCAGACTATTCCTGGATTTGAGAGTTACAACGAACGTATTCGTCATCCGGGTGGTTTCCGTATGCCGCTGCCGCCAACCGAGCGGATCTGGCCGACGCCGACCGGCAAAGCGATGTTCTCGGTGTTCAAAGGCGTCCATGAGAACTCCCGCGTTGACGGCGACGACGTGATGCGCCTGGTTACGCTGCGCAGTCACGATCAGTACAACACCACGATTTACGCGATGGACGATCGCTATCGCGGAGTGTTTGGCCGCCGCGATGTGCTGTTTATGAATGAGCAGGATATGGCCGAGCAGGGGCTGGAGCATGGCGACCGCGTCGATATTTTCACCGCGCTGCCGGATAGCGACCTGCGCCTTGAGGATATCACCGTGGTTGCTTATAGCATCGCGCCGGGCACCGTTGGCGCCTATTACCCGGAAGCCAACGTGCTGGTGCCGCTGGATTACATCGATGAAGAGAGCGGCACGCCGTCGTACAAATCAGTTCCTATCCGCCTGACGCTGCGTTCGAAAGAGGTGCGCGCCGTCCCCGGTCTGCGTTAATTTGCTGAATATTGCCAGTGGCCTGCGATCGGGCCACTGGCAAATGGCATCTTGAAATCATCCCATACCGCAAGTAACATTTAAATAACATATCTTATCGCAGCTGTGTTCTGCATCGCGTCCACCACTGACCAGCGGACGTCACTATTCTGGAAGTTAAGATGGACATTAAACAGCTGAAATATCTGATCGCGCTCGATCAGACGCGCCATTTCGGTCAGGCCGCGGCGGCCTGCCATATCACCCAACCGACGCTTTCAATGCGTATTCGCAACCTGGAAGACGAACTTAATCTCACGCTGATTCAGCGCGGCCAACGCTTCGAAGGCTTCACCCCGGAAGGGGAGCGCATCCTCGCCTGGGCGCGGGCGCTGCTGGCGGCGCACGACGGCCTGGCGGCTGAAGCGGCGATTTGTCGCGGCCAGATGGTGGGCCAGTTACGCGTAGGCATGGTGCCGTTAGCCAGCCTGAACCCGATGCAATTGATCAAACCGCTGGCGGAAAAATACCCTGAACTGCAGTTCAGTCTGCTGTCGATGACCTCTGAGCAAATTATCGACGGCGTCAGCCGTAATCAGCTCGATCTTGGCATCTGCTATTTGCACCACGTCGATAGCGCATTATTTAACGTCACCTGGCTGCCGAAAACGCGAATGGGCCTGCTGCACGACTGTCGCCATTTCCAGTTCGACGCAGGCATTCCCGAGTGGGAGACATTAGCCGGGCTGCCGCTCGGTTTCCTTACCAAGGGAATGTATTATCGTGAATCGATTGAAATGAGCTTTAAAGCCAAAGGGTTAACGCCAAAATATGTCTTTGAAAGCGATTCGACATTTCAGATAATCCAGGCGGTACAGGCCGGGATCTGTTGCGCTATCATGCCGCTCAATAACGGCCTGGAAGCGCTGAGCGACAATCTGGCGATTATTCCTATCGCGGAAACCGAGGTTGATTCCACGCTTGCGCTTATCATGCGCAACCAGGAGCCGGTGTCGTCGTTGGCGGAAAAATGTTTCGCCGATGCGCAGGCGATTTTTAGCGAAGCGCCGCACACTTAATTGGCGGCCAAATGCTGCTGCATGAAATCGAGCCAGACGCGAGATCGGGCTGGTAAAAAGTGGCGTTCGCGATACAGGGCCACGAGATGTAGCGGTGCCGCCGGTAGTTCCAGTTCAATCACCTTTAACTGACCTGAGGCGATAAACGGGCGGCAAGCCTGTTCAGCAAGGATGGCGAAACCCACGCCGGCGACGGCGGCATGAAGGGCGATCTCTCCGCTATTCACCCGAAAATGAGCCTGGACGTTCACTTTTTTAAACGCGTTCTGTGCGGTGATGAATTGCCAGGCTTGCCCCTTCAGCGCGCTGACGGTGGTGATGCAGGGAAGCGAGGTAAGTTGCTCGCAACGTACTGGCTGTCCGCATTTTTCCAGCAGCGAAGGCGCAGCGACAACACAACAGGGAAATGTCGCCAACGGCCTGGCGATATAGCTGGCATCCTCCATTTTGCCTCGGACGATGGCGACGGCAATGTCGATATCTTCTTTAAGCGCGTCGGCTCCGGCAAGGCTGACCACACAGCTTACTTCGATTTTGGGATAACGCATGGCGAACCGCGCCAGCATGGGGCCAAAAAGCGTCGGTCCAATCTCGTTGGGAAGACATAAGCGCAACAGCCCCTCAGGATCGGCCTGCTGTTGAGTTAAGGCCGCTTCGGTTGCCGCGAGCTGATCAAGCAGGGGGCGCATACTATTAAAAAAAGCCTGCCCGGCATCGGTGAGATGCATGTGTCTGGTGCTGCGCTGGATAAGGCGCAATTGCAGTTTTTCTTCCAGTTGAGAAATCTGGCGACTGACATTTGACGAAGGCATACGTAATGCCCGCGCCGCCCCGCTGAAACTGCCGTTTTCCACGACACTCACAAACACGCGTAGTGCATTCAAATCTAATTTACTCACCGCTAATTATCCCATTTCTGATAACTGAATAGCCCATTTTTACCGCCTTATGCGCTTTTTTACTAGCCGATACACTGACGCTCCCCCTGATGAGAGGAAGTCTAATGACCATAAATCTACGGCGAATGGGCGCGATAATCGCATTTATCCAATTTACCAATGCGCTCGAATATATGATCTTCAATCCGCTATTTGTCTACATGGCGCCGACTTTTCAAGTGCCGGTGAGCTGGGCAGGTTATGTCAGCGGTATTTATACGCTTGCATCGGTCATTTCTGGAGTAGGCGCGTGGCGCCTGGTGGGAAAGCTAAATCCGCGTAATTTTCTACTGGTTAATATGGCGTTACTGGGAGCATTAACGCTGATGGTTCTGGCTACCCAGCACTTTATATTGTTGCTGATACTGCGTTTTTTGGCCGGGCTCCTCGGCGGAATGACGATGGGTGTGGCCAGTAGTTTACTGATCAACGCGGCGGACCAGGAACACCGAGCGCGCTTGTTAGCGACGGTCATCTCTGCCTTTTCCCTGGTCAGTATTATCGGTATGCCCGCCATGTTGTTTCTCTGCGAACGTTTCGGCTGGCAGACGGCGCCGGCATTGATTGGCGTGCTTTGCCTGGTGGCGCTATTCATGATCTACCTTGGCCTGCCGAATATTCCCGGCGGCGTACGTTCTGGAACACAGATACGCATCACGCCAACGATGCTGTTATTTGCCAGCGGCAATGCGTTAACCCAATTTAGTCCGATGCTATTACTGCCGATCCTGGTGCCTTTGCTGATGGGCAATATGCGGGCAGGCAGTGAGGCGCTACCTTGGTTATTCTTTCTCGGCGGTATAGCGGGATTCGCGGCGACAAAGTTGAGCGGCAGTCTATATCATCGTTTTGGCGGCTATCGGTTGAGCCTGGCGGCGACCGCAGCTTTTATTATCAGTTTGCTGATGGCGCTATGGCTGGACGGCGCGAGTTGGTTGTTCATGATTGCCTTTCTTGGGGCATCTTATAGCCGGCTGGTTGCCTCCTCGGCGGTGGCGATTCGGTTCCCGGACGATAACTGGCGAGCGGGATTTACCACTCTGCAAGGAGGTTTCATGTCCTTCAGTACGGCGATTGCCTTTATGCTCTGTTCACTGTGGCTGGCCGACGGCGAGATGAGTCAGCAGGCGTCTACTGGATTGATTGCATTTAGCGGAGCTAGCGCCTTGCTGCTGCCATTTTTACTGCGCTATCAAGAAAAAATACTCGTACGCAACGCCGCCGAACGGGTAAACGGCGGCGTTGGTGAGCTTTAAATATTTTCCAGGCGAATTCCCCGGGTTCTTGGCCCAAATACGCCTACCGACAGCATGACCATCAGCATACTGGCGACGATAAAGCTAATCACCCCTGGGGTACCGGCATATTGCAGGATCACACCAATCATAATACTGGTAACCGCGGTGGACAGACGGCTAAAGGAGTAACAGAAGCCCACCGCCCGGGCGCGGATGTGGGTTGGGAACACCTCCGCCTGATAGGCGTGATAGCTGATGGTGAGCCAGGCATTGGACCAGGTGATCATAAAGCCGCAGATAACCAGCAGTACCGGGTTATTTTGTAAAGCGAACAGTGTGCCGAAGATCACCGTCATCAGCGCTGACAGGACAATTTGCCATTTGTTTTCAAAACGATGGACGAAACGAGTGCAGAACAGGCAGCCAAGGGGATAAGCTAGAGTGATAAAGAAGGCGTACAGCAGGCTATGGGTAATACTGGCGCCCTGGCCGGAAAGCAGCGCGGGTAGCCAGTTACCGAAACCAAAGAAGCCGATGGCCTGGAAGAAGTTCATCACCATTAACATGAGGGTGCGTTGACGGTACTGCGGCGCCCATATCGCTTTAAAATTACCGCGTTGTGGCGCCGCTACTGCCGGACTGGCATGGCGCCGGGAAGGCGATAAACCGCAGCGCTGTTCCATTTCACCCATAACCCGGTGCGCGTCATCGTGGCGGCCTTTGCTTTCCAGCCAGCGGGCGGATTCCGGCAGCTTTTTGCGGATAACCCAAATGACCAGTGAACACAGTGCGCCGAGAATAATCACCCAACGCCAGCCGCTCAGGCCGAGAATGGTCATTGGCACCAGTAGCCAGGACATCAGCGCCACCGTCGGTACCGAGAGAAACTGAATAAAAAAGGCGTAAGCGAAGGCTTTATTACGTAAATGCGTCGGCATCCACTCACTGAGATAAGTATCAATAGTCACCAGTTCAATTCCCAGGCCGATCCCAACCAGGAAACGAAAGAAAATAACCCCTTCAGCGCTATTTTGCAGCGCCATAATCAGCGAAAAGATGCCATACCATGCCAGGGCGAACATAAAGGTCAGGCGGCGTCCGAGCCTGTCCGCCAGCGGCGCGAGCAGACTGGCGCCGATAAACAGCCCCATAAAGGTCGAGGAAGCGAAGGCTGCCTGATCGGCAATACCGAATACCCCGTCTTTCCCGGTATGGAAAATATTCTCGGCGAGCAGGCCGGTGCTGATATAACCGGTCTGGAACAGGTCGTAGAGTTCGAAAAAACCGCCTAATGCCAGCAGGGTGATAAAAGACCAAAGACCGGGCGAGGAGGGCAGAGCGTCGATACGCGCGGTTAAGCTATCGGGATGTTGTCCTGGCGGGCTAAAGGAGGCGTCGCCGAGAACCTGGGTGGTAGACATATTATTATTTTCCTCAGGAGAAATGTTTGCCTGCTAATGTTAATTGGTTGTTAATGGTTTTAAATTTTTAATTGTGAGCGGTGTGGCGATTTAATAGTTGGAAATCATGTTTAATACGCTGATAGATGATAAATATGCTGCTTTTTTGTCAGCGCAGACGGCAGAATTGAAGTAAACGACCAGCAGTGAACAATCAGATGAAGCGAAATGGTGATTTCGGTGAAAATCACCTACATTTGTAGTGTGTATTCTGTGTATACAAGGAAAAGAATATGTTAAAGCGTCAGGCAATAAAAACGGCGTTGGCAATGGTGATGTCAGTAACGATGGCCGCGGCACCGGCGCTTGCTAATCCCGGGAACGGTAATGGCAATGGTGAACATGGCAATAGCGGTAAAAACATCTATCATGGCGATAAAAGCAATAATGGTCATAGCGCCAGCCAAAGCGATAACGGCGGCGGCAAGGGACAGCGTAAGAACTACGGCAAACCGGATCACGTCGATAGTGATATCAGCTATAGTACCGCTCGCGCGCTGGCAGTGAACTTCGGCTTGACCGGCTATCAGGCCCTGCCTCCGGGAATTGCGAAAAATCTCGCGCGAGGAAAACCGTTACCTCCGGGCATCGCTAAAAAAGCGGTGCCCTCGTCGATGCTTAATCAGTTACCTTATTATCCCGGCTATGAGTGGCGGGTCGTTGGCAACGATCTGGTATTGATTGCGCTCAGTACCGCCGTGGTCACCGCGATCATTAATAGCGTATTTGATTAATATCGAGGCCCCGTGGTAAACGGGGCTTTGCTTTTCTAAAACATTTAATTTCTTTCTTAAACCAATCCTCACTGGGGCGAGTATTAAACTTTACAGCTATTATTCGCGGGCTATACTAAGCACAACTTTACACAGGAGAGATACGTTGGACAGTCACCCTTATTTAAACATCAAGGCAAACTGACGCTATCTATTCTGCGCTGTTTGCCAACCGGCAGGCAGCAATCCTTTCCCAATCCTGATTGCCTCCTGAGAACTGGAATTCGCTTTTTTGCGAGGTAATTTATCATGCTATTATTTTTCTACGCCCTGTTCCCTCCGCCTTTTACGCGGTAACACACGCTCACACAGGCTCTTAAGGCTATCTCACTGCGGTTTAGCAATCTACGCAGGAATATCTACTACGCGCAATTTGTGAGTGTGAAAAAATAACATCTAACTATGCATGATTTATTTATGCAGGGATTACCACATCTAAATTTGGGGATGAATCATGACTGACATGAAATTAGAAAACCGGAATGCAAACCGGTCTGCGTCAGAAAATGATAAGCAGCATAAAAAGAGCTTTGCGATTGAAACGGAGGCCTTTAACAGTCCGGATCACACGCTTGCGCGTTTAAATAGCAGTCGGCAGGGGCTAACGACCGCCGATGCGCTGGAGCGGCTGGAAGACTATGGCCGCAATGAAGTGGCGCGTGAAACCGCGCCGCCGTTTTTTATTCAATTACTGCAGGCATTTAATAATCCGTTTATTTATGTGCTGATGGCGCTGGCGGCAGTCAGTTTTATTACCGATTACTGGCTACCGCTGCGTAACGGTGAAGAGACCGACCTCACCGGCGTTATTATTATCCTGACGATGGTGAGCCTGAGTGGGCTATTACGCTTCTGGCAGGAGTTCAGGACCAATAAAGCCGCGCAGGCGCTGAAATCCATGGTCCGTACCACCGCAACGGTACTGCGCCGCGGGCCGGGCAATATTGGCCCCAGCCAGGAGGAAATACCCATTGAAGAGCTGGTGCCAGGCGATATTATTTTCCTTGCCGCAGGCGATCTGGTGCCGGCAGATGTTCGTCTGCTGGAATCACGGGACCTCTTTGTCAGTCAGTCCATTCTTAGCGGTGAATCACTGCCAGTAGAAAAATATGATCTCATGGCTAGCGTGTCGGGAAAATGCAGCGATCGTTTACCGACGCCGGATAAAAATAAAAGTCTGTTAGAGATGGGCAATATCTGTCTGATGGGGACGAATGTCACCAGCGGCAGGGCGCAGGCGGTGGTGGTGGCGACCGGCGACCGGACCTGGTTTGGCTCGCTGGCAAAATCGATCGTCGGTACCCGCACGCAGACTGCCTTCGATCGCGGGGTGAATAGCGTCAGCTGGTTGTTAATCCGCTTTATGCTGATCATGGTACCGATCGTATTGTTGATTAACGGTTTCAGTAAAGGCGATTGGGTTGAAGCCTCGCTTTTTGCCCTGGCGGTGGCGGTCGGTTTAACGCCGGAGATGTTACCCATGATCGTCAGTTCGAATCTGGCGAAGGGCGCGATTGCCATGTCGCGACGTAAGGTGATCGTTAAGCGTCTCAATGCCATTCAAAACTTCGGCGCAATGGATGTGCTGTGTACGGATAAAACCGGCACCCTGACCCAGGACAATATCATCCTTGAGCATCATCTCGACGTTGGCGGCGCGGAAAGCAATCGAGTATTAATGCTGGCGTGGCTGAATAGCAGCAGCCAAAGCGGAGCGCGCAATCTGATGGACAGAGCCGTGTTGCGCTATGGGGAAGGGCGGCTGGCGCCGGCGGAAAAAGAGCGTTTCGTGAAGCTCGATGAATTGCCGTTCGATTTTGTACGCCGCCGCGTATCGGTCTCGGTGGAAGACAGCCGCTATGGCGATAAAAGCCTGATTTGTAAAGGGGCGGTTGAAGAGATGCTCGAAGCCGCGACCCATATTCGTGAGGGCGACAAGATCGTTGAACTGGACGCGCTGCGCCGGGAACTATTGCTGACGAAAACCGAAGATTATAACGCTCAGGGTTTTCGGGTATTGCTGGTCGCTACCCGCAAGCTGGATGACGCGGCGCTAAGCGTGCCGCTCACCGCAGCTGATGAACAGGGGCTCACCGTCGAGGGCATGTTGACGTTCCTCGACCCACCGAAGGAAAGCGCGGGCAAAGCCATTACCGCACTGCGTGATAACGGTGTCGCGGTCAAGGTACTTACCGGTGATAACCCGGTTGTAACGGCGCGGATTTGTCTTGAAGTGGGCATTGATGCGCACGACATACTCACCGGCCAACAGGTTGAGTCAATGACTGACCGCCAGCTTCAGCAGGAGGTCGAGAAACGCGCGGTGTTCGCCAAACTGACGCCGCTGCAGAAGTCGCGCATTCTGCAGATGCTACAGAAAAATGGCCATACCGTTGGTTTTCTGGGCGATGGCATTAACGACGCCCCGGCGCTGCGCGATGCCGATGTGGGTATTTCTGTCGATAGCGCGGCGGATATCGCGAAGGAGTCCTCGGATATTATTCTGCTGGAAAAAGACCTGATGGTGCTGGAAGAGGGGGTGATTAAAGGACGCGAGACCTTTGGCAACATTATTAAGTACCTGAACATGACCGCCAGCTCCAACTTCGGCAACGTGTTTTCGGTGCTGGTCGCCAGCGCCTTTATCCCTTTCCTGCCGATGCTGGCGATTCATCTGTTGATTCAGAATCTGATGTACGACATCTCACAGCTGTCGCTGCCGTGGGACAAAATGGATAAGGAGTTTTTGCGTAAGCCGCGCAAGTGGGATGCGAAGAACATTGGCCGCTTTATGCTGTGGATTGGCCCCACGTCGTCGATATTCGATATCACCACCTTTGCTCTGATGTGGTACGTCTTCGCCGCCAATCATGTGGAAGCGCAGGCCTTGTTCCAGTCCGGCTGGTTTATCGAAGGGCTGCTGTCGCAGACGCTGGTGGTGCATATGTTGAGAACGCAGAAAATTCCGTTCATCCAGAGCCGCGCGACGCTGCCGGTTTTGCTCACCACCGCCGCCATTATGGCCATCGGCATCTATATCCCGTTCTCGCCGCTCGGCGCCATGGTGGGGCTTGAGCCGCTGCCGCTGAGTTATTTCCCGTGGCTCGTTGCCACGTTGCTGAGCTACTGCCTGGTGGCGCAGGGTATGAAACGTTTCTATATCAAGCGCTTTGGCCAGTGGTTCTGATGACAAAAAGGAGGATGACGATGAATCGTTCACCAGAGGATCTCATCGCCTGGATGTTTTTACTGGCCGGTTTGCTGGTACTGGCGCTGGCGATACGGCAAATCTTTGAATAGCGGGGGGACTATGCGCAAAACATCATTAGACCCAATCTTTCTCCAGGCCGTGTTGATGATGGTGGTGATAGTCTTACTCACCGTCTGGATTAGGTAGTTTAAGGCCCGGGGCGTTATCGCTCCGGGCCTAAAGTCCCTGCGGTATTCCTGCAACATGGCAAATGGTACTTTCCACCACGGGAACACGTCGATTAACTCAATAATGGTAGAGCTTCGAGCATATTCTTCAGGTTTAAGGTATCCCAGGGCAGGTGTTCGGCGACGGTGAGGCCGACCGGTTTGGCCTGAGCGGCGGTTTGATTGATAAGATTAACCACTTCGGCAATCGTCAGTTTCCCTTCGGCGACATCGCCAAAATCGTGTACGCAGCGCCCCGGACGAGCAAACAGCACTGCTCGAAACAGGGCCGGGTCGAGGACATCAAGATCGAGATGGATGGCCAGGTACTCAATACGTTCACGCGCTATCCACTCGTCAATCGCCTGCGGATTCTGACGCAGCTCTGATGGGCTTAAGGTGGCGATACCGCGTTCACTAATAAACTGTTTTTCGACATCGAGCGGGCTATGGATCCCGGCAATGAGCGCTTTGCCAGGTGATAATGGCTTTCTGACCACCTGGGTTAATTCCGCGTCGCCATTGCCCATTAACGCCCCAAGAACGTGGGCATGGGCATGTGGGAACTGCTCTGGCGTCATAACGTCCGGGTGAGAATCAATCCATAATACCCCCAATTTATCGCCATATTTTTCCACAAGCCAGGCGAAAGGAGCCAGGGAGACCAGGCAATCGCCCCCTAAGGTGACAATGGTCTCTGGCTGATTTCGAGTGATTTTGTCTTGTGCATCAAGCAACTGTTCAACGATCGCCCGGCGGCCGACAATTCCATCTTCATTTGCCAGTTGAGCGTGTCCTGGTTCGGGGACACAGACCTCCTCGACAACGCCTTGCGCAGGCGGCGCCAGCCAGGACAGCATCCGGGAGCCGAAGAAGTAGGGCGGATTGTTGCCGCCTTGCCATTGCGGAAAAAGCAAACGCAGACTGGATTGGGTATTTGGCATCATGGTTCTCCTCATATTTATCATCACAAATGAACGAACGTTCATTCATTAATAATGAGGCGCACTGTCGGTGATGGCAAGTAAAAACGGGTTATTTACCCTAACATTAGGCTGCTAGCCAAAAAGCGCTTGAAGCAGGTAGAATTGCCCATCGCCGGAGGTAGTTGAAATGTTAAATAATTCAGAAACGTACCATAAGCTGATTGTCGCCGCGGCGGCGTGCTTTGCCGAAAAAGGATTTAATGGAACCAGCGTGCGCGAAATTGCACTGCGCGCAGGTATTAGCCTCGGCGCGATGTACACCTACTTCAAAGGCAAAGATGAACTCATTGAGGCGATTATCCTTGAAGAGCAAAAAACGGCATTAGCTAAGCATCAGGAGCGCTTCGAAGGTTCCCATTTTGCGCAGATTTGCGCCTTAGCCGTTTCCTGTATAGAAGAAGTGGGGTATCCCTCTTCGCACCAGCTGTGGGTGGAAATTATTGCGGAATCGGCAAGAAAGCCGGCGCTGCGGCAGATTTTCGTCAATAGCGACAGGATCATGCGCGACGGAATGGCACAGATTATTGCTCAAGGAATTGCCGCTGGCGAGCTCAGCCCACACGTTAACGTCGAAGAAGCAACGCTCACCATCTTTGCATTCATCGATGGTCTGATTGGCCGTAAAGCGATGAATCCCGCATTTACCGTGGCTAAGGATCTGCCGCATTTTGACAACGTCATGGCGACCATTCTCAATAAAAATAGCGCTAGTTAATCCCATGCAACAGTACGCTGATTTCTGTTTTAGCGCCGTGATGGCTCAACGGGCGGCAAAAGAAAATCTCACCCTTGATGCCGACCAGCTCGCGTTGGTCGCCGATTTGCAAATGCTGAGCCAGCAGTTATTCCGGCAGCAAACGGCAATACAAGGATTGTACGTCTGGGGGCGAACCGGGCGCGGGAAGAGCTTTATTCTCGATAGCTTCTTTGCCAGCTTGCCGCTGCGTGAAAAGCGGCGGGTGCATTTTCATCACTTTTTCCGCGAGCTCCATCAGCGGCTGAACGCCCCTTCGGCGCCGCGGTTGCAAGAGGTCGTCGCGCAAATGACCGACAACTGTCGTCTGCTCTGTTTTGATGAGTTTCATCTTCATGACCCGGCTGATGCGATGTTGATAAAGGTGCTACTGGAACATTTGTTCACGCAAAATATCGTCTTATTAGCGACCTCCAATTATCCGCCCGACCGTTTGCTGGCGAATCCGCTTTATCACGAACGTTTTTTGCCTTCCATTAACCTCATTAAACGCCATATGACGGTAACGGCGCTCAACGGCGAACAGGATTATCGCGAGCGACATACCTCGCTGGAGAATGATTTCTGCCAGGGAAAATTGTTGGTGCAGCCAACTCTCAGCAGCCGCGCGGCGCTCGGTTTGCCGGCTATTGCCCTGCAGGCGCAGGCTCTGCAAGTAGGTTATCGAACCCTGCAAACGGCATCGCCGCAAGGTACCTTTCTGCATTTCACTTTCGACCAGCTCTGTCTTGCGCCCACCTCGGTCATGGATTATCTGACGCTATGCGAGCAGCATCAGCACTGGCTCGTCGAGAATGTTCCACCGTTGGCGCGAGTTAGCCCAGCGGCGCAGCAGCGCTTTATCAACGTGGTGGATATTTTGTATGAAAAACAGTGCCGCTTAATATTAATTACCGATTGCGGGCTGGAAACACTGGTGGCGGATGTGGAGCTGGATGATATTCAACGCACCTACAGTCGGTTACAGCAGCTCGCGCGGGAAGCATAAAAAAACGCCGCTCGATAATGAGCGGCGCTTTAACAGAGTAACCTGCCGCCGATGATTTACCGGCGGGCAGGGGAATTACAGATCGAAACGGTCCAGATTCATTACCTTGGTCCATGCGGCAACGAAATCAGTAACGAATTTCTGTTGCGCATCGGCACAGGCATAGACTTCGGCCAGCGCGCGCAGGACCGAGTTAGAACCGAACACCAGATCGACGCGAGTGGCGGTATATTTCTCTTCGCCGCTCTTACGGTCGTGACCGGTAAACAGCTCAGCCTGTTCATCCGCGGCTTTCCATACGGTGCCCATATCCAGCAGGTTGACGAAGAAGTCAGTGCTGAGGACGCCGACGCGATCGGTGAAGACGCCATGTTGGCTGCCATCGAAGTTAGCGCCCAGCACGCGCAAGCCGCCGACCAGCGCCGTCATTTCCGGCGCCGTCAGGGTTAGCTGCTGCGCTTTATCGATAAGCAGGGTTTCCGTCGACACGCCGCCTTCGATGCGACGGTAATTACGGAAACCGTCGGCCAGCGGCTGCAGCAGATCCATTGCTTCAACATCGGTCTGATCCTGGCGCGCATCAACGCGACCCGGCGCAAACGGCACGTTTACTTGAACGCCGGCAGCCGCTGCGGCCTGCTCAACCCCCACGACGCCCGCCAGAACAATGATATCCGCCAGCGACGCTTTACCCGATGCCTTCTGGATGGCCTGTAGCGTTGGCAGCACTTTGCTGGCAATGGCGTTGACCGGCCATTCTCTCTGTGGCAGCAGGGCCAGACGCGCGCCGTTAGCGCCGCCGCGCTTATCGCCACCGCGGAAGGTTGAGGCGGAAGCCCAGGCAACGGAGACCAGTTCGCTAACTGACAGCCCTGAATCCGCAATGGCCGTTTTCAGCGTAGCGATGTCGGAGGCGGTTGGATTATGGGTCGGTGCCGGTAACGGATCCTGCCAAATCAGATCTTCTTTTGGCACTTCCGGACCGAGATAACGGGATTTTGGCCCCATATCGCGGTGAATCAGTTTAAACCAGGCGCGGGCGAAGGCTTCGTTAAAGGCCTGCGGATCGTTCAGGAAACGGCGCGATATTTTGCCGAATTCCGGGTCGAAGCGCAGCGTCAGGTCCGTTACCAGCATGGTCGGCTTGCGTTTTTTATTCGGATCAAACGGATCTGGAATAATCTCAGGCGCATCTTTCGCTTCAAACTGAATAGCCCCCGCCGGGCTGCGCGTCTGCACCCATTCGTATTTGAACAGGTTCTCGAAGAAGTAGTTACTCCATTGGGTCGGGGTTTGCGTCCATACCACTTCCAGACCCGAGGTGATGGCGTCCGCGCCTACACCGCTGCCGTAAGTACTGCTCCAGCCAAGACCCTGAGATTCCAGCGGGGCGGCTTCCGGTTCCGGGCCAACGTGGCTTGCCGGTGCGGCGCCGTGCGTTTTACCCAGCGTATGGCCGCCGGCGATCAGCGCGACGATTTCTTCATCGTCCATCGCCATATTGCCGAAGGTCGCACGAATGGCTGCCGCGGCGGAAAGCGGATCGCCGCTGGCGTTAGGGCCTTCCGGGTTGACATAGATGAGACCCATTTCTGTGGCGCCCAGCGCCTGTTTTTCCAGGCTTTCCGGGTGGCGATGTTTCAGCCACTCTTTTTCATCGCCCCAGTCAACATCGAGGTCCGGTTCCCACACGTCTTCACGCCCTGCGCCGAAACCGAAGGTACGGAAGCCGGCGTTTTCTAATGCCACGTTACCCGCCAGCATATACAGGTCGGCCCAGGAGATTTTCTGACCATATTTTTGTTTCACCGGCCACAGCAGACGACGGGCTTTATCAAGGCTGACGTTATCCGGCCAGGAGTTAAGCGGGGCGAAGCGCTGCTGCCCGCGACCGGCGCCGCCGCGGCCATCGACGGTACGGTAAGTCCCCGCGCCGTGCCACGCCATACGGATAAACAGGCCAATGTAGCTGCCCCAATCGGCGGGCCACCACTCCTGGGAGTCGGTCAGTAGCGCGCGAAGGTCGGCTTTCAATGCGGAGTAGTCGAGCTTTTTGAACTCTTCCCGATAGTTGAAGTTTTCACCCAACGGGTTAGAACGATTGGAGTGCTGATTCAGCAGGTCAACACGAAGTTGGTTGGGCCACCAGTCACGGTTGGCGGTACCGCTGCCGGCGCTTTGCTTCGGCGTCCCGGCGTGGAAAGGACATTTCCCTGCGGATGGGTTGTTAGTGGGATCATTTGACGTGCTCATATCAGGCTCCGTTTGCTTTTGTGAATGCCATTACGATATACACTGCTACCAATAAGCGATATTTGAATGAGTCTACGGATTTAATAGCTTTTACCGTTCAACAAACATAATTAAAACCAGTGTTTTAGTGTGTTTACTCGGCGAAATTCAAAACCACACCTTTAAACATAGTCGTAACGCAGCGGTAAAGGAAACGTTATGATGCGTTAACCGCTACGGATCGCTAATTGTTTGAGATATGACAATTTTACTGCGATGAAAGGATTAGCGTTGCCAGTAAAGCGGCGTGCCGAAAACGTCGGTAAAATAATCAATAACGGTGCGTACATTGAGCGACGGATGACGAGCATGCGGATAAATCGCGGCAATGTAAGAGGGCAAATGGTTAATGCCAACGCTGTAGTCATTCATCAGCGCTACTAATGTTCCCTGCGCCAGCGCGTCGCTCACCATCCAGTCCGGAAACAAAACAATGCCCATTCCGCCAATCGCTAAAGTGAGAAGGGCATCGGCGTTGTTTGAGATTAGCCGCGGTGTTTGCGGGTAATGGATCCACTCTTCTTCCCTCTGGCGAAAAAGCCAACGGTTAGCACCCTGTGAACCGCGATACACCAGCGTGCGGTGTTGATTAAGCTCAGAAGGCGATTGCGGCGCGCCGAAACGGGAAAGGTAACCAGGCGCTGCGGCGAGGTAATAGCGCTGGGCGCCAAAAACCTTTGCGTGATAGCTGGCGTCAGGCAGGGCGCTGATGCGAAAAATGATATCAGTCGCCTGGCGATGAGGATCGACAAAGTCATCGGTCAGGATTAATTCGTACTCCAGCTCGGGATAACGATCGGCCAGTCCCGCTAACCATGGCGCGATATGCCGTTGGCCAAAGTAGACCGGGGCGTTGATGCGCACGAGTCCGCCAGGTTGTTGGGCGCGATCCTGTAATTCGCGTTGCGCGTGAGCGAATTGCTCGGTCATCCCGCGGGCATAGTCAGCAAACAGGTTTCCGGCCTCCGTTGGAACGACCGCACGGGTATTGCGGTAGAACAGCTGCTGGCCAAGCGCATCCTCAAGTTGCTGGATGACTCGTGAAATCAGAGAAGGGGACACGCCTTCACGGCGCGCGACAACGGAAAAACTATGGCTGTCATACACGGCGATAAACAGCTGGAGGGCGCGGAGATTGATGTTACCTACGTCGGCCATTAATGCAAATCCTGCAAAGGTGTTTGCAAAACTATACTATTTTTTGCATTAGCGCGTCGTTCTATTCTCTTCCGCTCTTAACAACTGAAGAGTATTTAACATGCAGCGTGTGCTGATTTTTTTAGTGATTGCCGGCGGAATGGGGCTGTCCGTAGAGGCAGGTCTATTGGGGCCGCTGGCGGGTCAGGTCGGTGATTTATGGGCAACAATGAGTATTTTCGCCATTGGCGCGGCATTAACGTTTTTACTGATGCTTTTTTTTAGCCCGCGACAGAGTCCCTCTTTTTTTTCGCTCCCCGGTTGGCAATTAACCGGTGGTCTATTGGGGCCAGGTTATGTGCTGATATTAACGATTGTTACTCCGACGATCGGTATCGCAATGACGATTACCGGTGTTCTCGCCGGTCAAGTATGTAAGAGTCTGTTAATCGATCATTTTGGCTGGTTTGGTAGCCCGCGGCGAAAAATAGATCGCCGCCGGGTTATTGCTCTGTTGTTCATTGTGGCGGCATTAGTGCTGATTGCCGTTGATTGAGGTGCTGAGATGAATATGTTGATGATTATTTTGTCGCTGATTGGCGGCGCATTGCTAAGCGTACAGGCTGCGGTGAATGGCCGTCTTGGCGTGCAAGTCGGAATATTGCGTAGCGCCTTTTTGACCTTTTCCATTGGCGCATTGGTGACCGGTTTATTAATCGTTTTCTTTGCTCCGCAGCAGTCAATGACGCTGCTGGATGTACCAAAATGGCAACTGCTTGGGGCGTTCTGCGGGGTTCCCTATATTGTCATCATGGTGCTGGCAGTACAGCGAATCGGCACGGCAACGGCGACGGTGGCGGTAATATTTGGTCAACTCGCGATGAGCTTGCTGATTGATAATTTCGGGTGGTTGGGAAATAGCGCTATTGACTTTTCGCCACAACGCCTGGCGGCGGTGCTATGTTTGGCGTTAGCGCTGTACTTTATATACGCGTCTGGCGTATCAGGAGCAGTTGCACCTCCTAAACGGTCGGGAAAGGCGAAATGGTTGTCGACCGAACGGGAATAAGCTAATACTTAGACACCATGTGACTGGCGCTAAAGACAGAATACTGTTGGGGAGCATGGTCAAGTACGCCGCGCGCCTGGGCATTACCCCTATCTGGAGATAAGTTATGCCTGAATTAGCTTCATTATCGGCTTTTGCCGCGGTGGCGTTGGGGTTAGTGTTAACTCCTGGCCCCAACATGATGTACCTCACTTCACGGTCGATTTGCCAGGGAAAACGCGCCGGCTTTATATCCCTTGCTGGCGTTGCGGTGGGATTTTTCTTTTATATGCTGTGTGCGGCTTTTGGCATAACCGCGCTGGTTTTCGCCGTACCCTATGCCTACGATGCGTTGCGAATTTGCGGAGTGGCTTATTTGCTCTATTTAGCGTGGCAGGCGATTAAACCCGGTGGGCGGCAGATTTTCGCGGTGCGCGATTTACCGGCTGATAGCGGGCGTAAGCTGTTTCTGATGGGCTTTCTTACCAGCCTGGCGAATCCTAAAGTGGCTATCTTGTATTTGTCTTTGCTGCCGCAGTTTATCACTCCCGGGCTCGGTAGCGTGCTGAGTCAGTCGCTAATACTTGGCTGTACCCAGGTGCTAATAAGCGTGGCGGTTAACGGGCTTATTATTATGCTGGCCGGGCAGGTGGCGCTGTTTCTTGGGCGGCGACCGGGTTGGCAACAATTCCAACGTTGGCTGATGGCGACGGTACTTGCCGGAATGGCGGTAAAGATCGCTTTTGAGGCCAGAAAATAATCGTTACTGCCTGACAACGCGTTTTTATGCCTTTCTCTCGTTGAGAAAGGCATCTCACGTTCTAACATACTGATACATTTCTGCCAGTTCATTAGCAACCTTTCAGTAGGGCTAATGCGTCAATAAAGCTATTCTTCTTCGCCTTTGTTTTGTGCTTTCCAGTGACGCAGGTAAATTGCCGCCAATGGCCCTATTGAGAGATGAGATCCGCGACCACTCGGCAGAAGAGATGCTGTTTATCCGCCGCGCCGTTATTGCTTTCCTGTTGGTGGTGGTCTGCTTTGGGGTGTTGATTTTCAATCTCTACCATCTCCAGGTAGAGCAGCACGACTTTTATCAGACCCGCTCCAATCAAAACGACATTAAAATGTTGCCGATCGCGCCAAGCCGGGGGCTGATTTTCGACCGCAACGGTATTCCGCTGGTGCAAAATATCACCCTGTATCGCCTGCAGGTGATCCCCAGCAAGATTGCCGATATGTCGGCGCTGCTGCAGGCGTTAAGCCCGATTGTCGACCTGACGGCGGATGATATCGCCAGTTTCCGCGACGATATGCACCACAATAGCCGCTATAAAGAGGTGACGCTGAAATCCGATCTTACCGATGTGGAAGTGGCGCGCTTTGCTGTCAACGAATTTCGTTTTCCCGGCGTTACCGTCGAGAGTTATCAGCAGCGAAGTTATCCCTATGGCGCGGAGCTGGCGCACGTTGTCGGTTACGTTTCGAAAATTAACGATAACGATTTACAACGGCTGGCGAAAAACGGCGAAGCAGAAAACTACGCGGCCGATCGCAATATCGGTAAACAGGGGATTGAAGGCTATTACGAGAAAGAGCTGCATGGCACCACCGGTTATCAGGAAGTCGAGGTAGACAACCACGGTCGCGTCGTTCGCCTGTTGAAAGAAGTCCCGCCGGTCGCCGGCAAAAATATCTATCTGACGCTAGACCTGCATTTGCAGCAGTACATCGAGTCGGTCCTGAAGGGCCAGCGCGCCGCGGTCGTGGCCGTCGACCCGCGCGACGGCGGCGTACTGGCAATGGTCTCCAGCCCCAGCTATGACCCCAACCCCTTCGTTAAGGGGATTGGCTACCAGGCTTACAAATCGCTGCTCGATAACCAGGATCGCCCGCTGATTAACCGCGTCACTCAGGGATTGTATCCCCCGGCTTCCACGGTCAAGCCGTATATGGCGCTCTCAGCTCTTTCCGCCGGGGTTATTACGCCAAATACCACCTTCTTCGGCGCGCCAACCTGGACGCTTCCCGGTACTCAGCGCCGCTACCGCGACTGGTTAAAAACGGGACATGGTATGTTGAATGTGACCAAAGCGATTGAAGAGTCGGCGGATACCTTCTTCTACCAGGTCGCTTTTGAGATGGGCATCGACCGTATACACGAGTGGTTGAGCAAGTTTGGTTACGGACAATCGACCGGCATCGATCTCAATGAAGAATACGCCGGGGTTTTGCCGAGCCGCGAATGGAAACAGCGGGTACATAAAAAACCGTGGTATCAGGGCGATACGATTTCCGTCGGTATCGGCCAGGGGTACTGGATCGCGACGCCAATCCAGATGGTGAAAGCGCTGACCACCCTAATCAACAACGGCAAGGTACAAAACCCGCATCTTTTATACTCAATGAAGCAGGGGAATAAGGTCGAACGCTATCAGCAGCCAGCCAATTTACCGCAGGTCGGCGATCCGAAATCGCCATACTGGGGGGTTGTCCGCAATGGTATGTATGGCATGGCGAACCTGCCGAACGGAACGGGATATAAGCTGTTCCATACAGCGCCGTATCAGATTGCGGCGAAATCCGGGACCTCGCAGGTATTTAGCCTGAAAGAAAACCAGACCTACAACGCTAAAATGATCCCGGTGCGTCTGCGCGACCACATTTTTTATACCCTGTTTGCGCCGTATCAGCATCCGAAAGTGGCGATGGCGCTCATTCTCGAAAATGGCGGCGGCGATGGCGTTGTCGCCGGCCCGACGGCGCGTGCGATTCTCGACCATATCTTCGACCCGGCGAATGCGCCAGCCGCGGATAGCGCGCAAAGTAACGTTCCGCAGGTCGAAAGCGCCGATGCGCAGTAACCACTTTAAGTGGCGGACGTCGTCGGCGCGCTATACAGGATTCGCCAGCTGCGGCGACGGCGAGTTATCTCACGCCATAGCGTGATGACCTCGTCCAGCCGCAGGTCGTTAACGTTCTGCGGCGTGGCTACCGGGAGATGATAGTGCTGGCGCAGGGCGGCGAGTGCGGTGGCGCTGGCGTCCTGCGCCTGACCGTGCTGCTCAGCCAGCTGGTGTTGTAACTGGCTGAACTCAGCTTGCCCACACAGCGTTAACTGGCGGAGAAAGGTTTTACAGCAGCGTAGCAGGTTACTGATGGAACGATCTGGCGACTGCAGCGCCAGCAGCAGGCCATCGCGATCGGCGATCCGCTGATAACGGCAGCTCACCACGTAGCCAATCTGCTGTTCGACCCGCAGACGCTGGAAGAATTGCGGCTCGCAAAGTAGCGCCAGCAGTTGCAGCGCGGCCAGCGATGCCCCCTCGGGCAATGGAATAAAAACTAATAGCGCGTTATCCGAGCTGGCGTGAGGAATACGCTGAATACCGCGGCGACAGCCCGCCGAAGAGGGAAGTTCGGCGTTAACCGGGGTATTGAGCAGCGTCAACTGACGGGCAACCTGCTGCGCCAGATTGCCGCTGCCGCCCACCATCGCCGCCAGCCAACCCTCTTGCGCCGGGGCGATAGTCAGATGTTCAGGTAATTTTTGCAGTAGCTGGCGAATCGCAATGGTTTCAGGTGCGACCGTCGTCCCCAGTGCAGGTTGCGATAATCGGCGCATGAGCGCGGTGACGACGCGCTCCGCTACGCCGCCGGATTCCGGGAGCTGTAGGGTAAGCTGCCAGTTGCCGTCCACCGTTTGCCACTCGCCGCTGCCGCCAGCATGGCGAAGTTGCGCGAGCAAGGGACGGAGCTGCTGGCTTATCGCCATTCCCTGCGCCTGACTAAGCACGCTATAGAAAGGCTTGCGAACGATCAGCGTTGGCGTTTGATTATCTGCAATGACATGCAGCAGCGGGCTGGTCGTTGGCGGCAGGTCAGGCGCAGCAGCGGTCGCCGCCTGCGGATAGAAGCTAAATGCCAGCGGATCAATCACGACTGTCCGTGGCTGCCTGCGGCCGAGCGGCAAGGTAAAGCCCTGGGTTGCCACGCCATCGCCAGCCGCTATTTTGCGGCACACCAGCGAAGAGGCTGGCGCCGTCAGCAAGCTGGCGCAGAAACGGGCAAAGTCGACGGGCGGGGAATTGGGCGCAAAACCCAATGCCCGCTGACGTAACTGTTCGAGCGGGGTGAGTGCGTTAAAACGCAGCTGCGCCAGTCTGTAATAGTGCAACTGCTGTTCAGGCGAGGTGTGGCGCAATGCCTGCAACCATCGCTCGAGATGCTGATTGATGGCGTCGGGTTGGTCGCTGCTGAATACCAGCGCCAGCCAGCCGACACGTTCATCCTGGTAAAGCCAGTTCAGCGCGACATCGTCCGCGAGCCCGCATTCACGCAGCCCGGCCAGCAGGCTGCCGGGCGCTTCATCCAGTAGGAATTCACGAAAAGTAGTGACATTGTCACTTACTGCAATGAGCGGACAACGCCATACCGCCGGTTTGTCTTCAACGGCCAGTTGAAGATCCACATTGTTGCTAAAATACGTAGACGGCGCGTTTGCCGGCGGCAGGCCGCCAGGGAACCCCGCGGCAAAAAAATGGGCCAATGCGGCTAATTCATCAAGCGACTGCGGCCCCTGAAGCCATAGCTGCAGATGGCTGGCGACATAATAGCGCTGGTGAAACTCGCCGAGCGCAACCTGCAGCGCAGGCAAGTTTCCGCCCAGCGAATCCATGCTGCCGACCTGAAAACGGCGAAAAGCCGCGGGCGCCGCTATCGCGTGACGGGCTGCGGCTTCACGGCGGGAGGGATCGTGCTGCTGGATAAGCCGGTTTTCCGCATCGATGACCGCCAGTTCCTGACGGATATCTTCAGGCGACAGCAGCGGCGCCTGGAGCGTATCCCGTAGACGAGTGATGCCCTCGGCCAGACTACTGGCGGCGACCTCGAAGAAATAGGCGCTGTGGCGGGCAAGGGTGGTGGCGTTGACGCTGCCGCCCTGGCGTTGGATCCACGCCATTAATCGCTCGTCTGCGTGATAGCGCTGGCTGCCGCGAAACAGCAAATGTTCCAGTAAATGGGCCAGCCCCGGCAGGGCATCGGTTTCGTGATGGCTTCCGGCACCCACCTTAACCAACGCCGCAGCACGCGTCGCCTGCGGCTGATGAACCAGCGTTGCGCGAATCCCGCCTGCCAGTTCCACGATGCGGGTGGCGGTGGTCATCACAATTCCCGGGTTTTATAAATCAGCTGTGAACGGGTGCGGTTACGGAACTGCAGCTGGCTGATTTTGATGTCGCTACAGGCCGCTTCGCGCCGCGCTTCGAGGATTTTATGATGGTGCGGTGATTTGCTGCACACCGGGTCAGCGTTATCGGCATTGCCGGTCAGCATAAAGGCCTGACAGCGGCAGCCGCCGAAATCTTTCTCTTTTTCATCACAGGAACGGCACGGCTCCGGCATCCAGTCGAAGCCGCGGTAGCGGTTGAAGCCAAACGAGTCATACCAGATCGATTCCAGGCTCTGCTCCAGCACCGACGGGAACTCGACCGGTAACTGGCGCGCGCTGTGACACGGCAGCGCGGTGCCTTCCGGGGTCACGTTGAGGAATATTGAGCCCCAGCCGCCCATACAGCCTTTAGGGCGTTCTTCGTAGTAGTCCGGGGTGACAAAGAGCAGATTGGTCAGATTACCGTTAGCCGCCATTTTATGGCGGTAATCAGCAACGACCTGTTCAGCTCGGGCGATCTGTTCGCGGGTCGGCAGTAACCCCTGACGATTGAGGAACGCCCAGCCGTAAAACTGGCAGGTGGCGAGCTCAACATCATCCGCTTCCAGCTCGATACACAGATCGATGATTTTATCGATCTGGTCGATATTGTGGCGATGGAGGACAAAGTTCAGCACCATCGGGTAGTCGCGAGCTTTTACCGCTTTCGCCATCGCCAGCTTCTGCTGGAACGCTTTTTTGTTGCCCGCCAGCGCCGCGTTAAGCACTTCATCGCTGGCCTGGAAGCTAATCTGGATATGATCCAGCCCGGCCTCGCTGAAGGCGTCGAGTTTGCTCTCGGTGAGCCCAATGCCTGACGTAATCAGATTGGTGTAAAAACCGAGGTCGCGCGCGGCGCGGATAAGCTCCGGCAGATCTTTGCGCGTCAGCGGTTCGCCGCCGGAGAAACCCATCTGCACGCTACCCATGGCCCGCGCCTGGCGAAAGACCTCAATCCACTGTTCGGTGGTGAGTTCTTTCTCCTGCTGAGCAAAGTCCAGCGGGTTAGAGCAGTAGGGGCACTGCAACGGACAGCGATAGGTCAGCTCCGCCAGTAGCCACAGCGGCGGATTAACGGCGGGTTTATTCTGGCTCACGGAAGATAATCCACTTCTGTTGGTAAGCTATCTGCAGGAATTCGATGACGTCGTCATCGACGCCGCCGGCTTCCGGGAAACGGGCGTTGAGTTCGGCGATTATTTTTGCCGCGTCGCGTTGACCATCGACCAGTTCGAGGATCGCGGCGGCGGTCTCATTTAGTTTCGCCATTCCTTCCGGATAGAGGATCACGTGGCTATCCTGAGCAGCTTCCCACTGCAGGCGGTAGCCGCGACGAAAGGCGATGATTGCGCTTTTTTGCATAGTTATACCAGTCGGGTCGTGTGCCAGGCCGCCTTGTCGGTGACCGTATGATAGGGCGGGCGCTGCAACGCATAGGCCATGGTCATGGCATCCAGCATCGACCACAGAATGTCGAGCTTAAACTGCAGGATCTCCAGCATCCGGTTCTGCTTTTCCGCGCTATCGCAGTAGATCTTCGCCAGCTCCAGCCCATGTTCGACGTCGCGATTGGCCTGGCTTAAGCGGCTGCGGAAGTAGAAATAGCCTTCTTCTTTGATCCATGGGTAGTGCTGCGGCCAGCTGTCGAGGCGCGACTGATGGATTTGCGGGGCAAACAGTTCGGTCAGCGAACTGCACGCCGCTTCCTGCCAGTTGGCCCGCCGGGCAAAATTAACGTAGGCGTCGACGGCAAAACGCACCCCGGGCAGCACGTGGCGCTCGCTGAGTAACTCATCACGGCTTAGCCCCACGGCTTCACCCAACTGCAGCCAGGCTTCAATACCGCCTTCCTGGCCGTTACTGCCATCGTGGTCGAGGATCCGCTGCACCCATTTGCGTCGGGTGTGTGGATCGGGGCAGTTTGCCATAATCGCCGCGTCTTTTAGCGGGATATTGGTCTGGTAGTAAAAACGGTTCGCCACCCAGCCCTGGATTTGTTCGCGGCTGGCCTCGCCGTTATGCATCGCAATATGGTACGGATGATGGATATGGTAGTAGGCGCCTTTTTCCCGTAGCGCTTGTTCAAACGCCTGTGGCGATAGGGTTTCGCGAATCTGCATAGTTAGTCCTGAAGCGTGATAGGCATTCCGTCCCAGCTCACTTCAATTCCCTGTTGCGTCAGGGCGTTACGCTGCGGCGACTGCTCGTTAAGGATTGGATTAGTATTGTTGATATGAATCAGAATCTTGCGCTTCGCCGGGAGTGAGGCCAGCAGCGCCATCATGCCGTGTTCATCGCCAAGCGCCAGATGGCCCATATCACGACCGGTATTGCGCCCGACGCCGGCCGCCTGTAGTTCATCATCCTGCCAGACGGTACCGTCAATCAGCAGGCAGTCCGCTTTTTTCAGCCACGGCAGGAGCGCTTCATCCGGTTCGCCAAGCCCCGGCGCATAGAATAGCGTCTGGCCGTTGCGGCGGTTTTCGATAAACAGCGCCACGTTATGGCCCGGCAGCGGCCTATCGCGAAACGGCGAGTAGGGCGGCGCATTGCTGGCGATGGGGACGGCGGTAAACTGCAGGTCGGGACAGGCGTCAACGGTAAAACTATTCAGCGGGGTGACAGGATGGTGAATCAGGCCGCCGTTCCAGTGCCGTAACATAGTAAAAATGGGAAAACCCGTGCTGAGATCCTCATGTACCTCCGGCGTGCACCAGACCTGATGGGGACACCCTTCGCGTAGGCTCAGCAGCCCGGTAGTATGGTCAATCTGGCTATCGGTAAGGATAATGCCGCCAATATGCGTGCCGCGCAGTACGCCTTGTTTGTTTAACTCTGGCGTGTGGGCAATTTGCTGGCTGATATCCGGAGAGGCGTTACACAGCACCCACTCTTTGCCGTTATCGCTAACGATAATGGAAGACTGGGTGCGGGCGGTGGCCTGAATTGTGCCATTGCGCAGCCCCTGACAGTTGGCGCAGTTACAATTCCACTGCGGAAAACCTCCGCCAGCGGCGGAACCGAGGACTTTTATAAACATGAAGACGGACCAGATAAAAAAACAAAATGCCCGCACGGACGGCGGGCGGAGCGATTAGCGGTTGGAAATGTACAGCGTCACTTCCAGACCCAGACGTAAATCAATAAAAGCAGGTTTCTTCCACATCGTTTTTTCCTCTATAAAAATGCGACATCAACGTCTTCGGTTGTGTCGGTTTTGTGATGGCCATCAAATATTGCCCCTCAGGGAGACAAAGGTCAACCGGCAACATGTAAGCATTTAACCTTATGTTTACAATATAACCTATTGTTGCCAAACATTTTTTAATACCTTTTGCCAGTTGCCCCAAAGCAGTTTATCCAGCACCAATTGTTCATAACCGCTATGGCGCAACGCGTTGATTAGCCGTGGTAAACCGCTAACATCGCCCAATTCGTCCGGCAGGGTGATGCCGTCAAAATCGGACCCCAACGCCACGTGATCGTCGCCCATAATGTTAATAAGATAGTCGATATGGTGAACGATGGTAGCTAATGGGGTGTCGCTGTCGCGTTTGCCGTCGGCGCGCAGGAAAGCGTTGCCGAAATTGACGCCGACCACGCCGCCGCTGTCGCGAATCGCCCGCAGTTGTTCATCGGTGAGATTACGCGGCTGCGGGCATAGCGCGTGGGCATTCGAGTGGGTGGCGACCAGCGGTGACGTCGAGTGTTGGGCGGTATCCCAGAACGCTTTTTCATTCATATGAGACACGTCAATCTGCATCTTCAAGGCATTGGCCTGCTTAATCAGATCGATACCTGCCGCTGTCAGTCCAGGCCCAGTGTCCGGGCTGCCGGGAAAGGAACCGTTAACGCCGCTGCCGAAGCGGTTTGCAATGTTCCAGAACGGACCAATGCTGCGGACCCCGGCGGCATAGAAGGCCTGCAGGTCGCCGCCCTCGCCATCAAAACCTCCGGCGCCCTCAATATGCGCCACCATTGCCAGTACCTTATCCTCGCGGCATCGTTCGATATCCGCCGCGCTCAGACATAATCGCAAGCGTCCAGCGGAGTGCGTGACAAGTTGTTTCAGGATGGCCAGTTGCTGCCAGAGGATATCGATCGGATCCCATCGTTGGCTGGCGTATTGCGGCGCCATACGGGCAATATATTCCTGCGGTGGCACGAATAGCGCGAATAGCCCGCCGGCAAATTCGCCTTGCAGCATGCGCGGATAGTCGAGATGACCGTTCTCAATCCCGGCAAAGAAAGCAGTTGAAGGATCCTCGCGATGGTGAAGCCATAAATTGAGCAGCAGGTCATTGTGACCATCAAAAATCGCCATAGCGCGCTCCATCTGGTGGTTGTACTGGAAATGCCTGACACGGTAACTGATTTGTTCGCGGCGGCAAGTGGAAACTCACAACTTAGCAACAATCGCCAAATCTGGCGTTTGTATCACACTGTATCAATCGGCAAACCTCATACATGGCGATGCAAAAACACGATAAATCCCACACATGCTGGATACACAGGCCTGATTAACTGTTCACGTACTTGCTTAACGCTTCCAGATAAAAGGTGAAATGAGGATGAACAGATTATCCGCAATCCGTCATGTCAGCGCTACGGCGCTGTGTCTCTCCACGCTGTGGTCCGCCAGCGTGTGCGCTGCTGAAGACGCAGGCGCTTTCGACAAGGTGCAACAAATCAACGCCGGCGATTTGAATATCGGTTATGTCGATATTGGGCCACGCGATGGCCAGGCGGTAATTTTGCTGCACGGCTGGCCGTATGATATTCAAAGCTACGCGCAGGTAGCCCCGGCGCTGGCGCAGAAGGGTTACCGGGTCATCGTGCCGTATCTGCGCGGCTACGGCTCCACCCGTTTCCTGTCGGCTAAAACGCCGCGTAACGGTCAGCCATCGGCGATGGCGGCGGATATAGTGCATCTGATGGATGCGCTAAATATTAAGCAAGCGGATTTCGCTGGCTTTGACTGGGGCGCGCGTACAGCGGATATCGTCGCGGCACTCTGGCCGCAGCGGGTTAAGTCGCTGGTATCGGTGAGCGGTTATCTGATTAGCAGTCAGCGAATTGGCGAGAAGCCGTTACCGCCGCAGGCGGAACTGTCGTGGTGGTATCAATTCTACTTTGCCACCCCGCGCGGCGAGGCGGGCTACCGGCAAAATACCCATGACTTTGCCAAATTTATCTGGCATCAGGCTTCGCCGCGGTGGACATTCACGGATGCCACGTTCGCCAATAGCGCGAAAGCGCTGGATAACCCGGATCACGTTGCCGTCACCATCAGCAACTACCGCTGGCGCCTGGGGTTGGAGCAGGGCGAAGCGAAATATGCGGCCTACGAACAGCGACTCGCGAAACTGCCGGCGATTAGCGTACCCACGATTACCATCGAGGGGGAAAACAATGGCGCGCCGCATCCGGCGCCGGATAGCTATCGGGCGAAATTCACCGGTAAATATGAGCATCGGGATTTCAAAGGCGCAGTGGGACATAACCCGCCGCAGGAGGCGCCAGCGGAATTTGTTCAGGCGGTTATTGATGCCGATCGCTTATAAGCCTCACCACGCCGCAAGCGCAGAGTTGCGCTTGCGGAAAAGCCGCATATGCTTTTCATGAGCTTATTTTTCCGCAGGAGCCGCCTTTGGAACGTATTGACCACATCCTGGTTGTCGATGACGACCGCGATATCCGCGAACTGATCGTTGGGTATCTGGAGAAATCGGGCTATCGCGCCAGCGGCGCAGCTAATGGCAAAGCGATGTGGTCTGTACTTAAAAACCATCAAATCGATTTGATTGTCCTCGATATCATGCTGCCCGGCGATGATGGTTTAACCCTTTGTCGTCAGTTGCGCAATGATGGCCAACAGGATATCCCGGTGCTGATGCTGACCGCGCGTAGCGAAGATAGCGACCGTATACTTGGTCTCGAAATGGGGGCCGACGATTATCTGGTGAAACCGTTCGTGGCCCGGGAGCTACTGGCGCGGATCAAAGCCATCTTACGCCGCGCTCGCGCGCTTCCCCCCAATTTACAAATCAGCGAAGCCGGCAGGCTTATCGCCTTTGGCGACTGGCTGCTCGATACCTCGGCGCGGCATCTACTGGACGAGAGTGGCACAATTGTGGCGCTAAGCGGGGCGGAATATCGCCTGCTGCGGGTGTTTCTTGATCATCCTCAACGTGTGCTCAACCGCGATCAGTTGTTGAATCTTACCCAGGGGCGTGATGCCGAACTGTTTGAACGGTCTATCGATCTGTTGGTGAGCCGCCTGCGTCAGCGTCTGCGGGAGGACGCGCGTGAGCCCGCCTATATCAAAACCGTGCGCAGCGAGGGTTACGTGCTGTCAGTGCCGGTGTCGATCCGCGAGGCGCGATAATGAAAGTGTGGCCGGCGTCATTGCAGTCGCGCTTAATGATAATGATTTTTCTCGCTCTGCTGCTCGCTAATGCCCTGACGCTATCGCTTCTGCTCTACGAGCGCATGAGCAGTGCCCGTAGCGTCATGCTGGGCAACCTTGAATACGATGTCGCCACCAGCGTGGCTATCCTTGATCGTCTTCCTGCGCAAGAACGGCCGCATTGGTTGGCGCGTCTGGCGCGCGGTAACTACCGCTATCAGCTTTCTGCCGGACAAACTGGCGATTATCCCACCAGCTGGCGTACCCGTGATGCGGTACGCTCGTTACAGGAAGCCCTGAGCGGTCGCTATCCTGTGAGTATTATCGCCGTCCCTGGACCGCGCGAACATATTCAGGCCCACGTGACCCTGCGCGACGGCGCGCCGTTAAGCATTGACCTGTGGCCAAAGCTGCCGGCCATCGCACGTTGGCTACCGCTGGTGCTGGTCGCGCAGTTTCTGTTACTACTATTTTGCGCCTGGTACGCCGTCCGCCAGGTGGTCGCGCCGATGACCCGCTTTACCCGCGCCATTGATACGCTGCAACCGGCTACTCCGGCTGCAGGGCCGCTGGCCGAGAAGGGACCACAAGAGGTGCAGCGCGCGGCGCGCGCCTTCAACGCGATGCAAAAGCGAATACAGGACCATTTGCAGGAGCGCGCGCGGATCCTGGCGGCGATCTCCCACGATTTGCAGACGCCGATTACCCGTATGAAGCTAAGAGTCGAGATGGCCGACCAACCGGCACTCCGCGATAAGCTGTTACAGGATCTCGATAGCATGACCCGACTGGTTCGCGAAGGCATCGCGCTGGCACGATCGGCCGAACCGCTGGCAGAAGGGCCGCAGCGGATGAGTCTCAATGCGTTACTGGATAGCATCGCCTGTGATTATGCCGATATCGGTAAAGCGGTCAGTTTTCGTGCCGGTAAAGGGGTGGACGTCATGACGCTTCAGCCGCAGGCGCTGCGGCGGATCATGAGTAACTTAATCGATAATGGGCTGAAATACGCCGAAAAGGTGGAAATCAGCCTGAGTTACCCGCCGAATGGCGATGTTATCATTCACGTTGTTGATGACGGCCCCGGCATCCCGGAAGGAGAGCTCACCGCCGTACTGCAGCCGTTCTATCGCCTCGAGCAGTCACGTAATCGCGATACCGGCGGTACCGGTTTGGGGCTGGCAATCGCCGCCCAGCTCGCCGGGCAGATGCAGGGAAGTTTGACCCTGCACAACCTGCAACAGGGCGGTCTTGAGGCGCGGGTACGTCTCAATGCCGCCGTTTTGTATCCTTCTGTATCCATTCCAACTGCAGATAAATCCATATACTAAACCGCCGTTTCACGGACATATCCGCCATACAGTCGCCTGTTGTAATGCTGACGTTGCCACTTCGGCAACGTTGCGAAGGAGAATGATCATGGCTGTTGTGATTGCATTTTTGGCCGGTATGTTGACGCTGCTCAGCCCCTGCACCTTACCGGTGATCCCGCTGGTGTTTGCCAGCGTAAGCGGGCGTAAGGGGCAACTGATCCTGTTGTTGTTCGGTATGGGGTTGATGTTTACCGCTGTATCGCTGCTGGCCACGGCGGCAGGGGGATGGTTAGTCAATCTGACTATCGTCGGGCGTTGGCTGGCGCTGGGCTTTTTGGTCGTTGTGGCTATCAGTTTGCTGTCATCACGCGTTGCAGGCTGGCTCGGATCGCCAGCGGTTGCGCTGGGTAATCAACTTAACCAACAGAGCTATCGTTATGGCAGTGGTCTCGCTTCAGTGTTTGCCGGACTGGCGATTGGACTACTTTGGGCGCCGTGCGCGGGACCGGTGCTGGGGGCGATATTTAGCCTGGCGTTGTTGCAAGGAAATTCAGTGATTACCGGTATCTTGCTGCTTTCCTATGCCAGCGGATGCGCGCTGATGTTGCTGCTATTGGGGTGGTTCGGCGCGCGGCTGATTTCCCGTTTGCGCGGTGGTCAGGTGATAAGTGGGCGGTTACGCCAACTGGCTGGCGTGGCAATGTTGGCCGCAGTGGCATTAATCGCCAGCGGTAGCGATCGTTATCTGCAGGGCGCCAGCGGTTTAACCCATCGTCTGGAGCAGCGGCTCAGCGCGTTTATGCCCCAGGATCAACAACGAGTTCGTCTGGAGCCGATCGTTGCGCCGCGGCCAACCAGCGCTATGCCGGAATTGCAAGGCGGTACCGCATGGATTAATAGCCCGCCCCTTACCAATGCGGCGTTAAAGGGCAAGGTGGTGCTGATTGATTTTTGGACCCGCGATTGCATCAACTGTCAGCATACGCTGCCTTATGTACGGACGTGGGCCAATAAGTATCGCGATGCGGGGCTGGTGGTGATTGGCGTACATACGCCGGAATATCCGTGGGAACGGTCGTTGCCGCAGCTTCGTGAAGCGGTCAGCCAGCGGCAGCTAAACTATCCGGTTGTCGCAGATAACAACTACGCCATCTGGAATGCGTTTGGTAATCAGTACTGGCCGGCGCATTATTTCTTCGACGCGCGGGGGCAACTGCGTTATACCGCCTTTGGCGAAGGCGATTATGCCCGTCAGGAGCAGGTGATCCAACAACTGCTGCGCGAAGCGCGGACGTGAGAGGGAAATAAAAAAGCCGATAACAGCAGTTATCGGCTTTGCAGGACACTTGCTAATCGGCAGTGTCTTATTTCGCCAGCAGTTCCTGGGCGGTGCGTTCAACGAGGCTCAGCAAGACCTTCACATCGTCCAGCGTCACCACCGGGTTGAGCAGCGTCAGCTTCAGGCAGGTTACGCCGTTATGCTCGGTCACGCCGACGTTGGCGCGGCCGGATTCCAGCAGGGCGTCGCCCACGCGCTGGTTGAGCAGGGCGATCGCGGCGCTATCACTACCAGCCATTTGCGCCGGACGTGAGCGGAACAGCACGCTTGCCAGCTGCGGCTGCATGACCAGCTCCAGCGTTGGCTGAGATTTCACAAATTCCGCGACGTTTTTCGCCATCGTCACGCCATGATCGATGATTGAAGCGTATTGTTTCTTGCCCAGTGCCTCAAGCCCCATCCACAGCTTCAGCGCGTCGAAGCGGCGGGTGGTCTGCAGCGATTTGGAGACCAGGTTCGGAACGCCGTGTTCTTCATCAAACTCGGAGTTCAGATAGGCCGCCTGATAGCGCATCAGCTCGTAGTGGCGAGCATCTTTCAGCAGGAAGGCGCCGCAGCTAATGGTCTGGAAGAACTGCTTATGGAAGTCCAGGGTAACTGAATCCACTAACTCCAGGCCATCGAGGTAATCGCGATACTGCTCGGAGAGCAGCAGCGCGCCGCCCCACGCGGCATCAACGTGCAGCCAGATCTGGTGCTCCGCCGCGATACCGGCGATATCACGCAGCGGGTCAATCGCGCCCGCGTCGGTGGTACCAGCGGTGGCGACGATGGCCATGATCTGCTCGCCGTTGGCCTGCGCTTGCGCAATCTTGGCCTTCAGGTCGGTGACGTCCATACGGGCGAATTCATCGGTTTTCACCAGCGTGACCGAGCGGTAGCCAAGCCCCATCAGCGCCATGTTCTTCTGCACCGAGAAGTGGGCGTTTTCCGAGCACAGCACTTTGTACTGACGAATGTCGCCCGGAATACCATCCTGTTGGATGGAATGCCCCTGACGAGCGAAGAAGGCGTCGCGTGCCAGCATCAGGCCCATCAGATTGCTCTGGGTGCCGCCGCTGGTGAAGACGCCGGCATCGCCAGCCGGATAACCGACCTGCGCACGTAACCACTCGATCAGCTTCATCTCAATGATGGTGGCTGAAGGGCTCTGATCCCAGGAGTCCATGCTCTGGTTGGTGGCGTTGATCAGCACTTCCGCCGCCTGGCTGATAACCAGGCTTGGGCAGTGCAGGTGCGCCACGCACTGCGGATGGTGCACCGACAGGCTGTCTTTCAGGAAGTACTCGATCGCACGTTCAATCGCCGCCTGGTTGCCCAGACCCTGTTCGTTAAAATCAAGGGTGATGCGCTCACGGAGTTCATCAACGCTTTTCCCCTGATACATTTCAGGTTGTTGCAGCCACTGCGCAACCGCCTGGCTGGCCTGGGAAATGACCTGCTGGTAAGCGTCAATGCTTGCCGCGGACCCAGCCAGAATCGGATTCAATTTGGACATTGCGGTCACTTACTCCACTCAGACCGGTTTTACGCCGGCGGCCAGCAGGGCCTGTTCAAACTTGTCGAGGAACACTTCCAGCTCCGCGTCGCTAATCAGCAGGGACGGCAGCAGACGCAGTACGCAACCGTGACGGCCACCGCGTTCCAGGATCAGGCCAGCTTCGAAGCATTTCTTCTGCAGCAGCGCGGAGAGTTCGCCGTCAGCCGGGTAGCAGCCCATATGATCCTGCGCCTCGTTCGGCTTCACGATTTCGATACCGATCATCAGACCGAGACCACGCACGTGACCGATAACCGGATAGCGTTTCTGCATTTCCGCCAGTTTGCCTTTCAGCCATTCGCCCTGGGCGGCGACTTTGTCGGCAATCTTGTTATCACGCAGATGGCGCAGGGTGGTCAGACCGGTGGCCATCGCCAGCTGGTTGCCGCGGAAAGTACCGGTATGATGGCCAGGTTCCCAGGCATCGAACTCTTTCTTAATGCCCAGAACCGCCATTGGCAGACCGCCGCCAACGGCTTTCGACATCACGATGATGTCCGGCTCGATGCCGGCGTGTTCGAAGGCGAAGAATTTACCGGTACGGGCAAAGCCTGCCTGAACTTCATCGATGATCAGCAGAATGCCGTGCTCTTTGGTGACTTTGCGGATGCGCTGCAGCCACTCAACCGGCGCCGGGTTCACGCCGCCTTCGCCCTGTACGGCTTCAAGGATAACCGCTGCAGGTTTGCGAACGCCGCTTTCCACGTCGTTGATCAGGTTTTCGAAGTAGTAGGTCAATGCCTTGACGCCCGCTTCGCCGCCGATACCCAGCGGGCAACGGTAAAGGTGTGGATAAGGCATAAACTGGACTTCCGGCATCATGCCGTTGACCGCCGCTTTGGGCGACAGATTGCCGGTCACGGACAGCGCGCCGTGGGTCATCCCGTGATAACCGCCGGAGAAGCTGATCACCGCCGTACGGCCGGTGTATTTTTTCGCCAGTTTCAGCGCGGCTTCAACGGCGTCAGCGCCGGAAGGACCGGTGAATTGCAGGCAATACTCTTTCCCTTCGCCCGGCAGGCAAGAGAGCAGGTATTCAGAGAAGCGATCTTTTAACGGTGTTGTCAGATCGAGGGTATGTAACGGCAAGCCGCTGGTAATGACACTTTGGATGCTCTGCAGTACTTCAGGATGGTTATGGCCCAGCGCGAGGGTCCCGGCGCCGGCGAGGCAGTCCAGGTACTGTTTGTTATCCGCATCGGTCAGCCAAACGCCTTCGGCTTTGGTGATAGCGAGCGGTAACTTGCGAGGGTAACTCCTGACATTCGATTCGAATTCAGCCTGACGAGCCAAAAAGGTTTCGTTGTTCGCGTCCAATAAATCTGCACTTAAAGTATCAATACGGACTTTATCCGTCATCATATCACTCCCACAACCAGCGTTACGTTTGAACTCTGGTTGAATAAAATGGTTTAGAAAATTGAATCGGCATTCATAAAGCGCGCACAATATATGGCTTTTTAAATCCGCATTCAATCTTTAATTTAAGGCGCTATTTTGACGCGATTATTACATACAGGAATGTCAATATAATTGGCTGATTTTAAAACTAAATTTCGATTGTTTTTAAAACCATGGAAAGTGTAATTATTAGTGAGAAAGTCTATATATTTTTATTACCGCTTCGCTGAATGACTGACGGAAATACTTCCGTCAGTTTTATGGTTACTTAACGCAGTTCGATCGCATAATTTGCTAAAGGTGTTACTTTTTTCACCAACTTATTGTTATATAAAAATTGTTCATACGCGTCGTAGCGCGGCTTATCTAACGCTGCCGGATCGGTGGCGAACAGCGGCACACTCTGCAACCACGCCTGCTGGTTCAGTTCGGTATTGAGTTCCGGATGCGCTTTGGCAAATCGCTGCCAGGTTTGCTGCGGATGCGCGCGCAAATAGCTCACTCCCTGCTGTAATGCGTCGAGAAACTTTTTGATTTTAGGGGCGTTGACCTCGGCTTTGTTTGCCACGATCACCAGTTCGTCGTAAGCGGGCACGCCATAGTCTTCCACATTCATGACCACCGGTCTTTTGCCCTGCAGTTTGAGTTCCAGCGCTTCGATATTGCGATAACCGCCGATAACGGCATCGACCTGGCCGGCCAGCAGAGCGCTGGTGAGCTGGAAATTAACGTTGATCAGTTTAATGCTGTTAGGGTCGATGTTGGCGTGCTGCGCCATGGTGGCCAGCGTCGCTTGTTCAATACCGCTCACCGAGTATCCCACTTTTTTCCCTTGCAGATCGGCCGGAGATTTGATGCGCTGATCCAGCGCAATCACGGTATTCAGCGGCGAGTGGATCAGCGTCCCGACGCGAATCAACGGCAGTCCTTCATCGGCGAAGAAGTGAACCTGCGGTTGATAGGTTATCGCTAAATCCGCCTGGCGAGCGGCAACCAGGCGCGGAGGGAGCGCCGGGTCGGAAGGGGGGATGATGTTGACATCCAGCCCGGCATCCCGAAAGGCGCCAATCTGTTCCGCCACCATAATAGGCGCATGATCCGGGTTGATGTACCAGTCCAGTACCAGGGTCAGCTTTTCATTTGCCGATGCCTGGCCGCAAACCAGCAGAGTGAGGCCGGCCAACAGAGGTATACGCATATCTCTTCCTTATTATCTGTTGATAAGTTATTCCGGCGACCAATTGATCAGCCGGTGCAAAAAGGCATCGACCGCCAACCACAGCGCGATGGTCAGCAGCACTAAAATAAACAATGCGGCGAAGCAGATATCGGTTTGCAGGCGAGCATTGGCATTCAGCATTACATAGCCAAGCCCCTCGGCGGAGCCGACCCATTCGCCAATAATCGCGCCAATGGGGGCGACGGCGGCGGCCATCCGCAGGCCGGAACCGAGCGCGGGTAGCGCCGCCATCAGTCGAACATGGCGCAACTGAGCGCCAAAGGAGGCGTCCATGGTACGAGCCAGATCGAGATAGTCGCGATTGACCCGTTGCAGACCGTCAAAGAAAGCCGAGGTAACGGGGAAGAAGATAACCAGCACCGCCATCATAACCTTGGCGCTCATACCAAAACCAAACCACAGTACCAGCAGCGGGGCGAGGGCGAATACCGGAATGGCCTGGCTGGTCAGTACCAGCGGCATTACCCACCGTTGTAATCGCGGAGACATGGTCATACAGAGCGCCAGCACCATACCGAGCGCGACGCCGAGCGCCATTCCGCTGAGAATTTCGCTCAGGGTGACAAGGGTATGGCTGGCCAGATAGCTACGGTTATTCCACAGCGCTTCAGCGACCGCCGCAGGAGAAGGCAACAAAAAAGTGGGAATGCCGCTGTAGCTCGCCAACTGCCAGAGCAACAGTAGGCCACAAAATACGCTGCACCCGCGCAGTAACTTGCCCCTCATCCGTTCGCCCTCATCAATTGCTGCAGCAGCTGCGCCTGGCTTGCCAGCAGCGCGGGATCATCCGGGGCGCGAGGCGGGATTCCGCTTAAATGATGACTATCATCAATCCTGCCCGTCGGCGAAAGCACCAGCAGCCGATGGCTGAGGCGGCAGGCTTCCATCGGGTCGTGGGTAATGAGCACCACGGTACGCCCGGTGAGCAAGCGTGCGGCCAGGGTCTGTATCCGCGTACGGGTAAGCGTATCGAGGGCGGAGAACGGTTCATCCATCAGCACAATGGGGCGATCCTCATAGAGGGTGCGTGCCAACGCCGCGCGCTGGCGCATCCCACCGGACAGCGCGGCCGGGCGTTCATCAGCGCAGGAGGCGAGCCCGACCAGCTCAAGAAGCTCGTTTACCCGCGCGTTATCGGCCTTTTCACCGCGCAGCCTGGCGCCGAGGGCGACATTTTCCCGCACGTTAAGCCACGGATAGAGCAGATCTTTTTGCCCCATCCACGCCAATCGCGTAGTAACAGGAAGGCCATCGCTGGCGACGACGGTTCCGCGGGTTGGCGCCGCCAGCCCGGCGATAATACGCAACAGGCTGGTTTTGCCCGCGCCGCTGGCCCCCAGCAGCGATACCCATTGCCCGGCGGCAATATCAAAGGAGAGATCGCGAAAGAGGGGCCGGGTGCCAAAGCGCAGACATAAATCGCGAATGTGAATACCTGGCGCCATCACCCCTGGTCCTGCCCGGCGGCGTTCAGTCCCATCTGCCAGAAATTACCTTCCAGCCGGGTAGCGGTAGTGAATATGTCGCTCAGTCCGGCTAACCGGGATTCCGCGCCGCGCTGTTGCCAGAGCGTTTCCAGCAGGTCGATCGCCGCGTTGACGCCGTGAAGATAGCTCTCGTCGCCGTAATTGCGGATCCACGGCGCGTAGGGGTTATCGTGCAAGTTGGTTTGTGGGTTGTGCAGCAGACCAAGCCCGATCTCCGCATAGCCCGCGACGCAGGGCAGCAGCGCCGCCAGTAGATCCAACGCGTCGCCGGAGTGGCCGATATCCAGTACGTAGCGGGTGTAGTTGATGGTTTCCATCGCTTCGCTTTGCAGGGCCATAGCGTCTTCGCTCAACCCCCATTGCTCGCAATAGCCTACATGTAGCGGTAGCTCAGCAAGGATGGCATTCATCGAGGCGGCGGCGGCGCGCATCTCCGGCAACGTGCGAAGTTTGCTGACCAGCAGGGCATAGCTGCGGGCGAAATGGATTAGGAACAGATAATCCTGGGTTAAATAATGACGAAAGGCTGCCTGCGGCAGCGTACCCGCGGCTAATTGCTGGAGGAAAGGGTGCGACACGTAGCGTTGCCATTCGCCACCGGCCTGCTCGCGCAGTCGACCGTAAAGACCTTGGGTAAAAGCGGGAATCATCATGGGACCTCCTGAAAATAGGGGGAGATCCGGGCGTGCAGAAGTGTGAACAGGCAAAACTGAAAACTGGCGAACATGCCGACCCGTCCCTTCGCTGGCATGACCCAGATCAGGTTCAAAGGGTTCGGCTTTTACGCCATCTCAGCCCTCACGGGACACCCCTCGGTTGCGACATGTTATACGTCATTCACTTTTTGATTACAACGGCGGCGAACTAAAAACCATCGCACATGGTGACACTGTCACTTATTAATGGTCATGAACCAGAACGATAAATAACATTTATCAATTTGTGTGATTAACCACGCTTTTTTATCCAAAAATAAGCAAAGTAAGGAGAGGGTAAGTTGGCGAAGAACAAGGGCTTACGATATATTTTTAGCTCATTTCCTTAATATTCCCTTATGAATGCGTCAGTGCTGGAGACCGCATGAAGCTGGCAGGCCTTACTCTTTTACTGATGCTTGCTCTCGCGCCTGGCGCGTCTCGTGCCGCCCAATTGTTCGACCCTGAAGATGGCATGCTCGATATGAGCCAGTATCTGCAGGATAACCCGTACGGTTTTTTGCCGGTGCCGGTGATGATTACCGAACCGGCTATCGGCTACGGCGGCGGTCTGTTTGGTTTATTTCTGCATGGTAAAGGCTCCCGCGAGGGCGATCGTTTTATTCCACCGGCGCTGACCGGATTCGGCGGCGGTGGGACGCAAAATGGTACCTGGTTCATCGGCGCCGCGCATCGTCATACCTGGAATCATGACAGTATTCGTTATCTGGTTGGCGCGGGCTACGCCAATGTCAATCTCGATATCTATTCGGGTGACATTGCCGGGTTTAACAAAAATGTGGCAGTGCAAACCCATACCAAAGGCTTTGGCGGTCTGCAAAAGCTGTTGTTCCGCGTGGGGGACTCACCGGTTTTTCTCGGCGCCTCGCAATTCTATGCGCACACCGATGTAACCGCGGACAATCAGCTGATCAACAAGGTGTGGCAGCGGGTGTTGGGGGAAAACAGCACCTCTTCGGCCTTGGGCGTGGTGGCGGAATATGACACCACTGATAATTTTTTCTACCCTAAGAAAGGGTTATCACTGCAGGGCGAGTACCGTTTTTACCGCGCTCTTCTCGGCGGCGACTATCATTACAATCAGTGGTCGCTGGATGGTAAATACTTTATCCCGCTGGCGCCGACCTTAACCCTGGCGCTGGCGGCAAATTATCAGTCGCTGACTCATCATGACAAGCATCTAACGCCAATGGCCCGGCCTTACATCGAACTGCGCGGCATCTCGCGTTTTCGCTATCAGGGCGATTATGTTGCTGTCGCCCAGACGCAACTGGCCTGGCAATTTGCGCCGCGCTGGATCCTGCAAGGTTTTGTCGGTATCGGCAGCGCGAGCGATGAGGCGGGGTCGCTGTGGCAGCAAACCGAAGTTGCGTGGGGCTCCGGGTTTCGTTATCTGGTCGCCCGTCAGTATGGTTTATTTACCGGCGTCGATGTCGCATTTAGCGAACACGAACAGGCGGTCTATTTTAATGTGGGTTCCGGACTGTAAAGGTACGAATAAAAATGAGATGGAAAATAACCGTCATGACGCTGTTGTTGACCTCTGGCGCCGTGTGGAATGCCTGTGCGGCGGAAAGTGACGACAGTGATAGCTACTTTCCCATCTGGGGAGACGAAGCCCGCGCCCGCGGTTATTCCATCCCGCTGCCGTTTGGCGTCAATCTCAGCTATATGAATATGCGCCAGGATATTATGGTCGACAGCATCACCTTTTCCGGACTGAAGCTGGGTAACCATCCGATCCCCAGCGACATGTTCGCCATCGATGCCGGGCACACGCGGGAGAAGAGCAAAACCGAGAATCTTCGTCTCGATATGTGGGTGTTTCCCTTCCTTAATGTCTACGGGATTTTAGGCCACACCCGCGGTTCGTCGGTGTCGAATGTGTCGGTCGATGCCGACCCAACGCAATACCGCGGTCTGGATCGCATCATCGCCGGCGCAGTGCATAACCTTAATCAAAGTGGCGAGTTGCAAAATATCGATTTTGTTCTCGATTTTAAAGGTACCACCTGGGGAGGCGGGTTCACGCTGGCTGGCGGCTATGAGAACTGGTTTGCCCTCGTCGATACAAACTACACCCGCACCGATTTCGATATTCTCGACGGCAGTATTTCTGCCGTGACGGTGTCACCTCGCGTTGGCTATCGCTTCAACCTTCAGGGGATTTCCGGCCCTTCGCATCTCAGCGTGTGGGTCGGCAGTATGTATCAGGATGTGCAGCAGGAATTTAAAGGCAACCTGGCCGATTTGCATATGCCGCCACAGCTGCAGCCATTGATTGCCGCGGTCAATAAAGACGGCGACGGCAAGTTTGATGTCAAACAGAAACTCACTTCACCATGGAATATGCTGATCGGCGCCCAGTACGAAATCACGCGTAACTTCAACGTTCTGACCGAATTTGGCTTTAACGATCGCAATAGTTTCTTTGTCGCCGGTGAATACCGTTTTTGACTTAACGGCGTGTAGCCATCGGCGAGTATGATGCGCGCTGTTTTTGTATCATGGAGAACGCTTTTGATGCGTAAGAGTTTGTGGTGGTTATTGGCGGCTGCTTTTTCGGTATTTGCCCAGGACCCGGTATTACCGACGATTCCCGTTAACCATGTCAGCCCGGTAGTGGGTGAATTATCGCCGCCGGAATCGCTGCGCCCATGCTGCGCCTTCGGTTTCGATCTGCGGGTGCGCGCCATTGGCGTGCCAATCCCGGTTTATCAGATTGGTAATGTGCTGACGCTCGATACCTTAGGTGAGCATCATTACAACGATAGCGCGCTCGGCGCGGTCAAAAATCTGGTTGGCTTAAGCGATGAGCATAATGGCCTTATTTATACCCGCCGCGGCGGTTTTATTGATATTGCCCATGTGCGTGATACCGCTGATTACACCTTTTATTTATTCAGCCGAATTTACCCGACGCTGGGGCAGCCAGGACGCATCTTTTATAGCGAGGAACTGGGCGTACGCCGCGTCCAGTTAAATGCCTTTACGCCGCCGGCTTCAATGCCGCAGCGATATACGATTGCCGCCTGGCTTGCCGGCCATCTGGCCTTCGAAATTGCGCAATGGCATGAGATCGCCCAATGGTATGGTTTCCAGTCGGTTCCGGGTTTTTCAGAAGAAATTTCCGCCTTTTCGCCGGAGGACCTCTATTCCAATCTGCTTGGCGCGCGTCTGGCGATTAACGTTATTTTGCAAGGGCAAGCGGGTTCAGTCGATGCTTATAACCGGGCGATGGAAGCGGCGTTAAAACAGGCGCTGGTCAAACTGTTGGTCGCGCCGCAAAGTGAGACCGAGAGGATGTTCCGTGAAGTCGACGGCGACTGGTGGAACAGTAAACGGCGAGTGCCGGATAAATTTCTGGTGCTGAAGCGGAATTACGATCTCAGCGAAAATCGCCTGCCAACGCCGGTTCCTTTTGAACGCACGCCGCCGTATCGCCTGACGATGCCAAAGGAAGTTGCCGGATTTACGCTCGCGGAACTGGGTCAACTGCAAATCCATCCGGGGCAGGATATGCAGTCGCTGCCAGCGCCGCATAATTTTTATTCTCCGCAGCAGTTCCAGGAGCTCGCTGATAAAGCGCAGCAGGCGGATGCCATTCAGCTGCAGCGTATTGAAAAATAACTAACGTTTGGACGCTGCTGGCTATACTCAATCAAACGAATCCCCCCGTTGAGGTAGTATCAGACCATGGTATTTGTCGTTCCGCGCGCGTCCTGGCTACTGCTGGCGGTGCTATTAGTTAGTCAGGAATGTTATGCCCTGGACGGCAGTCGGCTAAAGCAGCGCGCGGACGCGGTGCTCACCTTAATGAGTTACACCGTGGTACCTGACGTTACCGCCAGCGATCTGAATATTGGCTCCGGCGCGAATGAGAAAAACGAACTAACCCTCACGCAATTTGGCGGCGGCGCCACCTTGAGTGAGGATTTTCCGCTCTATCTGGAAGGCACCCTCGGTTACAGTCGCTACGATCCGCAATTTGTGGTCAGCGATGGTGCCCAGAGCCGTACCATTCCCACCAAATGGAACAGTCTGACCGCTACCGGCGGCGTCGGCTGGGACTTTCCATTGTATCAGGACCGATGGGGCGGAAAACTGGTGCTACGGCCTATCTTCAATATGATGCTGGGCACCATGGCCAGCGATGCACGCCTCGGTCGCTGGGCGCTCGAACGTAAAACGGAGGTTGATATTCGCTTCCTCGATGGTGGGCGACTGAACGCTTATGGGTTGGGCGGTTCGTTAATGCTTGATTATGAACTGTTTTCCAAAACGCAGGATATTGACATAGAAGCGCGCTATTCCGCGATGAATTTGCAAACCTTCGGTAGCACATCAGAAGCGGTCCAGGGGCAGGCCAGCGCCGAAAATCTGGGTATCTACCTTCGTCGACGCGCGCCAATAGCCGACTGGACGCTGCTGAAAAGCCCGGTGCGCTACGTGCTGGAAGGCGCTCATACTATCTATCTTGGCGACCAGCGCGGTGAACTCGGCTTTGATAGCCTGAGTTCGCTCGGCATTGGTCTGGAACTCGACAGCAGCCAGTATCCGGTATTTATCACCCGTACCCGACTGGTGGCCCGCTATATGTTCGGTAATAACACCGAAGGGTATGGCCTCGGTTTAGCGATGAGTTTCTGAGTCATTTACCCGTTTTCATGATTGCGCTATTTTTTTCATTTTTATTGGCAATATTTTCTTCGCTGATTCGTCTACCTCGATACATACATTTTTATGAGGTAATTGACGATGAGAGATTTTGAACGACACGGGCATCATCACCAGGGTTTTGGACGTCACAGAATGGCGCGGCCGCTGATTATCGGCGCGGTGATTGTTGTGGTGCTGAGTCTGGTCGTGATGTCGCTATGGAACGCATTGCTGCCAGCTATCTTCGGGGTGAAAAGCATCGGTTTCTGGCAGGCTTTGGGATTACTGGCGCTGTGCCGTATCTTGTTTGGCGGTTTAGGTTTTCATCGCGGTATGTTTGGTATGGCGCAGGCGCGTCGACGCATGCATGAACGCTGGATGACCATGACCCCGGAGCAGCGAGAGGAGTTTGCCCAACGTTTCGGCCGCCACGGACATCGCGGCCGTTGCGGCTGGCATGAACGTCGCGGTGGGCAACCGACTGACGATAACCCATCGGCGAAAGCGCCGGATGCCGAGTGAACGAGGTAAACAATGCGATGGCGGGGGAATCACGGCTGCTGTCTGCGCTTGCCGCCTGTCGTGCGCGTTTAAGCGCGTTTATTCGCGGTAGAACCGCCGTACGTGACGATGCCGATGACATCCTGCAGGAAGTCACCCTGCAACTGATGAAGGTCGAGCAACCGGTGGAGAACGTGGCGGCATGGTTATTCCGGGCGGCGCGTAATGAAATGACCGACCGGTCGCGTAAGAAGCGCGAGTTGCCATTAACATTCGATACTGATGAAGATGGCGATGGCGGCTTTGCCGAGGATGAGCTGGCGGAAACGCTGTTTGGCGTCGCGCAGACGCCGGAGGAAGCCTATCTTAAAGAACTGCTGTGGGAGGCTTTAACCGAGGCGCTGGCGGAGCTGCCGCCGCTGCAGCGTGAAGCCTTCGAGAAAACCGAGCTGCAGGGCTATAGCTACAGGGAGCTGGCGGCAGAGAGCGGCGCTAGCGAGCAGGCGTGGCTGTCGCGTAAACACAAAGCGGTGCTGTTTCTTCGCAGCCGTTTGCGAACGCTCTACGATGAACTTACCGCACCTTAATTCATGCCCGGCGGCAGATAGCGCCGGGCTTTATTTTATCTGTATTTCTATAACATTGTCGCCAGCCACTCGGCGAAGACGCGCACCTTGCGCGAAACATGACGATGGGGATAAATAAGCGATAACTTCCTGGAGGGAACCGGATTATTCGGCAGGACTTCAATCAGCTCGCCGCTTTTCAACCAGGGGTGAAGGAAAAGATCCAGACCCTGCATAATGCCGAGTCCAGCAAGGCCAGCGGCGATGTAAGTCTCTGAATTATCCACCACCAGTTTACCCGCTAGCGAAATGTTCTGCTGCCCGGCGTCAGTCTGAAACACCCAGCGCATGGTCTGATGATTACTGTTATTCAGCCAGTTGATCGCCTGATGATGCCGCAGGTCGTCAAGGGTTGCGGGAACGCCGTATTTCGCCAGATAAGCCGGGCTGGCGCAGGTTTTCATACCAACGGTACCGAGATGACGTGCGATATAGTCACCGTCTTCAAGCTCGCCAATGCGCAGGACGCAATCGAGGCCCTCGCGAAGCATATCCCGCCGCCGGTCGGAGCTGCTCAGCACAATTTCAATCTCCGGATGTTGCTGATAAAAGGCGGGGAGATTCGGCACGACCACTAACTTCGCCAGGGCGATAGGCATATCTATGCGCAGTTGACCACGTAGCGGACGCTGCGGGGCGAAAGATTCCATAAGGTCATCGGCCTGCGCCAGCAGAGGTTTACTACGACGATAAAACGCCTCGCCATCAGGGGTGAGGTGGATCTGTCGGGTGGTACGCTGCAGAAGCCGAACGCCGCAGTGCTGCTCAAGCTGCTGTAGCGCTTTCGTGACCGCCGGGCGATGGATCTGCAGATTCTCGGCGGCGCGCGTAAAGCTGCCAGACTCGATAATCTCGATAAAAATCTTAATAGATTCAAACAGATTTAAGTTCATTTGTGCCAATGTGCTCCGATGACAACATCGTATTTCACTTTGATTATTACTTATTTAATAACAGTGAAGGATAATTTTTACTATTTTTCCCAACAATAAAGCGGCCTACAGTGGCGTCATCCCAGCGCTAAGCGCCAGAAAACACACTAAGGAAGCCGCATCATGCAAAACCATTCTGTTAGCCATATTCTCGGTATTGAAAAACCTGTCATTCAGGGGCCGCTATCCTGGCTAACCGACGCCCGGTTAGTCGCCGCAGTCAGTAATGCCGGCGGGCTGGGCGTATTAGGGCCGAACGCAGGTTTAACCGCACAAACCGCCGTCTCGACGCCGCAGGAAACGGCAGAAAAGATGCGTGAAGAGATCCGTAAAACGAAACGACTCACTGAGAAACCTTTCGCTGTAAATCTCATTCCGACGGTTAAAAACGATATCTGGACGCCGCCGATTGTAGAGGTAGTCAAGGAAGAGGGGGTTAAAGTGGTGGTTTATACCGGCTATGGTCAAGGAGCTATCATTCCCTCGCTGTTTGCCACGCTTAAGCAGGCCGGGATCAGCATTATTTATCGTGATATCAACCCGACGCCGGAAAACAGCCGCGAGGCCGAGGAGATGGGCGCTGATGTTATTGTCGCCACCGGCTTCGACGAAGGCGGAACGCTTCCGGGAACGGCGCTAGGGACGTTTTCAATCGTGCCATTGATTGTTGATGCGGTGAAGCGTGTGCCGGTGCTGGCGGCTGGCGGGATTACCGACCGGCGCACCGCCAGGGCCGCCCACGCGCTGGGCGCGCAGGGGGTATTTGCCGGCTCCGTGTTTATCAGCACCACCGAGAGCCGCGTGCCGCCATCGGTGAAAGAGATGATCGTGCAAGCTAACGGTCTGGATTTGCAGCTATTTCGCACATTGCCAGATTACTATCGTTCGCTGCCGGGTAAATTAGCCGCCAGGCTGGTGGCGTTAGATAAATCCGGCGCCAGTAATGAAACCATAGCCGCGGAAATGGGCGGTTTACGCGGCCTGCGAATTGGTATGCTGGAGGGCAACACTGACAAAGGCTACATTTCACTGGGAACCGGCATCGGCAGTATTCAGCGGATCAAGAGCGTAGCGGAAGTGGTGGAGGAACTGACGGTTTAATCTGCCTTCCCGCGTTCTCATGCGGAAAACAGAAACTCCCCGTTGCGACAACGGGGAGGGTGATTAGCCGGAATTAGCTACCCCAGCGCTGCTGCAAATACTGAACCGCCTGCTGGGTTTGCGGCTGGTTAAGGTTGTTTTCACGAAACAGAATCGTCCCCTGAATACCCGGTGTGGTTTCATTGAGGTCGATCTGTTTTTTCAGCTCCGGCACGCCGCCGTCGACCATCCAGTCTGGTTCATTTTTTGACGGTTCGCCGACTTTATACAGCGCCACGCCGATATAGAGCCGGGTGTGAGTGGGTTTCACGACATCGGCCCACCACTTAGCCAGCACATCATAGCGCGCGGCGTCGCGGGCGAACGGCCAGTACAACTGCGGCGCGATATAATCCAACAGCCCTTGTTGTACCCAACTGCGGGTATCGGCATAGGACTCGTCATAGGCCGCCGCGCCGCGGGTGTCAGAACCGGCCGGATCGTGGGAGCGGTTGCGCCATACCCCCGCCGGGCTGACGCCAAACTCAACCTGCGGATTGAGTTTCTTGATGGTCTGTGAGACCTGCGCTATCAACTGTTGGGTGTTGTGACGCCGCCAGTCGGCTTTCGAGGCATAACCTTGGCCATATCGCTGATAGGTTTGATTATCGTTCAGCGTCGATCCCGGCGTCTCAGTATAGAAATAGTCATCAAACTGCACGCCGTCGATGGGATAGTTTTGCACCACCTCCGCCACGATACTGGTGATCCAGTCACGGACTTCCGGGATCCCAGGGTCGAGCACAAAGCGATCGCTGGCAGTGCGTATCCAGTTGCGGTGGAGGACAAATACGCTGGCGGGGACCTGAGTCAGGGTGTGGTTAAGCTCGGCGATGGTAGCGGGTTTGGTATTAACCGATACCCGATACGGGTTGAACCACGCGTGAACTTTCATCCCGCGTTTATGCGCTTCATCGAGCATAAACTGCAGCGGATCGTAGCCGGGATTTTCGCCAATTTTGCCGGTCAGCATGTCTGACCACGGCAAGATGTGGGAATCCCACAGCGCGGTGCCGTCCGGTTTGACCTGGAAGAAGACGGTATTGATGCCCAGGCGTTGCAGATTGTCGAGTTTGGCGATCAGCGCCAGCTTCTGCTGGCTGATGCGGCTTTCCGGGCTACTGGCGATAATTGAACCCACCGGGGGCCAGTCGAGACGGGAAACCGTGGTGATCCAAACGCCGCGTACTGGCTGCTGATTCTTTGCCGATTTTTGCGCAACAGGCGGTTTGCTGGCGGTCACCAGCGATTTTGGCGCTTTACTGGTGCAAGTCACGAGCAGCAATACGGCGGCAGCAACTGCGCCGAGCCGGGTCATGCAGGTGACGGAGAGGAGGCGACGAGAAGCGATAATCATTACTCCCGTAGGCATGTAGACGCTTGAAAAATCACATTGTCTTATGATTCCCCCACCAGGGCAAGCCGCGCTCCGATGCAAAGAAAAATAAAACGCATTTTGTCTATTATCCGTACGCGTAACGTGCAGAACTAACGACAACCTTTCTCAGCAGGTAGCTGAAAAAGCAGAATTAACCTGGATAATTAGCTGGTCAGTTGTGTTACAACATATTACGAGACGCACAGCTAAGGAGAATCCGATGCGAAAAATATTATTGCTGGCCGCCGTTTTGCTGGCATCCGCACCGATCGTCACCCAGGCCGAGGAGATTACGCTTTTACCGGCTATTAAACTGCAGATAGGCGACCGGGATTCCTACGGTCATTACTGGGATGGCGGCCGTTGGCGTGACAAAGACTACTGGCATCGTCATTATGAATATCGTGACAAGCACTGGCGAAAGCTAGAGAAAAAACAGCGTAAAGCCTACGAGAAGGGCTATCACGACGGTCGTAAAGACGCGAAGAAGCGTGAGAAAGAATACTATAAACACCACAAGAATCATCATCACTAAAACAACAACGGGGCCATCAGGCTCCGTTTTAGTTCCTGCATTTCATCCTCCTAAGATTCAACTCATTATTCGCTGTTGTAGTTGCTTCGCGTAATCTGCCTTTAGAAGCCCACCGCAATAATGTCAAATATCGCTTTGAGTTTTTACAGTGTAAGCATTACCTGATGACAATAAAAATAGCCTACCAAGATTGGTGGGCAATTTTGCCGCCAAATATTTTTTAAGACTATTCCATATTCACAGCGAATGAAAAATCCGATTTGCAAAATAATTAAATATATCTTTTAAATCACATGGTTAAATTACACTTTATTTTGTATGGTTTTTGGGATTACACTTTTTTGGCGATTGTTCGTCTTTCAGCGCTAAATGCGTGAGTGAGATTAATCCTAAAAATTTAAATACGCTAACCACCCATAACTACGAGGCGAAATTGCGTGTTGAATTGACTCGATCGATCTGTAAAATTGTGTGGTGATAGTTAATGAAATGTAATAAAGGGATCCACTGCGGTGAAGATTCGTGCGGTAGCTATGGCCATATCACAGCTGGAACCCTTTTACGCACAGTGATTAAGGATATTCAGACTTGTTATTCAAGCAGGGATAACCCTTAAGAAAATAATAGCATTGCAATGGAAAAGCATATGAAAACGCGAGTGTTTTTAGCCGCTATGATTGCGGTTTCACTGGCAGGGTGCGAAGCGCCGCCGAAGCCGCAAATTACCGATGACACCATTGAAACCACGCAGGTTAACGGCGTCAATTTGACCCATCGCCATATTGTTGTTCCTCCAACGGAATTTACCCCGATTAACGCAGAATATCGCGCGCTGTATTCCGCCGCGGTAATGAGCCAGGCCGGGTATGGCGGCAAAGTGATTGTGCAATTAGTTCCAGGTGCTAATTATATTGCATTGGGACAGGCCCAGGACGGCTGGATAGCGTTAGCCAATGAAGGTCAGGAAAATTTAATTGGCTATGCTCCGGCCAATGCCGTTGTCAAAAGTGAGCTGTATGATAAAACGGTTCGCGAACAGTCGAAGCGCCCGAAGGCGCGTAAGAAAGCGACCTGCGTGAGCGTCGACGGAAATACCAAAGCCTGCAAAAACGGCAATAACGGTACCTGGATTCTGGATTAATCCCGCCTTTACGAGCGACACCGTATGAATAATAACTCTCTTTTACGCCAGGTCATGCTGGCGTTTTATTTGTTTCTTTTTACGTTGGTTAGTGGATGTGGTTCGTCTTCACACAGCGACCCTGCCCGATACAATCTTCAGTTCCAGGCCCACCCGCAAATTAACCGTTCTGCGCCATTAAAGGTCAGAGTGTTAGTGCTGAAATCCGATGCGGAATTCATGTCCGCCGATTTCTACTCCTTACAAAATAACGCGCAAAAAGTTCTCGCCGGCAACTTGCTGAACAGCGATGAATTTTTCCTGATGCCGGGGCAACTGGCAAAAAAACTCAGCGGGCAAAGCTCGCCGGAGGCGCGTTATATCGGAGTGATGGCGGAATACCAATCTCTGGATGGTAAAAAGTGGCGCATTTCTCTTCCTCTGCCAACGCCTGGCGAAACCCCTTTCTGGCAGTTCTGGAAACTGTCGGCAGATCAACTGCAAGCCAATTTATATCTTGACGTTAACGGGATCCGCGTCGTGCAGCAATAGCGCGAGCCCTAACAGGAAATTTGTATGAATAAAGCAGAAAAGGTGGTCTGGACCGAAGGCATGTTTTTGCGTCCGCATCACTTTCAGCGGGCAGAAAGCTACCTGCAAACGCAAATTCGCGAATGGGGCGGATTACAGCGCTCCTGGCTGTGGGGTTTTCTTGAGATTGAACTTGATGATGCGATGCTGCGTCAGGGGTGCATTGCCCTGAGCTATGCCAGCGGCCTGCTGCCGGATGGGACGTTCTTCCAGTTTCGCGATGCTCGTCAGGGCCCGGCGCCGTTGCAAATCCCGGATAACGTCACGGGCGAAAAAGTCGTATTGGCCTTGCCGGTACGCCGCGGCGGTCGGGAAGAGGTTATCTTCAGCGAGGAAAAAGACTCGCTGGCGCGATTTACCGCGTTTGAACAGGATGTGGAAGATGACAATGCGCTGTCGGTTGGCGATGCCACCGTGCAGTTTGCCCGCCCGCGGCTCACCCTGATGCTGGAAAAGGATTTAACCGCCGAGTGGACGGCCATCGGCGTGGCGTTCATCGCCGAAAAGCGCAACGATAACGCCGTAAAACTCGATAATGGCTATATCCCGCCGATGCTTAACGGCATCAATCATCCTTTGATTTACGCGATGATCAACGACTTGCATGGTCTGCTGGCGCAGCGTAGCCAGCAAATCGGCAGCCGGCTCCGACAGCCGGGGCGTTTTAATACTTCCGAATTAATTGAGTTCACTCTACTTGCGTTGGTCAATCGCCATCTCGGCCATCTCTCACATCTCAAAACGCTGCCGTTAGTTCATCCCGAGTCATTGTGGAATAGCTGGCTGCCGTTCGCCGCCGAGCTGACGACCTGGATGGCGCAGCGCGGTCCGGATGCTGCGTTGCCGATTTATGACCATGACGATCTCGCGAGCTGCTTCGGCAAACTGATGCTGTTGCTGCGCCAGGGGTTATCACAGGTAATGGAAGACAATGCCATCCAACTGCCGCTGATAGAACGATCGCATGGGTTGAACATCGCAACGGTACCCGAGAGCAGCATGGTGCGTGATTTCGGATTCGTATTGGCAGTTAAAGCCAGCGTACCAGGTGATGTTCTGCAAACGCACTTCCCGGCGCAGATGAAAGTCGCGCCGGTGAGCAAAATTCGCGATCTGGTGCAACTACAGCTTCCGGGTTTAATTCTGCGCGCTATGCCCGCCGCGCCGCCGCAAATTCCGTGGCATGCCGGTTACAACTACTTTGCAGTCGAGAAGGGCGGCGAGCTGTGGAACGACATGGAGAAATCTGGCGCCTTCGCCCTGCATCTGGCAGGCGAGTTCCCCGGCCTGGATATGGAATTTTGGGCTATCCGTAGCCCGTCGGAATAAGAAAGCGAGCGTTGATGATGCAGGAACAACAGGCCGATGCCAACCATGGCGTGAGCGGCAATAATCCCCTGGTGACGGCCGCCAACCCATTACTTAATGCGATTCCCCAGATCCGTCATTCGGTATCGCACGATGACCAGGCCGGTTTGCGCCAGCGTTTGATTGATGAAATCCGCCGTTTTGAAGTGCGCGGTCAGCAGGCGGGGTTACCCTACGAAGTAATAGTCGGCGCCCGTTACTGCCTGTGTACCGCACTGGACGAGGCTGCGGCCTTGACGCCATGGGGGAGTAGCGGCGTCTGGTCGGGCAGCGGTCTTTTAGTGACCTTTCACAATGAAACCTGGGGCGGGGAGAAGTTTTTCCAGCTGCTTGCACGCCTGTCGCAGAATCCGCGCGAACATATCAATCTGTTGGAACTGATCAACTACTGCTTATTGCTCGGCTTTGAAGGGCGTTACCGGGTAATGGATAACGGCCGCACGCAGTTGGAAACTATCAAACAGCGCCTGTGGCAGATGATTTGCGGCGTACGCGGCGGCTACGCGCCGCCGTTATCGGTTCACGGCGAGGATCGCCCGGTGCTGCGTAAACTGTGGCGTCCGGTGGTGCCGCTGTGGGCCTGCGTCGCGCTGGCGGGGTTCGCCGCCTGTCTGTTCTATATCATTCTTAACTGGCGGCTTGGCGATGCTACCAACCCGGTGTTGGCGAAAATTTACCAGACGCCGTTGCCGGAAGCGTCGATTGCTCAGCCGGCGGAAAAATTGCCGGCGGTACTTAACCTGCGAGGTTTTCTGCGCCCGGAAATTGCCGAAGGGCTGGTTGCGGTCCGTGACGAAGCGGACCGCAGCGTGGTGATCCTCAAAGGCGACGGGCTCTTTGCTTCGGCCTCAACGGTGGTGCGCGATCGCTACGACCCGGTCATTGACCGTATTGCGCAAGCGATGAACAACGTCAGCGGCCGCATTCTGGTGGTCGGCTATAGCGATAACGTGCCTATCCGCAGCGCGCGCTTTGCCTCGAACTACGAGCTGTCGCTGGAACGCGCGCGTTCGGTACAAAAACAACTGCAAAATCATCTGACGCAGCCCGAACGCGTAAAAGCCGAAGGGCGAGGGGAAATGAACCCCATCGCGCCGAATACCACTCCTGAGAACCGTGCCCGTAACCGCCGTGTGGAAATTACTCTGCTGGTGTCGCCCGATAATACCCGGGCTGAGCTGAACGGATTGCCCCAAGGAAATTAAGGATGCTGACACTTCTGCTTTCCATACTGACCAACCGGCTGCTGTGGGGTTTTCTCGGCGCTACGGCGGTGGCGGCCGTCATCTGGATGATTGGCCCGCTATTGTCGATTGTCGATACCAGGCCGCTAGAATCGGAACAAAACCGCGTTATATCTATTGCGCTGGTGTACCTCATCTGGGCGCAAAGCCACATTCTGCCGCGTCTGTACAACGCCTGGCTCAACCGCAAGCTGATGGATAACCTGAAGGAAGACACGCCGAAGGGCAACGATCCGCAGCAGCGCCTCAATAGCGAAGACCAGATCCTCGCCGATCGCTTTGATGAAGCCGCGCAAATGTTGAAAAAAGCGCACTTCAGCAAAACCGGTAATGGTCAGTGGACCCAGCGCTTTAGCACCCACTATCTGTATCAGCTGCCGTGGTATGTGATTATTGGCGCATCCGGCTCCGGTAAAACCACAGCCTTAGCCAACTCCGGGCTGCAGTTTCCGCTAGCCGACCGCTTCGGTAAAACGGCGTTACGCGGCATCGGCGGCACGCGCAACTGTGACTGGTGGTTTACCAACGAAGCCGTGCTGCTGGACACCGCCGGGCGCTATACCACCCAGGAGAGCGAGCAGGCGCAGGACGCCAGCGAGTGGCTGAAGTTTATGGGGTTATTGCGTAAATACCGCCGCCGCCAGCCGATTAACGGCGTTATCGTCACGGTAAGTATCTCCGATCTGTTAACGCAATCGACGGAGGCCTCGCGGCAGCAGGCGGTTAATCTGCGCCAGCGTCTCTCTGAACTACATGAACAATTGGGTATTCGTTTCCCGGTATACGTACTAGTGACGAAGGCCGATCTGCTTAAAGGCTTCCGCGCCTGGTTTGCCGGTTACGACAAGGCGCAGCGCGATCAAATCTGGGGCTTCACTTTCCCGTGGGAACAGGCAAGCCTTGCCGACTTCGATCTGATGGGCCGTTTTACCCAGGAGTTTGCGTTACTGCAACAACGGCTAGAAGCCGGGCTACCGGATACGATGCTGCAAGAGCATGATGCCAAAACCCGCGCCGAAGCCTGGCTGTTCCCGCAAGAGTTTGCGGCGTTGCGACCGCTGTTAGCGGACTATCTTAGTACCGTTTTTGCCCGCTCTAACTTTGAAACCGAGTTTTCACCGCGCGGCATTTATTTCGCCAGCGGCACCCAGGAAGGGCTACCGTTCGACCGCGTGATGGGCGAACTCAATCGCGCGCTGTCTTTGCCGCAGGGAAATGAAAACGACAACTGGGACTCGGTCAGTAAAGAAGCGCCGATCCCCGGCGCCAAGGGCCAGAGTTATTTCATTAAAAACCTGCTGCAAAACGTGATTTTCCAGGAAGCCGGCATCGCCGGGCAGAACCGCTGGTGGGAACTGCGTAACCGCGCGGCGATCTGGTCAGGCTATGCGGCGCTCGCGGCGCTGTTAATCATTTCATGCGTACTGTGGCTGACCAGCTACGGCAAAAACAAGGCCTACCTGCAAGAAGTCTCGGCGAAGGTGCCGCAGGTTGAGCAGCAGAGCAAAGCGCTGCAAAACCCCGAGCAGCGCGATCTGTTCGCCATGCTGCCGCTACTCAACGGCCTGCTGGAATTGCCGAAGAGCGCCGATTTTGACGTCAACGACCCGCCGGTCAGCCGCCGGATGGGGCTCTACCGCGGTAATGATGTCAGCGACGCCTCGCAGACGCTGTATCAAAAAGCGCTGCAGCAAATGCTGCTACCGGATGTCGCCATGCGAATCACTACCTGGTTGCGCAACGACAACGGCAGTGACGCCGAATATAGCTACGAGGCGTTGAAAGCCTATCAAATGCTCTATCAGCCCAAGCAGTATGACGGCAAGTTTTTACTCTCCTGGGTGATGCTTAACCTGCAGCGTAACCTGCCGCAAAACGTGACGCAGGCGCAGCTACGACAGCTGGAAGGGCATCTGGTCCAGCTACTGGAACCGCAAATCCAGTCCTCGCCGTATGCCAAAGACGATGCGCTGATCGCCCGCGAACGGGCGTTGATTAACCAGCAACCGCTCTCCTCAAGAGTGTATGGTCGGCTGAAACGTCTGCTTGAGCATGACGACAATCTGAAAGCGGTCTCGCTGGCGACGCTCGGCGGGCCGCAGAGCGAACTGGTGTTCTCGCGTAAAAGCGGTACACCGATCGCAGAAGGCGTGCCAGGGCTGTACACGCCAGATGGCTACTGGCAGGTGTTCAATAAACAGATCGATAACGTGACCAGCGCGCTGCATGAAGATGATATTTGGGTGCTGGGCGCCGCCAGCGCGTCGGAAGATAAGCAGCAAACCGATAACGCCGTCCGCCAGCTCTATATGCGTGATTTTATCGCCAACTGGGATCGCTTCCTCGCCGATATTCAGCTCAACAATAGCGCCGATCTGTCATCGCGGATCAACACCGCGCGCCTGCTTTCAGCCAGTAACTCGCCGCTGCGCCGGCTGGTTATCAGCCTGAGCCAGGTGCTGAACCTGGCGCGCGCTGAGCCGGATACGGTTAAAAGCGAAAGTTCAGCCGAGCAGGGCAACCGTGCGACCCGAACGCTGGAAGCGCTTTTTCGCCATGATGAGGGCGGCGCAACCCAGGGCGCGGCGCTTAGCCAGACGCCGGAACAGCTGGTAACCGAACACTACGCGCCGCTGATCGAGCTGGCGCAGCCGTTGGAAAAGGGCGGCAAAACGATTGTGTTTGACGACTTCCTCAAACAGATCGACGAACTTTATCGCTACTTGACCGCGGTACAGGATGCCGCCAACAGCGGTATGCAACCGCCGGGCGGCGATGCGATTAGCCGTCTGCAGGCCAGCGCCGGGCGTTTACCGGGCGGCCTGCAAACCATGTTCAGCAAAATGGCGGTCGGCGCCAGCAGTGATACCCAGCGCCGCGATCTCGATAACGTACGTAAACGGATTAACGTGGAAGTCGGCGGATTCTGCCGCCAGGCTATCGCCGGGCGCTATCCGCTGGTTCGCAGCGCCAGAAGCGAAGTCACGCCGGACGATCTGGCGCGTATGTTCGCGCCGGGTACCGGCATGATGGATACCTTCTTCCGTGATAACCTGACCAATAAAGTCGATACCACGCAATCAAGCTGGCGTTTTATGCCCGGCATCGATGGCAAAACGTTGCCGGGTAGTGAAGGGTTATTAAGGCCTTTCCAGCAGGCGCAATCGATCCGCGACGCGTTCTTTGCCAATGGCGCGACCACGCCGTCATTTAAAGTGACGGTGCGCACCATCAGCATGGACAACAGGATCCTTAACCTGACGCTGGATGTTGATGGCCAGCAGTTGCGCTACAGCCACGGTCCGCAGGCGGTGCAAATGATGAGCTGGCCAGGGCCGGGCGGCACCAATCAGGTGCGTATGCAACTCGGTCTGGCCGATGGTACCACCTCGACGCTGGTGACCAGCGGCTCATGGGCGCTGAACCGCTTTTTTGATAAAGCGCGCACCGCGCCCGGCAGCAGCAGTTTGAGCCGTCAGGCAACGTTTAACGTCGATGGTTATCAGGTCACGCTGGAGTTTGCGCCGAACAGTATTCGCAATCCGTTCCAGCTTCCCCGTTTCTCATGTCCATAACCGCAAGGAAAGCCGAATGACTCACGCCCCTGCGATGAGCTGGTACGGGAAACTCCCCAGTACCGGCGATTTTTTACAACGTCGATTTCCGGACATGCTGGTTCGCCAGTGGTCGCAATGGTTTCAGGTGGGGCTGTTGGCCTGGCAACAGGAGCAACAGCGTAGCGGCGAACGCCAGTTCAGCAACGCGCCGGTGTGGAATTTTATCGTCCCGCCGATGTTGAGCGGCCAGATGGTACAGATGGGGTGTCTGATCCCCGGACGCGATCGGGTAGGCCGCCAGTATCCCATCTGCGCGCAAATGGCCTTCAACCCGCTGGAGTGGTCGCCTTCAATCCTCACTCAGGCCGGAGAGTGGTATCAGCAGGTGGGCAGAACGCTGCTGCATGCGGTACGCAATGGCTTTTCCGCTGAACAACTTGACCAGGCGCTACTCGCCATTCCGGCACCAAAGCTGGTAGAGACGGAAAAGCGTTCGGAAATACTCGACGTGATTGGCTATCAGCAAGATGGGCAAAGCTCCCTTGGCTGGCAGCAGGCGGCGGACTGTTTTGATCCGCAGCGTCAGACCAGTTTTTGGTGGACCAACCGCGCCGATGGTTATCCGCTCTATACCCACGTCCATAGCGGTAATTTGACCGGCCAGCTGTTCACGCTGCTGTTTGATCCCGCCGGGGGCGCGAGACCGGGCCGTCACGGTCTGTATCCGCCGATGTTTGAATAAGCAGGTAGGCCATGAATATTGATGAATTCCTTGCTCCGGTTAGCGCGGAGCAGCCCTGCGGTGAAAACCTAGAATATGACGCTGATTTCCAGGCAATGGAACAAGCGATGCAGGGTAAAGCCGAGCAGCAGTTTGGCGACACCATTATCCCGGCGGAACCCGCTGACTGGACGACGGTAGAAAAGCTGGCGGCTGGGCTACTTAGCCGCACCAAAGATTTGCGCGTCATGCTGGCGCTGACTCAGGCGTGGACAAAACGCCGCGGCCTGAGTGGCTACGCGGATGGCCTGCTGCTGGTGCAACAGGCGCTGTCGCTTTACTGGCAGCCAATCTACCCGCTGCTGGAAGAGTATGGCGAAATTGACCCGTTTTACCGTATCAATGCGCTCGCGGGGCTAAGTGATAAATCAGCGCTGACCAGCGCGTTACGCAATGCCGTGTTGTTACGCAGTAATGGCGATGAACTGCTATTGCGCGATGCGCAGGCGCTGCTCGATGGCAGTAAAACCGAATGCGCGGATTATCCCGGCGGCCGTTCGCGATTGATTGATGAACTGGCCCGCGGCGGACAGCCGGGAATTGACGCCATCCTCGCCATTCACCAGCGCTTGCAGACTATCCGCGAAATATTAAGCGATTGTCTGGGTGAAAGCGGCGTGCCGGAAATGGAACAGCTGCAGAAGACCGTCGGTATCGTCGCCGGCGCCTGCCAGATAACCGATATTTCGTCCTTTCACGCGTCCCGCGAGGAGAGTGCCGTGAGTGAACATCAAGCGATTCCCGACGCGCTTGCGCCGTCAGCCGTTGACTGGCGCAGCGCGCAAATCAGCAGCCGCGCCGAGGCGCAGCAGATGCTGGAAAAAGTAAAACAGTACTTCGCCCAGCACGAACCGAGTCACCCCGCGCCGCTGATGATTGAACGGGTACAGCGGCTGATTGAGCTGGATTTTATGGACATCATCCGCGATTTAGCGCCGGACGGCGTTCATCAACTGGAAAACATTTTTGGACGTCGCGACTGACGCGTCCGGACATTATGGCGACAGGCATAAGGTCTGGCGCTCAACCTTTACCGCGCATCTTCGATGGAGAACATCATGGCAATAAGTAAAAGTGGGCAGAAATTTATCGCACGCAACCGTGCGCCCCGCGTACAGATCGAGTACGACGTAGAGATTTATGGTGCGGAACGCAAAATCCAGCTTCCGTTTGTAATGGGGGTAATGGCGGATCTGGTGGGTAAACCGGTCGACAACCAACCCGCGGTCGATGAACGTAAGTTTCTCGACATCGATATTGATAACTTCGACGAACGTATGAAAGCGCTGAAACCGCGCGTCGCTTTTCAGGTCGACAATACGCTGACCAACGAAGGCAAACTGAACGTCGACTTAACCTTCGACAGCATGGACGACTTCCTGCCGGATGCCGTGGCCCGCAAAGTGGAGCCGCTGAACAAACTGCTGGAAGCCCGCACCCAGCTTTCAAATCTGCTCACCTACATGGACGGCAAAAACGGCGCGGAAGAGCTGATTGCCAAAATTTTGCAGGATCCGACGCTGCTCAAATCGTTGAGCCAGATGCCGAAACAAGATGACAGTGCGAAAGGTAGCGAGGAGTAATCGATGAGCAACCCGACTCAACAACATGAGCAGCAGTCCAGCCAGGCCTTTAGCCAGGATGAATTCAGCGCGCTGCTGAACAAAGAGTTTCGCCCGAAAACCGACCAGGCGCGTTCCGCCGTTGAGAGCGCGGTAAAAACCCTCGCGCAGCAGGCGCTGGAAAACACCGTCACGTTTTCCAACGACACCTATCGCACCATCCAGAACCTGATTGCCGGTATCGATGAACAGCTGTCGCGCCAGGTGAATCAGATCCTGCATCATGATGAGTTCCAGAAACTGGAAAGCGCATGGCGCGGCCTGAGCTACCTGGTCAACAACAGCGAAACCGACGAGATGCTGAAAATCCGCTTTATGAGCATCTCCAAGCAGGAGCTGGGGCGCACTCTGAAGCGTTACAAAGGGGTGGGCTGGGACCAGAGCCCGATCTTTAAGAAAATTTATGAGCAGGAGTACGGCCAGTTTGGCGGCGAGCCATTCGGCTGCATCGTCGGCGATTACTATTTCGACCATAGTCCGCAGGATGTGGAATTACTGGGCGAAATGGCGCGAATCGGATCGGCTGCGCATTGTCCGTTTATTACCGGTACCGCACCGGAAGTGATGCAGATGGAGTCCTGGCAGGAGCTGGCGAACCCGCGCGACCTCACCAAAATCTTCCAGAATACCGAATACGCCGCCTGGCGTTCGCTGCGCGAGTCGGAAGACGCGCGTTATCTGGGGCTGGTGATGCCGCGCTTCCTGTCGCGCCTGCCGTACGGTATTCGAACCAACCCGGTGGACAGTTTTGATTTTGAAGAGCAGACCGACGGCGCGGATCACAACAATTACGCGTGGGCCAACTCGGCGTATGCGATGGCGGCGAACATTAACCGCTCGTTCAAAGAGTTTGGCTGGTGCACCTCCATTCGCGGCGTGGAATCCGGCGGCGCGGTGGAAAATCTGCCTTGCCACACCTTCCCGAGCGACGATGGCGGCGTGGACATGAAGTGCCCGACCGAGATCGCCATCAGCGATCGCCGCGAAGCGGAGCTGGCGAAAAACGGCTTTATGCCGCTGATCCATCGCAAAAACTCCGACTTTGCCGCCTTTATCGGCGCGCAGTCGTTGCAGAAACCGGCGGAATATCATGATGCCGACGCCACGGCGAATGCCCGTCTGGCTGCGCGTCTGCCGTACTTGTTCGCCTGCTGCCGTTTTGCTCACTACCTGAAGTGCATTGTGCGCGACAAAATCGGCTCCTTCCGCGAGCGCGATGATATGGAACGCTGGCTGAACGACTGGGTGATGAACTATGTCGATGGCGATCCGGCTAACTCGTCACAGGAGACCAAAGCGCGCAAACCGCTGGCGGCCGCTGAAGTACAGGTAGCGGAGATCGAAGACAACCCGGGTTACTACACCGCGAAGTTCTTCCTGCGTCCGCACTACCAGTTGGAAGGGCTTACCGTGTCGCTGCGTCTGGTTTCCAAGCTACCGTCGCTGAAAACCAAGGAAGCGTAATATGATGCCGCCGGGAGGCGACTCCCGGCAGGTACCACGCCATGGAAGAAGGTAAAGAAATGAAATTATTACCACTCTGCACGCTGGGACTGCTCACGGTGCTGACGCCATTTACTGTCGTCCAGGCGGCTGATGATTCCGCCAATTTACTGCGCGATCCCAATCAACTATCACGTAATGATGTGCGGTTGAGCGGCGAAAAGTTTCTCAAGGCCTGGCTGGCGCAAGACAATACCCAGCAGCAGTTAAAGGCCAATATGTATCTGCTTGGCGTGATGGATGCAACAGAAGGTAAAGCCTGGTGCGGTTATCAGCAGGCACTGCCGGGATCGCTTCGAGAAAGCGTCTACAGCTATTTCAAAAAGCTGCCCGACGAGCGTAAAAAACAGCCTGCGGCGATGCTGATTACCGAAGCGTTGGCGAAGGAGTTGCCTTGCAAAAAGGGAGCGACGTCATGAGACCTCTTTATGCACAGCTCAAAATGCAACATTATTCGGCGAATGAATCACGCCCAGGCTATGTACCTCGTGAAACGCTATTTAATGAGATTGGCTATGACGCCAGTGCGCTCATTAAATCAAATCCTGGTTATATGAATACCTGTGCGGTACGTATGAGCCTCGCACTGCTGAAATGCAATGTGAGCTTTAGCGGGCGTTTACCCATAAAAGCAGGCGCTTACAAGGGTAAAAAGATTGAACCGGGCGCCAAGCTATTGGCCGACCAACTGTATAAAAATAACCTGTTTGGGAAAGCTGAGATTTATCAGGAGATACGTCAGGCAGCAGAGAGTTTGCGTAATCGCAAAGGCGTTATCTTCTTTAATAGAATAACCAACTATAACGGTGGACATATAGATCTACTGGAACCCCTTGGCGACAACATGATGCAATGCAACTCTGATTGCTACACCGACTGCAAAGAAATATGGTTTTGGGAATTGAGGTAGCAACCAAAGCCAATTTTTGGGAGTTGCTATGAACAGAATCATTATCAGTCTGCTGCTTGCTAGCAGTGCGTCGGCTTATGCCGGGGACGACCCGGTATTGTTTGTTAAACAGCTACCTTATAAGCAGGTTGTTAAAGACGTGGTTTTATCCCGCTGTCTGGCGCAGGTAGCCGATGATAAAAGTCAGTTTTCTGTAGATGCTGCGCGCAGTAGCAATGCGTTGCTGGAGTGGGTGCCTTTCGATATTGAAAACGGTAATGACAAAATTAACGCCATTATTGCTCAATGCAAAAGTGCCACCAATGGCTTTCATTCCGAAAGACAACCCGCAATTCAGGGCGTCACTTTGAATTGTTTGCGCCTTTATCATAGTACGGAACTGAATAAATTAACTTACCAGATAATCATCGGTGATCCTAATAAAACCTGGAGTCAGGATAACTAGCATTAATTTCAACTTTGCATTCCTGCTATTTCACAGCATGAGTGTTAAGACCAGCAATGGGCTTAAGCCTGTTGCTTTGAGGCAGAGGTAAAATATGGATGGTTTTATTCAGCCCCATGCTTTCCTGTTTGCCATATAAGTGCTTTTTCGAAAGCAATAATTTTCATTAACGAAGAGTAGATATTATGGCTATTGATATGTTTCTGAAGGTCGAGGGTGTAACCGGTGAATCAAAAGATTCTAATCACACCGGTTGGACTGATATTACCTCTTTTTCCTGGGGCGCATCCCAGCCGGGTAATATGAGCGTGGGCGGCGGTGGCGGTGCGGGTAAAGTGAATTTCAACGACCTGCACGTAAATGCGCTGATCGACAAATCCACCACCGCGATTCTGAAGCACTGCTCCAGCGGCAAGCACCTGACCAAAGTTGAACTTTCGGTCTGCAAAGCCGGTGGTCAGCAGGTTGAATATGCGCGAATCACCCTCGAAGATGTACTGGTGACTTCCGTGCAGTACACCGGCGCCGATAACGGCGACACCGTTGGCGTAACCTATGCCTTCCAGGCGGCGAAAGTGAAACAGCAGTACTGGGAGCAGACTTCCGCTGGCGGTAAAGGGGCAGAAAGCAGCGCCGGCTGGAATATCAAAGAAAATAAAGAAGCATAATAATATTGCTGTCGCCGGGTTCAGGAAATAATTCCTGAACCCGGTTTTTACCGGTGAGCATTATATTCGCATAGAGATCATCGATTATATCAATAACTCGCCCGCAAACGCCGCCGTTCTTATTCCGAGAGCGGCAGCGTTTGTGCGCCAATCATATCAGCAGGAATAGGCTATGCGATTCACGATTATTTCGACCAAAGCCGGTCATCAGCCCCCGCAGGGCAGCTGTGACTTTTACGCGCCGGGCGGTACCATTGGGCGCGGTACGGACAATAACCTGGTGCTGCCGGATGACGACCGCGCCATTTCTCGCCTCCAGGCCATCGTTCACGTGGCGGCAGACGGCGAGTGCAAAATTACCAATCGCGGCAACGTGACGCGGGTGGTACTCAACGAGATCCCGCTGGAGCGGGGGCGTCAGGTTGAACTCCAGGATGGCGATATCCTCGCCATTGACGACTATCGCATCGAAGTCAGCGATCTGCTGCAGGATAGCCAACCGATAAGCCGAATGGCGGCGAGCGGTCAGCCGCCTGTCACTGCGAAACCGTCGACACCAGCGCCATCCGCAGCGCCCACCGTGGCGGAAGCCGCGCCAACCGCGGTACCGTCAGAAATCTGGGATAGCCTGATGCAGGAATTCTCGATTGCCGACAGCATCTCCAGCAGCCGGGCTAAGCCGCAGGCCGATAATGCGCCGAATCCCTTCGCCGAGCCGAAGACTGCCGAACGTAATCCGGAAGATCCGCTGGCGATGTTCGCTGATAGTGAACCTCTGTTTGAGCGCCCGCCGGTGGCGACGGACGACCTGTTTGCCGATGACACCCCATTTGATCGCGATAGTATCTTTGCCGACGTTACGCCAACGACGCTGGTGCCGCCAGTTGAAAAACCGGCTCAGCCTGTCGCCGATGAGCCGCAGGCAGAATTGGATCCGCTGGCGCTCTTTGGCGGCGACGCCAGCGCCAAAACCGCGCGTCATGACGATCCGCTGGGGCTAATGGGCGGCGCGCCGCTGACATCGGTAGATGCCTTCAGCAACGAAGAGCCTGCTAAAACGGTTGCCGACGAGCCTGATGCCGCTTTTGATTCGCCATTATTGATGGCCCAGCCGCCGCAGGAGCCGCCCGCGGCAGCGCGTGAAGAAGCGCCGGAAATAACCTTACCGACGCCGCAGGCCGTGGCGCGGCAAGCCGCCCAAACGCCAAAAGGGCGCTTGCGTATCGATCCCGTGCGTCATGAACATCAGGCGACCAGCACGCCGCAGCCGGGTAACGGCGAAGTGCTGCAGGGAGAGCTACTGGAAGCCTTACTGGAAGGCATGGGGCTCGGCGATATGCAGCCGGTGCCGCAGTTCGACAAAGAGAATATGCGGCAGCTTGGTCAAATGCTGAGCATGTTCTCGCAGGGAACCGTCGCGCTGCTCTCTTCGCGTTCGATCCTCAAACGCGGCGTCAAAGCCGATATGACCATGGTACTGGACGACGCCAATAACCCGTTCAAGCTGTTGCCTTCCGGGAAAACCGTGCTGATGCAGATGTTCGGCGCGCGGATGCCGGGCTTTATGCCGCCGAAAAAATCGGTACGCGATGCGTTGATTGACCTGCAGGCCCATCAGTTAGGGATGATCTCGGGGATCCGCGCCATTATTGCCGCGATGCTGCAGTCCTTTAATCCCGAGCAGCTGGAAGAAGAGGCTAAGCGCGATGGCCATACTTCGCGCCTGGCGCTTCCGGCCAGCCGCAAAGCGGCGTTATGGGACTATTTTGTCCGTACCTACGGCGAAACCGCCGGGGAAATTGAAGACGATTTCCACACCCTGTTTGGCGAAGCGTTCCTCTATGCCTATGACATGGAAGTGAATCAGTACAAAGACTCACAGAGCGGATCGGAAGAATAATGGACATTACCACGGCTTCTCTTTCCCGCCAGGGAACGCGCGCCAGCAATCAGGATCAGACCGGCGAATGCGTGGGTGAGCGCTCCGCCTGCTTTGTGGTCTGCGACGGCATTGCCGGGTTGCCCGGCGGCGAGGTGGCGGCGGAACTGGCGCGCAACGCGATTCTGGATCGGTTTGACGGCGATAATCATCTGAACGCCCAGACCATTCGCCAGTATGTGCAGCAGGCCAACGGCGCCATTCTCCAGCAACAGCAGGCGACGCCGGATTATCGGCGAATGGGCACCACGCTGGTGAGCTTGTTTATCGATCGCGATTATAAGCTGGCCTACTGGGCCCACGCCGGCGATAGCCGGTTATACCTGTTTCGCCGCGGCTGGCTGTACCACGTCACCACTGACCACAGTCTGGTCCAACAGATGAAAGATGCCGGACATCAGACCGACGATATTAACAGCAACCTACTGTACCGAGCGTTAGGCATGGCCAGCGACGGTGCGGAAGCCAGCTATAGCGATGTGGTGCCGGTCGAAGACGGCGATGCCTTTTTGCTCTGTACCGACGGTTTCTGGCACGGCGTCGGCGAAGAGCAGATGAAATCCTCCCTGCAGATGGTTAATACCCCGCAGGAGTGGTTAACCCTGATGAATCAGTATCTTCAGAGAAACAATGACGGCGACCAGGCTTCGCAAGACAACTACAGCGCCGTCGCGGTATGGATGGGCAGTCCGGAAGAGGCGACGCTGCTGCACTCGCTGGCCGACGCCGCGCAATTTTTCCCCCTGCGGGATTGAGACAGGCTAAGAAGGATTTTTATGAAACATTGGATATTGGGTGCGGCACTATTTGCCGCCACCGGCGTCGCACAGGCGGAAAACTACCGTATCGTGCAATCGCCTTCGCAAAAACTGGATGTCTGGATCGATAACATCAAGGGTAATACCGCGCAGAGCTGGTGCGCTAATGAAGTGGCGCTACGCATCGTCGCCAACGGTAACAAGAACGTTAAAATACTGGATAACTTCCTGCCACGCGTCGGCGCGTTAATGGAGCATCAGTGTTCGCGTTTACAGCAGCTGAACTGGACGCTGGTTGACGCTAACAATGGGCATATTGCCCAGGGAAGCGCGGCGAAAAACAAAAAATGGGCGGTAAAAGTCGCGCCCGCCGAGACCGCCGCGGCGGCGGAAAAGCCCGTCGCGCCAGCCTGGCTGCCGCCGGAAGAGAAGGCGGAAAAACTGTCTCCCGCCGCCGACCGCACGCCGTGGCAGGAGTTCACATTGCAGGGCGGCTGTCGACTGCGCACCTTCTGGCAGGAAAACGCCGCCGCCTTATTCATCCCCGCCGTTGAATCCGGTAGTTGCGAAAAGGGCGGCTGGCTGAGCGGTCGCACCATCATCACTCAATCCGTTAACGGTAAAGAAAAGCAGAGCACCGTGACCTTCGTACATGGTTTCCCGGTCCTGGGTCTCAATGCCGCCGCTGACCCCAATAAACTACTCATCACTGCAGTCAATAATCAACGCATGGTAGTCAGCAATGAAAACGCTCAACAAAGCTGGATGATCCTGCCCTATGTCGCCGGGCAAAACGGTTGGCAGATGACCGGCACGCTGGCTATCGAAATGTCCCAGGAACTGGCCAACGATCCGTCGCGTCTACAGGCGCGGATAGAGGCGGCGCGTAGCGTCTGGACGCCGTGGCTGGCGCCGGATATTAAACTCAACGTTGTGCTGATCGACGGCCTGCACCCGCTGCTGCGTAACCCGGCGGCCGGCGCATGGCGCGCGGCAAACTAAGGAGCGACGATGAACACGCTATATCAACAGCTGGCTGGCGAAAGCGTCGGCGCGGCGCTGCAGCGCCTGGAAAGCGAGATCAAAAGCCGTCCCGCCGATGCCGATTTACGTGCGGCGTTCGTCCAGTTTCTATGTCTGAGCGGTAACTGGACGCGTGCGTTGGCGCAGCTAAAAAGCTGGCTGGCGCTGAAGCCGCAGGCCCAGCCAACGGTCACCCTGCTGGAACAGAGCATTCAGGGCGAGCAGCAGCGCGATGCGGTATTTGCCGGCAGCGCCCGCCCGCAGATGCCGGACAGCCAGTGGCCGTGGCTTTCTGCGCTGGCCTCCGCGCTTTGTTCCGATTCAGAAACCGCCCAGCGACAGCGGCTGGCCGCCTTTGAACAGGCGCCCCTTAATCCTGGCAATCTCAATCAGGCGGATACCCCCGCGGCCGCTTTTCACTGGTTGATGGACGGTGACGCGCGTCTGGGCCCGGTTTGCGAACTTATCGTCAATGGCCGGTATTGCTGGCTGCCGTTTGCCGCTATCGCCGAAATTCGTTTTCAGGCCCCGGCGAGTGTCACCGATCTGGTGTGGCGCCATGCGCTGGTGCGCCTGACCGATGGAAGCGAGCAGGTGTGTCAGATCCCCGCGCGTTACCCTGTCACGCCGCAGGCGGAAGCACGCTTTCAGTTGGGCCGTGCCACCGAGTGGCAGCCGCTGGACGACGAAGGCGCGCTGTATCAGGGCCATGGGCAGAAAGTGTGGCTTAACGATAACGATGAATTCCCGATTCTCTCTCTCGACGTGGTGAGTTTTGCATGAACAAACCGGTACGCGACGGTGACGCGCTGCGCAGCGGCTGGCAGGCGCGTAGCAAACAAGAGACCATTGGTGCCCGCGATAAGATGCAGCCGTCGCTGCTCGACCGCCTGACCGATAATCAGCCGCAGAAAAAATCGGAGCCGCTTAACAGCAACCTGATCACCCACAGTACGCTGCGCCGTCACGTGCTGCGCGATCTGCAGTGGCTGTTTAATACCATCAATCATGACGATCCGCAGGCGTTGGACGCGCTGGCGCACGTGCGCCGTTCGGTGGTTAATTTCGGCGTCGCGCCGCTGGCCGGGAAACGGATGTCGGATATTGAGTGGCAGGATATTCAGCGCAAACTTACCGAGGCGATTATCAGCTTCGAACCGCGCATTCTGCCGCAGGGGCTGCAGGTCCGCTGTATTTCTGATACCCAGTCACTGGATTTACATAATGTCCTGTCGATTGAAATTAAAGGGCGGCTGTGGTGCGTACCGTATCCATTAGAGTTTCTGTTCCGTACCGATGTGGATCTCGAAAATGGCCACTTTGAATTGAAAGACGCGGGGTAACGATGGAAGGCAAACTGCTTGAATATTACAACCGCGAGCTGGCCTATCTGCGTGAGATGGGCGCTGAATTCGCCGAACGCTATCCGAAGGTTGCTGGCAGGTTGGGCATGCGCGGTATTGAGGTCGCCGATCCTTACGTTGAGCGGATGATGGAGGGGTTCGCCTTTCTGACTTCCCGCGTGCAGCTAAAAATGGACGCCGAATTCCCGCGTTTTTCACAGCGCCTGCTTGAGATGATCGCGCCCAATTATCTGGCGCCTACGCCGTCGATGGCGATTGCCGAACTGCAGCCGGACATCAATAAAGGCGATCTGAGTAAAGGTTTCGTGGTGCCGCGCGGTACGATGATGGACAGCCAGGTACTGAAGAAAAACGGCGTCACCTGTAGCTATACCACCGCGCACGATGTCACGCTGTTGCCGCTGCGTATTGAGAAAGCCGAACTTGGCGGGATCCCCGCCGATGTGCCGCTGGCCGCGCTTGGGCTCAGCCAGCGCGGCGCCGTCAGCGCTTTGCGCCTGCGTATAAGCTGTGAAGGGGCTCAACATCTTGGTCATCTGACCTTTGACCGGCTGGCGTTTTTCTTAAGCGGCCCGGATATTGAGGCGCTGCGCCTGCTGGAGCTGATTCTTGCCCACCAGGTCGGCGTGGTGTGCCAGACCACCGGGCGCGATCCGCTGCGTTTTTCGCTGAGCGAAGAGGCTATACAACAAGAGGGTTTCGCCGCCAATCAGGCGCTGCTACCGGAAGATCTTCGCAATTTTGACGGCTACCGGTTGCTGCACGAATACTTTGCCTTCCCGGCGCGCTTCCGCTTTATCAGTATTAACGGCCTCAGCAAGTTAATCGGCCAGTGCAAGGAAGAAAAATCCTTCGATATCATTATCCTGCTGGATAAAACAGACGACCGGCTGGAACAAGTGGTGGAAGCTAACCACTTCGCGTTGCACTGCACGCCGGTGATTAACCTGTTTCCGAAAATCGCCGCCCGCCAGTCGCTGAGCGACAGCCAACATGAATACCATCTGGTGGTCGATAACATCCGCCCGCTGGACTACGAAATCTATTCGGTGAGTAAAATTCACGGCAGCGCCGATGGCCACCGCGACGATCGCGAGTTCCGTCCATTCTGGAGTTCATGGAGCAAGGATGCCGGAGATTACGGCGCTTATTTTTCACTGCGCCGCGAACAGCGGGTGCTTTCCGAACACGCGCTGCGCTATGGCACGCGTACCGGCTATACCGGCTCTGAGACCTTTGTCTCACTGGTCGATGAGCAGCATGCGCCGTGGCAGGAAGATCTGCGTTACATCACCGCCGAGGTGCTGTGCACCAGCCGCGACCTGCCGTTGATGCTACAACAGGAGCTGGGGCAATTCGTGCTGGCGGATTCGCTACCGGTAAAAACATTGAAAATGCGTAGCGGCCCGACGCCGCCGCGACCGGCGCTGGCGGAAGGGCTTAGCACCTGGCGGCTGATAAGCCAGCTGCAGATGAACTATCTCAGCCTGATGGACGGTGAAAATGGCGAAGGCGCAGCAGCGCTGCGCCAGTTGCTTGGGCTGTATGCCGGGCTGGCGGAGACCGCCGTGGCCCGCCAAATCGAAGGGGTACGCCACTGCGTGCTGGAGCCGGTTCATCGCCGGGTGCCGGAGCCGGGGCCGATCGTCTTCGCCCGCGGTATCGGCATTACCTTGACCGTTGACGAGCGCGCTTTTTCCGGCGCCAGCCCGTGGCTGTTTGGCAGCGTACTGGAACGGGTCTTTGCCCGGTTGGTGTCGCTCAACAGCTTTACCGAATTCACCTTATGTAGCCAGCAGCGCGGCGAAATCGGTTACTGGGCGCCGCGAATGGGGAAAAGGGCGCTGATATGAGTGACACGTTGGCTACCATTCATCGCCTGACGCCGCTGGCGGACGTTTTCTGGCGCGAGGTTACCGCCGCGCCCTGGCGCTACGATCTTTTTCATCTGCTGCGCCGCATTGACGCACAAGGGGGCGAACGTTATCCGCTTGGGCGCGCACCGCTGCCGAAATTTGAATCGCTGCGCATCGGGCAAACGCCATCAATGGGTTTTGCGCCAGCAACGCTAGCCAGCGCGCAAAAACGGGCAAATAGCGCGGTGCATGAGATATCGACTCTCAGCTTCGGTCTGTTCGGCCCTAATGGCCCGCTGCCGGTTCATATGACCGAATACGCCCGCGAGCGTATTCATCATCATCAGGACGACAGCCTGAGCGCTTTTGCCGATCTCTTTCATCACCGCCTGACGCTACTGTTCTACCGCGCCTGGGCCGACGCGCAGCCAACGGTATCGTTAGACCGTGCGGATAACCGCCGCTTTGAGCGCTATCTCGCCTCACTCATCGGCATGGGTCAGCCGGGGCAACTGGAGAAGGGCGACCTGAGCCCGCATGCGCGTTTCACCCACGCAGGCCATCTCAGCCGCCATGGTCGGGATCCGGAAGGGCTGGAGAAGATCCTGCGAAATTACTTCAAAGTCCCGGTCAACATGATCAGCAACGTGCCGCAATGGATGCCGCTGACCTCGCGAGAACAAGCGCAACTGGGGGCGGGAAGGCGTTTACCTCGCCTGGGCGTCTCGGCGTTTCTCGGCGTCGCGGTACGCGATGTTCAGCATAAATTCCGCCTTGAAATCGGCCCGCTTAGCGCCGCCGAATACGCCCGTTTTCTGCCGGGCGAAAACGCGGTAAACGAATTACGCGACTGGATCCGCCAGTATCTTGGGATCGAATATGCATGGGATGTCAGGGTACTTATCCGCGGCGATGAAATACCCGGTACGGTCCTCAGCGGCGACGGCAAACTGGGTTACAGCACCTGGCTTGGCCACCAACCAGCCCCCGCGCCGCGTGGCGATTTAGTGTTTAGCGTGGAGCAGAGCGACGCTTGATGTCGTCTGCTCTCTGACACCTTTATTAATGTTATCAATGGAACCGAACATGTCAGAAATCAGCCGTGCCGTACTCTTCGGCAAACTGGATACGCTGTTGTTTACCTCGCTGGAAAGCGCAACCGCCTTTTGTAAACTGCGCGGCAACCCTTACGTTGAGCTGGTGCACTGGCTGCATCAACTGATGCAGCAGCAGGACGGCGATCTGCAACACATTATCCGCCATTTCGCCCTTGATGAGCAGGCGCTGACCCGCGATATCATCGCGGCCCTGGATGCGCTGCCGCGCGGCGCCAGCTCGGTCTCCGACCTTTCTGAGCATATCGATAGCGCCGTCGAACGCGCGTGGGTTTATGGCTCGCTGAAATATGGCGTCAACCGCATCCGCGGCGGCCATTTGTTAATAGGGCTGCTGAAAACCTGGAATCTGGCTAACGTTCTGAAAGGCATTTCGCCGCAGTTTAGCAAAATCAATGTCGATGCCTTGAGCGAGAGCTTTGAGACGCTGCTGGCCGCCAGTAAAGAAAGCCAGCAGGCGGCGGTGGAGGCGGCCAACACGAGCGCGACGCCGACGGTGCAGGGTACACTGGCCCAGTACGGACAGAACCTGACGCTGCGGGCGCAGGAGGGCAAAATCGATCCGGTGGTTGGCCGCGATGAAGAGATCCGCCAGATGGTGGATATCCTGATGCGGCGCAGGCAGAACAACCCGCTGCTGACTGGGGAAGCCGGCGTCGGCAAAACCGCGGTGGTGGAAGGGCTGGCGCGGCGGATCGCCGCAGGCGATGTTCCGCAGCCGTTGCGTAATATTGAGCTGTGGCTGCTGGACATCGGTATGCTGCAGGCCGGTGCGGGCATGAAAGGCGAATTTGAAGCCCGTCTTCAGGCGTTAATTAACGAAGTGCAATCCAGCCCGACGCCGATCGTGCTGTTTATCGACGAGATCCACACCCTGATTGGCGCTGGCGGCCAGCAGGGCACCGGCGATGCGGCGAACCTGCTGAAACCGGCGCTGGCGCGCGGACAGTTACGCACCATCGGCGCGACCACCTGGGCGGAGTACAAAAAATATATTGAAAAAGATCCGGCGCTGACCCGCCGTTTCCAGACGGTGCAAATCCACGAGCCGGATGAAGAGAAAGCGTTGCTGATGCTGCGCAGTACCGTATCTCCGCTGGAGAAACACCATCGGGTGCTGCTGCTTGATGAAGCTGTCAACGCGGCGGTGAAGCTGTCGCATCGTTATATTCCCGCGCGGCAGTTGCCGGATAAAGCGGTCGCGTTGCTGGATACCGCCTGCGCCCGCGTCGCCGTCAGCCAAAGCGCGCCGCCGCCGCAGTTGGAAGATTGCCTGCAGCGCATTGCCGCCCTGGATGTGGAACTGGAGATTGCCCAACGCGAAAACCGGGTGGCGATTGGCGATGCTCAGCGCATTGAGCAACTCAAGCAGGCGCGTCAGCAGCAGGAAACCGAACGCGATACCTTGAGTCGTCGCTGGGAGCAGGAACGCGCGTTGGTTGATGAAGTCATCGCGTTGCGCGCGCAATTGCAGGAGGCTGATGACGACGCCCAGCCGGCGCTGCGCCAGACGCTTAATGAAAAACAGCTGGCGCTAAAAACCCTGCAGGGTGAGATGCCGCTGCTGTTCGCGGCGGTAGATGAGAACGTAGTGGCGGCGGTGGTCGCTGACTGGACCGGCATTCCGCTGGGGCGGATGGTCAAAAATGAAGTTGACGCCGTACTGAGCCTGGCCGACACGCTCAACCAGCGAGTGATTGGCCAACGCCACGGGCTGGATCTGATCGCCAAACGTGTGCGCACTTCACGCGCGCGGCTCGACGATCCCAATAAGCCGGTCGGGGTCTTTATGCTTTGCGGGCCATCCGGCGTAGGTAAGACCGAAACCGCGCTGGCGCTGGCAGAAGCGCTGTACGGCGGCGAACAGAACGTTATCACCATCAACATGAGTGAGTTCCAGGAGGCGCATACCGTCTCGACCCTGAAGGGCGCGCCGCCGGGTTACGTGGGTTACGGCGAAGGCGGGGTGCTGACTGAAGCGGTACGCCGCCGCCCGTATAGCGTGGTGCTGCTGGATGAAATCGAGAAGGCGCATCCGGACGTGCACGAAATTTTCTTCCAGGTGTTTGATAAAGGCTGGATGGAAGACGGTGAAGGCCGCCATATCGATTTCCGCAACACAATCATTATCTTAACGTCTAACGTCGGTACCGAGCTGATTAGCGCCATGTGTGCCGACCCGGATCTGATGCCCGAGCCGGAAGCGCTGAGCGGCGCGCTGCGTCAGCCGCTGTTACAGGTCTTCCCGCCAGCGCTGCTTGGCCGCCTGTTGGTGGTGCCGTACTACCCGCTGAGCGATGCGATGCTGGGGCAAATCGTGCGTCTGCAGCTGGCGCGTATTCAGCGCCGTCTGCAGGACAATCACAACATTGTCTGCGAGATTGACGACAGCGTCGTCGAGCAGGTGGTTCAGCGTTGTACCGAAGTGGAATCCGGCGGGCGTATGGTCGATGCGATTCTGACCAACACACTGCTGCCGCAGATGAGCCAAATTCTGTTAACCGCCAACCGTAACGATGAGCAGTTTACGCAACTGCGCATCAGCTATGCGCAAGGCGAGTTTCATTGTCAGTTTGCCGCGTAACACCATCAGAAAGTGAGTCTTAAGATGACGGATCACGAAAACAATCGGACTGTCCTGAACGCGCTGCCGGTCGGGTATCGTTTTAACGAATTTGAAATAAAGGAAGTGATTGGCGGCGGCGGTTTCGGCATTGTGTATCGCGCCTGGGACCATCAGCTGGAACGTACCATCGCGATAAAAGAGTTTATGCCTTCGTCGCTGGCGGTACGTAACGAAGATATGACCCTGGTACTGCGTAGCGAGCGCTTCAGCAAAGCGTTCTCCGCCGGATTAAACAGCTTTATCCAGGAGGCGCGGCTGCTGGCGCGCTTTAATCATCCCAACTTGCTGCACGTGCTGCGCTTTTGGGTTCAGAACGACACCGCCTATATGGGTACGCTGTTTTATAGCGGCACCACCTTGAGCCGCCTGCGCGAACAACAGCCAAACCTCATCGATGAGGCATGGATCCGTCGGATGCTGCCGATGCTATTCGGCGCCATTAAAACCATTCACGACGCCGGCTATTTGCACCGTGATATCTCACCGGAAAATATCCAGATCCAGGATAACGGCCTGCCGGTGCTACTCGATTTCGGTTCGGCGCGCCGGACCATCGGTAATCTCTCCGACGAAACCGAAACCATGCTGCGCCCGGGTTATGCGCCTATCGAGCAGTATACCGACGATAATGACAGCGAACAGGGCGCCTGGACCGATATTTATGCCGTCGGCGCGGTGCTGCATACGCTGATCGTGGGTTCACCGCCGCCGGTGAGCGTGGTGCGGAGTATTCAGGACAACTATCAGCCGCTGGCGGAGCTGAAGCCGGCGGGTTACTCGCTGCCGCTGCTACAGGCGGTGGATAAAGCTCTGGCGCTGCGGGTGGAAGATCGTCCCCAGTCAATCGACGCGTTTGCCGAGCTGATTGAAATGCCGGTGTCCAGTATCGATGACGTCTTGTCGGTCAAAAAAACCGGCACCATGCTGGCGCTGGTCGAAGAGGAAGAACAGGCGCCGGCCACGACAGACTGGCGGCGCTATAAGGTTCCGGGGATGGTCGCCGCAGGCGTACTGGTCGGCATTATTGCCGGCGGTATGCTGTTCAGCGGCGGCGGCAGCGAGGCGCAACCAGCACAGAGCGCCAGCACCCAGCCGCCAGCGGCGGTTACACCACCGGTAACAACGCAGACCGCTAACGCGCAGCCCGCTCCGTCCGTTGCCGTTAAAGAGAGCAAACCTGCCGCGGCGGCGGCGCCTGTTGCTCAGGTTTACGTGCGCATGCGGGAAGGGGAAAAGCTTAAACTCAATGGTGAACCACATAATACGCAACCGGCCACGAATGGCTTCGCCTCGCTGAAACTGGCGCCGGGACATTATGAAATTACCCTGCAGGGTAATGGACAAACCCGCGAGCAGACGCTGGAGATCGCCAAACCGGGAACCTGGCTTATTAATCCATCGGGCTAGATGGCGCAATTGACAGCGAAATCCCTCCGCCGGCAATGAACGGCGGGTGGGCTAATCATTTAGCGAGATATCACCGAACAACAAGGAGTGTTTAATGACGCCAGGCTGGATTATCAACGCAGTATTGACGTTTGTTATTATTTTCATCGGCTTTTACCTTGCCAACCGCATAGTAAAAAACTCGCAACGGCGAGAGCAGCGGATTATCGAAAACGGAAACGATATCCAGGTTACGATACTCGCAATGCGGCAAACCGGATTATTTATCAATAACAATCCTGTCATTGATATGGATCTGCGGGTACAGGATTTAAATAATGGAAAAACGTGGCTTGTGGAAAAGCACCAGGAAACGGTTTTGCTCATTACACTCGATGCCTGGCAGGTCGGAGTGACTTATGAGGCAAAACTAGATCCAAAAGATAACGCCATTGTGTTTGTAAGAGATATTAACGATAAGCCAAAACTGACGAGTGGAAAATGAGTGTTTTTACTAACGTAATCGTTCTGGCCGTGGTCCTACTGTTTATTTATATTTTTGCGTCATTACTGATTCGCGATGCGAAAAATAAAAAACTCAAAGCGGCTATCCACAATGATGGCGTTGCGGTGTCTGGCACCATCACAAATGTGAGAAGCCGCTCGGGCGGTAATTCCGGGTTTATTAATATTAGCGTCGATTTTAATTACGTTAACGAAAAAGGTGAATTGCTGACCGGTCAGCGGGATATCGTTATTGATATTACGCGTATCCAAAACTTTCAACCGGGAAAGCCGATTCCGTTACGCTACTTGCGCCTTGACCCGCAACAGGTGCTGGTCGATCTGCCGAACCCACTGTTAACGCGCAGCTAGCGCTGCACAAACTGTATCCCCCTGAATGGAATAATATTATGTCTAACAGGATCACCGTTCAGCTCCCCGTTGAGGGGCTGCTTTTCTGGAAACTCAGCGGACATGAAGCCATGTCGGAAATGTTTGAGCTCAGCTTAACGCTGCTTGGCAGCGATGCGCGTCTGGATCGCAGCAAGCTGCTTGGTCAGCCGGTCACCGTGACCATTCCGACGCAAAACGCGCTGAGTTCGCGTTATTTCAACGGTAAAATTACCCGCGTGGCGGTGAGCGCCGTTGAACTGAGCGGTATCCGCTACGCCGCTTACCAACTGATCGTTGAACCCGACTTATGGCCGATGAAACGCGACCGCAACCTGCGTATATTCCAGGGGCAGACGGTACCGCAGATCATCAATACGTTGCTGAGTGAATATCAGGTCAACGTTGAGGATAAGCTGAACGGCAGTTACCGCGTCTGGGATTACTGCGTCCAGTATCAGGAAAGTAGTTTCGCCTTTATCAGCCGCCTGATGGAGCTGGAGGGGATTGCCTACCATTTCCGTCACGAGGCGGGTAAACATACGATGGTGCTGACCGATTCAGCCACCCAGCATCAACCGGTAAGCGGCTATGAAACCATTCCCTACCACCAGACGGCATCGGGCGGTATTACCACTGAAGAGGGGATCGGCCAGTGGGCGCTGGAAGATAGCGTGACGCCGGGGATTTACAGCCTCGATGACTATGATTTCCGTAAACCTAACGCCTGGCTGTTTCAGGCGCGGCAGAACCCAGCGTCGCCCTCGCCGGGCAGTATCGACGTGTACGACTGGCCGGGGCGGTTTGTCGATCACGGACACGGTGAATTCTACGCCCGTATCCGCCAGGAGCGCTGGCAGGTAGAACATCAGCAAATTCAGGCGTCCGCCACCGCGGTGGGCATCGCTCCCGGCGCAACGTTTACTCTAACTAATGCGCCATTCTTTAGCGATAACGGCGAATATTTGACGACGGCCGCAGATTACTTGTTTGAAGAGAACAGCTACGCCAGCGGCGGTAATAGCGATATCTCGCACCAAATCCATTTTAGAGTGATCCCCTCTTCGGTAGTCTATCGCCCGGCGCAGGTAACCGACTGGCCGCGCACCTATGGCCCGCAGACGGCGAAAGTTGTCGGGCCTGAAGGGGAAAGCATCTGGACCGACAGGTATGGCCGCATCAAAGTGAAGTTTCACTGGGACCGCCACGCTAAAGGCGATGACACCAGCTCCTGCTGGGTTCGCGTGTCGAGCGCCTGGGCAGGTCAGGGCTTTGGTGGCGTGCAAATTCCCCGCGTCGGCGATGAAGTGGTCATTGATTTTATCAACGGCGATCCTGACCGCCCGATCGTCACCGGACGTGTGTATAATGAAGCCAGCATGCCGCCATGGGATCTCCCCGGCGACGCCACCCGGATGGGCTTTATGACGCGGAGTAAGGATGGGAATCAGGACAATGCCAGTTACCTGTTTTTTGAAGATAAGCTTGGTGAAGAGTCCGTCGATTTGCATTCTGAAAAAAATATGAACGTGTCTGTTGAAGGGATGCACAATGAAGTTGTTCATCAGCAAACGATCTATTCACATCTAAATACGCGTTCCACTAGTGTGGTAGGCCACGATACGCAAACCTTTAATGCCGGGCAAACCATCGCTATCACGGCTAATGGACGTAATGAAAGCATTGTCGATAGTGAAACTAAATCGGTTACAGGTTATTCAAGTAATAGTTATACCGGCAATGTGGTAACCGAAAGCGGTGATACGGTTAGCACTTTGGCGGCATCGAAGATAATGTACGAAACGCCAGATGTTATCTTTGGTCAGGTTGTCGATGCCAAAGGTACAGAAAGTGCAGTTCCCAATATACCTTTTGATATTAAAAATACCGCTGGGCAGATTATGGCTGCACCAGGGACCAAGCTCTACGCAACAGATTATTTGGCCGCAGCCTCTACAAGCGCAGTTTCCGCTGCCACCAGAGTGACATACAAAAAAGGGGTTGTAACGCATATCCAAGGTATTGACAAACTTACCGTGGATAATAATCAAATAGTAGACATTAAAGGGAATGTTGCTAGAAATATCCTCGGAAGCTTGAATGAAAGTGTAAAAGGGGGAATAACTATAACTTCCCCTAATAAAATAAGTATAAACAGTGCGGAAAAGGTTGAAATAATAACACCTGGTGAATATTTTGAATATAAAAATGCTTCTGCCAGTATTAAGCTCAATGACTTGACTATGAATTTAACCTCGATAGGTATTACACCAATGGTCGGGATTTCAATTAATGGTTTAAAGATTGAGAATAAAGGAATTGCGTTGCGCCGGATAGGTGGAAAAGTGAAGTTTGCTGTGGGGGGGACTGAAACTGAGATTGGAACTTTCAGTCAATTTATTCATGCATTAATAATGTTTGTTTAGAAGGAAATATGAATTTTTTATCTTATATCATGCCTAAATTAGCTTGGATAATTCCACTTGTGGTCCTTGTCTTTGTTATCTATGTATTGATCCAGAATTTATTATCTTCGAATCAAGACAAAAAAACAAAGGCCAACGGAGTTGATATTGATGCGATGATTGTTGAGGTGAAGTATGACCGTGATCAACGTATAAACAACCATCTCTCGGCAATTTTGACGATTAAATTTGATTACAATGGTGAAAACGTAGTAGGCAGTAGAGGTATGATTTTTCCGACATCGTGTAAGGAAGATGTAATCTCTGGCAAGGTTATTAGAGTTAGAGTTAACAAAGATAAGCCAGATAACTTTTATTTCATTGACTTCAGAAATGTTTGATAGGAATTTTGGTTGACATTATTAAGCAGAGGGGGAAGTAACAAATACTCTGCTTAATGACTTTACATTTTTTCATAACATGTAGTGCAAACATTAGTTAATGTAAGTTTTTTAAATGTTAAATTCAATGTTGTGGCCTGCTTTTATTACCATTTTAGTTTTTGGGTGGTTCTTATACAGTATAATGAAGTCAGGAAATAATGATGAGAAGTTTCGTAAGGAAGGCATTAAAGTTGAAGCTAAAATTATTAGTAAACAACATATAAGTACCTCTGGCACCGGAAATATGAAACTTGATTTTGAATTTGAATTTATGATTCCCGATGGAGTTGTCGTCACATATGCTCGTCGCTTTATAACTCCGGAAGAAATGGTTAAAATTGGTAGGAAAAATACAGTTTGTTTATATTACCTCCCCGGTGCCCCTGAAAAAGTCTACCTTGTTCCTGGAGATATGGAGTAAACTATTGATGATAGTTTTTGTTAACAGCACGGATGCAACCCTATGAATGTCATCACGGAACCATCTTTTATCTTTGGCATTGTGGTGACAATCATAGCATTAGGTATATCATTCGCTGCATTCAAACCGAATAAAACTGAAGTTTCAGCACTTAAAAACTGGTTGTCGAGAGATAAGTGGTCCGGTAAAACAATCCAGGTTCCGGTAGAATCATGGCGTCAGACAGAAACAAAGTACGGCAATGATTATATTTATGATTTCTATTTTAGTGCAAATATAAACGGTTCTGTGAAAAAATACATTGCGAAAGGCATTGTAAGACCCGATGATATTCATAAATTAAAGAAAGGAATGTTATTATCAGTAAAGTACAGTAATGACACACCTGTAAAGATAGCGGTTACTTCCGTTAATTATTAAATGTTTAATGGCGCTGTAATATTTGATGTTTTATTCTGCCTATAAAATCATAACCTGGAATTGATTAAATGGATTTTCTAAATACAAAATGGTTTTATATACTGCTTGTAGCATGCTTTATAGCATTCTATATTATTGGGCGGGATTTTCGTAGTTCCGTTATCCCTATGATCAAAGCAGGGTTTATTGAAAGCGCTGTTCTTAAAACAGGAATCGCAGTAAATGCCGATATTATTGTAGCTCATCAAACTAGTATGTGGGATGGAAATAAGCCAATATACCATTTGACCTTAAAATTTAAAACTCTTGAAGGTGTTGAAACCGAAGCGAGTGTTGATATGGGGCTAAGCTTTGAAGAAATTGAGAGATTTAAACCCGGCAATGGGACAACAATAAAATACGACGCTAAAAATCCTAAACGAATCGTAATTTATGACAGGCCATTATTTTTATAATGTGACAATTATTTATATTTAAAATCTAAAAGAGCTAACAATGAACTTTATTTATCAACACTCTTTGTTAATTGTCATTGCATCGGTTGCATTTAGCTTTTTTCTGTTGTTCGGTTCGTTGCGAAGTCTCAAAGGAGAGGGCGGGGACCTTACTGAAATAAAAAACTGGTTAAGCCGTGAGCGCTGGCCCGGTGAGATCAAAAATGCATCACTGGTAAGTTGGCGTCAAACTAAAGCGACCAATAATTTCGATTATTATTTTGTATTTACCTTTGAGGCGAACATTGAGGGTACGACAAAACAGTATAATGCTGCTGCCGTAGTACGTGCTTCAGAAATCCCAAAATTAAAACCGGGGCTTCAATTAACTATAAAGCATGAGGGCGTTCCGCCAAAACGAATGGCTGTTATGGATGTGGATTATGAATAAACAGGGTATCCACTAGACTTCTATGCTCGTGGCCATTTAGGTGGCCACTTAAAAACACTCACAGAATTTCTAATATGTGGTGAACTTCATCATTAATGGATCATTATGTTTGACTCTATGTGGGAAACATTAATATTAGCCGTTTTAATTTTGTTTGGTTTGTTCTTATATTGTTATCGTTCAGGCTCCAATTATGATAAGTTTAAGGCAAATGGCATTCGTACCGAGGCTAAAATATTAAGCATGGAAAAAATTGGCGCGAGTGGCGGAGGGAGCACTAAACTTAAAATGGAATTATCTTTCAATACTGACTCAGGTCTGGTGACGGCAACGGCTAAACAGTATATTTCCCCGCAAAATATGGTAAAAATCATGAGAAACAATACTATTTACATCTACTACATGCCTGATAATCCCAAAGAGTTATTACCAACACCTTGGGAGATGGAGTGATGGAGTCTCTCTATATTGTGAGAAAACCAAGATGTCTTTTTACCTAAAATCATGAATTGTGAAGCCTGAACTGAAACCCACCAGGGATAATTATGTCATTTGAAAAATGGATCACCAATATGTCTCCAGGGGAAATGATACCCTTGATTATTGGTTTATCAGTAAGTATATTATTCATGATAGCCACCTATTTCACATTCAGAAAGTCATCGTTACAACTAAAGTCAGTGAAAATCTTTTTAAAACGCGAGCGCTGGCGAGGAGACTTACTGAGGTCGCGGATTGAATTCTGGCAACAAACTAATGTAATGCTTGGTAATAATTTATTTTTCGATCTGTATTTTCACATCGATGGCATCCCCCAACTGCTTTGCGCCAAGGCGCTAATATCACCATCACAAATACATTTATTACATGAAGGGTTACCTATTGTCGTTAAAAAAGGGCGTGGCAATAAAATTGCCGTAATGCAAATTGGGGAGTCTGGTTAATTCACTATGGATATACTCTTTTTTGTCGTCATGGGGCTGATTGTCCTGGTGTTTGGTATCTATCCCATGGCCCGTTTTCTTTATCAGGATGTTTACCCGTATTTAAAGGATAGTTTCACCCACAGTGAGGTCCTGCAATCCGGGATTGCGGTCAACGCAGATATCATTGCCGCACACCAGACCAGCGCCTGGAGCGGAAGTAAACCGATCTATCGTATCACCTTTAAATTTAAGACCCGCGAGCAGGTGGAAGTTCAAGCTAGCCTGAATCACACCCTGAATTTCAGCGACATTGAACGTTTTAAGCCGGGTAATGGCACAACGATTAAATACGATCCGGCGAACCCGCAGAGAATTGCGCTATACGACAGGCCGCTTTTTTTGTAATCCCGCTATTTTCCCATGCACGAGTCTCATTTCACTGATTGCTCAGCAACGTACAAAGACCTCCTATGAAAATCATTAAACCCTTACGCCTGAGCGTACTGAACCGGCCATTCCGCTGGCAGGGCAAAAATTATCTTGGCGTTTCGGTGCTGGCGTTGACGGATATGGGGCCAAACCCGCAGCTGCGCCCCGAGATGGAACTGTGGCAGCTTGCCGCCGACGAACTACAAACCAGCGGCGGCGTGGTGGATATGGCCATCCCTAAAGTCCGCGCCGAATTTCTTGCCACCGGTTTTGCCTATACCCATCATCAGCAGGAAAAAAGCGCCTGCGTGGCGCGCATCGATATCGACAAACTGAGTAAGTCGTTGGTGGTGTTCGGCGATCGCGAGTGGACGGGGCAACGTATGACCCGACCGCAGCCGTTTAGCGAAATGCGCCTCGACTGGAGCCGCGCCTTTGGCGGCGGTGATTATGCCGACAACCCGCACGGGCTTGGTGTCGCACCGGTAAAACAGCAGGGGCGCGAATATCATCCTCTGCCGAATATTGAACCGCTGGAGGGAAGAGTAAGCTCGCCGCAGCAGAAACCGCAGCCGGCAAGTTTTGGCCCGTTGGATATCCAGTGGCCGCGGCGCTTTAGCCGAATGGGCAAAAAATATGATGCCAGTTGGCTACAACAGGAGTTTCCCGGGTTTGCCCGCGATATTGACTGGAAAGTCTTTAACGCCGCCAGTCCGGACCAATGGTGGGAGGATCGGGATACCTTGCCGCCAGGGGCGAAATGGCGGATCTGGAATATGAATCCTGAGAAACCAATGCAGGAGGGCCAGTTGCCGCCGTGGCAGGCTCGCTGTTTTATTCATCGCCAGCGCGCGGATGAAACGCTATTTGAAGAAATTGCCTTACGCGCCACCACGGTATGGTTCTTTCCCCATCGGGAACAGATGATGCTTATCTGGCAGGGGCACATTCGTATCAATGAAGACGATGCCGCCGACATCCTGCAGCTGATCCCGGCGCTGGAAAAAGAGGGCGCCGCCCGTTCGCTTAATCACTATCGCAAGGTACTGGCCCAGCGAATGGATAAAGAGAAGGGCGCGCTCTTCTCCTTTCGTGAAAAAGATCTCATACCGGAAGAGACCATCGGCCCGTGGATCGACAATGAAATTGAACAGTCGCCGAGTCCGCAGCAGGTGAATATGAAAAACCGCGCTCGTCTGCTGCGTGAACAGCACCGCGCCGCCATTGAAGCCAGCGGCGGTGATATCGATAGCCTGTTGGCGGATATCGACGAACCCACGTTGCCTAAGCTTGAAGACCTGCCGGAGTTTATCGCCGACATGGAGCGTCAGGCGCAGGAAATGGAGAATGATGCACAACAGCGCAAGCGTGAGATGGAGGCGCACTATCCGCAGTTGAATAACGATGAAAGCCAACCGCGCGGCCCCGAATCCATGCACCGGATGCAGGAGATGCTGCATCAGCACCAGCAGGAACTGAGCGAGAAAAAGCGCGCGCAAACGCGCGAGGCGCTACATCAGATGTACCTGGCCGCGGTGCAGCATCAGCCGCCGGCGGTCCGGCTGAAGGGCGATCTGGCGATGATCCTGCGCCAACGCGCCGAGCGTACCATGGCGCAGGGCGGCAATTTTAGCGGGATGGATCTGACCGGCGTTGATTTTTCCGGCATGGATTTTCGCGGCGCCAATTTTGAAAAGGCGTTACTGGAATGCGCGGACCTCAGCCACTGTCAGCTGGATAACGCCTCTTTTCAGGGGGCCGTGCTGGCCAGAACGGAGCTACAGCATTCGTCGCTGCGTAACTGTGATTTTAGCGGCGCCAGCCTGGTACTGGCGGAGTGCCATCAAAGCGACTTCACCGGCGCTCGCTTTGAAGATAGTCAGCTACAGAACGCGCTGTTTGCGCAATGCATTTTCGATAACGCGACGCTAAAAACGCTGATCCTTCAGGAAATCAGCCTGATTGACTGCCGTTTTCATCGCGCCGAGTTGGATGGCTGCGTCTTTATGGAACTGACGCTGGCACAACCTGATTTCAGCCACGCACGGCTGCACAAATGCTCGTTTTTACAATCTGAACTGGAGCATGCCATTTTCCATCAGGCGACGCTGGAAAGCTGTTCGCTGGTGCAGACCATAGCGGAGCGCGCTGATTTTAGCGCTGCAACATGGCTAGCCAGCGCTGCGGTGTCGGAAAGCTCACTTATCGGAGCCGACTTCAGCCACGCGACGCTGCAGCAGAGCAATTTACGCCAGACGCCATTACAGGGCGCGCGCTTTGCGCTGGCAAAAATCGAAAACAGCGATCTGAGTGAGGCCGATTGTCGCGATGCCAGCTTTATACGCGCGAATCTGGTCGGCAGTCTGTTTGTTCGCACCGATTTTCGCGAAGCCGATTTTACCGACGCCAACCTGATGGGCGCGCTGCTGCAAAAAAGCCAGCTTGCCGGAGCTAATTTCGAAGGCGCCAATCTGTTCCGCGCCGATCTTTCACAATCCTTTACCAGTAAAACCACGCGGCTGGACGGCGCATGGACCAAACGCATTAAAACCCTGCCGAAGCGCGATGGAGAAGTGATATGACGATACTGAGCCCGGAGGAGATCGTTCAGCGCATCAAAAACGGCGAGCCACTCAATGAAATATCGCTGGATGGTATCAACCTGCAGGGCTGCGATCTCTCCGGCGGTCTGTTTCAGGAGGTGTCGCTACGCGGTGCTAATCTGCAAAATGCCAATTTGCATGAAACCCTGTTTACCGAGTGCCAGCTGCAGAACCTGCAGCTGCAAGGCGCCCAACTTAAGCAGACGACCTTCAATCAGTGTGAAATGGCCCATCTTCAGGCCGTCGAAACCACGCTTGATAGTTGCGTGTTTAATCAGTGCGACCTGCAAGAGAGCGATTTCTCGGCGACGACGCTGCAAAGCAGCCAGTTTATGCGTTGCCAGATGAGCAGGAGCCGTTTTCGCGGTTCAACGCTGGAACGCAGCGTGTTTTATGAGGCTGATCTGACTCACGCCAGCTTTGCGCAAAGCCGCGGCCTGTTGACCACCTTTTACCATATCGATTTGCGGGACACCGCGCTGGACGGAATGCAGTGCGACCGGCTGGTGTTTTTCCAGTGCGATCAGCGCGGCAAAGACTATTCAAGGCAGGGTTTTACCGGCTGCCAGTTCACCGATTGTCCGCTGGACGGCGCGAAGTTTAACGGCGCCCAGCTAACCCAGTGCAATTTCAAAGGCGCGTCATTGCGTGAAGCAGAGCTCAATCAGGTGAACGCCAGCCAGGCGCTGTTTATGGAGGCCGATCTGCGCGGTGCCCAGTGTCGCGGCAGCCTGTTCGACCAGGCGATATTTGTCGGCGCGATACTGGAGCAGGCCGACTTTAGCCAGAGCAGGTTGTTCCAGAGCGTTTTACAGCAGGTTCAGGCCGCCGGGGCGCGATTCGCGCTCTGCGATCTGACGTGGAGCGATTTTTCCGCCGCCGACCTGCGCCAGGCGGATCTGCGCGGCGCGACCTTCTCCCGCACCCGACTGCACCGCGCCCGCCAGGACGAAGCGCTGTTTACTGGCCGCCAGGGGATCCTGGAATACGATGAAGAGTTATTAGCCGCTGAGGCGTGGAGCGCCCAGCGCCACAGCCGTTGTTAAGGAGACAACAGATGACAACCATTAATCACAAACTGGCCCAGGCGGTGATGCCGCCGGCGCAGGCTTCCGGCACGGTGACCCATTGCTTTGCCGACGGTAGCGTGACCGTCGAGAGCGAAGGGCGCGGCTGGCACTGTCGGCGAGCGGTCAGTTGTCTGATCGCGCCGCAGGCTGGGGATCGCGTACTCATCAGCAGCGTGGACAACCAGATCTGGCTGTTAGCGGTGCTGGAGCGTGATGAAAGCCGCCAGGCGGAGCTCAGCGTACCGGGTGACCTGCATATTCAAAGTCAGGGGGAACTCAGCCTCAGCGGTCAGCGCCTGTGCGTCAATGCCGCGCAGGGGGACTGCCATATCAGCGAGATGAACTACAGCGGCGATAAGCTCTCGGCATGGGTGACACTGTCACGTATTGTAGGCAAACGCGCCGAATCGGTCTGGCAAACGGTGACGCAAATTAGCCACAATCTGCTGCGCACTACCCGGCAGACCGAGCAGGTGCGCGCCGGGCAGCTGGATATGAAAGCGGAAGATTACGCCCGCCTGCATGCGCACAATACGGTTATCACCTCAAAAGCGATTACCAAAGTCGATTCAGAACAGATCCATATGGGTTAAGGAGCTAATCATGTTTGCTAACTGCCAGCTATTCGGGGTCGATTTAGCCTTCCCCGACGTCTGTCTGACCCCGATGCCAGCGCCGACGCCGATTCCCTATCCGGACATCGCGCTGGGGCCGACGGCGATCCCTAACGCGCTCAATATTCTGTTTATGGGCATGCCCGCGCACAATATGGCGACGGTGACGCCGCTCACCAACGGCGATAACCCCGGCGTGGCGACCGGGGTGGCGTCAGGTACGGTGATGGGGCCGTCGCGTCATCTGACCGGTGCATTTACCGTGTTGTTAAAAGGCACGCCGGCGACGCGTCTAACCAGCGTTAGCCTGCAAAATTCGACAAATGCGGTCGGTATGCGCATCGTCCCCAGCCAGTTCAAGGTATTGATGCTGGCGCCGTAGGAAACACGTTCCAGATGCCATACCTGAACATCATTCTCGGGAAGCCTTTTTACGATCTCCTGCAGCATGGCCGGGAGATAGACCGCGCTATTGCGCGCCGGGACGGCACCTCACTGAATCACTCCACGCCAGAACTTGAACGCTACTTTTCGCGTCCACCTGGCGAACGTCCCCGGCAAAACCCATTTCCGGTCGCCGCGCTATTCCCACTGTTCTTAGTGGCTTTTGCATTCAATCTGCTACCATTTTTGCAGACGTTCCCGTCATTCTCTGCGCCGATACGGGTAGCGAGTTTCTTTGTACCAGCGCTAGTGGTGGTTATTGTTCTGTTGACCAGCGGCGTGTTGCTGGCTCGCGGTTATACCCTCGGGCTGAAGGGATTTCTGGCGCTATTTCTAATCCTCTCAGCGTCAACGGCGGCGCAAGCGTTGAGAGCGATGGTCAGCGCAGGTGAAAGTCTCTGGCCGCTGGCGTTCGCCGCGCTGGCATTACTGTGTTGCCGGCTAATATTTAACCGCCAGGGATTCGTGCTGTTCACGATTTATTGTCGTAGCCAGCGGTTGGCTCTTCTCGCGGGCAAACTACGCCGGCAGCGCAAATAGGGAGTGGTAAAGGCGGTGAGCAACCCCTGACTATCAACGGATAGCCAGGGATTTTGTTTATTGTGGGTAATTAAACGCGTCAGGATGGTTTTCAAGGCTGCCGCTCAGCGCGGCAAACAACACGGTTTTACCATCAATCGACAGCGCATCGCTGACGTTAAGCCAGGTCAGTTTTTCTTGCGATGTTTTCTCATCAACCACTGAGAAGACGCCCGCCATCTGTTTGGATTTTTCAGACCAGATCACGGCGATACGTTCGCTTCCACAATCGTGTGGTTTACAGGCGCTTAATACCTGCCAGGATTCAGATCCCAGTTTCACGGTTTGTGCCGGGGATCCGGTACCACCACTGTTAACCCAAGCCGGGAGCTTATGGTCTTTTACCATCTGGCTGAACGACGCTTTGGTCGCATTATCTTTGGCAAGTGAAGTCAGCGTAACATCGCTTTGCGCCATAACGCTGGCGGATGCGGTGAGTGCGACGATGGCGGCAAGTGCTTTGAACATGTTTCCTCCTGGAGTTGATATGTCCTCATTTCGGGCCCCTTAATAGTGGGCGCAGAGCATCATTAATGCAAATGAACATATTTATACAATGAATGTGATCACCCGCGCAAAGCGTGGACTTATCCGGCTTTGACATGTCATGATGCACATTGGTTAAATTTTTGTATTAATAGCCGAGAGTGAAGGGCTAATACAAAAGGGCATATTTATTCAGGCGATAACGCATGGCGTATTTGAATCATCTGTTGACGTTTATTGAAAGTAATCCGGCATTAGCGATCGGCTTTAACCTTATTCTGCTGGTCGTCTCCGGCATCTTTGCCCATCTTTTGTGCAAGTTTTTGCTGATTAAAGTGATACGCAAGGTGTTCTTCGCCAGCCATAAACAGGACGTACCGCTGGAAAAAGACCGCCGTATCGCCGAGAAACTGTCAAACTTCATTCCGGTTATTATCGTCTACTATGTTCTGCAGTTTATGCCCAATATGCCGGCATCGCTGGTAACGGCGATTAATACCATCTGCGGAATTTTGTTTTTTATTTTTCTGTCGATCTTCTTCAACGAAATGCTGGATATCGTCAATAGCTCTTATCTGCGTAAGACCAAGCGCAAAAACCACTCCATCAAAGGCTATATCCAGATAGGCAAAATCTTAGTTCACATTCTGGCCGCGATTATGATCCTCGCCGTGATGTCGAATAAATCACCGGTGATTATCATTTCCAGCCTCGGCGCCGTCGCGGCGGTGCTGATGTTAGTGTTTCAACATACCTTGCTGTCGCTGGTGGCCAACGTCCAGCTATCGTCCAACGATGTCCTGCAACTGGGCGACTGGATCGAAATGCCAGACAAGAACCTGAGCGGGGAAGTGACGGATATCGCGCTGCATACCATTACTATCCGTAACTGGGACAACACCATTTCGCGTATTCCGACCAAGAATTTCCTTACAGAAACGTATACCAACTGGCAGGCGATGTTCTCGTCCGGCGCACGAAGGATCATGCGCAGTATTAATATCGATCAGCACTCGGTAACCTTTCTGAATCAGGAGATGTTAACCCCGATGCTGGCAATCCGTGGGGTGAGTGAGCCGCTCAGTAAATTACTGGATGGCCGGGATCCGGGCGGCGTCGCGGATCGCTGGTTTATTGATAACGGGTTGACTAACCTGACGCTGTTTCGCCATTACCTGATGAGCTATCTCGCCGAACGGCCAGATATCATTAAAGATATGTACATCGTGGCGCGAACGTTAAAACCGTCGCCGTCCGGGCTGCCGCTGGAAATCTACTGCTTTACCTCCTCGACGCTGTGGATGGATTACGAGAACACCCAGTCTGCTATTTTTGAATACATTACCGCCGTGGCCGGGCAGTTTTCACTGCGTCTTTACCAGTATCCCGCCGGGCATGATTTCTGGCGCTTATCGCAGGAAAACGCCAGCCGCGCCAGTTCACCGCCGCCAACTGAGGGGTGACCGGGAGATGGCAATCGTGTTGAGAAAAATGCGGGCCTCCGATATTAGCGGTGGCCTGATGCTTAGCCAGCAGATGGGTTGGCCGCATCGTCGTGAAGACTGGCTGTGCGCCTTCACGCTAGGTGAGGGTATTGTGGCGGAAGTAGGAGGCGAACTCTGTGGCACGACGCTATGCTGGCGCTGGGGTCAACATTACGCCACTATCGGCCTGGTGCTGGTGGCTAAACAGCTGCAGGGTAAAGGGCTTGGCAAGAAGCTCTTTGCCGCTCAATTAGAGAGGCTGGGCAGCCGCACTATCCAACTGCACGCCACGCCTGCCGGAGAACCGTTATATCGTAAGTTTGGTTTCCGTCCGGCAGGATTTCTCCAGCAATGGCACGCCCACGCATTACCTGCCGTTGCTTCTTCGGGCATCGGCATCTCTGCCGCGACGGTCGCCGATATATCACAGCTAGCTCTGTTGGATGGCAAGGCCTGGGGCGCCCAACGAGAGCGTCTTATCCGCTGGCTGCTGGCCAACACGCACCTTGCCGTTATCCGCAATAGCCAGGAGCAGATTTGCGCCTGGGCCGCCTGTCGCCGCATGGGCCGAGGCTATGTAATCGGGCCGGTGGTGGCCAGCCGAAGCGATCATGCGCAGGCGTTATGCGCTAGTTTTCTGACGACGCTTGCCGGCGAGTTTGTGCGCCTCGATTGCCCGGAAGGCCAGCATGAATCGTTTACCCACTGGCTTGGGCAAAACGGGTTCACGCTGGCGGATCGGCCGTTGGCAATGGTGAAGGGGGATATTTGCCGCCACAGCTATGATGTACGTCTGTTTAGCCTGATGTCCCAGGCGATGGGGTAAGTGGAGTAACAACGGCCATTCGGAATAATCCTGAATTTTTATATTTCTATAGCAATTAACCTTTAGGGCATAAAATAGATGCCCATATGCATGGAGAGAATCAATGACAATGCCTGGAGAGTTTGCAAAAAACAATTTACCCGATTATGGTTTTGCAAGGAGTCTGGGACTGACCTCAGGCAATGATTTTGATTTTAAGGCTCTGGCCAATCAATTGGATTGTTCCCGAGATTTTAACCATGCAGGTATTATTTATTCTGACGGTAGCCAGCAGTGGCTTGTTAGACCGTCCAGAAATATTGCTCAGGAAAATAAAAGCACCGTCACCCACGTTATCGTTACCCGAATAAATGCTCAACCTTCGGCATATAATGCCACCAAAGCACTAAATCATACGATTCAGACGCCATCCCTGGCAAACGAGATCACCTCAACGGCTATTTCATGCGGTGCGGCTGTCGTAACGGGAGTTTTGGCTGTCGGCGCAGGTGCCGCCGTTCCAATAACCGCAGGGGCATCCGGTGTTGTTGCTGCGATTATTACTGCGGGAACGGTAGCTACAGTCGCGCAATGTTTTATTGGTTTAGGTCGTATTACCCTGATTGCAACAGATCATGATGATGTAGTCACATGGCTCGACAGCGAATCATGGTATGTGGCAACAAGTACCGCATTAGATATTGTTTCGCTTGCGGGTGCCGGAGCTGGGCTGAGAAGCACGATAGAAACATATAAGATGATGAAAGCTAGCACTTCAACGAATGTGATAACCTGGCTTAAAGGGCTAAACCGTGCGGAACGTCGCCGAATTACGGAAGAAATTATTCGTGCGCAAAACCCTGGAATATCGAATACAGGAATTAAAGCCGCTATGCGTGCAGGGTTTTATCCCAAACGCTTTCCTTCTGATGCCTTACAGAGAAGCTTACAACGTGAATTAACCACGGCGGTAGTGAATACCTCCGCATTTGCGGGTAGCGCCATGACTGGAACAATCCGTAATCCGCAAAATATGAGGGCCTCAACACAATATGCCATTGGCCTTATTCAGTCATTCTCCTTGTTGGGAACTCATTAATAATAATCATGAAATATATTACCAGAAACCTTATTTTAAGTGCCGTTGTTTCTCGAAAAATGGACACTAACGATCCGCAGCAGCTTGAAAAGCTTAAAGACAGATTAAAAGACCGGATGGGTATACCGGTCGGCTGGCATATGTCAGGAATACCGCTGGTAGGGGCTATGATTCTGAGCATGTTCGCTTTTGCCCTGGCTCAACCTTATCTCTGGTTGGCGGTGTTCGAGCTATTTGGGCTGCCGCAGTATGCCGTGATGGCGGCGATTGTGCCTGTATCGCTAATTTATAGTCTGATAATGGTACTGACGATGTACTTCGTTGCCAGAGGCAATTTTCTGGCGCTTAAATTATCACTGGCTTTGATGGCTTTTAGCGGTCTGGTTGCGATTGTTTATTTTCTTTCTGTTTGCCTGGGGGCATTATTCGGCGCCGGACTAAAACCAGGATTTCTCATTAGCGCCGTGCTGGGGCTAGTATTCATTTTAGGCGGTATCCGATGCATTAATAGCCAGACTTTTTACCGTGCAAACGCCCTTTATCTACATAACAGGGTCTGGCGAAAACAGCTTAATATTCAGCGCCAGACGCTGCGCCGCGCTTCACGTTAGAAAAGGGCGGCAACAGGCCAGTTTTAGCCTGGCCTTATTTTATAAATCAATAAGCAAATTCGTGCTGCGGCTGCGGGAGCAGCACAGCGCGACATGCTGCACGATGGCGCATTTTTCTGCTGCTGACTGCACCGTATCACGATGATCCACCTCTCCCTCAACCACCCTGGTCAGACAGGCGCCGCAAATCCCCATCTCACAGGAGAGCGGCACTGCCACACCATTTTCCTGCAATACCTGCGCGATGGTTTGATTGGCGGCGACAGGCCAGCGCTGGCCAGAAGAGGCGAGCGTTACCGTAAACGTCTCTTCCTGCCGAACGTCGTTGGCGGGCATTGACGCCTGAAACGCCTCCTCATGGATCTGCTCAGCCTGCCAGCCTTGTATGGCCGCCGCCTGGCGCACGGCGGCCATAAATCCCGCCGGACCACACACGTAAATCCGCTCCTCACGGTGAGGAGCGCGCAATCTGCCAGCCAGATTTTCTCGCGGGCTCTCGCCTTTAGCTGAGCTATAAATCCTCACGTTTTCAGGTGCCAGCTTGCGGGCAATCGCGGCTACCAGGGCGCCGTTTTCCCGTCGGTTGAGGTAATACTGTAAGGTAAATGGCTTTCCTTGCGCCGCTAACGCCCGGGCCATGCTATACAGCGGCGTAATGCCAATCCCGGCGGCCATCAGGGTGACGTGTCGCGCCGTCTGCAGGGCAAATTGGTTTCGTGGTAGCGAAATCATCAGCCTCTGACCCGGTCGCAGCGTCTCATGGATGTAGCGCGAACCGCCGCGCGACTCTGCCGATCGCGCCACGCAAATCAGATAACGTTCCAGCCTGCGGTGGCTGCCGGTGAGTGAGTACTGACGGGTCACACCGTTCGCCAGGTGCAGATCGATATGGGCGCCGGGCTGCCATGCGGGTAATGGGTCGCCGTCAGGCGTCACCAGCCTGACCGCCAGATTATGTTCTCCTTCACGCCAGAGACCATCGACAACCACCTCAATTAGAGTACTCATCGTATAACTCCTTGCTCAGACCAGGAAAAACTCACCGAAACCCAGCCGCTTCAAGCCGCGACGGTAGGCAATTGAGCTACGGTCGGCTGGAATATGTGCTTCCAGGGTAAGATCCAGAGGTAGCGTCTCCGGGCGCTGGTTCTCGACCATCAGCCGGTCTTCTTCAAAAACGCGAAGGTTGAAGGCGTAGACCTCCTCCACCGGCACATGCAGGTCGAAATTGCGGGCGATTGGGGCAAACATCCGCGTGACCCGTGATGAGACGGGCGAGGCGGCATTCATAATAACCAGCCGGGCTTCGCCGGGAAAATGAATCGTCAGGGTGGCGGTAAAGGGCAAATGCATCTCAAAGCGACGCAGCCATTGAAAACCCTCCGGAGCCCGGTAACCGGCGCTTGCCGGATAATTGCCGACCGTGCTCCAGTAGTCGACGACAAACCCGTTTTCCGTTTCCTCAGGCAGGTAGTCAGGAACCTGTTGATTCTCCGCATCGGCGAAGGTGTCGGTATGGATCCACGCAAAATGCGCCACATCAAGAAACCCTTCAACCTGACGGCCTGCAAAGCCATTGACCTCAAACGCCGGGCAGGTCAGTTGCTGGAATCCGTCGTCTGCCCAGTGCGGCATGGTCGGTAACCGCGGGGGATTGTCAGCATCATAATCGAGACACACCCACACCAGACCATAGTGTTCTTCCGCCGCGTAGCAGGTCAGATTTAATTTCGCCGGTATCGGCTGATTTGGGCTGGAGGGGATTCGGTTACAGCGGCCATCTTCCCCAAAGCGCAGGCCGTGATAAGGGCAAATGATACCTTCTTCGTCATGAAAACCTAACGTCAATGGTACCCCGCGGTGGGGACAGACATCGCGGGCGACTACGACTCGTTCGTGCAGGCGATAGATAACCAGTTTTTCATCCAGCAGGGTGGCTTTCACTGGTTGCGGGCCGATATCAGCGCTGCGCGCCACCGGATGCCAGCATTTTGCCAGCCGCAGCCAGTCCTGGGGTTCAAAGGTGCAATGCGCGGGGGGCGCGAGCGGTTGTCTGTTCATCGTCTTGCTTCCTGATGGCTAAGTTGATTGTTTAATTGTTGTGAGTTTATTGTTGCCATAGTAGGGTGTTGACATCCATCAGCATTAATTCAGCTATCCGTTGCAAAAATCAGTACAGGTAACCGATGAGTCCTTTCTCGCGCTTTGCGCATTATTTTATGGAAGTGGCCCGCAGCGGCAGCCTGCGCCGGGCGGCGGAAAAACTGCATATTTCGGCTTCGGCGATTAACCGCCAGATACTGCAGGCTGAAGCGTCCTTCGGCACGCCGCTGTTTGAACGGCTGCCGGAAGGTTTGCGGATGACCACCGCAGGCGAGCTGTTGTATGACAATCTGCTGCGCTGGCAAAAAGAGTTTCGCGTGACCCAACAGAAATTTGATGAACTGCAGGGGCTAAAACGCGGAACGGTGAGTGTCGGTATGGTGCAGGCGCTGGCCGAAGGGAGTTTTGCCGCGGCGCTGGCAGAGATTATCAACCAGTGCGAGTGGCTGGAACTGATGTTGCAGGTCGCCGATAGCCAGAGCATCAGCGACAGAGTGCGTCAGGCCGATGTCGATTTTGGTCTGATCCTCGATCCTGAAGGTCAGGCGGGTCTCAACGTACTGGCGTTTATTGAAATGGAAGTCGGGGTGGTACTGCATCCGCACCATCCTTTTGCCGCCGCGCCCGCGATCTCGCTGGGGGAACTTAGCGATGAACGGCATATTATTCCCGGCGCGCCGTTAATAGTGCATGACCGGGTGGCAATGCTCTATCGCCATTATGATTTTTCGCCGCCCAACACCGTTAGCTGCAATGATATTCGTCTGATTAAATCGCTGGTGCTTAAAGGCGGCGGGGTGACGGTCCTGAGCCTGCTGGACGTGCAGGACGAGGTAAACAACGGTTTGCTGGCGTTTGTGCCGCTACGTAATAAGCTGCTGCGACCTTTGACTCTGGCGCTATGCACCGCGCCATCGCGCCAGCTATCTCGTCCGGCGCAAATGGCGATTCAAAAACTAACGCTGGTGATGGAGGAGATGCGTAGCGCTGCTCACTCTCAGCCTAATGGCCCGCCCTGAATGGTTTCACACAAGCCGTTGATAATACGCTCGCCAGTTTCCGTTTTCAGTTCCTGATACCAGGCTTTGGTTAACGCCATATCCTTACCGTGGGTGATATCACAGCGTTTACGCGCTTTGAGCACCAGGTCACGCACCCGTTCACAACGCAATGCTTCATACTGGCGCAGCGCGGTGACAATATCGCTATTGTCGCGCAGTACATTACCCAGCACGACCGCGTCCTCCATCGCCGCGCAGCCGCCCTGGCCGATATCCGGCGTGGTGCTGTGCCCGGCATCGCCCAGTAGCGCCACCTTGCCACGCACCAGCTTATCAAAAGGTTCAATATCGTGAATTTCTATCCGGTTGGTGGTCTGCGGGTCGAGTACGGCGATAAGCTTTTGCACCGGCGGCGCCCAGCCGGCGAAGTAGCGGGTTAAATCGTCGCGCAGGGTGAGGCGATCTTCCGCTAACCCGGCCGGCAACGGCACATCGAAGAAGAAGTAGAAGCGTCCGCCCGCCACCGGCATCAGCGACACGCGTTTGCCTTCGCCGACAAACGTCGTCCACTGATCGGCGGGGGCAATGGACTCATCAATGTCGACCAGACCATTCCAGTTGACGTAACCAGCATAGCGGCGTTCCGGCGTATAGCCGAGCACATATGGCCGCAGTGCCGAATGGCTGCCGTCGGCGGCGATGACCATATCGCCGTGCGCCTCGCTACCATCGGTAAACCAGACGGTGACGCCGTCGGTATGCTCTTCCACGCGGGTGACCCGCTTGCCGAACTGCACCTGCTCACGCCCCCAGAAATCAAGCATCTCACGCTGAAGTTCCGTTCGCGACACTGGCGAAGGGCGGCCCTGCGTACGTTCAACCAGCGGCGCAAGACTGAACCGTGTGAGCGTTTCCCCGTGTTGATACTCCTTATACGCCAGATAATGCATCGGGCCGCCATAAGCGTCGATGATCTCGCCCATCCCCAGGCGGTTCATACACTTGACGCCGTTGGGCCAGATAGAGATCGCGGCGCCAACCGGCTTAATCTCTTTTACCGCTTCGAACACTTCGCAGGCGATGCCTGCATTACGTAGCGCCACCGCGGCGCTCAACCCGCCGATTCCCGCGCCAATCACGATTGCTTTCATTGTCTTCCCCTTAGGTGTGTTGTTTAAGGGGTTCAGCAATTTGCATACCAGGTAGCAGAACCTGCGAAATCAGCGGAAAACGGACGGGTGATGGCGGGGAGATGCACCAAAGGAGGGCAAAGTTGCGATTATGTTGCCTTTTTATGAATCAAAGATTTCTTTTTATGAATTAAGGAATCAAAAGTTTCAGCGCCCCGCGCCAACGATCGTTACAGAATACCCGCTCTTTAATTTAGCTATTTCGCTGATAAATAAAAGATAAAGCGATTGTTACGTGGATAAAGATAGAGGGAATAAGCAATGTGGCCTGCTTTGTGCACTACATCGTGAACGCTTATCCACGACGAGACGGTGACCCCATGTCTGATGAAAAGAACAGCAACCTGCTTTATGGCCTGGAGCAGCGCATCCCGCCGCTGCCGGCTTTTTTTAGCGCCTTACAGCACGTGCTGGCAGGGCTGGTCGGCATTATTACGCCGCCGCTGATTATTGGCGCCGCGCTGGGGCTTGGCGAATGGCTGCCATATTTAATTAGTATGTCGCTAATGGCTTCCGGGATTGGCACCTTTCTGCAGGCTAACCGCGTCTGGGGGATCGGTGCGGGGATGATCTGTATGCAGGGCACCAGCTTCGCTTTTCTCGGCGTAGCGATTGCCGGCGGCATGTGGGTGAAAGCGCAGGGAGGCGGCCCGCAGGACATTATGGCCATGCTGTTTGGCGTCAACGTTGTTGCCGCGCTGGTACCGGTCGTCGTCAGCCGCTTTATCGAACCGCTGAAAAAACTTTTTACCCCGATTATTACCGGCAGCGTCATTGCGCTGATCGGCATTAGCCTGATAAAGGTCAGTATTATTAACTGGAGCGGCGGCGAGCACGCGAAGGATTTCGCCAGCCCGGGCAATATCGCATTGGGCGGCATAACGTTAGGGATTATCGTGGTGCTGAGCTGCGCGAAAAACCGCTGGCTGCGTTTATCGTCGGTGGTCATCGGCATGGCGGTGGGCTGTATTGCCGCCGCATTGAGCGGAAAATTTCATCTGGCGCCGATCGGCGATAGCTGGTTTCGTCTGCCGGCGATATTTCCTTTTGGCTTTCAGTTTAATAGCGCCATATTTTTACCGGTCGCGCTGGTATCGCTGGTTTGCATTCTTGAAGCCGTCGGCGATTTAACCGCCAACTGCCTGATCTCAAAACAGGCCATCGATGACGGCGCGTTTCATTCGCGCCTGAAAGGCGGGATCCTCGCGGATGGCATTAGCTGCCTGATCGCCGCGGCGATCTGCGCGTTTCCCAATACGACCTTCGCACAGAATAACGGCGTCATCCAGATGACCGGCGTCGCCAGCCGCTATGTCGGGCGTTATATTGGCGTATTGCTGATTCTGCTTGGGCTGTTTCCGCCATTCGGCGAGATCCTACGCCAGATCCCCACGCCGGTGTTAGGTGGCGCGACGATGGTCATGTTTGGCTGTGTCGTGGCGGCCGGGATCCGCATTATCACCCAGAACCCGCTAACCCGCCGCGATATGCTGATTGTGGGCCTGGCATTTGGTTTTGGCCTCGGCATTGAGGCGGTTCCCGCTTTCCTTGCCCATTTCCCGCCCATCATCGGTAACCTGTTTGGATCTGCGGCCACCAGCGGCGGGCTGGTGGCGATTGTACTGAATCTGATTATTCCGCAAGAGAAAGCCGCCATGACGGCAGCGGCAAGGAGCAATGATGATAACACTCAACCACTTTAATCAGTTGCCGCAGGCGCAAGCTCTGCGACTGCTCGAACCCTGCGTGGCGCTCCCCGCCTGGCGCGAAGCGCTGGCGCTGGAGCGGCCCTATGCCACACTGACGGCCTTAACAGACCGCGCGCAACAACTGATGCAGCACTGGGGAGAGGCAGATCTGGCGCGGGCGCTCTGCGCCCACCCGCGGATCGGGGAAAAGCCGACGGGCGGGGAAGCGCATGCCGCGCTGTCTCGCCAGGAGCAGGCGGAGGTTAATGCCGATGATGCCGATATCGCTCGGGCGCTGAAAGAAGGGAACGCCCGTTACGAAGCCCGCTTTGACCGCGTGTTTCTGATCCGCGCCAAAGGGCGCAGCGCCGCCGAGATCCTGCAGGCGCTGACCCAACGGCTGACCCATAATGACGCGCAGGAAATTGAAGCGGCACTGGAACAATTACGTGAAATCACCTTACTCAGACTGGCGGGAGTTATTAGCGAATGATCACCCTGAGCACCCATATTCTTGATATTTCTACCGGCAAGCCTGCACAAGGCGTGGCGGTCACCTTGATATGCGAAGGGCGCAGCCTGGCGTCAGGCGTGACGGACAGCCATGGCCGTCTGGGCGAACTGGCGACGGGACAACTGCGTCCCGGAAACTATCAGCTGGTGGCCGAACTGCAATCGTGGTTTGCGCGCGATGGTCGTCAGACCCTGTACCGGCAGGCGCAGATCGATTTTATGATCACCGTCGAGGACAACGACCATTTTCATCTGCCGTTTTTAATTGCCCCCGGCGGCTGGTCGACCTATCGCGGAAGTTAAGTTGAGTCCGCCGCCCGGTCAGAATGAAGCGCCGGGCAGCGGTTCAGCCTTCGTTACACCATACCTGTTGGCCATTGACCCAGGTCTCACTAATGTTTCGTTCATCGCCTAAGGTCATCAATACGAACAGCTGCTCATAGACATCATGACAGCGTGCGCCGCGCAGCTTTTGTAGCGGCGTCACCGCCGGGTCGATAACCACCAAATCGGCCTCTTTTCCCGACTGGAAATTACCAATTTTGTCATCCAGGCGTAACGCGTGCGCGCCGCCCAACGTCGCATGATAAAACGCTTCGCTGGCGCGCAGGCGATAGCTCTGTAGCTGCGCCACTTTATAGGCCTCGCCGAGGGTACGCAGCAGGCTGAAGGTGGTCCCGGCGCCAACATCGCTGCCGATGCCGATCCGGACCTGATGTTGCCAGCTGGCGGGCAGGCGAAATAGCCCGCTACCTAAAAACAGGTTTGACGTCGGGCAAAAGGCGATTGCCGAACCGGTCTCATGCAGACACCGCCACTCTTTCTCCGCCAGATGGATCCCATGGGCGAAGACGCTGCGCGCTCCGGTCAATTGATAGTGATGATAAACATCAAGATAGTGCTCATGCTCCGGCCATAACTGCTTTACCCACGCAACTTCATTAAGGTTTTCACTGAGATGGGTATGCAGCCAGGTATCAGGAAACTCCTCCCGCAGCCGCTGAACTGCTTGTAGTAGTTCCGGTGTGGAGGTGGGGGCAAAACGCGGCGTAATAGCGTAGCCCAGACGGCCTCGCTGGTGCCAGCGCTGGATCAGTTCGCGGGTCTGGCGATAGCTCTGTTCGGCGGTTTCGGTTAAATACTCCGGCGTATGGCGATCCATCATCACCTTACCGGCCAGCAGGCGCATGTTCAGGCGCAACGCCTCGGTAAACAGGGCCTCCACGGACGCAGGATGAAGCGTACAAAACACCAGCGCGGTGGTGGTGCCATGGCTGAGCAACTGGTTGACAAAAAAACGGGCGATATCGGCCGCGTACCGTTCATCGGCAAACTGGCTTTCCACCGGGAAGGTATAAGTGGTCAGCCATTCCAGCAGCTGTTCGCCAAAGGCGCCGATCATTTCGGTTTGAGGATAATGAATATGGGCGTCGACAAACCCCGGTAGCAGCAGTTTACCGCGCAGATCGCGATAGCCTTTATGTGGATCGAGTAATGCTTCGCCTTCCTGCCATGGCAGTAGCGCCTGAATCTTCCCGGCGTAAATAAACAGCACGCCATCATCAATATATCGCGCGTAGCGGGCGATATCGTCAGCGCTGGCGGCGGGTTGGCTAATATCAAAAAACGCACCGCGTAGCGCGGTGTGGTATTCCAGCATGTTGCCGCCTTATATAAGTAGGTTGATAGCTATTGCGCAAATATTGCAAATTTAATGCCAGGAGGCCGCGGAAGGCACCGCGGCCGGGCGGGATTATTCTTTCTGCGCCAGCGCGCCGGGGGTAAAGCGGGCGGAGGAAGCGGCCTGCCGCTCGTCGCGGGCAATCCAGCGATACAGGCTGCCGCTTAACAGCACGCCGATGAACCAGCTAAAATTGGCCACCTCATGCAGAGCGGGAATAAAGCTGATAATCAGGCCGACCGCCACCGAGGGCAGCAGCGCGGCGATGGCCTTCGGGTTAAAGCCGTTGCGGTACCAGTATTTGCCTTTCGGGGTATCATCGAAAAGATCGTCGATCGATACCTGTCCGCGTTTAATCAAATAGAAATCAACCAGCAGAATGCCGAACAACGGCCCGATAAACGCTCCCAATACATCCAGGGTGTAGTGGATAAGCTCAGGGGAGTTAAACAGATTCCACGGGGTGAGCAGTATCGAGCCGACGGCGGCAATCATCCCGCCGGTGCGGAAGCTGATTTTGTGCGGCGCGCAGTTGGAAAAATCAAATGCCGGCGAGACGAAGTTGGCGACAATATTGATGCCGATAGTGGCGGTGATCATGGTCAGCAGGCCGATGGCCACCGCCAGATCGTTACCCACATGGCTCACCGTTTCAATCGGGTCGGTGATCATCCGGCCAAATAAAGATTGCGTCCCGGAGACGATTACTACGGTCACCACCGAGAACAGCAGGAAGTTAAACGGCAGCCCCCAGCGGTTGCCGCGGCGAATTTCGCCCATGCTTCTGGCATAACGGGAGAAATCGCCAAAATTAAGCAGCGGACCGGAGAAGTAGGAGACCACCAGCGCGGTGGCGGTGATCATCTGCCAGCTTTGCTCACCGGCGGTCAGCGTCTTACTGGCGAGGGTAAAGGAGATACCGTCGAGGCCTGTCTTGTATACAATCCAGCCCGCCAGCGCCAGCATCACCACATATACCGCCGGGCCGGCGATATCAATAAAGCGTTTAATCGCGCTCATGCCGTGCCAGAACACCATCGCCTGTAACAGCCACATGGTGGCGAAACAGATCCAGCCAAGCGATGAAAGACCCAGCAATGACGTTTGCGTCATTGCCGCCAGCGAGGGCCAGAACTTCAGCAGCACCAGCATTAAGGCGTTCGCAGCCAGATAAGTTTGGATCCCGTACCAGGCGAAAGCAATCAGCCCGCGTATCACCGCTGGAATATTGGCGCCGAAGACGCCGAACGCCTGACGGCAGATGACCGCATAGGGCACGCCGGCAATCTGGCTGGGTTTGGCCACCAGATTGGCGCAAAGCTGGACGATAACAATTCCGGCCAACAGGCAGATAAGTACCTGCCAGCTCGCCAGACCCAGCGTAAAGAAACTCGCCGCCACCACATAGCCGCCCATGCTATGCACGTCCGACATCCAGAAAGAAAAAATGTTGTACCAGTTCCAGTTTTGCTCGCGCGTCGGCGCCAGATCCTCGTTGCAAAGACGCGGGCTGTAGCCTGATGCCGGGTCTCCGGCGTTGAGCTGATGCGTGTTTTGTGTATTTGGCATGGATCCTGCTCCTCTGAAGACAAACGTTGTGCCGTTGATAGCGGAAGGCGTTGCAGGATTCAGGCCAGAATGGTTAATCTTGTATACAAAATATTTATTTTATGTATACGATTTGATATCAAAATGGAAAGTGGAGTGGACCAATGGGCAATGAAAATCCGCTGCAGGCCGCAGCCGGACTGCATGACAAGGATGAGTCTATCTACGAGGCCTTGCTGACCGCGATTGTCGAGCAACAACTGCTGCCTGGCAGCAAATTGCCGGAAGAGGCGCTGGCGGAGGTGTTCGGCGTCAGCCGCACGGGGATACGTAAAGTGCTGCAACGACTCGCCGCTGTGCAAATGGTGACATTAACGCCCAAACGTGGTGCACAGGTCGCCAGTCCGACGGTTGACGAGGCGCGGGAAATATTCCGCACCCGCGCGCTACTGGAAGTAGCGAATCTGCCGGATGTACTTCAACGCTGCCAGCCTCCGCATCTGGCGGCGCTGGAAGCCATTATTCAGCAGGAGCAACTGGCGCATGAGGCCTATGATGGCCCGGCTGCTATCCGCCATTCCGCTAATTTTCATATTCAGTTACAGGCCATTTCCGGCAACCAGGTGCTAACGGAGATGGTCACCCGGCTCAGTCAACGCTCATCGCTGGTGATTGCCGCCTGGGGCGCGCCGTGGCGGCAAGGGTGCCGCTGCGATGACCACGAGCGCCTTGTCGGCCTGTTACGCGAAAAAGCGCTGACCGCGCTGACCGAGGCGCTAAATCATCACTTTGAACACATCGTCGCCAGTTTATGTTTTTCCCGCACGGGGGAGTCAGTCCCCGATTTCGCCCGGCTGTTTGCCGGCTATAAGGAGCGGTAATGTCCACCATCTGTATACAAGTCATCAATCCCAATACCGATCCCGGTATGACGCAAACTATCGCCGAGGCGGCCCGCGCCGCGGCGTCGCCAGGAACCGATATTGTCGCAGTCTGTCCACCAGACGGCGTGCCGTCGATTGAAGGGCATTTTGACGAAGCCATCGCCGCCGTCGGCGTGCTAGAGCAAATAAAAGCCGGGCGGCAGCAGGGCGTTTCCGGGCACGTTATCGCCTGTTTTGGCGATCCGGGGTTACTTGCCGCCCGTGAACTGGCCCAGGGGCCGGTTATTGGTATTGCCGAAGCGGCGATGCATATGGCGACGCTGGTCGCTACCCGCTTCTCGGTGGTCACTACCTTGCCGCGCACGCTGATTATCGCTCGCCATCTGCTACATCAGTATGGTTTCCATGAGCATTGCGCCGGTCTGCATGCGATCGATCTACCGGTGTTGGCGCTGGAAGATGGCAGCGGCGTGGCGCAGGAAAAAGTACGCGCCCGCTGTATTCAGGCGCTACAGGAGGATGGCTGCGGCGCTATCGTGCTGGGCTGCGGCGGCATGGCGACCCTGGCGCAGCAACTGACCCGGGAACTTCAGGTACCCGTTATTGATGGCGTCAGCGCGGCGGTGAAGATGGTCGAATCTCTGGTGTCGCTAGGCCTGACAACCAGCAAGCACGGCGATTTAGCTTATCCGGAACGTAAAACGCTTAGCGGTAAATTTGCCGTGTTTAATGATTAAATGAAGGGGTGGGAGATGATACCTGCAGCAGAATTATATCCGCGCGATTTGCGCGGCTACGCGGGAAAACCGCCGCACGCGCAGTGGCCAAACCAGGCGCGTATCGCGGTGCAGTTTGTGCTGAATTACGAAGAAGGCGCCGAGAATCACGTCCTGCACGGCGATGCGGGTTCTGAACAGTTTCTCTCCGATATCATTGGCGCTGCCAGCTATCCCGATCGCCATATGTCGATGGACTCATTGTATGAATATGGCAGCCGCGCGGGTTTCTGGCGTATCCATCATGCCTTTCAGGAGCGGGGGTTACCGCTGACGGTATTTGGCGTGGCGATGGCGTTGGCGCGTCATCCGGATATCGTCGCGGCGATCAAAGCGGCCAACTACGATGTGGTCAGCCACGGGTGGCGTTGGATCCACTATCAGCATATGGCGATTGAACAGGAGCGTGACCATCTGCATAAAGCGGTGCAGGTGCTGACCGACCTGTTTGGCAAACCGCCCACCGGCTGGTATACCGGGCGCGATAGCCCTAACACCCGGCAACTGGTGGTGGAACATGGCGGGTTTGATTACGACAGTGACTATTATGGCGATGATTTGCCGTTCTGGACGGAAGTGCCTTGCGCCGACGGGCAGCGTAAACCGCATCTCATCGTGCCTTACACGCTCGATGCTAACGATATGCGCTTTGCCACCGCTCAGGGATTTAATACCGCTGAACAGTTTTATACCTATCTGAAAGACAGCTTTGATGTGCTGTACGCGGAAGGTGAAACGTCGCCGAAAATGATGTCTATCGGCATGCACTGCCGGTTGCTGGGCCGCCCCGGACGCTTTCGCGCTCTGCAACGTTTTCTCGATTACGTGCAGCAGCATGAGCGCGTGTGGATTTGTACCCGCCAGCAGATTGCCGACCACTGGCGGCAGGTGCATCCGTACCAGCCATAGCGGCAGGCCCATTGCGCCGTTATTTTGTCGGGTGGCGGCTAACGTCTTACCCGACCTACGGTCCGTGCGGCCTGCCTTTAATTTATTCACCATGATGACTGACACTACTGGTGCTAGCGATCTCAAAATCCCCTGTGGCGCTGCCGCTTACCGGGGCTACAGCACAATGCGATTTGGTAGCCCGGAGAAGGCGCAACGCGCCGCGTCCGGGAAAACCTCTTAAAAAAGTTGCAAATCGATAACAGTATCTACGGTCCGTGCCATTGTGAGTTGGTAGCCCTGCTAAGCGCAGCGCAAGCAGGGGACGACAAACAACGGCATCAATGTCCCATCAAACTAACCTGTGCGGCAACGATACGCCAGCCACAGGCAAACCGAACCCAGGTTTGTTGCTGACGGCCGATACGTTCGCTACCTTCACGGGTGAACTCGGTACTGCATACCGCATAATCCTCCCCATAGGTGGTGATCACCGTATGGCGTAGCTCCCGTGCAAGCCCTGCGGCGGGGCGCGCGGCGCGGAAGGCGCGGATCTCATCAATACCATAAAGATTCTCCCCGGCGCCGAGGCGAACCGTGCGCGTATCGTGCCAGAACAACGCATCCAGCACTGCGATATCGTTACTCACCAGCGCCTGTTCATAGCGATAAAAGGCCGCCGTAACTTCGGCGACCACTTGCGGAAGATTGATTTCTTGCGACGCGATCATGCGGCAACCTCCACCGGGCGGGAATCGGTCATTCCCATCGCTTCCAGCGCATAGGCGGCGCGCAGACAAGCCTGTTCATTAAACGGCGCGGCAATTAACTGCACCCCGACAGGCAGCCCCGTCGCGGTACGTAGCGGGACGGTCACCACCGGCAGACCGATAAAGGAGATTGGTTGAGTAAGCATGCCCATGCTGGCGCGTATCGGTAAAGACTCGCCGTTGATCTCCATCGTCTGCTCGCCAATAAGCGTGGCGCTGCACGGTGTTGCCGGAGCGATGAGCACGTCGGCATGGGTGAATAGCGACGCGACTTGCTGCTGAGCGTGGCGACGAAAGCGCTGCGCCTGCAGGTACCAGGCGGAAGGGATCATCGCTCCCGCCAGCAGACGTTCGCGCGAGTGCGGTTCAAAGCGCTCCGGCTCACGCCGTAAGGCTGGCAGGTACTGGTTTCCGCCTTCAGAAGCGCTAATGATAAAAGCAGAAGCGCGCGCCAGCTCCGCCTCGGGGAAGAGATACTCTTCAGAGGCTTCGAGATAGCGGGCGACCCGAGCCACCGCCGCGCGGGCATCGTCATCGCACCAGCGGCTGAAATAGCCGCCTAAAACCGCGCAACGCAGCCCCTGGAGGCCATATCGCAGATGCGGCGTAGCTGGGGCGACGCCGCGTTCGGCCTGAAACCCGTCGTTGACGTCTCGCCCCTGCAGAACATCGTAGACTGTGGCTAAATCCTCTACCGTACGAGCAAACGGACCAATATGATCGAGGCTGGGAACAAAAGGGTGGCTGCCGGTACGCGACAGACGGCCGAAGGTTGGCTTGAGACCAAAAATCCCGCTCAGGGATGCCGGAACGCGGATTGAACCATTGGTGTCGCTACCGAGCGAGAAAGTAACCAGCCCGGCGGCGACCGCCGCCGCTGAGCCGCCGGAGGATCCGCCAGCAATGCGGTTAAGATCGTGCGGATTACGCGTCGCGCCATAGTGGCTGTTTTCCGTGGTAAAACCGTAAGCATAGGCGTCCATATTCAGCATCCCGCTGAGCAGGCCGCCTGCGCTTTGGATTTGACTTACCGCCCAGCTATCGACGCGGGCAGGCGGGTTATTGCTGAACAGTTGGGCGCCGGCGAGGGTGGTTTCTCCCGCGACATCAAACAGATTTTTGACCGCGTAGGGAATGCCTGCCAGCGCAGGTAGCGGCTGATTCGTGCGCCGTAGGGCATCAATGGCGTCCGCTTCGTCGAGCATCCGTTTCCCGGTGACAGTCGTCCAGGCATTGAGCAGTGGGTTACTTTGCGCAATATCATCAAGCGTCTGGCGAGCCAGCTCTCTGGCGCTAAATTCACCGCGACTCAGCGACTGCTGGATCCCGGCAATGGTCATCTGATGTAGCTTCATGCTTTATACACTCCGGCGATTTCCAGACGCTGATCGAGCGGATAGGCCATCAGCGGTTCAGCCATATCGGCAATGCGGCGAAATTGCGCCAGCAGCTCAGCTCGGCGCGATTCATCCAGTTCCAGGGCGAGGATCTGCTCCATCTGTCGAAGCCAGTCGCGCCACTCTTTTTCGGTTTGTTTCATGCTTCTCCCCCTAATAGCCAGCGGCGGCGCCGTTACTGCGCGGGTCAGACGCGCCTTCAAACAGGCCGTCAGGATGGCGGACAATGGCCCCGGCATGTCCCATGGCCTCGCTGAAGTCGGCCAGTACCTCAACCTCATGCCCCAGTTCCCTGAGCCGGGCGAGGGTTTGCGGCGCAAAGCGGCCTTCTACTTTTAGTGAGTCCGACGTCTGTCCCCAGGTGCGCCCAAGCAGCCAACGCGGACGAGAAATACTCTCCTGAAGCGGGATGTTCTGCAGGATATAACGGGTGAACAGCGCCGCCTGCGTTTGCGGCTGCCCGTCGCCGCCCATTGAGCCATAAACCATCACCCGCCCATCGTGCAGGCGCGCGGCAGCGGGATTAAGGGTATGGAAGGGTTGCTTGCCCGGCGTCAGGGCCAGCAAATGCGCCGGGTCGAGGCTGAACGACGCGCCGCGGTTTTGCCAGACAATACCGCTGTCCGCCAGCACCACGCCGCTGCCAAACTCATGATAGAGACTCTGGATAAAGGAGACCGCCAGCCCGCTACTGTCCATCACCCCCATCCAGACGGTATCGCCGGGGCCTTTGCCAGCGCCCCATGGCGCGGCGCGTTGGTCGTCGATCTTCTCCGCCAGCGGTTGTAACGCCTGCGGGGACAGCAAACTTTGAATATCCACGTCCAGGTGCAGCGGATCGGTAATATGTTTATCTCGCAGGCTGAAGGCCAGTTTTGTCGCTTCCACGATACGGTGGATAGTCTGCGCATCGTCGGCCTGTTCCATCGCCAGCCGGTCAGTGATGCCGAGAATGGCCAGCGATACCAGCCCCTGCGTCGGCGGCGCCAGGTTCCATAACTCACCGTGTTGATGCTGTAACCGCAGTGGTTGCGGGCGGCGCGCGCGATGCTGGCGCAGATCGTCAAGCGTTATAGGCAGGCCGTAACGGGCCATACCGGCCGCCAGTTGTTCCGCCAGAGAGCCGCGATAGAAACTATCAAGCCCTTCCGCAACCAGCCGTTTTAGCGTGGAGGCCAGCGCAGGCTGACAAAAGCGGCTGCCGCTTTGCGGAGGGCGGCCATTGACCAGAAAGGTCTCAGCGAAGCCCGGCTGGCGCTGAAGTTCATCTAATTTTCCGGAGGTGGCGCTGGCTTGCGAGGCGGTCACCGGAATACCGTTATCGGCATAGCCGATCGCGTCCTGTAACAGGCGCGAAAGCGGTAGTGATTTACCGGTCAGCGAGTGTGAAACTTTCAGCGCCTCATCCCAGCCGCTGACGGTGCCGGCGACGGTCAGGGCGGATTGCGGGCCGCGATGCGGGATGTGCGTTAGCCCGGCATAAGCTTCCGGCGTCGCCAGTGAACCAGCGGCGCCGCTGGCGTCAATGGCGATCGGATCGCCCTGCGGCGGCACGATCAGCCAGAACCCATCGCCGCCAAGACCATTCATATGCGGATAGACCACCGCGATGGTCGCGGCGGCGGCGACCATCGCTTCTATTGCGCTTCCGCCTTCGCGCAGCACGGACAGCGCGCTTTGGCTAGCCAGATGATGGGGGGCGACCGCCATCCCCTGGGTCGAGAAATGACTCTGCATAACTTATCCTCGTAACGAATCATGCAGCCACTGCTGCAAATGCTGTCCGTGCAAAAGCTGTTCCACTTTGAAAAGAAAGTTTCAATGTTGCGGTTTTCTTTTTCTTTTCTCATTGTGGCATGCATTGTGAAGGGTGTTAGCGGTATAGTTCAGTGAAACAAAAGTTACAGAGGCGCTATGGAACAACTCGATGAACGGCTGAAGGCGCAATATGCGTCGTTGTCACCCCAGGAGCAGCGGGTGGCGGATTTCATTGTCGACCACTTTGACGACCTGATTAGCTACAACAGCGCCGAGCTGGCCCAACTGAGCGGGGTATCAAAAGCGACTGTAAGCCGTCTGTTTAAACGGCTGGGATATGAAAAGTATCGCGATATGCGCGATGAGCTGCGCACGTTACGCCAGAGCGGGATGCCGTTGACCGATCATCGCGAGGCGGTGCAGGGTAATACGCTGCTGGCGCGGCATTATAAACAGGAGATGGCAAACCTGACGCAATGGGTAAACGCGCTGGATGCCCGGCAGTTTGCCGAAGCCATTAACGCGCTGGTCAAGGCCAGGCGCGTCGTCATTATTGGCATGCGAAACTCCTGGCCGCTGGCGCTGCATTTGCGCCAGCAGTTGCTTCAGGCGCGTGGGCAAGTGGTGGTGCTGCCGCAACCGGGGCAAAGCCTAAGTGAAGAGCTGGTCGATTTGTGCGCGGAAGATATCGTGGTGGTGATGGCGTTTCGCCGTCGGCCGCGGATTATTCGTCCCCTGATGCAGCAACTGCAACAGCGGGGAGTTCCGCAACTGCTAATCTGCGAGCCTCAGGCGCATAGCCTGTTTCCGCTGGCGTGCTGGCGGTTATGCGCCCCGCTGGATAGCGTTTCGGCTTTCGACAGCTACGCGTCGGCCAATAGTCTTATCAACCTGCTGGCGAACGCCTTGCTACATGAAATTCTCGATAGCGGTCGCCCGCGCATTCATGACATCGCCACGTTATACCAGCAGTTGGATGAGCTTGAACAACGATAATGGGGAGCCAGTCTGGTGCTTTGCACCTTTTTAGTGCCAAAGTGCGGTAAGGAGAAGGGCAATTCTTCTTACCGCCATGGTTAATATTCGCGTCATTTCCCGCTAAAAGCCGATTAGCCAGCGCAAATTTCTTTTGTCCGCATCTGGCACATTAGTTGCAGAAGTTTATTTAAAGAATCTTTTGTTTCATACTAACGTAACGGGTAATGATGATGAAAAAACTGCTGATTGCGCTGACCGGGGTCGCTTGTCTGTTGACACAAATCACCGCCGCACACGCGGACCAACTCCAGGATATTGAAAAACGCGGCGTGATCCGCGTCGCCGTTCCCCAGGATTTCCCGCCGTTTGGTTCTGTCGGCACCGATCTCCAGCCACAGGGGTATGACATTGATATGGCCCGCTATCTGGCAAAGCAGATGAAGCTAAAACTGCAGCTGGTTCCGGTGAGCAGCGCCAACCGGGTACCGTATCTGCAGACCGATAAAGTGGATCTGGTGATCTCAAGCCTGGGTAAAAACGCCGAGCGGGAAAAGGTCATTGATTTCAGCCAACCCTACGCGCCGTTTTTCCTTGGCGTCTTCGGCCCGCAGGGCGCTGCCCTGAAAGACGCCGCCGAACTGAGCGGTAAGAGCATCGGCGTGACCCGCGGCGCGGTGGAAGATATGGTGCTGACCAGCATTGCGCCGAAAGCGGCGCAGATTAAGCGTTACGAAGATAACAACACCACGCTGTCGGCCTGGCTTTCTGGCCAGGTGCAATATGTGGCGACGGGTAATCTGGTGGTGGCGGCTATCTCGCGGCAAAACCCGGCGAAAGCCCCGATCGCCAACTTTATGCTTAAGGATTCACCGTGCGTGATTGGCCTGAAAAAAAATGAGCCGGCGCTGAAGGAAAAGGTGAATGCCTTAATCGCGCAGGGCATTAAGGACGGCACCCTCAATACGTTGTCACAGCAGTGGCTGAAAGCGCCGTTGCCCAGCGACTTTGCCGCTTAAGGTACGGCGATGACGGAGCAATTGCATTTTTCCGCGCTCTGGCCTTATTGGCCGGAGCTCGTGGCGGGACTCTGGGTCACTATCCAACTCACTGTACTCGCCACCCTCGGCGGCCTGGCCATCGGGATCATCGGTGCCGCTCTGCGTAGCGGGCGGGCAAGCTGGCTGAGCCGGATATGGGGGGCTTACGTTGAGGTTATCCGCAATACGCCGTTCGTGGTTCAACTGTTCTTTATTGTCTTCGGCCTGCCGAATCTGGGGTTGAAGATGACGGCGGGCGAAGCGGCGCTGCTGGCGATGATCGTCAACCTGGGCGCCTACAGTACGGAGATCGTCCGCGCCGGGATCCAGGTGACGCCAAAAGGGCAGTGGGAGGCCGGCCGGGTACTGGGGCTCAGCCGGAGTCAGACCTTTATTCAGGTAGTTTTACCGCCGGCGTTGCAGCGTATTTACCCGGCGCTGGTGAGCCAGTGCATTATCGTGATGCTCGGATCGTCGGTGGTATCGCAGGTCTCTTATGAAGAGCTGACCTTTGCCGCCAACTTAATTCAATCGCGAACGTTTCTGAGTTTCGAGGTGTATCTGGTGACGACCGGTCTCTATTTAGCGTTATCGATAGCGATGCGCCAGCTGCTAATGGCGGCTGGACGTAGATGGCTGAGGGTACAGGCATGATGACAACCTTTACCGACTGGGACATCGTACGCAACCTGCTGCTGGCCGGACGCTGGACCGTGCTGCTATCGCTGACGGCCTTTATTGGCGGCGCGCTGGTGACATTACCGCTGTTGCTGCTGCGCCTGCGGGGTAAATTGTGGGTGCAGCGCCTCATTCGCGGCTATATCGAGCTATTTCAGGGGACGCCATTGCTGATGCAGCTGTTTCTCGCCTTTTTCGGCGTGGCGTTATTCGGGATCGATGTGTCGCCATGGACCGCCGCCGCGCTGGCGCTGACCCTCTATACCAGCGCCTTTTTGCTGGATATCTGGTACGGCAGTATTCGGGCCTTGCCGAAAGGACAGTGGGAGGCATCGCGTTGCCTGGGATTAAATTTCACCCAGACGTTATGTCGCGTGGTGGCGCCGCAGGCGGTGCGTATCGCCATCGCTCCCACCGTGGGTTTCGCCGTACAGGTAATAAAGGGCACCGCGCTGGCGTCGATTATCGGTTTCGTCGAGCTCACCAAGGCTGGCACCATGCTCACCAACGTGACGTATCAGCCGTTTAAGGTTTTCGCGCTGGTCGCGTTGGGCTACTTCATCTTGTGTTATCCGCTGTCCCGTTACAGCCGCTATCTGGAGAATAAATTCAATGCCGCTCATCACCATTAATCAGGTGCAGAAATTCTACGGCGATAATCACGTGCTGAAGGGGGTCGATCTTGATATCAATATGGGCGAGGTGATCTCCATCATCGGCCGAAGCGGCTCGGGGAAAAGCACCTTATTGCGCTGCATTAACGGGCTGGAGGGGTACCAGGAAGGCAGTATTAAGCTCGGCGGCATGACCATTACCGACAGCGATTCGCAGGCGCGGGAGATTAGCCGCTCCGTTGGCATGGTATTCCAGAACTTCAATTTATTCCCGCATATGACGGCGCTGGAAAACGTGATGCTGGCGCCGCGGCGGGTATTGAAAAAAAAGCCTGCCGAATGCCGCGAACTGGCGCAGCAAATGCTGGTTAAAGTCGGGCTTGGCGATCGGTTGGATTTCTATCCCTCCAGCCTTTCCGGCGGTCAACAGCAGCGGGTCGCTATCGCCCGCGCGCTGGCGATGTCGCCAAAAGTTTTACTCTGTGACGAAATCACCTCCGCGCTGGATCCGGAACTGGTGGGCGAGGTGCTCAAAGTGCTGGAACAGCTGGCCGCGGAAGGAATGACGCTGATTCTGGTTACCCATGAAATGAATTTTGCCCGTGAAGTCGGCGACCGGGTGGTGTTTATGCACCAGGGGCGAGTCTGGGAGCAGGGCGACAGCAAAACGCTGTTTAGCCAGCCGCAAACCAATGAACTCAAACAATTTATCTCCTCCGTGCGCGGACTGAATTAATAAAGGAATCTACGATGGATATCGCTCAATTTTCACCAATCAATCCTCCGCATCGTCTGCTGATGGGGCCGGGACCGATCAACGCCGACCCGCGCGTCCTGCGCGCCATGTCCAGCCAGCTTATCGGCCAATACGATCCGGCTATGACGCACTATATGAATGAAGTCATGGCGTTATACCGCGGGGTATTCCGCACCAGCAACCGCTGGACTATGCTGGTGGATGGCACCTCACGGGCGGGGATTGAAGCCATTCTTATCTCCGCGATCCGCCCCGGCGACAAAGTGCTGGTGCCGGTATTTGGCCGCTTCGGCCATCTGTTATGTGAAATTGCCCGCCGCTGCCGGGCGGAAGTGCATACCATTGAGGCGCCGTGGGGTGAAGTGTTCTCTCCCGAGCAGATTGAAGATGCGATCAAACGGGTGCGTCCACGTATGCTGCTGACGGTGCAGGGAGACACCTCGACCACTATGCTGCAGCCGCTGGCGGAGCTGGGCGAGATCTGCCGTCGTTATGATGTGCTGTTTTATACCGACGCCACCGCCTCATTGGGCGGCAATGCGCTTGAGACCGATGCCTGGGGGCTGGATGCGGTATCGGCGGGGATGCAAAAGTGCCTCGGCGGCCCCTCCGGCACCTCGCCCATTACCCTGAGCCCGCGGATGGAAGAGGCTATCCGTCGACGTAAATGCGTTGAGCAGGGGATCCGTACCGCCGAGCATCTTGATGGCGTCGATGAGATGGTTTACTCCAACTATTTCGATCTCGGAATGGTGATGGATTATTGGGGGCCAGAACGCCTTAACCATCATACGGAAGCGACATCCGCGCTGTTCGCCGCCCGCGAATGCGCGCGCCTGATTCTTGAAGAAGGGCTCGATAACGGCATTGCCCGCCACAAACTGCACGGCGACGCGCTGGTAAAAGGTATTCAGGCGATGGGGCTGGAAATCTTTGGCGACCAGCAACACAAAATGAATAACGTATTGGGCGTGATCATCCCGCAGGGCATTAATGGCGACCAGGTACGCCAACTGATGCTGCAAGATTTCGCCATTGAGATTGGCACCTCATTCGGCCCGCTGCACGGCAAAGTGTGGCGTATTGGCACGATGGGTTACAACGCGCGCAAAGATTGCGTCATGACCACCCTCAGCGCGCTGGAGTCGGTACTCAATTACCTGAAATTCCCCACCACGCAAGGGGCAGCCATGCAGGCGGCGTGGGATCATTATCGCAGCGAGAAACCGCTATGAACCTGGCCGCAGCGCGAGTGATGGCGCGGGCAGAGAGATTAGCGGCGATAAGCGAAACGCCGGAAGGCCTGACGCGGGTTTACCTTTCGCCACAGCATCTCGAAGCTAATCAGCAGGTTGCCCACTGGATGCGCCAGGCAGGCATGATTGTCTGGCAGGACAGCGTCGGTAATATTTGCGGGCGTTATGAAGGCCGTGAAGAAGGGGCGCCGGCGATTTTGCTCGGATCGCATCTCGATACGGTACGCAACGCCGGGCGATATGATGGCATGTTGGGGGTGTTAGCCGCCATCGAAGTGGTGCAGATCTTACATAATCAGGAGCGCCGCCTGGCGCAGGCCATCGAAATCGTCGGCTTCTGCGATGAAGAAGGAACGCGCTTTGGTATCACGCTATTGGGCAGCAAGGGGCTGACGGGAAGCTGGCCGCAAACCTGGCTGGCCCAACGCGATGCCGAAGGCATTAGCCTGGCGCAGGCGATGGTCAACGCCGGATTGGATCCATCACGCGTCCATTCAGCCTCGCGCCCGGCGGAAGATTTTACCGCCTATCTCGAACTGCATATCGAGCAGGGGCCGAGGCTGGAACAGGCCGGTTCGGCACTCGGCGTGGTCGAGGCGATCAACGGCGCTCGGCGCCTCAATTGCTGTTTTACCGGCGAGGCGGGTCATGCAGGCACGGTGCCGATGGACCAGCGCCGCGACGCGCTTGCCGCCGCCGCGGAGTGGATGCTGTATATTGAGAGCACGACGCGCCAGCAGGGAGGCAACCTGGTCGCCACCGTCGGGACATTGCGCTGCTCGCCGGCGGCGGTCAACGTCATTCCCGGCGAAGTCGCGTTGACCCTTGATATCCGCGGTCCGCAGGATCAACCGCTGGATGCATTACTGGAGTCATTGCTGGCGGCAGCCGCAGAGATTGCCGGGCGTCGCGGCCTGCAGTTTGCCGCTGAGGAGTTCTACCGCATTGCGGCAACCGCCTGCGATCCGCGATTACAGTCGGTGATTGCCGAAGCGCTATGCGAGGTACAGGGCACGGCGTTGACGCTGCCAAGCGGCGCCGGACATGATGCGATTGCTATCGCGGAGCGCTGGCCGGTGGGGATGCTGTTTGTGCGCTGCAAAGGGGGAATTAGTCACCATCCGGCGGAATCGGTCAGCGAAGCCGATGTCGAACTGGCGATTGATGCCTTCAGCCGGGCGGTAATAAAACTTGCCGGGTAAATCACTAACGGGCGCATCCTCTTTTCGGGGATGCGCCGCAAACTTATTCCGCTCCCGCAGGAAAAGCTATTCTCCGCAGTCGGCTGGCGCTAACGGCCACCGACAACGCCGAGGCCGCGGCGGCGATCCACAGCGCAATATGAACGGCACTTTCGTCTTTTGCCAACAGTACGCCCATCACGGCGGCTCCCAGACACTGCCCGAACGTGCGCATGATGGATAAAACGCCCGAGGCATAGCTCGCCTGTTCGCGACTCACGTTTGACAGCATTTCCCGGTTATTCGGGCTCTGGAAGCAGCCAAAGCCAATACCGCATACCAGGCTCCGCAGGCAGATATCCCACGCGGCGGGCGTGGCGGGCAGCATCGCCAGAAGGATTAAACCCGCGACAAAAATCATCAGTCCCAGCGTCGAGATGAGCGGAGCGGAGATTGAGTCCGCCCAGCGGCCGGCGTGCGGTGCGATCAGCACTATCCCTAATGGCCACGGAGTAAACAGCAGCGCCGAGAGCACCGGACTATAGCCATACTCGTTCTGGAACAGGAACGGCAGGGCAATAAAAGTGATCCCCTGGCTTACGAAGGCGATCAGCGACGTAAAGGCCGAAAGGGTAAAGCGTTCATTTTTAAACATCGCAGGCGGCAGCAGCGGGTTGTCCGTCTGCCGGATGCGCCAGATAAAGGCGGTGCCGCTTATCGCTGCGAGCAACGTCCAGTACAGACTATCGATATGCTGCGAAGCGCTCTGCATGCTATTCGCCGCCATGATCGTTGAACCCAATAGCAGCGCCGACAATATCGCTCCGGGAGTATCGAAAGCGGCTTGCCTGTCAACTGTCGGCCGCGGGAGCGCTCTGACCGCCAGCAGTAAGGCGACGGTACCGGGGAGCACGTTTATTGCAAACAGCCATTGCCAGCTCAAAGTATGCAGGATCGTGCCGCCCAGTACCGGCCCGATGGCGGAGCTTGAAGCGATAAGCAGGGCGTGTATCCCGAGAATACGCCCCAGCAGTCGCGCCGGAAAAACGGAGCGCAATATGGCGGGTGCGATACTGAGCGTTGCCGCACCGCCGATCCCCTGCAGCACCCGCATGCCGATGAGCAGCTCAGGCGTCGTAGCCAGCGCGCAACCTGCTGATGCCACAATAAATGTCGTCAGTCCGGCCAGAAACACCGGGCGGTAGCCGAAACGCGCCGCCAGCGCGGCGAATATCGCCAGCGTCATCGCCGCCGCCAGCAGATACCCGTTGGCGAACCAGACGGCGGTACTGGCTGACGCCTGTAGTTCCTGCGCCATCGACGGCAGAGCAATGTTTACCATAGTGCCATCAAAGACGCCCATTAAGGTGGTGGTCATTACCGCGGCCATGACCCGCGCTCGCGCCGGGCCTGCCAGGCCGTCATCGCCAGGTTGGCTGGAAAATAGTGTCATCGTGTTGTCTCCTGCAGAGGATATCTGGATGACGAAACTATAAAGATGGCTTTTACCGGGCGGAAGGCGCACCATTTACACTCTATAGTTGCATGAAACGCCTTATCTGAATGTTCCAGGAGTTGTGGTCATGTCAGACCCCGATTTTAATTTATTGATTGCACTCGATGTATTACTGAACGAAGCCAGCGTGGCGGGCGCGGCACGTCGTTTGAATCTCAGTACGTCAGCCATGAGCCGCACGCTAAGCCGGTTACGCGACGTCACCGGGGATCAGATACTGGTTCGCGCCGGGCGTAACATGGTGCTGACGCCGTGGGCGGAGGCGACCCGCGATCGCGCCCGTCGCGTGGTCTTCGAGGCGAAGGCGGTGCTGCAGCCAGCGGCGGAAGCGCTCAACGTGCAAAATCTGGAGCGTCTTTTCACCATCAGGGCAAACGATGGTTTTGTGGTGGCGTTTGGCCCTTCGCTCATTGCAGCAGTAGCCGAAGCCGCGCCCAATGTCTGTCTACGCTTTGCGCCTAAGCCCGAAAAAACGTCACGCTATCTACGGGAAGGGTTGGTCGATCTGGAGATTGGCGTCCAGAGCAATATGGGGCCTGAAATACGACTGCAACGGCTATTTGAAGATCGGTTTGTGGGGGTGGTGCGTAAGGGGCACCCGCTGGCCGCCCTGAGAGAGATAACCGTGGCGGATTATGTTGCCTGGGGGCATGTGGTAGCCTCACCAGAAGGTACGCTGCACGGGTCCGTCGATGATGTGCTGGCCGAACTCGGCATGAAACGCAAAATCGCCAGCGTCGTACCCGGATTTCCGACCGCGCTTTCCGTGGCGCTGCAATCGGATCTTATCGCCATGATCCCCGCTCTCTATTTAGTCAATCAGCAGGTCATGGAGCAGGTGCATCTTTTTGAGCTGCCGTTTAAAAGCCGGCGGATTACCGTCTCGCAAATGTGGCACCCGAGAATGGAACGCGATCCCGCTCACCGCTGGCTCAGAGAGAAAATAGTGGCGATATGCCGCGTGGACAAGTCGTTACACCAGAAGCTGTAAGAGATTATTGGCATTGAGTTTCTTCAGGGCGTTACATTTATAGGTCGAGACCTGTTTTTCACTCATCTTCGTCATGTGCGCGACATATCTTACCGACTGCCCCTTAACCAGCCTGTCGAGGACGTTAAATTCCATCTCGGTCAGGCAGCAGCGCAGGGTGCGGATCCGCCTTGGCTCTTTAGATAACAGCCAGGCGGCATCCGCCACGGAAATCCGGTCATCGATGATATGCAACGTTAAGGTTTCAAAACGCTTGCGTAGATAGGTGGCCAGCCCCCAGCTTTTTTCATTACACACCAGATAGCCCGTTCCTCGCCAGCCATGGGCTTCCAGGGTAAGCAAAATATCAACCAGCGACTGATGCGTGCCGGTGATAGAGAAACGGCAGCGAATAACCAGCGTCGTGCTCTCTAACAGTAAGGGCTGCCACTGCACCGTGCCGCTATGCACTTCCATCATAACGTCACGACGGAGAAGGGCGTAACGCAGCCCCTCCGCATAAAAGCGATTATTATCAAGAACAACGTAGCTCACAGTGGCCTCTTTATAACGTACTGGGGGTATAGATAACGCGTAACGTACCGGTATAGTCACCCGCGTTTTTGCTGCTGGCGGCAAAGGCGGGCGTTTTCAGGGTAATGGGGGCCGGGATGCATAACACGCTTTCGCGGCCGCCCGGCAGCACAACCTGACGCAAATAGCGGCGATTGTTGGTGCCCTCCCAGGTCAACGTTTTACCGTTAGCGGCAACTTCAGTTGCGCCGGTGGTCGGGTTGGTCACCAGCACCTGATAATCAAGACGATCTCTTGGGTCTGTCTGGCTGCCCCCCCGTCGCCGGATAGAAAACGCCCCTTCGGCACGCCCGGTTGCGTCAAGCCCATCGTCTTCGAAGCGCAGAAATGCCCGCGAGCTGGTGCTGTTATTGCCATCATAGAGGCACATATCCAGCGAGTTTTCGCCCTTAATCTCACTGCCGCCGGGTCTGCCCGGGAAATTGGTGAGGTTGAGGTTCACCACCGGCGTGGAGTGCGGAAATGCCGGTAAATAAATCTGCTGGTTGCCCGGGTCGACCACCTCAATACGCAGGTTAGCCTGCCAGTTAGCGATGGTGAGGTAGCCTGGGCAGCCAATATTGATGTCATTAAAGTTGCCGCCGCAGTTGGCGCTGCCCCATTCGCGCAAATCTTGTCTCAGCGTTGCCGTCCAGATCCCGGCCTGATCGAGTTTGTTTAATTCGCTACGGACGATGTAAAAATCAAAATAGGGCGCACTGTTCCATGCGGGCAGATTTTCTGTCCCTCCACTCACGTAGCTAGCGAAAACAAAGGTTTTGTTATTGATAAACATACGGTGTTCGCCATAGACTTTTACATCGACCGTCTTGTTGGTTATTGCGTGGGTAAAACGCAGGTTTATCGGATAGGGCGCGGCCGGGTTCGCCGAAAACCATACCGGCGCGGTCATGCAGGCGCCATAGGTTGTATCGGTACGCGATTTGCAGGTCAGGGTATTTCGTCCCCATTTTTGCGGATCGCTCGTATCATAACCGCCGGACTCGTGTAGCCAGATATCCAGGCGGGCAGGGGGAGACTGGCGATCGAAGGCGAACGCCACGCTGGTATTTCTGCCGGCAGGACTAGCGGCCTGAGCCTCGGTAAAACAGATGCAGGCAAGCAGTAAAATCAAAAGACGCGTTATCACATCATTTTCCTGTAGAGAGAGTAGAGTTATTCATCGCCGTTGGGCTGACCGCCGGCGTACGGCCAGCCAGCAACAGTTGCGCCTGCTGCTGCACGGTTTCCGGTAACGCGGAATAAGTCAGTTCTTCGCAGGTCACCGTGCCGACATAGCGCACGACGTCTCGCATGGTCTTCACCTTCAGCGCGCACTGGTAAAACTGCTGTTGTTTCACCAGGTAGAGCGACTGGATCAGGCTGTCGCTTTCCGCACTAAAGCCGCCATTACCTAAATCGCTCCAGCCGCTGACGTTAAGCGGCATGCCGCCGATAAACGGCGTATGTTGTTCATCGGTCAACTGGCCAAGCCAGGTATAACGCGTGGTGGTTTGCACCTCTCTGTGCAGCATTTTTCCAGGCACCATAAATACCGTTCTGCTTCCCGACCCCTGCGTAATTTCACTGTTGGCGCCGTGGGAAATGTCCGTCGACTCATTAATAGTCAGCGTGGTTTGCTGATAGCCGGGCAGGGCGAACAACGCGCGGGCGTTTGCCGGGATATCGGCGCTACCGCTGTTATCAAGCGAAACGGCAATGCGGGAATCAGGTGACGCTTCCGGCGTTGCGACGTTGACCGCAATGGCTGATGCCGGGCGTCCGTCACCCCAGCGGCCAAACCACAGGCCAGAACGAGATAGCGCCAGCGTAGAACTGTAGTTACCGCTGCTGCTGAACCGGTGGCGATGATCCTGGCGATCCCACGAATCGCTGACGGTCAAACTTCCGTTACCAAATCGACCGCCCTGACGGGTATAGGCCGAAGTATTTAGCGAGTCGCTATTAATCCCGGATGCGTTAAGACCATATTCGTTTTCACCGCGCGCATCGGTGTACCAGTTATGCGCGACGTTATAGTTGAGCTGATTTTTTTCATGCTTCTGCTGTTGCCACGTGGCCCCCACGGAGGTGTAGCTGGAGGCATCGCCCTGACGATTATGTGCCAGCGACAGGCTTACGCTGAGGAAGCCGCCTTTATCCTTGCCATCTCCAGAATGGTCGTTACGCATAAACAGGTTTATGCTGCTGTTGATATTCAACCCGCGGGTGCTGAACGCGTTGCTCAGTCCGGCCTGCCACGCCTGCGAACGGGAGCGGGTCATATACACCGATTCCCAGGGCAAACCATTGTCGTGCCGATCGTCACTATTCGGTAATTCACGCCGTGAGACATAACGGCCTTCATTGCGGTTATCGGAATAACCGAGGTTGGCATACCACGAGCCGACCGGAACGGAGAACATCACCGAGAGACTTCTGTAGCAACCATTCACCGCGTCAAAGCCTGTACTGCTGGAATCACAGTTATCAGCCGATAAGGCGTTACGATAGAAGCTCAGTGAAAAGCCATCGTTATAGCTGATTTGCTGGATATTGCCGCGTTGGCCCTGGCTGCCATAAAGGTAGCTAAAGCGTGTGCTGAGTACCCCATCAATGGGGCCGGTATTGAAACCGCGACTCCAGTCGACCGCGCTCTCCACAAAACGCCGGTTCTTTTTCACCGTTGCGCCGCTGGTGATCGCCAGCATAGAAGTTACAGGCAGGCGAATGCCCGCTTGCGCCACGGCGCTGCGTTCGTCGCTCATATCGTCGTTATCGGTTTCACCGGCCTGCATAAACCACTCGACGCGGTCGAATGGTGTGATGCCGGTGCGGGTAAACGGAACCTGCTCGGTGCGGGTCAGGCGGTTGTTTTCATAAATCGCCAGCGTCACGGTATAGCTCCCGTCCGGAAACGAACGGGTATCCAGGGTTTGCGCCCCGGCATTAAGATAAAAACTGGCCAGCAGCTGATTGCCTCGGCGCGCATCGATACGCGCGTCATGGGAAAGCAGCACGGTAATGGGCGTTCCACTGGACTGCTGAACGGGGTTGATCCACGCTCGCGTCGAGCCGGTACGCAGACCGCGAATTTTTCCAAGCGGTAGCTGGCTGAGGTTGATATTGCCGCCGGCCGCGCTGAAGAGATCGCGCGTATCCATTTCACCTAACTGAACGTAATATTCATGCCACAGATCCTGACGGAACCAGGCATTATTGACCGTGATCTCCTGCTGCTGTTGATGGCGAGAGCGCTGCCCAAGCCAGGTCCAGTCGAGGTTAAAGTACCCATTCTCAGTCATGGCCAGCGCGCCGTTTCCCTGCACGGTCATCGACTGATAGTCTTCATCGGCCACGAAGTTGATATTTTGCTGGTGGATCAGCGCGTTCTCAGTATTGCGCGTAGGCTGATACCACTGATTTTCCGCCGTTTGTTTCGGTAGATAGCGCCTGTCGAAAAACAGGTTAATACGGGCGTTATTCTCGTCATAAATCAGGGCCACGCTTTTGGTGTCGATAAAATCGCAACCCGCCGCGGAACCATTGCTGCTGCAGGCGAGATTGCCGTTACGCGCAAGCGGAGAGGAAAGGGCGCCGCTCACAGAGGCGATCAAGGCAGGATCATCGTTGAACTGACGCTTAATTGCCGCGATGAGCGTTTCCGGCGCCACAAAGGTTACCGTTTCAAGCGTGATATCGGCTTCAAACAGGCCAAGCGACGCGCCATACAGACTGACTTCTGTCCACAGGCGCTGCGTTTTCGCCAGTTCTTCAAAACCCGCAGGTACGACGATAGTGGCGCTGGCTAATTGAACGGAAGCAGGTAACAAAACGACAAAAAGAAGAGCATTTCTGTGAAAAGCCATGAACGAGCCTCGACGTCATCCTGACATCAGAGGGCAGGCGCCCTCTGATGTACTTCCTTATACGTATTGTGGGGTTACGCGCCGCCTTCCGCGGTGGTCGCCTGAGTCAGCATCAGACTCACCACGCCGCTGTACTGACCGGTTTTCAGAATGCCTTTTGTAGTCTGAGAGATGGTCAGCGGCAGGACCGCAGAACCGTTTTCAACGCTGCCCGGGAACAGTTCGCTGCCGGTAAATTCTGCATCGGTAGTGTTCAGGGTTTTATCGCCCAGTTTTACGGTCATCGGTACCGTCTCGGCGCCATCGGCATTGGTCAGATTCGCTGCGCTAACCAGACGGACTTTGACGTTGCTGGTGGCTGAGTTCGACCAAATTTTGGTATTGAGACGGTAGCTTTCTAGCCCACGGCCCGGCAGATATTGCATATCGATGCTGGCAGGTAACGGCGTATTATCGGCCTGGGTCATATCCAACTGGGAATCTACGTTGGCATTAACCGTAATATCCTTCTGAATAGCCATTGCGCTGAACGCAGTAGACATCGCAGCAACGATCATCAGAGGTTTAATATACTTCTTCATTGATATCTCCATATTTATAAACGAGCTCCATTAGCTCTTTAAACAAACCACATGTGGTTTTGACAGTGATGTCGTGTTATTGCACGACGGGCAAGTCTGCTTCTTCAGCTGTTTTATTAATCCAGTTGAAATAGCGGAATTTATATTTTTGGCCACGAACCTGAGTAAGTACTTTTAGTTTTCGCTCGGTGTCCGGATAAATAGTCGCATCTTCTTTAAACCACCGACATTTATCATTAACATCGCAAGCGCCAATTTCTTTCAGCGGTACCCGCAAAGAGCCGTCATTTTTTAAAGTTCCTGCTGCGGGATTTATTCGCAGAGAAACCACCGGCTTTTCCGGCGCCAAATGAACCAATGCTCCCCAGATAACGTTTACGCCGAGTTTGGCCGAAGCCGGCGTTCCCGCGGATGGTGCGGGCAGAATGCTATCCGGCTGTTTTACACCTTCAAAATAAACGCGCCAGGTACTCTCTTTTTCAGGTGGCGTCAGAGAAACCAGCCTTACGATACGTAAAGCGCCTGCCGCTAAAGCGAATTTTTCAGGGGTGACGACCACGCCTCCGTCTTTCCAGGCGGCCATCTCAACTTCTTTTTCCTGTGGCGTACCCGGATTAAGAATTTTCTTTTGCCTCACCCGAATGAACTGAATATCATCGCTTTTAGAGGCCACTCTGATTTGGGCCGTCCCGGAACTGTCGACGTTAAGTTCCATCGGGTAAACGCTCATATTGGCCTGTGTCATTTCTGCGAAAAATGACATTGATAGGGCAGCGAGATAAAGCGCAGTGGATTTGTTTGCTCTGTTTTTTACTTTCACATTCATTCTGCCTGCTCTGAGTTCATGTACGACTTAACACCACGACACCGTCTGCTTTCGTATCGCTTCAGGACAGGGAAACTTTAACCGGAACAGCGGGTTGTGAAAATTTGTATTAGTTAACTCAAAAAATACAGTTCTTTATCCTGCAATCCTGGCTTTAAAGTTGTATAGTTAAAAGAAAATGCCAAATCCTAAGGGGCTTAAGAAAATTCCCACTGATGAAAAAACAAGCTAATTCAGAAGGGCTTTCTTGCCTGCTGTTACAAGGATTAAAAGCAAGCGGCAACAGATGAGAGTGAAATATGTTTTTTATATGCAACAATTCGTTGTTATTTGATCCTGAAGCTCACACAGTTAGTGTTGTTGGAGAACCTGAATCCGTATTAACGCTTTCGGCACCGGCCGTGCGTCTGTTACAGGAATTTATTCGTCATAAAGGAAGCGAACTTAGCCGTGAGGAGTTGATTACCCGCGTATGGCAGGAATTTGGTTTTACGCCTTCGGGAAATAATCTCAACAAAGCGATAAGTGAGTTACGCAAAAGTTTCCAGGCGTTGGGAGAACATCATGAGTTGATTGTAACCATACCGCGATATGGTTTTCGGTTTGATGCGGATGTTATTTTTCAACCTGCGCAAAACATTGACACCAGCGCACCTCAACCCCAGCTTCAAAAAGCTGAAAAGAGGAAGCAACCACCACGTCTAAAATGGTGGCTGATATTCACGGCATTATTAGCGTCGGTATTCGGTATTGGCATAATTATTCGCCAACAGCAGAATATAACAACGCCGGTAAGGCTAAAGCCGATTGAGCAAAAAATAGCTAAATGTAGCGTCTGGCTTATTAACGATCATGGGCGACCGCTGGTGTTATCGAAATTAGCCGAGTTGCTGGATAAAAACGGCGTGGCGTGCCAGCGAGAGGCGTACAGTGTCTATTATTTCAGCGCTCGTTTTTCCCTTGTCGCGGCGGATGAAGTGTTTATCGGCGCATGCCCGGTCAATAAAGACAGCTTGTGTAAAACCATTCGCTATAAAAGTGGGGCTGAGTAATGAAAATTAAACTTATCGGCGGCCTCAGCCTTTTTCTATTAGGTGGCGCAATGGTGTTTTATTATTGCTCTGACGGGGTTGGTAAACGGGATGTACTAGCCTGCAGTACCATATTTAATTTTATACGCAACGAAGGTAAGGCCAGTGAAGTGCGGGTTAATACCGTTGCTCAGTTCTATTTTCACCGCGACGGCACTGGTCTGACAGCCTATAAAGGAGCAGCCTGGGCAAATGGCCAGAGCATGATCGTCGACAGAGACGTCGATTTTGTCTGGTCGCGGCGGGAGGATGATAAAGTGGTGGTATTGAGCTATACCAAAACCTGGCGCAGGCACAATGACAACACGCCGGATGCGCAATGGGGCAGTTTCGCCAATCCAACGGCCCGTTACTATCTGACCATCTCCGAGGTTGCGCCATCGGTGTGGCTGATCCAGGACCGGCATTATCCCACTTATATATGTCGGGGTGATTAACGCATAAACAAAGGAGAATACCGGTGGTATTCTCCTTGTTTTTCTGATAGTTGTGGCAAAGCAGTACGACTTGTACCCTCATGCTTTGAGAAACCCTCAATTGCGCAGTCGGCAAGTTGTTCCAGCCTTTTTGGATCTATCTGATACAAGGATAAGCGGAGTGTCCAGCTAGGTTCTGTCCCGAAGTTGCTTAGCTCAAAAATCTTGACTTAATTCTTCCGACATTAGTTGACCTACTTTTGCTAATGATTAACTATGTACTCAGTTTACTATAGTGCGTCAAGCAGAGAAGGGCTGATTTTGAACCAAAGCGAGACTTTACTATTTTACAAAAGCCTCCAATAGTCATTGCAAATGATATCGTTTCAATATCAGTTATTACTTAAAGAGGATAGAGTAAAATTGATTAAGACAGATTGGGATATATTTAAAGCAAAATTTTCAACAAATCCACAAGACGCTTTTGAATGGATGTGTTATCTCCTTTTTTGCAATGAATTTCGAGTGAAAACTGGAATTTTTCGATATAAAAATCAATCGGCAATAGAAACCAATCCAGTTTCCTCAAATGGAGTTAATGTTGGTTGGCAAGCTAAATTTTATGAAACCGCATTATCCACTCACAAAAATGAATTACTAGAAACGATTACAAAAGCGAAACGTGATTACCCTGATTTAAATAAAATTATTTTTTATACGAATTCAGAGTGGGGTCAAAACAAGGGAAAGGAACCACAAGGAAAAAAAGAAGTTGAAATGAAGGCAAAAGCAAATAACTTAGAAATTGAATGGAGATGCTGTAGTTTTTTCGAATCGCCGTTTGTTGTCGATGATTGTAGCCGGATCACTTCGTACTTCTTCAGTCGTTCTGATAATTTATTTAGACTTTTGGCGTCATTTGAATCTCATACCCGTTCAATTCTTGACGATATTGAAACTGCTATAACCTTTGGTGATAAAGATGTTTCAATCAATCGCTCTAATATTATATCTGAAATTGAAAAGTCAGATACTGGCGCGTTAATTATAAGTGGAGAAGGTGGCACAGGAAAAACGGCTCTAATAAAAAAGCTTTATGGGAATAAAGGTCAGGGGGAGGTCTTTTATGTCCATAAGGCGACGGAATTTTCCGTTAGCAACTTAAATGAGTTTTTGCCAGGTGTTTTTTTAAAGGATTTTATTGAAGCACATGAAGGTGCTGATAATAAAACAGTTGTCATCGATTCTGCGGAACACTTAATTGCTCTAGAGAATACCAATCCTATTAAAGAGTACCTATCCAGTTTAATTAAAGCCGGATGGAGAGTGTGGTTCACCACGAGAAACATCTACTTGGATGATTTGATGTTTCAACTATATGAAGTGTACAAAATTAGTTTTAAATCAATACATCTAGAAAATCTGAATGAAGATACATTATTCGAGCTTGCTAACAAACATGATTTTGTCATCCCTGATGATAAAAATCTCAAAGCGCTCATATTGACTCCATTTTATCTCAGAGAGTATTTGAGACATTATCAGGAAAACAAAGTTGCAAGCTACTTTGAATTCAAAGAGTCTTTATGGCCAAGAGTCATTTCAAAACGGTCACCACAACGAGAACAATTTTTTATACATCTTGCCGAAGAAAGAGCTAATTCCGGAAGATTTTTCGTCATTCCAGACGCTAGCTACTCAAATGAAACAGTAGAAAAATCGTTAGTTTCAGATGGAATAATTAGCTATGAGTCCACTCGTGGATATTTTATTACTCATGATATTTATGAAGAATGGGCGCTCGATAAATTCGTCGAGAGCAACTTTTTATCCTCAGAAAATGCAGAATTATTTTTTGATAGAATACAACAATCTTTGCCCATAAGAAGAGTTTTCAGGCGGTGGCTATCAGAAAAGCTTAGCGCAGCTAATGAAGAAGTTAGCCATCTTATTGTAGAAACCTTGTCATCTCATGAAATATCCAATTTGTGGAAAGATGAAGTTCTCGTTTCCATGCTTCTATCCGACTATTCCGATTACTTTTTTAACGTTAATAAAGATTCACTATTGGAAAACGATTTGCGGCTTCTCAAACGGATATGCTTGTTGATAAGAATAGGATGCAAGGAGATAGACAATAGCTTTTTTGATAGACTTGGTGTGAGAGCGCCAGATATTTTATCAATGGAATATGTAATAACCAAGCCGAAAGGAAACGGATGGAAATCGCTTATCAAGTTCATTCATGACAATCTCGAAAAAATAGGTGTTAATAATCTTAATTTTGTATTACCTGTTCTCTACGACTGGAACTGTCACAACAAGTCTGGAGATTCAACTAAACATTCCAGCATAATTGCATTATCGTTTTACAAATCAGCAATCGAAGATGATGTCTATATTGGTGATAGCGATAATGATTTTTCCAAGAATTTAATCCTCACCATTCTTTATGGGGTTGGTGAAATTAAAAAAGAACTGGAAGCTATCATTGATGAAATAATTATAAATAATTGGAAGGAACATAACGATCCATATCATTTAATGAGTGAATTCATTTTAACAAGAATGGAATGCTTTAATGTTGCTATAGAAATTCCGGAAAAAGTGATCGCTCTTTCCAAATTTCTGTGGATGTATGAATCACCAGAAAGCGATGATTATTTCCATAGTTCAAGATTAGAGATAGATCATGAATTTGGTATTGAGAATAGACGTCAAGACTATTATCCAGCCAGTGCTTATCAAACCCCTATATACGTTTTACTTCAAACCAATTTAGAATTAACATTAAACTTCATTACTGAACTAATAAATTATGCTTCAAAAAAATATTCAGAATCGAACCTTGATAAGGGCCAGGTTGAAACAGTGAAACTGTTTCTTGAGGATGGGAGGAAAATTTACCTCCCTATTTCAAATCGTCTTTGGTGCATGTACCGAGGTACACAGGTAAACCCTAATTTATTAGAATCAATATTAATGTCATTAGAACGTTTCTTTCTTGATAGAGGAAAAAACACCAAGGCTCAAACGCTTGAATATTATCTAAACTATATTTTAACTAGATCTGAGTCTTCTGCACTCGTGGCAGTTGTCGCAAGCATTGTATGTGCGTTTCATGAGAAAACATTTAATGTAGCTAAAATCCTATTCAGGACAAAAGAGTTTTTCTTCTTTGACACATCTCGAATGGTTCTGGATCAAACTCATAAAACTCAGCTTACTTCGCTAAAAAAATTTAGCATCAATCGGATAAATGAACTTCACGAAAATGAAAGGATAAGTGCCTGTGACCAAAAACATCGGAAACTATCATTAGAAACTATTGCGCTTCACTACCAGTTTTTTAGAGCAGAGGAAGTAAGCGAGGAAGAATCAGAGAAAAGGCTTCAGGAAATTTGGAAGATTCTTGATGTTCACTACACAGATTTACCAGATAAAGCACAAGAAAGTCATCAAGATAAAACATGGCGTTTATATTTGGCCCGTATGGACAAAAGGAAAATGTCACCTGAAGTGAAGGAAGTAGAAAATGGCATAGCAATAGATTTCAACCCTGAGATTGATTCAGAGCTTAAGGAATATAGTGAAACGTCTCTGAGAGAAGTGAACAAACCGTTTACATATTCCGGTTTAAATATTTGGGCTGATAGCAGACTCTATAATAGAGATAATTACAAAAAATATGAATCCTATGAAAATGATCCACTGACTGCCTTGGGCGAGGCAAAAGAAATATGGAAGCAACTTTCAGAAGGTAACATGGGGGAGGAGGAATTACTGTTTTGTCGAGCCACACCATCGTATGTGTGTGCAGTGTTATTACGGGACTTTAAGGAAAAATTAGCAAAAACCGAACTAGAATTTTGTAGGGAAGTTATTTTTGAATATGCAAGCATCGTTAATAATGATGATTACATGCACCAGATCGGCGATGGCCTTGTGCCTGCGTTATTTGTACTCCCAAGATTAATAGAAGATTTTCCGGACGAACGACTAACCATCAAGCAGCTATTAATCAAAGCGCTAATGAGGCATGATTCAGTATCCGTGATGGGGATGGACAGGATAAGTTCAGTAGCCATTCAAGCAGTTCAGCACCTGTGGAGTAAAGAGCCTCAGTTCATGAAATCGCTGTATTTGGGTTATTTAGTAATATCACAAAAATATAGAGATGTTCGGGAGCGTTTAAGACAAGAAGCATATAAGCAGCACAAATATAAAATTAACGACAATGACTTTGAGCGTGAACTATCTAATGAATTAGAGAGTGTAGTGAGGAGTATTGAAGATGAAACTATCACGGAATCCGCAATAGATAATATTGGAAGCATAGATAATGATATATTAATAACTGCTTTTCAGCTTGCACTAGTGGATGGCGAACACAAGAAACCAGTACCATTTGCTGAGGAAATTATTGGGGTAATTTCACAACAATTGCTTTCACGAGACAGAAAAGATCGGATTGATTACACTTTCAGATTTCAATTTTTAAAACACTATGCCCGCTTTATCCTTCATCTAGAGAATAGCGAGAAGGATAAATACCTTGAGTATTTTACCGCTAATTTCACTTTGAGTGAAGGTATGGCAGATTTATTAAATGAATTTGTTAGCGTTGAAGACTCATTGAATATGCCGGACTCATTTTGGTATGTTTGGCGTAGATTTAAAGGCCACATCATTGATTCAATAAGCAATCAAGGTTGGAAACATGATAAAGATCGCATAATCGAATCCTTTTTATTTGCAAGAGTCCCCTGGAAGGATGAAGCAAAGACATGGCATACATTTTCACCGGAGAATAGATCATTTTTTAGTGATTTAAGCGGTAAGATAGGTGGTGAATCATCTTTTATATATAGCATCGGTAAACTCCTTTGTGGCATAGGAAGCGATTTTTTAGATGATGGGATTTATTGGATTAGTCATTCAATAAAGACCTTTGATATCGATTTATCCCAAGATAAATCAGGGAATACACTATTTTTCCTGGAAAGGTATATGAGAAGATATCTATTCAAAAATCATGACAAAGTTAGACGAACACCAAACCTAAAAGCACAGTCAATGGTGGTTCTGGATTTTCTAGTCGAGCAATATTCCATTACAGGTTACCTCCTTAGAGAAGATATAGCCTAGCGAAAATGCTTGTCGCTGTTTATCTGCATCCATGGACTGGATGCAGATTATTATGGTTCAGAGATTACAGAGTTGATGAAGTCCCGTTCGACGCCAACCCATATTGAAAACTGATGGAGTGCAGGGTAAGTGTATGATTAATCGTGGTCTGCTGATGATTATGAACTAAACGGATGGTGGATTATATTTAACATAATATACATTATGCGCACCAATGTGAATTGTGTCCGATAACGGCGTTTGCCGTGTGGATTTGCTTTGTTTTTTGCTGGCCTACGCTTGATTCAGACTCATACTGACAGTCATCTATCGTCGTTCTTTCTGTTTCGATTGACTTCCAGCCTCATGATATCCTCACTCTGACATGTCGCTTTTTTCCCATGGCTACTGGCCAACGGTAATCTCCAGTTATCAGATTAATCGCGGACAACAACTTTTGCTGACCGCGCTTAAAACATCGTTATCAACATGGCGGCTTAACCGCCGTTCGCCATCGCTTTCGAGCGGCATGTCATCGCGATCAGAACACCTTAAATCGATATTCCATGATCACTTCCGACGACAGCGTGTTTGTACGTGTATAATGACCGTCCGTAAGGACTGGCGTTTTACCTTGCGTCTTATATGACCATCCCGGCCCGAACATCGCCCAAAAGGTGAAGTTTTTAAACATGGACTGCGTTGGAACCCAACGGCTAAAGGCATTGATTTCCCCGGTGCGCACGTGATTCCCTTTATAGTTAAATTGCCCGATGTTTCCCGCCAGGCCAACGGCTAATTCTGGCGTTAATCGATATTCGGTGATGTTCGCCAGCACCAGTTCCCCATCCCGCATGTAATCATCGCCAGCGTAGGCCATAGAAATAAACGTTCCCCGGGAATTTTTACTCATGTGGCGTGGATAAAACCCGACTTCACCTGCTTTTTTAGCATTGGTGTAGCCAATGCCCATTTTGCTATTCCAGCGTTCACCTTTCCAGGTCGCGTCCAGCGCAAAATGCCAGGCGTTATTGTCAAAATCCCGTTTGCTCGCAGGCATTGCGCGGTAACTTTCCATCGCGTGGGTGCCGTAGACTTGCGTTCCAATCGTTAGTTGCGAATCCGCCCGAAACTGCGTAAACAGCAGGTGCCGTTGCAGGTAGTTTTTACTCTCACCATAAGCATACTGTGCATCGAAATTTTTCCCTCTCCAAAGAATTTCTCCGCTTGCCAGATGGCTAATATATTCACCGGTATTGGTCTGGAATCGCTTTTTATCTGGTGAGTTTCTGTCCATGGAATTTTCAAGCCACGCCCCTCTTATGGTAAATGGGCCGTAGCTTACAGCACTGCTTACGCCGGAATACGTTGTTGGAGAAAGCCGGTTTGACGTTGAAATAACGCCATAATTTTTCAGCATCTGCCATCCCCAGCGCGCGTTTAACTGAGCCCCAGAAAGCGTGTAGTTAAGCTTCACGTTACGTTGGCCGAACTTGGAATATCCTTCGGCGTTGCTTTTTTTGTTACCTGTACCATTATTATAAAGCACGCCGCGGGAGTTGAAATAGTCGCTGGCACCCAACTTTATCGCACTATAATACGATGCATCGAAGCCGATAATATCTGCAAAATAACCAGACTGGTATTCTGCTGAAAATCCCTGCCCCCAGGCGTTGTGTACATGTTTAGGATTGGCATTTTCCTCCTTAAGATATTTCCAGTAATTCTTTGCAGAGACAGTGAGCTGTGAGCTGTGAGTCAGTAAAAAAGGATCATCAAAAATAGCGTCTGTAGCGGCCCATACAGGCGTAACCAGCCCGCACGCTATTAACGCGGAAGTTATGTTCTTATACATTTTTATTTCCTGAGAAAAGATCCGCCATAGCTTATTTATGGCGGAAAACTAAACTGTAAGATTATTTGTGATTTAGTGATTTTTTGCCTGCTTCAACGTATTTCATGGTGCCAATTTCTGGCACGCTGTATTTACCATCGTGATACGTGATTTTCACCACTGCAGCATTCGACAATGGCAGATTTTTGGCCGGGTCGTCCGTCAGATCGGAAATCATTATCTGAATCGCCGTGCCTGAAGAAATGGCCAGAATATTTTTATCACCCTCTTTTTGAGCATTTTCTACAATAGTTGCCAGCGCAGCTTGTGTCCGTACTTTTACTTGCTCATAGTTTTCCGCTAGCTGTTTTGGATCGGATTTGGCCAGCGCGTTCTGGCTTTCCTTTACCGAGAGCGTGCCTGCTTTCATCGCTTTAAAAAGCGCTTTGCTGTCCGTCATTCCTAGCGTGTGTGCGCCTGCATTGGCCATATCGACATTATAACCGCCTTCAAAACCACCAAAAAACGCCTCTCGCAGGCCTGTCATTTCTGTTAAATGATAATCCGTTACGCCAGCCTGTTTAAGAATCACTGCCATGGTTTCGCGCTGCCGCCCCGCATCACTGGAATAAAAACGATCAAATTTTATCCCTTTGAGTCCCTCACCTAAATATTGAGCAACCTGCACCCCATCCTTCGTCAATGGGGAATCAATCCAACCTTGCACGCGGTCAAACGAATTAAGCAGCGTTTTACCATGGCGCGCAAAATAAATATTGATGACCTCCTGCTGGTCATTTTTATCATTCGTGTTCGCCATCAGCAGTGGACTGGTAATGGCAGTAACTGCCATTAAGACACCCAGAAATAATTTTTTCATTTTAAAGAATCCTTTTTCATAGCCAAAAAAAAACCTACGTACTCTTCAGCCCCCTGGTATTGAGGTGGAGAAGAAAACGTAGGTTTTGCCTGTTGAAACAGTAACAATCCAGCTACTGTCGACCCTATCACTAATGTTTTTGAATTGCACCTAATCTATAGCGATGATTTATGTAATTGTGATCCTCCTCATATCAACCGTATTCCCATCTGGACGTTAATATCTGCAGTACGTATTTTAAACTCTCTTGGGATTGTTACTGTTTCAGGCAAAACCTAAGGCCGTTTCTGTACTCGTTGCAGGAGCGGTCTTAGGTTTTTTTTTGCATTTTAGTTACCCTCATGAATAACAGGAGTTACGATGAACAAGTCATGTATTGCCGCTGCGCTGATCTCTGCATTCGCTTTTACCGCAAGCGCCGCACCGCTAAAAATTTTGATTGTCAACGACGATGGTTGCGAATCCACGGGCAGTATTTCGCTTCAGGAAAAACTCACGCAAAAAGGTTTTGATGTGTGGATGGTTGCTCCAGCCACCAATCAGAGCGGCATCGGTTCAGCCATTACCTTCAAAACGGGTAAAATCTTTGATGTAAAGAAGGCTGCTGATAAACGCTACTGCTTCCCGGGAACACCCGCCGATGCGGTTGATTTTGGCTTACGGGGATTACTCATTAATAATCCGCCGGACCTGGTTATCTCTGGCGTCAACGATGGCCCGAATACAGGAATGGCTCAGGTCAATTCAGGGACGGTAAGTGCGGCAGCCAGGGCTGTACGTTATGGTTTCCCGGCGATTGCGGCCAGCATTGGGTATATCTTTACCGAAGATGAAATGAAGAATAAATGGCCAAGTACACATAAATATTGGCCTGATGCGGTGGATTATATGGTTGATGTTGTTGAAACGCTGAATCATAAACAGGTTTCTGGCACACCTTTATTGCCTAAAGGGTCGGGCTTAAGCATTAACTATCCGCCGCTGACAAAATCAAAAATTAAAGGCGTGCGCTATGTCGAAAATGAGATGTTCCCTACCCCACAGATTGGTTATGATATTTTGCCTGATGGACGCGCTAAACAAACCATCAATCCGGAATCGTTAAAGACAGTAGAGAACGATACCGATTCCGGCTGGCTTAATAAAGGTTATATCACCTATAGCCTCTTTGATGGGGCAATGAACGCCCCGCAATTCCAGGCGCAATATGAAGAACTGTTGAGTAAATAATTCGCCAGACTAACTCTCAACCTTGCACTATCATCTTCACGCCTGCCAGCGTCACACTTAATCGCTGGCAGGCGACGTTTTCATTTTTTATCGCCGCACAATAAAATTGTTAAAGCCTACCTCTAAGTTGTACTATGCGTATCAGATAAACCATTAGGGCGCTAATGCACGGCGTAATGAAATATATTAATGACAGTCTCAAACTGGGTACCATCGTTGAGCAAAGAATAAAGGAGCGGGATCCTAAGCAGCTAGAGTCCGCGAAAATGGACTTGATGGAGCGTATGGGAACGTCTGTCGGTTTGCATACCGCAGGTGTGCCTTTTATCTCAAGCGCGTTGTTAAGCGTGGTAAGTTTCGCTATGCCGCAGCTAACGCTTTGGGGGGCCATCTTTCAATGGTTTTCCTGGCCCGCGCATGCTGTTTTTGCTGGTATCATCCCCACAGGTTTACTCTACTGTCTGCTGATCTTCCCGTCGATGACGCTGTTCTCTCGAGGTTTTCTGGCTGCGCTTAAGTTTTATCTGGTTCTAATTTTCCTGACCGCCGCGCTAGCCGCGGGAAATCTTATTTACGCATTCACTTTGGTATTCATATTTGGCGGGCATGCCGGCTTGCTTATAAGCGCTTTGGTTGGTGTATTATTTAGCGCTGGCAGCATCAAACTCGTTAACAGTGCTATGTTTGTAAAAACCTCAGCATTTTATTTGCATAATCGAATTTGGCGCTGGCAATTAAAACATCATGTAAAAAATACAGTATGATAAAAATCCTCTGCTGGCTCACACTTACACTGCTAAGCGCAACGGGGCTTGGCGCCTGGTTTCTTCAACAGCAATATGACGCGCGCTCCGCCGACTTCCGCATCCTGTATCGCGAAATCACGGTAAAGGTGTCGCAGCACGATGCCATCATCCCCCTGCTTCCGTCCGGTCAAAATGCCGCCGAAGTCCAGCAGATCCTGCCGCAGATCGTGCAATGGCGGCGCTATGATTCCCTGGAGCCGCGACGCCCCATCGTCGCGCAAAGCCCCGCACGCTACTGGCTGAATCTTCCGGGCATCTCTCTGCTGATTGATTTGAACACCCTACTTAACAGTCTCAATGAGAAAAAGACATTCAAACATCTTGCCATTCGTTGGGACGGTACCACGTTGTTTGAGGACGGTACCGCATCTACCAACACCTGGTGGCGCTGGGAGAAAACTGTCGCCAGCCCAACACAACCTCTGCTCATTAGCGCAGGTGATAACCCGCAATGGCATCAACTGCCGTGGTGGCTGATACTTTCACCGGCACTGTTCTGGGCGGTGATTATCTATCTTGTTAATCAGTATCGAACCAATAAACGCCGACGGGATATCGCCGATCTACGCACCCGCTATGGCGAACTGACTCGCCTTAACACCATGGGCGAGCTGGCCGCTGGTATCGTGCATGAGCTTAATCAACCTTTAACCGCCATTATGAGCTATAACCAGGCGGCAGTGCGCCTGATTAAAAAAAACGATCCCGTAAAGATCCCCGAACTGCTTGAGGCCTCAGTGTTGCAGATAAAACGCATTGACGCCCTGCTCAGCCAGTTTCGTCTTAAGCTAACCAGCAAGCGCGCCGAATATCAGCCGGTGGACCTTCCGTCGCTGTGGCTACGCGTGTGCGAATTACTGGATAATGAGATCCGCGCCGGTAAAGTTCGTATCTCCAGCCATTTTCCGTCGGACCTACCCGCACTTCCTGCGCCGCCGCTGTGGGTAGAGCAAATACTGCATAATATCGTTAGCAATGCCATTCAGGCACAAAGCATAAATGTTCCAGGTAGTGCGTGGATTCATCTGCAAGCCGTGCGGGTAAATAACGGTATCGCTTTAACTCTTACTGATGGCGGACCAGGGTTATCATCTGAAGCGCTGGAGCAGGTTTTTATACCGTTTTATACCACCCGTACTGATGGTGTGGGACTCGGCATGGCCCTTGCGGATACCCTTGTTCAGCGTCTTAATGGCAAGATAGAAGCGAGCAATATCACCGGACAAGGCGCTTGCTTCCGGTTATGGTTTCCGCTGCGCAATGAGGAGAAGTAATGGAGCAGTACATCTGGTTAATTGATGACGATGCGGCAATATGCGATTCATTAAGTCTGCTGCTCTCAACCGTTGGCTGGCAGACACAGGCGTTTGATAGCGCACACGCTTTTCAACATCAGGCAGGGAATCTAGCCGAATTAACCGGCTGTATGCTGCTGGATATCCGCATGCCGGGGAAAACCGGGCTGACGCTGCTCGATGAGTGGCGCCAGCTAGGTCTAACCTTGCCGGTTATTATTATGACCGGGCACGGTAATATTGATTTATGTCGTCGCGCCTTCAAAAATGGCGCATTTGAATTTTTAACCAAACCCATTGATGCCGACCTGTTATTCGAAGTGGTCGGCGAAGCGATGGCGCAGCAAAAAGCGCATCTTGAACGACAACAAATATTACTGCCGCTGCAGGAAAAACTCGCCACCCTTACCGCCCGTGAGCATGAAATGCTCCAGCAGTTGCTCCAGGGCTACTCCAGTAAAGAAATCGCCCGTTTATGCTCGCTATCGCCGCGTACCGTCGAAGCGCATCGCGCCAATATTTTTAGCAAACTTGAAGTTAACTCGCTGCCCAAATTGTTGAAGATTTACGCTGATGTCGCCAGTGGCCCTAAGTAAAAATACCTGGTACGTTCAGTATTCGCGGCAATAGTCTTCATGCTCCTTCCCTCCTAGTATTGGCCTATCGCCACTCAACACGACGGAGCATCACTATGAAACGTATCCTTCTTAGCGCCATCCTGCTCGGCAGCCTGGTCACGACCGCTAGCGCCGCAACGGGTGTTCTCAGCCAGAAAAATTTGTCAGTGGAGCTCGCGGATAAAATCGCGCAAAGCACGCTACAGGCCTGCGCCAAAGACGGCTATAACGTTGCCGTCACGCTGGTCGACCGTTCCGGTACACCGCTATTAATGAAGAGAATGGATAATGCCGGCCCACACACCGTCGAAGCCAGCCGCATGAAAGCATTCACCGCGCTAACCACTAAAAACGCCACCAGCAATGTCATGAAAGGTTCTCAGTCCAACGCCGGAGCCGCGAACCTGCGAGATATACCCGATTTTCTGCTATTAGCTGGCGGAGTGCCAGTTAAGATGGGCAACCAGGTCATTGGCGCGGTTGGCGTCGGCGGCGCGCCGGGGGGAAATTTTGACGAAGCCTGCGCGATTGCCGGGTTACAATCCGTTGAAAATGAATTGAACGCCAGTTAACTGGGCTCGCCAGTAGTCACGTTATCGGTCATCGCGGGTCGCCAGAGGTTATCCGCGATATATTCATATGTTAGAGAGCGCTCCCCCAATCCCATACTCATGTAGTGGTTAATGATGGGGTGTGTTATCATTCGCGCGTTTTATAACTCATCGTAACAGAGGTATTGATGCTGGAGAATGTAATCATCTGATAATCGGTATGCCCTTTCGATTCTGGGGTAGCTGATTACACCGCGCTTAAACATATATGCCAACGCTTTGTATTGGTACGTTTTAGTGCATGATGATTACGGATTGTAAACAGCATGAATGGCGTCTCGCCTCCACGTCTCCCCCAGTAATCTCATTCCAGAACGTTCAATCGAGCCATGGCCGCCAATCTACAACCACATGGTAATTTATTATGATAAATATTGATATTGAACGCCCCCAGGATATTCCCCTGGTTCAACAGGTCATTATTGAGGCTTTTGGCTCAGCCGAAGAGGCATTGCTGGTGAATAAGCTGAGAGAGGACGCCGCCTGGATCCCGACTCTTTCACTGGTTGCGAGAGATAAGCAAGGAACAATCGTGGGGCATGCCGTTTGCACGCGAGCCAGTGTGGGTTTACATCCGGCGGTTACGTTAGCCCCAGTGTCGGTACATCCGGCATATCAAGGGGTGGGTATTGGCAGCGCCCTAGTCATTGCGATTATCGAAGCCGCACGCGACGCTGGCGAGAAACTCATGACCGTACTGGGACATCCTGACTATTACCCTCGCTTTGGTTTTCAACCAGCCTCTGCTTATGGAGTTATCTGCCAACTTAATGACGGCCCCGATGCAGCCAAAATGATCATGTCTCTCGATAACAGTGCTATTCCTGGAGGAAACATGGGATTTTGTAAGCCGATGACTGAATCTATTCAGGCCTGGCAACCAGACCACGCATAATAAAAAACTGGCGACTTGATCTTCAAGCGCCAGTTTTCTTTCAGCCACAGAGCATTACCGACTCACATGCTGCATGGCGTTTTGCTCAACCGCCCCGCTTATCTTCTTCGCCCGGCTTTCATGACCAAAGAAGGTCAGGATCGCGATAATGATCGCCACCGTACCGGCAACGATTGCCATGGCCAGCCCATAGTTTTGACCATGATGTTCCGCGATCGTGGCCTGTAACGTCGCATTAACCGAAGCGATAAGATTACCCAGTTGATACACAAAGCCCGGCAGCACCGCGCGGGTATTCGCTGGAACCAGTTCATTCAGATAGGTCGGCACTACGCCCCAGGCGCCCTGAACCATGAACTGCATCAGGAATGCGCCGATTCCCAACATCAGTGAACCGCTAGCGAATGCCCACAGCGGGATAACCGGTAGCGCCAGCAGCGAGGCGGTTATAATGGCCTTTTTACGACCAATCTTCTCGGAAAGCGAACCGAACAGCACCCCGCCGATGATCGATGCAATATTGTAAGTGACCGCGATAATACTGATCGTTTTCGGCTCAAAGCCATGCTGCACTTTTAAAAATACCGGATACAGGTCCTGGGTACCGTGGGAAAAGAAGTTGAACGCTGCCATCAGTACCACCAGATAGCAGCATAGTTTCCAGTGCGTTTTCAGTACCGGCAGCAGCGCCGTGCTTTCCTTTCTCTCTCGTGACGCCAGCCATACCGGTGACTCCTGCACGCAGAACCAGATAAACGGCAGCAGCAAAATAGGCGCAGCGCCGATGACAAACATCCCGCGCCAGCCGAGTAATTCAAATAGCAGCCCATAAGCGACGGCGGCAATCAGATAGCCAAACGGATAACCGGCCTGGAAAATTCCCGACATTAGTCCACGGGAACGGTCCGGAATGGTTTCCATTGACAGCGACGACGCCACGCCCCAAATACCGCCCATCGCCACGCCATATAGCACTCTTAAGACCAGAAAAATCGTTAATGACGGCGCCGCAGCAGACAGCAACTCGAAAATCGAAAAGAAGATGATATTCAACATCAGGATCGGCTTACGGCCATATTTCTCGGCGAGCCGGCCAAAAATGAGCGCGCCGATAGGCCGTACGGCAAGCGTCAGTAGTATCGCCAGCGTGACCTTTTCCAGCCCAACATGAAACGTCTGGGCAATGTCACTCAGTAAGAAGACGAGGAGGAAAAAATCGAAGGCATCAAGTGTCCAGCTTAAGAAGCTGGCAATGGCGGCATTGCGCTGTAGTGAAGTCCAGCCTAACATCGTGTTATCCCTATCCTGGCACAGCGGCCTGGAGATGTAGCAGCTAGCCGAAAGAACATGCAGGGCCAACTGCATATGTAAATGTAAAGTTTCTTAAGTTACCCATATGTTAAATACACCCAATAATCGTATGGCTGCAAGTTAATTAGCATGCTAATTTGTTTCAAATTAAGTATATGTCCCCTGATAGACCGTGCAGACAGAATGTATAGCATTTGCTATACACCTGTTCTACAATGAGCTGTATACCAATTGCTATACGGGAAAAGAAGATGAAATCAGATATCCAACTCAACATCCGGGCGAAGGAGTCCCAGCGGGCGCTGATTGATGCGGCTGCCGAAATTCTGCACAAATCACGGACCGACTTTATTCTTGAGATGGCCTGCCAGGCGGCAGAAAACGTCATTCTCGACCGCCGGGTGTTTAACTTAAGCGATGAGCAATACGCCGAATTTATCGACATGCTGGATGCGCCGGTTGAAGCTAACCCCGCTCTCGATAAATTGCTGGCGAGAAAACCGCAATGGGAAAAATAAGCGCGCCTGCACCGCTATCTTCACACCATCAGATCGCGGAATTTTGTTGTGGAGAAACGGTTCTCGATCAATGGCTGAAACAGCGAGGATTGAAAAACCAGGCTCAGGGCGCCGCGAGAACCTTTGTGGTCTGCAAGGAAGAGAGCCATCAGGTGGTGGGGTTTTATTCGTTAGCAACCGGCAGCGTTAATCACACGGAAGCCACTGGCGGCCTGCGGCGCAATATGCCCGATCCTATCCCGGTCATCATTCTCGCCCGCCTGGCGATCGACTGCGCGTATCACGGACAGGGGCTGGGAGCTGATTTACTCCATGATGCGCTCTTACGCAGTTATCGCGTTGCCGAAAATGTTGGCGTTCGTGCCCTGATGGTCCATGCCCTGACCGATAGCGTGAAACGATTCTATTTACACCACGGATTCAAAGCCTCCACCACCCAGGAACGCACACTTTTCCTCGCGTTGCCTAAATAACTCCACCTTTCGTCATTTTCTCTACCACACTTATCTTTCAGTTCGGGAACCACACCAAAGGAAGGATAACGATGAAGAAAGTGGCGATTGTCGGCGTTGGGCCGACCGGGATCTATACTTTTCATTCCCTGGTTGAACGGGGTGAGCCGCTGGAGATAGTGCTCTACGAGCAGGGTGAAGAGGCTGGCGTCGGCATGCCTTATAACGATGAGCATAACTCAGCGCAAATGCTGGCGAATATCGCCAGTATCGAAATCCCCCCCATCTATATTACCTATCTGACGTGGCTACAAAATCAGAGCGAAAACTGGCTCAGCCGGTATGGCATTGAGCGTGAGGCCTTACATGAGCGGCAATTTTTACCGCGCGTGATCCTCGGCGACTATTATCGCGATCGGTTCCTGGCGCTGTTGGAGAAAGCCAGGTTAGCGGGTTTCAAAGTTAGCGTGCGCGAATCCTGCGAGGTTACCGATCTCCAGGCGGAACAGGATGGCGTCAAACTGTGGATTAATCACGCGCCCACAGCGGAACGTGCGGATTTTGCCGTTATCGCCACCGGTCATCTCTGGCCGCAGGACGATGATTCTTCCCGCGAATATTATCCCAACCCCTGGAGCGGTTTGATGCAGGCGCAGATAGCCCCCTGCCGGGTCGGTATCATGGGGACTTCACTCAGCGGCATTGATGCTGCCGTCGCCGTCGTCATTCAGCATGGCCATTTTACGACTGACGCCGATGAGAGCGTCCATTTTCGGCTTAATGACGCGAGTCATAAACTCCATATCACCCTGATGTCACGAAACGGCATCCTGCCCGAGGCCGATTTCTACTGTCCTATCCCCTATGAACCGCTGGAAATTGTCACCCATCAGAGGCTGGAAACGGCCATCGCTGAGGGTAGTGAGGGATTGCTGGATCGCGTATTCCAGCTTATCGTCAGGGAGCTGGAACTCGCCGCGCCGCACTGGTGTAAGCAGATAGGCTTACGCCAGCTCACCGCGGATACGTTCAGCGACGCCTGGTTTATCGACAGAAAACGACACGATCCCTTTGCCTGGGCGCAAGCCAATTTGCAGGAAGTGGAACGCAACAAACAACAACAGCATACCGTGCCGTGGCGGTATACCATTCTGCGATTGCATGAAGTGATTGAGATGATTACGCCGCATCTTAACGAACGCGACCGCGAACGCTTTAAAACAGGGCTCGCCCGGGTATTTATCGATAATTACGCGGCCATTCCATCGGAATCGATTCGCCGCCTGCTGGCGCTGCGTGAGGCCGGGGTGATTAGTATTTTGCCGCTCGGGGCCGATTATCAACTGGAAGTTCAACCACAACGGACGGTCATTCACCATCACAACCAACGCAGCGAATTTGACGTCTTTATTGACGCCAGAGGCCAAAAGGCGCTGAAGAGTAAAGACATCCCTTTCCCGACGCTGCGCCAGCAACTTCTCGCCTGCGGTGATGAGATCCCGGATATCGGTGATGATTACACCCTGCAGGCGCCGGCGTGCGCTCGCGGCCGCATTGCCTTCGGCGCGCTGCCGTGGTTGATGCATGACCGCCCTTTCGTTCAGGGCCTCGTCGCCAGCGCGGAAATCGGCGCCGCGATGGCGAGATCGGTTTCACAGCAGGCCAGCGGCCGCCGGCGCAAGCTGTGGTTCAGTCATGAAGAGTGGTGATCCATCAGCATGCGAATAACGACTAACCGCGTCTTAAGCGCAACAACGGAAAAGAGACCGCCATCCAGGCATGTTACAACTACAGGTTATCAGGTAGCACAACGCTTACGAGGTACATATGAGTCAACTATTTAGCCCTGCGCGAATTGGTAAACTGGCGCTGGAAAACCGGATTGTCATCGCCCCGATGTGTCAGTACTCCGCCGAAAACGGCAAGGCAACCGCCTGGCACCGCATTCATCTTGGACAGCTGGCTTTTTCCGGCGCCGGTTTGGTGATTATTGAAGCCAGCGCCGTTGAGCCCGCGGGTCGCATCTCCCCGGCGGACGTCGGCCTGTGGGATGATGAAACCGAAGCCGCCCTGTACCGGGTACTGGAAGATGTTCGCGCCTATTCAACAACCCGCATCGGTATCCAGCTGGGGCATGCCGGGCGCAAAGCCTCCGTCGCTGCCCCCTGGCTTGGCGGCGGTCAGTTGGCGCTGGATAACGGCGGCTGGCAAACCGTCGCTCCATCCGCGCTGGCATTTCATGACGGCGACCGGGCGCCGAAAGCGCTGAGCCATGACGATCTGGCGCGGCTTAAACAAGCCTTTGTTGATAGCGCGCGGCGCGCTGAACGCCTGGGAATTGAACTGATAGAGCTGCATGCCGCGCACGGCTATCTGTTGCACCAATTCCTCTCGCCGCTGAGCAACCAGCGAACAGATGAATACGGCGGTTCGCTGGAAAACCGCTTACGTTTCCCGCTGGAGGTTTTCCAGGCAATACGGGAGGCGGTCAGCGAAAATATCGCCGTCGGCGTTCGGCTTTCGGCGACAGACTGGGTAGAAGGCGGTTGGGATACGGCGCAATCCATCGTATTTAGCCAGCAGCTTGAAGCGCTGGGTTGCGACTATATTCACGTCTCCAGCGGCGGGTTGTCGCCGCAGCAGGCGATTCAGGTCGGTCCTGGCTATCAGTTACCGTTCGCCCATGAAATCCGCCAGCAGATCAACGTTCCGGTCATTGGCGTAGGGTTAATTACCGAACCGCAGCAGGCTGAAGATGCACTGCAAAACGGCGACGCCGATCTGATTGCCATCGCCCGCGCAGCGCTCTACAACCCACACTGGCCGTGGCAGGCTGCGGCGGCTCTGGGGGCCCAGGTTAGCGTACCGCCGCAATACCTGCGTTCAGAACCGCATGGGCTGAAAGGCACGCTAAAATCTAATCGCTGAAGCTTCACGCTATGAACGATAGCGGCGCGAATGCGCCGCTAAATTATTGACAGTAATTAATCGCGGGTTTGTACCCAGAAGGCGTGAATAAGGCCAGGAATATAGCCCAGCAAGGTCAGAATTATATTCAGAATGAATGCCCAGCCGAAGCCCTTACCCAGCAGTACGCCCAGCGGCGGCAGGATGATAGTAAATACGATTCTCCAGAAACCCATACACTCTCCATACAAACAAAATTAACGACTTAAAAAAGAGACTTCGTCTCTAAGCATAGTAATTCTACCTGATGCCGCCACGTTAACCGCCCCCTTTACCCGATTTTACGCATCTTGTAATGAGCATTACGTCAGCGTGTGCAATTCATCCGATGTATGGTTTTGTGAGTTCGATCATGTCCCACTCTCCGCATTGTCGTTATCCTTAATCTAACTTGTATGGTAGTAGACTATAAACAACGCGGTAAGGAAAAGTTTTCATGCAAATGACGATGCGCTGGTTTGGGCCAGACGAAGATAAAGTCACTCTTGAGCAGATCCGTCAGGTTCCTGGAGTGGAAGGTGTGGTCGGCGCGCTGTACGACGTACCGGTTGGCGAAGTCTGGCCACGGGAGAAAATTAAGGCGTTAGTCGAGCAGGCCCACGCTAACGGTCTGACGATGGAAGTTATCGAAAGCGTGAATATTCACGACGCGATTAAAATCGGGCTGCCGGAGCGCGATCGCTATATCGCCAACTATCAGCAAACTATCCGTAACCTCGCCGCCTTTGGCGTTAAGGTCATCTGCTACAACTTTATGCCGGTTTTCGACTGGATGAAAACCGACATGAACTACCGGCTGGCGGACGGTTCGCTAACGATGGCTTTTGAAAAAGCCGGCATCGATAAAACGCTGGAACAGGTCGTTGCGGAAGTGCTCAGCAACGCCAACGGCTATGCCCTGCCGGGCTGGGAGCCCGAACGTTTAGCGCAGGTACAGACGTTATTCGACAGCTATAAAGCGGTCGATGATGACAAACTGCGAGAAAATCTGGTCTATTTCCTGGAGAAAATTATCCCGGTCTGCGAAGAGGTCGGCGTGAAAATGGCCATTCATCCTGACGATCCGCCGTACTCTATTTTTGGTCTGCCGCGCATTATTAAAAACCGCGACGATCTCGACTGGTTGTGTCGCGCGGTGGATTCACCGGCAAACGGGATTACCTTATGTACCGGCTCTATTGCCGAGGAGCCGCAAAATAATGTTTATCAAATCCTCGCGGAATTCAGCCAGCGCGGGCGCATTCATTTCGCTCATGTCAGAAATATTAAAATCATAAAAGACAAAGATTTCTACGAATCGGCGCACCCTACCCGCTACGGCTCGCTCGATATGTACCGGGTGATGCAGGCGCTGCACGACAACGGCTTCGACGGCTATATTCGCCCCGATCATGGCCGTTTTATCTGGGGAGAAACCGGCCGCCCGGGATACGGCCTGTACGATCGCGCGCTCGGCGCCACTTACCTGCTGGGATTATGGGAAGCGCTGGAAAACCAGCACGCCTGATCCGCTCTTCACTCAGGTGCCGGAGTTCTCCGGCACTGAAAATAATAAAATCTCTGTTGGGAGGATGCCATGTCTCCAGCCCTGGCTCTGCTATGGGTGGTGGTCGGTATTGCGCTACTGGTCATCATGAATCTGAAATACAAAGTTCACAATATTTTCGCCTTATTAATTGCCGGCCTGTTCGTCGCCGTTATGGAAGGTGTGCCCCTCGATAAAATCGTCTCGATGGTTCAGCAAGGACTGGGCGGAATAATGGGACACCTGGCGCTGATCATTATATTCGGCGCTATCATCGGCAAATTTATGACCGAATCCGGCGCCAGCCAGCAGATTGCCGATACGGTCATCAGGCGTTGCGGCACCCGTTATCTGGCGGTCGGCTTGATGTTTATCGGCGTCATCTTCGGCATTGCCATGTTTTATGAAGTGGCGTTTTTGATTGCTATGCCGCTGGTACTCAACATCGCCAGCAAAGCCAATATCCCGTGGATGAAACTGGTTATTCCGACGGTCGTCGGCGCCACCATGGGACATAGTTTATTTCCGCCACAGCCGGGGCCGGTTGCATTAGTCAGCGCCTTCCAGGCGGATATTGTTCAGGTTTATCTGTACGGCATTATCGTGATCATCCCGGCGCTGTTCTGTGCGGGGATCCTGTTACCTGCCTGGCTTCCGGGTATCCGCGAAATGAAGCTGAATGCCATGATTCAACCGCAGGAGGAGAAACCTGCCGACGCGCTGCCGTCGTTTGCGGTCAGCATTGCCATTCCGCTGATCCCCGCGATATTAATGATTGCGTCTTCGCTGATTCAGTCGCTGTTTGGCGCGGCCTCTTCTGCGGCAAAATTCTTCCAGTTCCTCGGTAGCGCGGAAATTAGCATGCTGTTGGCGACCGGCGCCGCAATCTGGCTGCTCGGCTGCCGCCGCGGTATGAACGCCGTTCAGGTTAACCACTGCGTCACGGACTCGGTCGCCAGAATTGCCAACGTCCTGTTCGTCATCAGCGCCGGCGGCATTCTTAAACAGGTTATTATCGATTCTGGCGTCGGCGACCATATCGTCACGATGATGAGCCATGTCCCGCTGTCGCCGTTTATTATCGCCTGGCTGATTACCGCTATTATTCGTATTCTTACCGGCCAGGGCGCCGTTGCGGCAATTACTTCAGCAGGGATTGTTTCGCCAATGGTTACCGCATTTCATCTTAATCCAGCGCTGATGTGCCTGGCGGTGGCCTGTGGTAGCAATACCATTACTTTGATGTATGACGGCGGCTTTTTACTCTTTAAGGAAACGTTTGGCATCTCGATGCGCGATACCTTTAAGACCTGGGGCTTACTGGAGCTCATCAACTCGGTGGTGGGTTTGTTGATGGTGTTATTACTGAGTCTGTTTATTTCCTGAGAAACGCACCGCGGCGGCGACAATACCGCCGCGGTAAGCACTCAAATATTTACTGTTGACCGGCCGGCGCCTGCTGCGCTGGCGCTTGCTCCGGCGCGATACTCTCTTTTATCTCTTTGGTCTTATTGGCGGCATCGGCGGAAAGCTGGTTGGCTTCAACGATGGCGTTATCTTTAATTTTTCCCGCCTCTTTCATGATCGCATCGCTTTTTTGCTGCGCATCCTGTTTTACCGCATCCGCTTTATTTTTCGCATCCTGGGCAATCGCGTCAGCTTTCTTGTCGGCTTCAGATTTAATACTGCTGGCCTGAGTTTTCAGGCTATCCGCTTCATTATTGGCCTGCGTTTTGATGTCGTCGATCTGCTTATCCGCTTCTTGCTTAATGGCCCGCGCTTTATCGGCAGCCGCATCTTTAATTTGTTCCGCGTTATCTTTGGCCTGATCCAGTTTATTGTCGACTTTCGATGAGTCATCGCAGCCAAACAACGCCAGGCACAATGCAGAGGTAATCAGCGTTTTATTCCACAGTTTCATCAGTATTCCCTTATCGGTCCAGGTGGTAATCCAGTGACGGTCATAGCCTTGCCGTATCGGCAGAGTCAATTTATTTATAATCGCTATGCCTGGAGAGTCAAGCTATCGATAATTTTCAGTAATGCTTTGCCGGAAAATGCATAGACCAGCCAACGCCAGCGGCTAATTTGCTTAAAAACAAGGCAAAAAACCGCTATTCCAGCAATCGATACGCCCGGGCGGATAACCTGCTTTCCTTCTGGATGGCTAAAAAGCATCTTATATTCCATTTTGCGCTAAACGGCAGATTTATGTTCTTTAAAATGCCGTTTTTACAGTTCTACCATTCAGCTATCTCGATACGAATGGATAAATGGTTATGTCACTCTTTCACTCTGTAAGCGACCTGATTGGTCATACCCCGCTGTTACAGCTGCATAAACTGGATACCGGCCCGTGCAGCCTGTTCCTGAAACTGGAAAACCAAAACCCCGGCGGTTCGATAAAGGATCGCGTGGCGTTGTCGATGATTAATGAAGCCGAGCGCCAGGGAAAACTGCGCCCCGGCGGCACCATCATTGAAGCCACCGCCGGTAATACCGGGCTGGGGCTGGCGCTGATTGCCGCGCAGAAAGGCTACAAACTGATCCTGGTGGTGCCGGACAAAATGAGCCGCGAGAAAATTTTCCATCTGCGTGCGCTGGGCGCCACCGTGCAGTTAACCCGCTCGGACGTCAACAAAGGTCATCCCGCCTATTATCAGGACTACGCCCGCCGTCTGGCGGATGAAACGCCGGGCGCGTTTTATATTGACCAGTTCAATAATGAAGCCAACCCGTTGGCTCATGCCACCACTACCGCGCCGGAGCTGTTTGAGCAACTCGATGGCGACATTGACGCCGTGGTGGTTGGTGTCGGCTCAGGCGGTACCCTGGGCGGTTTGCAGGCATGGTTTGCGCAACACTCGCCGAAAACCGAATTTATTCTTGCCGATCCTGCGGGCTCGATTCTGGCGGATCAGGTAGAGACCGGGCAATACGGCGAAACCGGCTCCTGGCTGGTGGAGGGGATCGGCGAAGATTTTATTCCCCCGCTCGCCCATCTGGAGAAGGTGCGCAAAGCGTGGCGCGTGACCGATCGTGAAGCGTTCGCCACCGCCCGGCAGCTGCTGCAAGTGGAAGGTATCCTCGCCGGCTCGTCAACGGGCACCCTGCTGACAGCAGCTCTGCGCTACTGCCGGTCGCAGTCCACCGCTAAGCGGGTGGTCACCTTCGCCTGCGATAGCGGTAACAAGTACCTGTCGAAAATGTTCAACGACGACTGGATGCGCCAGCAAGGTCTGCTAAGCCGCCCGACGCGCGGCGATCTTAGCGATTTTATCGCCCTGCGTCATGATGAAGGCGCAACCGTCACCGCCGCGTCCGACGATACGCTGGCTGCCGTCCTTGCTCGTATGCGCCTGTACGATTTCTCCCAGCTGCCGGTGCTGGAAAACGGCCACGTGGTTGGCATCGTCGATGAATGGGATCTGATAAGCCACGTCCAGGGCGACAGCCGGCGTTTCGCGCTACCGGTCAGAGAGGCGATGACCCGCCATGTCGAAACCCTGGATAAGCACGCCCCGGAAAGCGCGCTTAAAGATATCTTCGACCGTGGACATGTCGTGGTCGTTACCGATAACGATCGGTTTATCGGCCTGATTACCCGTAGCGACGTCCTGACCACCTGGCGTAACCGACTGGAACAATAAGGAACGAACATGAAAAATTTACAGACGCTCAGCGTCCATAGCGGCATTTTTAACGACCAGCATGGCGCGGTGATGCCACCAATTTACGCCACCTCTACCTTTGCCCAGCCCGCGCCGGGCCAGCATACCGGCTATGAATATTCGCGTAGCGGCAATCCGACCCGCCACGCGCTGGAAACGGCCATTGCAGAGCTGGAAAGCGGTAGCCGGGGTTTTGCTTTTGCTTCAGGCCTCGCGGCCATTTCCACGGTACTGGAACTGCTGGATAAGGATAGCCATCTGGTGGCGGTAGATGATGTCTATGGCGGCACATACCGGCTGATTGAAAATGTTCGCCGTCGTAGCGCCGGTCTGCAAGTGACCTGGGTCAAACCTGACGATCTGGCAGGCATCGAAGCCGCGATCCGCCCTGATACGCGGATGATTTGGGTGGAAACGCCGACCAATCCGTTACTCAAGCTGGCGGATCTTGCGGCCATTGCCGAGATTGCCCGTCGACATAACATTATCAGCGTCACCGATAATACCTTTGCCTCACCGATCATCCATCGCCCTATCGAACTGGGCTTTGATATCGTGGTGCATTCAGCGACCAAATATCTCAACGGTCATTCGGATGTCGTCGCCGGGTTGGCGGTGGTTGGCGACAATCCGACGCTGGCCGAGAAGTTGGGCTATCTGCAAAACGCCGTCGGCGGCGTACTTGACCCATTCAGCAGCTTCCTGACGCTGCGCGGCATTCGCACCCTGGCTCTACGGGTGGAACGTCATAGCAGCAACGCTCTGCTGCTGGCGGAATGGCTGGAGCAGCAGCCGCAGGTCGAGAAAGTGTGGTTCCCCTGGCTCGCCAGCCATCCCCATCACGATCTGGCCCGCCGACAGATGGCCCTGCCAGGCGGTATGATTTCCGTTGTGGTCAAAGGAGATGATGACTACGCCGGGCGCATCATCAAAAAACTACGGTTATTTACCCTGGCGGAAAGCCTGGGGGGTGTGGAAAGCCTGGTGAGCCAGCCATTCAGCATGACGCACGCCTCCATTCCGCTGGAACAGCGGCTGGCGAATGGCATAACGCCGCAGTTGATTCGACTCTCGGTAGGTATTGAAGATCCGCAAGACCTGATCGCTGACTGGCGAAACGCGCTACGTGAGTAAACGCTAACCCCGCGCGCGGCGCGGGGTTTCATTACCCTCAGCAGAAACATACCGCTTTGGCGTTTTCCGTCGGATGATAGGGATCGCTTCGGTGATCGTCGCTATCATCCCGTTTCCGCGGGATCTCACCGTGTTTACCCGGCTCTTCTCGCGCCGGGTGTTTACCGCGTTTATCGAGTTCATGGTGATGCGCTCTGCTCATACTCAGGCTCTCCGGTTAATTGGGCGCTTGTTTGCGCAGCTTATCAACCCGCACCAGCGGCGGCGTCATTTTACTATCCAGGCTTCCGTTGATGCTCACCAGTTTGTCTGGCTTGATGTCCTGACCATCAAAAACGGCTGCCGGAATAATGGCCGCAATGGTGCCAGTTTTATCACGGAACAGATAACGGTCGTCGCCTTCATGCTTAATCACATTGCCGCGCAGGGAAATAGTCGCGCCGTCGTGCATGGTTTTCGCCTGCTCAATGGTCATAATCCGGCCATCCTCCATACCGCGATAGCCGTCGTCCAGCTGGTGCGGCGGCGGCGGCGCGGCATCGTTTTTAAAACCGCCCTTTTCTTCAGCCCAGACGCCAGCGGTGAGTAACAAACAGAGTGTCGCGATTAGCTTTTTCCTCATTATTTCACCTTTCATGTCAGCATGACTGTTATTAAAGTCTGGCCGCGGATAGCGATTTTAACAACGTCAATAATTCTGATATCAGCTAAAATAACAACGTCGCTATCGTATCGTTAAATATAAACATCATGCTGGAGCCGAAAGATGGACAATAATCAACAGGATCCGCCAGAGATAAACGAGAATCTACAGGCGTTACGCTTCGAGTATAACTTCCGGCGCTATGGGGTGGTTTTTCTCGCCATTATTATCATTGCTGCATTATGCGGTTTATTTTCATCTGGCTTCCTGAGCTCCGCCCATCATGAGAATTCCGCTTCATCGTTAACGGTAGACTATGACCGTTTTGCCAGGCTAATGAGCGAAACCGAAGTCAATGTTCAGATAAAAAACAGTGGCCTCGCTCATACCTCAGTGGATTTTTCACCCACGTTATTAAGCCATTACCAAATTGGTGATATTCGACCGCAGCCCGATAAAATGTACAGCGCTAACGGTCATCTGATACTGGTTTACAATGAAAATAGCAGTGGCGCGCCGCTCTCGCTGTGGTTATCTATCACGCCAAAAACATTTGGCAAACTTTCCACGACACTACAGGCGAACCGGCAACCTGCCGTCACCTTTAGCCAATTTGTCTTTCCTTAGGAGTCACAACGATGGAAATGGTGCTCAGAGCCGTCGCAATCTATCTTATCTTATTGATTATATTTAAAGTTGCTGGTAGAAGAACGCTTATGCAACTCACCAGTTTTGATCTGATTTTACTGTTGATTATCAGTGAGGCCACCCAGCAGGCCATGCTCAGCACCGACTATTCTGTTACCGGTTCAATGCTGACTATTGTCACGCTGGTCAGCGTGGATATTTTATTTGGCTATATAAAGAAGCGCTTTTCGCAGGCTGAGAATTATCTTGATGGTTCGCCGACGATCGTCGTAGAAAATGGTGTTGTCGCTGACGATAAAATGAAAATGGTCAATATCTCTGTGGATGACATATTGCTCGCCGCGCGACAGCACCATGGTATATATCAACTTGAGAAGATTAAATTTGCGATCCTCGAACGTAATGGCCAGATTTCAATTATTCCGACCGAAGCGTAGAGACGTTACTTATCGCGTTCCGGTTGTTTATCGCCTGACTCAGGAGCCCGTATCGGGTCGTCCTCTTCTTTTTCAGTAACATGATTAATATACATACCACCTCCAACTTTGCGGCATTGAATTATAAATTGTAGCGTTATCATGAAATTTGGCCATTGCCATAATAAATAATGTCGTCTGTTAGCCATAATAAGTACTCTCGGATATTTCCGACCACCGGCCAGCAATGAATCAATAATACTCAAGTACTCAGTGACCAATACACCATGGCGAAATGCCATGTTCAGACCAATTGAGGCGACTATGGCGGTAATGGTTATCACCGGCGGCAGTGCGGGCGCCGGTAAAGCGACGGCGCTATGTTTTGCTAAGGCAGGCTATGATGTGGCGATTATTGCGCGCGATGAAAGTGGGCTACAGGAGGCCGAAAACGCATGTCGACAGTACGGCGTCCGGACGCAGGTTATCAGCGCTGACGTCGCTGATGCCCGTTCGCTGCGGCAGGCCGCGGCGGAAATCGAAACCCAGCTCGGCGCCATTGAAGTGTGGATCAATAATGCCATGACCACGGTGTTAGCGCCCTTCCATTTGATGAGTGATGATGAATTTCGCCGCGTGACGGAGGTGACCTATTTAGGTTATGTCAACGGCACACGCGCCGCGTTGGAAGTGATGAGCCCCAGAAACCGCGGGATAATAATCCAGGTGGGCTCCGCGCTTGCCTGGCGTTCCATTCCGTTGCAATCGGCGTATTGCGGCGCGAAGGCGGCGATTCGCGGATTTACCGATGCAGTGCGAACCGAACTGATGCATCAACGCAGCCGGATCCAATTAACCATGGTCCAACTGCCGGGAATGAATACGACGCAGTTTGGTTGGGCAAGAAATAAAATGGATAAAGAGATGCAGCCCGTTCCCCCGGTTTATCAGCCTGAGGTGGCGGCAGAGGCGATTTTTAGCGTCGTTCAGCGCCCCGTTCGCGAGTTGTGGGTAGGTAAAAGCACCATTCAATCCATCGTTGGCCAATTTTTCTTCCCTTCACTACTTGACCGCCTGATGGTTAACAAAGCCTGGGAAGGTCAGCTGACAGCGCAAGCGAAACGTAGCGAAAAGCCAGACGATCTCTATTCTGCCGTGCGGGGCGAGCACAGCACCCGCGGGACATTTAGCGCTGGCGCTCGCCAGCGCTCATTTAACGTCAGCGCCGATTTGCCTGGTAAAGTCGCCTCCGGCGTTGGGATCGCATTTGGACTGATGATATTACGCGGACTACTACGCCGCCCGCGCAAGCGCCGTTAATCGTGCTGGCGGCTAAACCAGCGATAACCATAATCGGCAAGCTGTAACCGGCAGACCTTGCCGCCGGTAAGGCTATCGCGATAACGGCGGTCCTCCAGCACGCAGGACCAGTAACCTGTCTCCTGACGCGGCAATCGTACCTCTACCGGGCGTTCGCTGAAGTTCGCCAGCATCAGCAGATCGCGAGATTGACTGCGGTAGCGCAGCGCTAACACCGATGGCGGCAAGCCGGATACCAGCTCAAAGGGGGTGGTGCCAGGCTCATGATATTCGGCGCGCAGTTGAACCATCTGCCGCACTCGCTGCAGCAACGAGTGGCGTTGACGCAACGCCAGTTCGACGTTGACCTGCTGATATCGCCAGGGGCCGCTGGCAACCGGCCTGACGAGTAATTTTTCCGCCGCGGCGGTGGAAAAGCCCCCATTCACCCCGGCTGACCACTGCATGGGCGTCCTCACGGCATAACGCTCTTTCAGCGACAGATCCTCGCCCATACCGATTTCATCGCCATAGCGCATCACAGGCACGCCAGGCAGCGACAGTAACACCGCATGACAAAGCGCCAGCCGACGGATATTGCCCTCCAGCATCGGCGCAAGGCGGCGGCGAATGCCACGTTGATAGACTGACATCGACTTCTCGGGGGCAAAACAGCGCAGCACAAACTGCCGGTCTGCGTCCTCAATACCCTCCAGGTCGAGCTCATCGTGATTACGTAGCCAGTTAGCAAAACAGCAACCGGGCGGCGGCTTAATCATCGCTTGCAGCGCGCTAACGAGCGGCTTCACACTCTGCCGGGCGAGGCTGACGTAAAAAAATTTGTTCAGCCAGAAATTAAGCACCAGTTGCAGGCGATCGCTGTGGCCGAAATAGTGACGGTAATCGTTCACTGCCACGTCAACTTCACCGAGCAGAATGGCTTCAGGATTGGTCTGTTCAACCAGTTGCCGAAGATGGGCCAATATCCAGTACCCCTGCTCTTCGTCGCCATTTCCGGCTTGTTTAACCAGGTGCGAGGCGGCGTCTAGCCGAAAACCGCTCACCCCAACGCGTAGCCAAAAACGCACAATATTGTCAATTTCGTCTATCACCGGAGGGTGCACCAGATTGAGATCCGGCTCGTGGCGATAGAACATGTGACGATAATACTGTCCCGCCTGTTGATCCCAGCGCCAGACGCTCTTTTCGACACCGGGAAACATTGGCGGATCGTCCTTTTCGGGCGGCGAATCGGCCCAGAGATAATATGGCCGGAAAGGAGAATGTCTGTTTTTACGCGCCTCCAGAAACCAGGGGTGTTGCGAAGAGGTATGCTGGATAACCAACTCGATGATAACGCGTATCCCCAGTTCCCGCGCGTCATCAATCAGTTGAATAACGTCACGGATTTGCCCAAAACGCGGATCGGGCTGCAGATGATCCTGCACGTCGTAACCGTCATCGAGAAATGGCGTCAGATAAAAGGGGGTTAACCACAATACCGTCACCCCAAAGCTACGTAAGTAATAGAGTTTTTGCCTTATTCCGGCCAGATCGCCACAGCCATCACCATTGGCATCATAAAACAGCGAGGTATCAACCTGATAAATTACAGCGTTTTGAAACCACGGTTGCTCTGCCATCTTCGTCCCCTCGTTTTAGACATGCAGCCCCGCCAGCGTCATAAAACCGCGCACCAGCGTACTGATGATTAACACCACCAGAACGCCGCAGCACCAGATCAACAGCAGCCAGCCCAGCCTTTTGGCGATACGCTTGCACATTAGTGATAGCCCTCATCTGCCCGCACCTTGCCGCGAAAGACCCAGTAACTCCAGGCGGTATAGGCCAGGATAACCGGAACAATCAGCAGCGTGCCGACCAACATGAACAACTGGCTGGCCACTGGCGCCGCTGCCTGCCAGAGCGTCACATCCGGTGGGATGATCCAGGGCCAGATACTTATCCCTAAACCGCTAAAACCAAGGAACAGCAACCCAAGCGTAAGAATAAAAGGCGCGGCGTGGCTGTCGGCGCGTTGACTCAGCCGCCATAACCAGAGGCTGAGGGTAAGGACCAGTAGCGGCACCGGTAGAAAATAGAAGACATTGGGGAGCGAAAACCAGCGCTCAGCAATTCGTGCGAGGGTAAGCGGCGTCCATAAGCTAATGGCAGCCATGGCGATTAGAAAAAGCAGCAACAGTATGCGCGTTAACCGACGCATCAAGCGTAACAACGCCCCGTCACTTTTTAAAATAAGCCAGGTCGCCCCCAGTAAGGCATAAGTGGCAATTAACGCTAATCCACAGAACAAATTAAATGGCGTCAACCAGTCAAGCGGCGAACCAGCGAATTGCCGCCCATGCAACGGAAAACCATGCAGAATGGCGCCGACAACGATCCCCTGGCTAAAGATGGCTAATAATGATCCCCACATAAACGCGCTATCCCAAAACCGGCGATGGGATTCCGCGGCTTTAAAACGAAATTCAAACGCCACGCCGCGGAATATTAAGCCAATAAGCATCGCGGTAAGCGGGATGGTCAGGGCGTCAACGATCACCGCGTAGGCCAGCGGAAAAGCGCCAAATAACCCGGCGCCGCCTAATACCAACCAGGTCTCATTTCCATCCCACACGGGCGCCACGCTATTGACCATGGTGTCGCGGTGCGCCTTATCGCGGGTAAATAGAAATAGCGCGCCGATGCCGAGATCGAAACCATCCATAACGATATACATCAGCGTGGCGAAGATGATTATCACAAACCAGATGACTGCCAGATCAACTCCCATCAGAATTTCTCCTCACTCGGTAATTTATCCGGCGCCGATAAAGGACGCGCTGGCGTTCCGGAGGAATTAAGCGCTAATTCCGATTCAGGCTGAGGCCCCAGTTTGAGTAGACGAATAAGATAGAGATATCCCACGCCAAACACCGCAAAATAGACCACCACAAAGGCGGCCAGGCTGATACTCATCTGCAGCGTACTATGCGCTGAGACGGCGTCCCGCGTACGCAACAGACCGTACACCACCCAGGGCTGGCGTCCGACTTCCGTCGTGATCCAGCCGGCCAGAATGGTCAGTAAACCGACAGGTCCCATCGCTAACGCAAACCACAAAAAAGGTCGCGAGTCACACAAACGTTTATGGCGACGTAAATACCAGCCAATGACGCCAAGCGCGATCATCAAAAAACCGGCTCCGACCATAAAACGAAACGACCAGAAAACAATCGTCGAATTAGGCCGTTCGTTGGCGGGAAAGTCTTTCAGTGCTGGAACCTGGGCGCTACGGCTATGGGTGAGAATCAAACTGCCTAGGGCGGGGATAGCCAGCGGATATCGTGTGCGCTCTTCTGCCATATCCGGTAGGCCGAACAGTAGCAGCGGCGTAGCTTCGCCGGGTTTATTTTCCCAATGACCTTCAATAGCGGCAATTTTTGCCGGCTGGTGCTTGAGCGTGTTCAGCCCATGCATATCGCCGACTACGGCCTGAATGGGGGCGACAATCAACGCCATCCACAATGCCATTGAAAACATTGTTCGAATGGCTGGCGTATCGTTATCACGTAATAAGTGCCAGGCCGCCGAAGCGCCAACGAACAGCGCGGTACTCAGAAAGGCGGCGATAGACATATGTAGTAAGCGCCAGGGAAATGAGGGATTGAAGATTATCGCCAACCAACTATCTGGTATCACCTGCCCTTGCTCAATATGAAAGCCCTGAGGCGTCTGCATCCAGCTATTGGAAGCCAGGATCCAAAACGTTGAGGCCAGCGTTCCCATGGCCACCATACAGGTCGAAAAGAAATGTAATCCCGGCCCGACCCGGTTCCAGCCAAATAGCATCACGCCAAGAAATCCAGCTTCGAGGAAAAAAGCGGTTAAAACTTCATATGTCAGTAAAGGCCCGGTAATACTGCCTGCAAACTGGGAAAAACCGCTCCAGTTAGTGCCAAATTGGTAGGCCATGACCAGGCCGGATACCACACCCATACCAAAATTAATCGCAAAAATATTTAGCCAGAAATGATAAAGCTGGCGCCAGAGCAGGCGCCGTGTTTTTAACCACATGCCTTCCAGTACCACCAGATAGCTGGCAAGACCAATGGTTAATGCCGGAAAAATAATATGAAAGGAGATAGTGAAGGCGAACTGGATCCTCGCGAGATGAAATGCATCAAACTCAGCCATCAGGTTCCCCTTATTGACAAGATAGTCAGATTGATTGACTAAAGAAAGGGTAACCGCCAGCGGCTACCCTTTCTTTGACGGATGACTTTTATCCCGTGCAGGCGTACTGCGTCTGGCAAGTTTATCTACCATCATTCGCTGCCTCGGGGTCAACGACGGACACTGACAGTGCGCGTCAAAATTTATCTCTAACGTAATATTCCGCCCTGCTGCCGTTAGCGGCGGCGCGCTATCGTTAATACGCGACAAGATAGCAAGGAGACGAATCATTTACAGACCTTTTACCGCTAACGCTTAGCATCAAAACCCGGCGTTTCGGAGCGGATAATATATTGCTCCGTAATATCCGGAATATGTTGCAGCAACCATTCGGCCATACCTCTCTCTTCCGCCAAAATACTTTCTAAATCCGCAATCGAATCATGATCGTTGACCTTTTGCGCGGCGGTTAATAAGGAGGTATAACAGGCGACCTCAAACTGCTCGAAAACGTAACCGCTGATCACACCTTTGACTACTTCATCTTGTGGAAACATTCCACCAATAGATTGTCCCATCGCGGCGATTTTACTCATTGAGTCTTTAAGAACCGAGCGGGAAATATTATTGCGCGCAATAATATCATCCAGTACGGTAATTTGCCGACGGGTTTCAAAAAGATGCTGCTCAAGGCGGGTGCATAATTCCGGGTAGCTGTCGATGCGTTTGACCATCGATTCAAGCATCGATTCGGCCTGCTTTTCCATAGCGTGCGCGTCACGCAACCAATCGTGATAGTTTTCAATATCAGTCATAACAACCTCTTTATAAAAAGATAATTACTCTTCAGCCTTATCTTCATTTTCTTCTGCGGCCTGGTCGGCTCGTGCTGCGCTATACCCTGATAAGTGGCCGACAATATTTGCATAAATACTAATAATGATGACCCACAGGACACTGTCTTTCCACCATATTACCGACGGTATAGCCAGTACAAACCACATTATCGCCGCGACGAGATGACACCTTTTTATTACAACCGGACTAAGACTCATTTTTTTGCCTGATGCCTTAGATAGGATTAAGCGGACTGTTGGGCATCCTGATTGACGTGTCCAACGGCGATGTCCGTTAATTTCATATCAGCGTCTTTTTCTTCTTCCAGCGTTTCCGCCAGCAATTTCACCGCGGCTTTATAGCCGAGCTGCTCTGCCAGCGTACACAGCGTACCGTAGGCCGCAATTTCATAGTGTTCAACTTTCTGCGCGGCGGCTATCAGCGCAGCATCGCGGATCTCGTTCTTTTCCGTCGCTTCGATCACTTCGTTGGCCTCTTCGATAAGCCCTTCCATCGCCACACACTTCATCCGTTTCAGGCGAATTTGATCATTTTGTTCAAGGAGCTTATCAATACGTTCTATATGGCCCTGTGTTTCCTCAAGGTGAGCGCTGAATGCCGTTTGTAGCTCTTCACATGCGCTGGCGCGGGATAGTTTAGCCAGCGCGCGGGTTAACTGTTTTTCCGCGCTGTAGGTATCCGATAATAAATGAATAAAAATATCTTCAATGGTTTGTATTTTCATAAGTCACACCTTTTAAAAACTGCGGGTCGGATGACCCGCAGGGTATTTTTAACAGCAGTTACCAGATCAAATCACTTATATTCACAAGCTAGCTATCACCGGATTTACGGCCGCCGCCATGGCTGTTTTTACCGCCTTTTTTACCGGCTTCGGATGCACGTTCCGGGTCATTTTTAAAATTCCCGCCGCTGTGCTGTCCGCCTTTACGTCCGGCTTCAGATGCTTTTTCCCGGTCTTCTGCAAAATTACCTGAACCACCTCTGTGTTCTGCCATAACGTTTACCTTTTAGCTTGGTTAGTAAAAGATGATTTAACGCTCTAAATCATCGCCGTCGAGAATTAAGTCTGGAGCAATAAGTGAAAAATGCAAATTAAATAAAATATATTAACAGTTGCTATGAAATTAATTAAAAAATAAATAGCGGAGCGGAAAAAATAACCAGGCCATCGCTAAGATCATATTAACCAGAAGAAATAAACGCAACGGCACGGCCAAAATCCACAACGACTTGAGCATGAAAAAATAGAACTGTAAATAAAGTTAAATATTCTATTTTTAAATATTTCGCTGAATAATCTGAAAAATAAGCTAGCGGAAGATTATATATAAATCGCCTTATATCAGTAAGTTGGCTAAGGAAAAGCGGGAATATGTCCATTGGGCAGGGATTTACATTTATCGTAGCGTCCGCATACCTTCTATCATTACTCTTTTCTGTGAAGGAGATTGCTATGGATAATGACAAACTGCGTACCAACCATTGGCCACAACCCCCTTTCCCCGATCAACCGCAAACGCCTCCCGGCCTGGCCGCCGAAATGGAACCCACACCGGATCATGGTGAAGTCAGCTACAGCGGGTCAGGACGGCTACAGGGTAAGAAAGCGCTGATTACCGGCGGAGACTCCGGTATTGGTCGCGCCGTGGCTATCGCCTTTGCCCGCGAAGGCGCGGATGTTGCCATTAACTATCTTCCGGAAGAACAGAGCGATGCGGACGCCGTCATCGCGCTTATCAAAGCGGAAGGCCGTACGGCGGTGGCGATACCGGGCGATATTCGCGTGGAATCCTTCTGTGAAACGCTTGTGGAAAAAGCGGTAAGCGGTCTTGGCGGTTTGGATATTGTTGTGAACAATGCAGGTCGTCAGCAATACTGTGAAAAAATTGAGCAACTCACCACCGCCGATTTCGATGCGACCTTCAAAACCAACGTCTATGCGCCGTTCTGGATAACCAAAGCCGCGCTGCCGCACCTCAAAGCCCAAAGCGTGATTATCAACACATCTTCAGTACAGGCTTTTAAACCGAGCCCTATTTTGCTGGATTACGCCCAGACCAAAGCCTGCCTGGTGGCATTCACCAAATCGCTGGCCAAGCAGTTAGGGCCGCGTGGGATCCGGGTCAATGCGGTCGCTCCCGGCCCGTACTGGACGGTGCTGCAGTCAAGCGGCGGACAGCCGGGGGAAAAAGTGCAAAACTTTGGCGGCGATACGCCACTTGGGCGGCCAGGGCAACCCGTTGAGATCGCCCCGCTGTATGTAACTCTCGCCTCTGATGCCTGCTCGTATGCCTCCGGCCAGGTCTGGTGTTCAGACGGTGGTGACGGCGTACTTTAATAATGGAATGCCGGCAGCACCAGTTCGCCAATCTCCTGCATCGTCTCGGCCAGCGGACGCTGGTTGCGACGAAAATGCAGACCGATATGGTTCACGCCGGCATCGCGCATCGCATTTAATTCCTGAATGAGACCATGGCGGCCGCTGCTGATGCCGAAACGATGGCGCTGAATCGGCGCATTGGCGTCATCTTGCAGATCCAGGTGGATAAAGCTGATATAGGGTTTCTCGCCCGCTACCCGACGCCACAGCTTGACGCGGCTAACGTGCTCGTCAGGCTGGCCAGGATAGGCGAGCCAGCCATCCATATTACTGCCTACCCATTGCGCCGTTTGTTGCGCCAAACCAGCAACCAGCAGCGGCGGGGTCGGTTTGGCTGGCAGCAACTCCAGGCCCGGCTCCAGCTGACGATCGGTCTCGCCCTTCAGCACGCTCACGCCGTGACGTAAACGCTCGCCGCGGCTGGCGTAGTCTTCACCAAATAGCGGGTATTCGACCGGCCTGTCGCCGCTGGCGATGCCCAGTAGCAGCCGGTCGCCGCTGAGCGCCTGCACCGTGGCGGCGGCTTTACGTACCAGCCATGGCTGACGTAACGGCAGCACAACCGCCGCCGTGCCCAGCAAAATATTTTGCGTCAGGCTCGATAAATAGCCGAGGTAGGTAAAGGCTTCAAAGACGTTAGCCGCATCGCCAAACTGCGGATCGTACAGCGGAACATCGCGGATCCAGGCAGCGCGAAACCCGAGCGTATCCGCCAGTTTAATGCGCTCCGCGTGCTCGCTCATATCCGGCACGCCAAACGGTCGCCCGTCGCGCTGCCGTTTTAGCTGTCCGCTTGTCGACCAGTCATTGTCCAGCGGCAGTTCCACGCCAATCGTTAGCGGCTGCTGGGTTAATTTTTCGATGCTCATGGGTCACTCTGTCAACCGCCGTGCGGTATCACGTTGAAAATATGAGCAAAGTGTTTCATGGAATGCTATTGCGATAAACAGCACTAATCGCAATAGATAATTGCTATTTATGGAATTATCTTTAGTTCTGATTTTGTTTTAATGGACCGCTCACCAACACCAGAGGAAGAAACAATGATAAAAACCGACGCCTGGCTGTGGAAAAGGCACGCCTCCCCGCTTCTGCTTGAACGCCATGAGAAAACATTAGTCACGCCCGCTGACGATCAGGTGCTGATCGAGAACCGCGCCATTGGTCTTAATCCGGTCGACTGGAAGCTGATGGCCGGTCTCTCCGACGCCTGGCAGGAGGATCAGATCCCCGGCGTCGACGGTATGGGGGTGATTACCGCCGTTGGCCGCAACGCCCGCCACCTTCGTCCCGGCACGCGTGTGATGTATCACACCGACCTGCGTTTTGACGGTAGCTTTGCCCGCCATACGTTAGTCAGCGCCCAGGCGGTGATTGCAGTTCCCGATCATATCAGCGACCTCACCGCTGCGGCGCTACCATGCCCCGGTCTGACGGCGTGGCAGGCAGCGCAAAAGATCCCCCTTCCGGCTGGCGAGAATGTACTGGTCAGCGGCGCCGGCGGCGCTGCCGGCAGTCTGCTAAGCCAATTACTGATTGAGAGCGGCGCTAACGTCTACGTCACGGCCAGCGCCACGCATCACCCGAAACTACTGGCTCGTGGGGTGATTCAGGCCTTTGATTATCACCATACTTCCTGGCCGCAGGAGCTAAAACGCGCGCTGGCGGGTAAATCGCTGTATGCCGCTTTCGATACCGTAAATCAGCAAAATGCCCTTTCGCTTGCCGGGTTGCTCGGCTACTACGGCCATCTGGTCTGTATACAAGACCGGCTCGAGCACGCGCCGCTACCGGCGTTTACTACCAGTATCTCATTGCATGAGGTCGCGCTGGCGGCAATCCATCCTTACGGTACCCAGAGGCAGTGGAGTCGATTACGTCAGGCCGGGGAAAACATGCTGCAGCAAATTGGCCGCGGCGAACTGATGATGCCGCCGATAGAAAGCGTCAGTTTCGACGAGATCCCACAGGCGCTGGAAAGGCTAAAACAGAACAATAACGGTATTAAGTACGTAGCGGTGCTGTAATATTCATCAGCACGATGAATAACCTCAATCCCAAAAACCGGGTAATCAATGCCACATCCAACGGGCCTCTTTCCGCTGGATGAGGCATTCATCGCTTCGCTTCCGTAGGTCGGTCTGGTGCTGAATGGTTACAATAGCCTGGGATTCAGCAGAGTGATTAGCAAAAATATAACAGCTAGATCGCCAACTAATAGTCACACACATCGATTAAAAACTCAGATTGAAAGAATCAAAAAAAGGAGTAACGTTAAAAAAACATTAACAAAGAGGTGCAAAATGTTACGCGATTATTTAAAACTGGATTCTGAAGACCAATTAGTTGAACAACAAAGCGGTCATCAACCTAGCCAGCAGTATACCGAAGTGACTGAGTGGGTGATCCTCAATAAAGAGGGTAAGAAAAAAGGCCGCGTCTCCCTGTTTGATAAATTTAATACTCGCCGCTCGTGGAACGTTAATTTTCGTATTACCCAATTTGATAACAGCGGTAAAGTTATCGTTGACCAACTGACAGACGCTATTTAATATAATAATTAATAACATAGCGCCCAATCTGTGATGGAAACCACCTGACAAAACGCTGAGGCCAGCAACCGCATTCACGCGGGAAAACGTAAGAAGTTTTTCAACTCATCAATTAGCCGCTCGTTTTATAATAATAAAATGAGTACTCGCTGCGCCCGAAGAAAAATAAACGCGCCAGTCGGCGCGTTTAATCATTAATTGTTTCTGACCGGCGGCGTCACCCTGACGCCAATAAAGACAATCAGCATGGCGCTTAATAATAACAGCCCGCTGCCGGTAAATACGCCGCTGGCGCCGCTGATATCAAATATTGCCCCACCGCCGGCAGCCCCGGCGCTAATGGCCAGCTGGATCGCCGCGACTAATAATCCCCCTGCGCTTTCCGCTTCATCCGGTACCGTAGTGGCAAGCCAGGTTGACCAGGCCACCGGCACCAGGCCGAATGCAAATCCCCACAGGGCGACCAACAGGCCATCCAGTAGCGCAATATGACCATACAGCACCATCATCAGCGCCAGCAAGCTCATCGCCAGTGGCACCAGCGCCAGCGTCATCCGCAAACTGCGCGCCAGCAGATGCCCGGCAAGCGAGGTGCCAATAAAGTTGGCCACGCCGAACCCCAGCAAAATCAACGATACCCCTTCTACGCTTGCCAGCGCCACGGTTTCGAGAAATGGCCGCAGATAGGTAAAGAAAGCGAAGTGTCCGCCAAAAATCAAAATCGAAGCCAGCAGACCGCCAACCATTCCCGGCCGCCGCAGTACCTTAAAGAGCGTACTAAAGCTGCCAGCGCTCTCCGGGCGCATCGACGGCAGTACCCATAGCTGCCACAGCAGCGCGACCAGGCTCGGTACGGCGCTGATGATAAAGACGTTACGCCAGCCAATGAGCGCGCCAAGATAGCTACCCAGCGGCGCCGCCACTACGGTGGCAATCGACACCGCCGAGAAGATAATCGCCAGCGCTTTCGGCACCATCGCCGCCGGAACCAGCCGCATCGCCGTCGCCGTCGACATCGCCCAGAAGCCGCCGATAGCGATACCAAGCAGCAGGCGTCCCAGCAGCAGGAACTCCAGTGAACCGGCAAAGGCCACGATCAGACTGGAGATGATTTGCAATACGGAAAAGAACATCAGCACCCAGCGACGGTCGATATTGCGGGTAGCAGAGGTAATCAATAACCCCGTCACCAGAGCGATTAACGCCGTGGCGGTCACCGCCTGTCCGGCCATCCCCTCACTCACGCCCAGGCTGCTGGCCATCGGCGTCAGTAAACTGGCCGGTAGAAATTCAGCGACGATCAGGCCAAAGACCCCCAACGCCAGCGCATACACGGCGCGCCACGCCGGGCGGGCGTTAATCGCGCTCTCTTCAGCGACAATGCAAGAACTCATATACATCTCTCCAGAATCATTAACATTCGCCAAGCTTAGTGGCTTCCGTTAAGACGATATATGATACATACTCTGCAATTATTGATTATTCGTCCGGAAAAACGATGAGCCAGCAAACCTTAGATCTGACCAGCGAGCTGTTACAGGGCATGCGACTGTCGGGTGTGAAATACCGACGGATTGAAACCTCGCGTCCTTTCGGCGTGGAGTTTAATTCGGTTCCTGGCAAAGCGCAGTTTCATTTTGTCAGCCGCGGCCCGCTGTTGCTAAAAATGAGCAACGGTAAACAGTTCTCGCTTGAGAGCGGCGATGCGGTGTTCATTCCCAATAGCGATGCGCACGCCCTGCTCTCAGATAGCAAAGCCGCGCGGGTGAACGTGATGGAGCTCGACAGCAAACCGGTCTGCGGGACGGTTTCCTGCATCAAAAACGCAGGCTGCGTTAATACCGAAGAGAATGCGGTTATCTTCAGCGCCTGTATGGATTTTGAATTAGGCGGAATGCAGCCGCTGGTTCGGGCCATGCCGGAGGTAATGCTGGTGAGTAGCCTGTTAAGCGCCCGCCCGGAAATCCAGCCGCTGCTGGCGGCAATGGAGCGTGAATCTCTGACGCGTCAGGTGGGCTATGCCGGCATTCTGGCACGTCTCGCCGATGTCGTCGCGGCGCTGATCGTCCGCGCCTGGGTGGAATGCGGCTGCGGTAACGCTACCGGCTGGGTACAGGTACTGCGCGACCCGAAGCTATCGCGCGCGATATATGCTATGCATCAGCAGCCCGGCGTCAACTGGAAGGTAGAAGACTTAGCCCGCGAATCCGGCCTGTCGCGTTCGGTGTTCGCCGAACGTTTTCTCACCGCCACCGGTACCACGCCGGCCCGCTACCTGACAGAATTACGCATGCGCCTGGCGGTACAATACATCAGCCATGAAGGCGAAGCGCTGGAAAAAGTCGCCTTCCGCCTCGGCTACAACTCGCTCGCTGCCTTTAGCCGCGCCTTTAAACGCATTACCGGCAAAGCGCCGGGAGCGCTACGCAATGGGGTCAATGAACAAGCGGTAACCTGATAAGCGTTACTTCTTCTGCCAGTTGGCCCACGGGCCAGCGTCGGCGGGTTTGTCGATGAGCCCTTCCAGAGAATCGAGATAAAAGTTTTCCACTTCTTTACGCGCCCACGGCGTGCGGCGTAGAAATTTCAGGCTCGACTTAATGCTCGGATCGCTTTTGAAACAGTTGATTTTGATATGTCGGGCCAGTTCATCCCAGCCATATCTGGCCACAAGGTCAGTGAGTAACGCTTCGAGCGTCACGCCGTGAAGCGGATCTTTTGACGTGTGCATTGTCTTTCCTGCATGAAAAATTTCGCTCACCATACGGACCGCGGCGGCATCATGCAACATCCCGCCACTTTTTTTAAATAACGGCTAGGCCGAAACCCCACTCCTTATCTGTTTTTCGCAAAAGCACTGAACCCACCGCGGTCATAAATTAGAAAAGAACGTTATTGGTCGAAAAAATTGCGCTAAGGCAAGCTGAGCGCATCTACCCGACAGAGGAAATCATCATGCGCCGTTGTTGTTGCCGAACCCAGAATCACTTCATAGCCAATGACCCGTACCCCGTTCTCGGAGAACACAATGAACGCCACGACTTTGCCGATTCTCGATCTGGCCCGCTATACCAACCCTGCTGAAAAGAGCGGTTTTCTTGCCGACCTCCGCCATGCCGCTCGCGATATTGGTTTCTTTTATCTTATTAATCACGGCGTGGACGCCGGATTGCAAGCTGAAGTTCAACGCCAGGCGCGACGCTTTTTTGCTCTTGATGATAGCGAAAAGCAGCAGGTGGCGATGATTCACTCCCCGCACTTTCGCGGCTATAACCGCGCGGCTTCCGAGCTCACTCGCGGCCAGCCAGACTGGCGCGAACAGTTTGACATCGGCGCCGAACGCCCGGCTTTAACTCTCGCCGAAAACGCGCCACGCTGGCAGCGTCTGCAGGGACCGAACTTATGGCCCGCCGCGCTACCGTCGCTGAAACCGACCCTACTGGGCTGGCAGCAGGCGATGACCGGCGTCGGGATGACCTTGCTGCGCGCGTTTGCCGAAGCGCTACAGTTGCCTGCCGACGCCTTTGACGCGCTGTATGGCGATAAACCGAATGAACATATCAAACTGATTCGTTACCCCGGGCAGCGTGAAACGAAAAGCGCCCAAGGCGTTGGGGCGCATAAAGATTCTGGATTCTTAAGCTTCCTGTTACAGGACGAGCAAAAAGGACTGCAGGTGGAAGTCGCGCCGGAGCACTGGATCGACGCCACGCCGCTGGCGGGCAGCTTTGTGGTGAATATCGGTGAGCTACTTGAGCTGGCGACTAACGGTTACCTGCGCGCCACCGTTCATCGCGTGGTCTCGCCGCCGGCAGAACAGGAACGCCTCTCAATCGCCTTCTTTCTTGGCGCGCAGCTCGATGCCGTGGTACCGGTGTACCGCCTGCCCGCCCATCTGGCGCAGGAAGCGCTCGGCCCGGATAGCGATCCGCAAAATCCGCTGCTGCGGGATGTTGGCTGGAATTACCTCAAAGGGCGGCTGCGTTCCCACCCGGATGTCGCCGAACGTTATTACCAGGATGTTTTTCGCGAACGTACTGAGCAACTGATCGTTTAATTTAATAAGGATAACAATATGAAATATGCCGCATTCAAACTGGCAGGGGTCGCTTTATCTCTTTCTCTGGCATGGACATCCGCCCAGGCTGCCGCGCTGCGCGTTGCCGCTGACCCGGTACCACACGCTGAGATCCTCAATTACATCAAAAAAATCGATCCCAGCCTCGATATCAAAGTTGTCGAACTCACCAGCGGCGTTAACGCCAACGAGCTGCTGGCGAATGGCGACGTTGATGCCAACTACTTCCAGCACGTTCCGTATCTGAAGGATCAGGAAAAAGCGCTGGGTAAGACCTTTGCCGTCGCCGCTACGGTGCATATTGAACCGCTGGGTATTTATTCCCGTAAGCACAAAGACTTTAATTCCGTCCCGGAAAACGGAACCGTCGCGGTGCCGAACAACACCACCAATCTCAGTCGCGCCTTGTTCCTGCTACAAAGCCAGGGATTAATCAAACTCGGCGCTAAATTCACCAACCCGGCGACCACGTTAGCCACCCCGAAAGATATCGTGGAAAACCCCAAACATCTGAAGATCCTCGAAATTGAATCGCCGCAGATCCCGCGTTCCTTAGACGATGTTGATTTAGCGGTCATTAACGGCAACTACGCGCTGGAGGCGGGACTGGTACCGGCGAAAGATGCGTTAGGGCTGGAGAGCGCGAACAACAACCCTTACGCCAATATCCTGGTGACGACGCCGCAATTGGCTAATGACCCACGCATTAAAGCGCTGGCCAAAGATCTCACCTCGCCGCAGGTTGCCGAATTTATTCGCAAAAACTATAACGGCTCGGTTATCCCGGTTGCGCCGCAATCATGATTGAGGTCGTCGGGCTGAGTAAAACCTATGCCGGAACAGGCCGACCGGCGTTAAACGACGTGTCGCTGCAGATCCCGAAAGGCGCGATTTATGGCATTCTCGGGCGCAGCGGAGCAGGCAAAAGCACGCTGATCCGCTGTCTCAATTTACTCGAACGGCCCTCTACGGGCCGGATTGTGGTGAACGGGCAGGATATCACTCAGTTAGACAAAGCCGGTTTACGTCAGCACCGTCTGCGCACCGGAATGATTTTCCAGCACTTCAACCTGCTGCATGCCCGCAACGTGGCAGACAACGTCGCGGTACCGCTGGAAATCGCCGGTGTCGACAAACGTACGCGCCGCAAACGTGTGCTCGAGTTGCTGGAGTTGGTTGGACTGGCGGATAAAGCAACCGCCTTTCCATCCCAGCTTTCCGGCGGTCAAAAGCAGCGCGTCGGCATCGCCCGCGCGCTGGCGGCCGGCCCGGATGTGCTGCTATGCGATGAAGCAACCAGCGCCCTCGATCCGGAAACCACCGCCTCGGTGCTGGCGTTACTGGCCGATATCAATCAGCGGCTCAATCTGACTATCGTGCTTATTACCCATGAGCTGGAAGTCGTCAAAACGCTGTGCGATCACGCGGCGCTGCTGGAGCATGGCGAAGTCATCGAGAGCGGGAAAATCGCCGATCTGCTGGTGGCGCCGTGGTCCAGATTACGTCAGTCGTTACTGCATAATCCGCAGGCGGAGCAAGATTTCCTTGCCCGCCACGGCTTTCACGGGAGGCCTTTATGCGTAGTCGCATGAGCTGGGAAGATTTATGGCCCTTATTATGGGAAGGCAGCCTTGAAACCCTCTATATGGTGGGGCTGGCGGCGCTGTTTACCATCTTAATCGGCCTGCCGGTCGGCGTGTTACTGTTTGTCTCCCGGCGCAACGGCCTGGCGCCGATGCCGAAACTGAATGCGCTGCTGGGGGCGATTATCAATTTTGGCCGCTCGCTGCCGTTTATCGTGCTGCTGATCGCGTTAATCCCCTTTACGCGGCTTATCATCGGCACCACCTTGGGCAGCACCGCGGCCGTCGTGCCGATTACTATCGGCGCTTTTCCGTTTTTTGCGCGGCTGACCGAAAACGCGCTGGACGAAGTGGATTACGGGCGCATTGAAGCCATTCTGTCGATGGGCGGTAATCTGTGGCACGTTATCTTTAAATCGCTGCTGCCGGAGGCGCTACCGACCCTGCTTGCCGGGATCACCCTGACTATCGTGATGCTGATTGGCTTTTCATCGATGGCGGGCGTCATTGGCGGCGGCGGGCTTGGAGACCTGGCGATTCGCTACGGTTATCAGCGTTTTAACGATCAGGTGATGGTCGGTACGGTACTGATTCTGGTGGTGATGGTTCAGGGCGTACAAATGATCGGCGACAGGCTGGTACGACAGCTTGCCCATCGCCGCTAAGTTCTCATTCGCAGGCGGCTACTGCAGGCCGCCTTCTACCACCAGAACCCTGACCAGGTCTGCCGCCGGCATTTCGCGGATCATCGCCACCCCTTGTCCCGCCCAGTGCGCGCCGAAACCATGATCGCCCTGCGCCTTTGCCGCCGTCGCCAGCGCTTTTCCGGCGTCATAAGCGAGCGGATAGGCGGGAATGTCCCGTTCATTGAATGAAGCCACCATTTCACTCCAGCTATTTTTAACGCAGCGTGCTGGCCGACCCGAAATAGCCGCCGTCAAAAAGGTGACAACGTCACTATTTTGTGTGAGCGCCTGTCGATATCCACTATCTATACCCGCTTCCGGGCATAATAAAAACGCGGTTCCCAGCTGAACGCCCGACGCGCCGAGCTGCATCAGACTGGCTATCGCCGTTCCATGCATAATGCCGCCGGCGGCGATAATGGGTAAATCGACGGCCCGCAGTAGTGCCTGAAGCAGAGTGAAGGTGCTCATTTGACGATCGTCGCCGTGCGGGTCAAAAATCCCCCGATGGCCACCGGCCTCATACCCTTGCGCAATAACGACATCAATACCCGCTTGCGCAATTAATCGCGCTTCCGCGACGCAGGTGGCGGACGCCATCGTCACCGTTCCCTGTTGCTGGAAGCGGCGAATAACCTCCGAAGACGGCACGCCAAAATGAAAACTTACCACCGCCGGCTTCTCTTCAAGCAGCATATCGAGCATGGATTGATGTTGATGGAAGCTCTGATAAATCTCGTTAAGCTGTTTCGGCGGCGTGCCGTGATAGCGGGCAAACGCCGGAGCCAACCGCGCCAGCCACTGCGCTTCATGAACCGCATCGCGGCGCGACGGCGTATGACAGAAAAGGTTGACGTTAAAGGGACGTTCGGTGAGCTGCCGGGTTTGTTCAATAAGCGCCTGCGCCTGGGTAACCGTCGACGCGCCGAGCCCAAGCGAACCCAATCCCCCGGCATTGCTTACCGCCGCAGCCAGGGCCGGCGTCGACACGCCCGCCATCGGCGCCTGAATAATCGGGTAACGAATATTAAGCAATTGCATTAAATGTTGATTCATTGACGATCCTGCGCAATTTGCGATGTGAGACATTAACCATCTCTTTTTAAGATGATAAGATCAACCGCATTTTCATATTGAGAAGAAAAATATGAACCACACCACATTACTGATCTTTAAACTGGTGGCCGAAACGCAAAGCGTCACTCAGGCGGCGAAACAACTTGGTCGCGCGCAATCCAATATCACCACGCGCATTCAGCAGCTTGAAGAGGAGCTGGAAGTAGAGCTTTTCGTACGCGGAAACAAGAAGATGCTGCTTTCACCCGCCGGACAAAACTTCCTCAGCTACGCGCGGCGAATTTTAAGCCTTGCCGAAGAGGCCAAACTGGCGCTGCACCCGGCACGGCCCGCGGGGACGTTAAAACTCGGCGCGATGGAAGCCTGTGCCGCCAGCCGCCTGCCGGCCATATTGCCTTTGTTTCAGCAACGCTGTCCGGACGCCGACCTGACATTGCGTACCATGCCCACCCGTCAGCTGACTGAACTGGTCGAAAACGCAACGCTGGACTGCGCGCTGGTTTCACTGCCGGCCGGCCCAGACGGCAGCCTTCAATGCCCACAAACGCTTGAATATCTACCGCTTTTCATCGAACAGCTGGTCCTGATCTCCCCTGTTGATGGGCGCGACTACCGCTTTGCCGCCTTCCCGGCAGGATGTACCTACCGCCAACGCGGCATCGAATATCTGCAGCAGACGGGAACGCACGTGGACATCGTCGAAGTCAGCTCCTATCACGCGATGATGGCCAACGTCGCCACCGGTCGCTACGCCTGTTTGCTCCCGGAAAGCGTCCTGGCCCTGCTCACGCTACCCGCAGGCTGCCAGACGCAATACGTGACCCAGGCCGCCACCCAGCTTATCTGGCGCCGCGGGTATGTGTCGCCTATTCTCGACGCCCTGCGCCAGTTATTGCTGACGCCGGCCACAGGCAACCAGCCCGGCGGCTCCCAGCAACACGCCGCTGGCCGTCAATAGTGAAGGATTAAACGATCCCGTCAGGCTGTATAACCCATCGGCGACCAGCGGCCCGATTATCTGCCCGACGCCGTAAGTCGCCGTGAGCGCGGCAATCATATTAAATTTTACCGCCTGATTTAGCCGCTTGCCCTCTGACAAGGCAATGGTTACCGTCCCAAGGAAGGTCGCCCCAACCAGCAGCGCGCTCAACAGACAAAAGGTGAATGAGTGGCTCCATGCCGGTAAGGCCACGCCGAAGGCCTGAATAACGAGATTGCTACAAAATGCCCGCTGATAGCCAATTTTTAGTACAAGTTGGTGCCAGATAAAACAGGAAGGTACCGCCGCGAGACCAAATACCGCCCACAGGTGCACCGGGTCGATACCCGATAGCGCGCCGTGCAAAAACAGCGGCAAATAGGTCGCGGTGATGATGTAGCCGAAACCCGCGAGGCCATAAATCAGCAGCAATTTTACCGCATCGCTCGTGCGCCCATTGTCGCTCGACATCGCTGTTGCGGGCCCGCGGTGTAACGCCAGCAGCGAATCCGCCGGGCTTAATAATCCGCGCAAGGCGCATAAAAACAGCACCGTCGCCGTGATCGCGCACAGTAGCCAGATTTGCTGACTGCTAAACGCCAGCGCTTTACCGGCGGCAATAAACTCCGCCGATAAAAAGATCCCCATCCCGACACCGGCAAACAGTACCGGCGCGCCGTTATGATGTTTCATATGCTGCAGTAGCCATAACGAGGCGGAGATAAGCGTTACCGCACTGAGTACCCCGGCCAACCCGCGCAGGATAATGATAGCCAGCGGCGAACGCAGCCAGGCCAGTAGCGCCAGACAAATTAGGGTCAGAATGACCGAGACAATATTCATTCTGGTCGCCTGCTCCGGCTTTGCCTTCGCCAGCAACAATGCTCCCAGCAGGTATCCGGCATAATTAGCGGAGGCGGCCAGATTACCCTGACGCAGCGTCAGGATCTGATCGCTTAACATCACCGGCAGGATCCCGGTGAAGGCGAAGCGGCCGTAACCCATACCAATCATTAATACCGTCGCCCCTGCCAGCGCTAATAAGAAAGCGTTTATCTGCGGCCTGATTTGTCGCATCTCCGTTACCCCTTGCACAATTAATCTCAAAAAGAGAATATCATTTAATTTTTATTCTCTTTTTATTATGGAATAGCATAATGCGCCGAGCAAGTCGTCTCGCTAAGGCAAAGAGTAAAAGCACCAACCGCAAGATACTTCGATTAGAGACGAAGGATGGTTGTCAGAAGCAAATGGTCGTTAAACGCCGTACTCGATAATGGGCCGCATTATCTTCAGCGCGGCGCTCAGTTTATCGAGACTCGGTGACGCCAGCGCCAGACGCAAAGCATGCGGCACATCACGGCCGACGCTATACGGTTCAGCGGTGGAAATAGCGATATTCATGGTTAGCAGCTGTTTCACGACGCGATCGGCGCGGATCTCCTCGCCCAACGGCAGCCAAAGGAACCAGGCATTTTCATTGCCAATCATTGGTAAGCCAGCCAACGCCTGACGGGCGATGGCCTGCCGCTGCCGCGCATCTGCGCGCATTATAGTTTCGAGCCGGGCCAGCGTCCCATCCTGGATCCAGCCGCAGACCAGCGCCGTCGTTAAGGCCGGCGTATTCCAGCTGGTAGCGCGGATCGTCCGCTCTATCGCCGGCATTAACGCCTCGCGGCATACCACCATGCCAACCCGTAAACCGGTGGCGATGTTTTTTGAAAAACCGCACACATAGACCGTACGCTCAGGCGCCAGAGACATCAGCGAAGGCGGCGCGTTTTCAATCAACCATGCATAGGCGGCATCCTCAATGATGAACAAATCGAACTGGCGGGCAATATCAACCAGTTGACTACGCTGCGCCAGATTCATTACCCAGCCGAGAGGGTTATGCAGCGTCGGCATGGTGTAAATCGCTTTTACCCGCCGTTTTTCACACAGGCTGCGAAGCATATCGAGATCCGGCCCTTGTGTTGTGTGCGGGATAGCAACCAGTTCAAGTTGATAGAGCCTGGCGAGGGCGCGAAATCCCGGATAGGTCAAGGCATCTGCCGCAACCACATCGCCGGGACGTAGCAGACCGCCGAGCGTGACCGCCAGCCCATGCTGAGCGCCGTTAACGATAGCGACCTGCCCGGCGCTGGCCGCCATACCCTGTCTGTTAAGATGCTGGGCCACTATTTCCCGTTCGCTCATGCGTCCGGCGTGCGGTTGATAGCGTAACAACGCCTCCAGATCGCCCGCGCCAGACAGTTTTTTTAATGCCTCGCGCAGGAGAACGGTTTGTTCCGGCAACGCCGGAGAGTTGAAATTAAGATCGATCATGTCCGGGGCAATGGCGTGCTGATCGACACCCAGCCCCGGCGGCAAGCTCAGTTCACGCACAAAAGTGCCGCGTCCCGTTTCGCCGCTGACCAGCCCCATTAACGCCAGTTCACGGTAGACCCGCGTCGCGGTAGCCAGCGAAATTCCGTGTTCAACGACCAATTGCCGATGGGTCGGCAGTTGGCAGCCAGCCGCCAGCGCACCGCTGCGGATGGCTGCCGCATAGCGATCAACCAGAGATTTATAGCGGTTTTTCATCGTCATTGTATCCATGACAATTATTTGATTGTCATGGATTGTGCGACCTACTATCGACCCGGTCAACCACATTAACTATCACTACAAAGAGGTCACACGTGCACAACCGTCGCGCTTCCACTTCTATATCCGGTTGGATAAACGGTTTTATCGGCGTCGCTATTTTTAGCGGCTCGCTACCCGCCACCCGCATCGCCGTGCAGGAGTTCGATCCTTTTTTCCTGACTTTCTGCCGTGGGGCGATTGCCGGGGTGCTTGCGCTGGGCCTGATCTGGCTTTTACGCCTGCCGCGCCCGCAAGCAGGACAATGGCGTTCACTGGCGCTGGTTGCCGGCGGCGTGGTCATCGGTTTTCCGCTGCTGACGGCGCTAGCGCTGCAGCGGGTGACGTCTGCCCACTCAATTGTTTTTATTGGGTTATTGCCGCTAGCGACGGCGATTTTCGCGGTGATCCGCGGCGGTGAGAGACCGCGCCCTGCCTTTTGGGGATTCTCGCTGCTGGGCAGCGTGCTGGTGGCCAGTTTCGCGCTGGCCGGTAATGTCGGGATCTCCGTCGCGGGCGATCTGCTGATGCTGGCGGCGGTAGTGGTCTGCGGATTGGGTTATGCCGAAGGGGCGCGCCTCACCCGAGAGCTTAGCGGGCTGGCGGTCATCTGTTGGGCGCTGCTCCTGTCCCTGCCCCTGATGGTGCTAGCCTGCGGCTTAACGATTCCCATCAGCTTCAGTGGTATCAGTGCGTCTGCATGGACGGCGCTGGCCTATGTCTCGTTATTCAGCATGCTGGTAGGTTTTATCTTCTGGTATCGGGGACTGGCAATCGGCGGTATTGCGGCGGTCGGTCAACTCCAGCTATTGCAGCCCTTTTTCGGCCTGGCGCTGGCGGCACTACTCCTTCATGAATCAGTGAGCCCGTTGATGGTTGTTGTCACGCTTGGCATTATTTTCTGCGTGATCGGTTCGAAGCGCTTTGCCCGTTAAAATAGTCGGCAGCCTGATTTGAGGCGCATTCCTCTCTCAGGCTGTCTTCTATCAATTAAACTGTGGCGCAACCGAATGGCCGCAGGCGCTGTTAGCATCAATGGTGTCGTTCATGCAGGTTTGCGAATCAAGGCCCTGACCCGGCGCCATCCCCGAGGATGATGAGGAACCTCCTGAACAGGCGGATACAGCAAAAACAATGAGCAATATAAGTAATTTTTTCATCGCGATGACCTCCGGGAAGCAAATAGATTGCCGTGCTCCATCCTAAGACTGGCCACTCATCCATTTCCCTTTCAAACTCAGGTATCACTCTAAGAAATAATATGGGCGTTATTTATCATCTGTATAGCTATATTATCGGTCATTTTGCCAATAAATGAACCGAGCGTTGGCATAAAATGCTCGCCCGCTCGCCGTGGCCACCGCGCTTGCGCTATGCTTATCCTCCCTTTCGTTTTAAACACTTAGCGTTATGACCACTTCTGTTAGCACCACTCAGCTTAACCTGCGAATTATTTCCATCGTGGTTTTCACCTGTATCTGCTATCTCTCCATCGGCCTGCCGCTGGCGGTGCTTCCCGGCTACATCCACTATCAGCTCGGGTACAGTACGCTAATCGCCGGAGTCGTTATCAGCCTGCAGTACATTTCAACGCTAGTAAGCCGCCCGCATGCTGGCCGCTATACCGATATCTGGGGGCCAAAAAAGGTCGTTAGTCTCGGCATCATCTGCTGCATGTTAAGCGGACTCTTCACCCTCGCGGCGGTGATGTTGCAAGCTATACCGCTTCTCGCCGTCAGCGCCCTGTTGATTGGCCGGGTTTTCCTCGGCGTGGGAGAAAGCTTTACCGCCACCGGGGCAACGTTATGGGGCATTAAAACCGTTGGCGCGATTCACACCTCGCGGGTGATTTCATGGAATGGCGTCGCGACCTACGTGGCAATGGCCGTCGGCGCGCCGCTGGGGGTGATGCTCAATAGTTATTTTGGCATCAGCGGTTTTGCCGTAGTGGTAGTGCTGGTTGCGCTAATTGGCCTGCTCTTTGCCCGCACGCGACAGGATGTCAGCGTAACCGCCGGAGTGAGAGCGCCATTCCATGTGGTAGTGCGCAGAATCTGGCCCTACGGGCTGGGACTGGCGCTTGGGACTGTCGGCTTTGGCGTCATCGCCACCTTTATTACCCTCTATTTTTCGGCTCACCACTGGCAAGGCGCGGCCTTCACCCTCTCTCTCTTCAGCATCGGTTTTATTTGTATACGCCTGATCCTTGGCAACACCATTACCCGCTACGGCGGCGTGCCGGTGTCGCTTGTCTGCTTCGTAGTGGAGTGTCTTGGATTATTGATTATCTGGCAGGCGCCGTCGGCGTGGGTCGCCGGTATTGGCGCATTCCTCACCGGCTCTGGTTTCTCGCTGGTCTTCCCGGCGCTGGGCGTCGAGGCGGTGAAACAGGTAGAAGAACAAAACCAGGGCACGGCGCTGGGTACCTATTCAGCCTTTCTCGATTTGGCGCTGGGTTTGACCGGCCCGGTTGCCGGTTGGGTGGCGGGTTATTATGCGCTTGATACGCTGTATCTGCTGGCTGCGGTGGTCGTCGCCATGGCGTTTATCCTGCTGCTTCGGGTTCGTCGAGGAATCTGAAGTTCAGTGTAACTAAAACTCGCATTAAGCCTGTTTTTTTGATTTTCAGAAAAAAACAGAGGAGAATCCTTACAAATAGTAGGCATTAAGATCATGCCCCATCCCTGAATAAAAGGAATTATGGATGAATCCCTGTTACAGGACTTTGCTGACCGGTGTCGTTCTGCTACTTACCGGCTCTCCCATCGCATTTGCAGGCACTATCGAAGCCATCAACCATACCAAATGGGCAATTAATCATTTCAGCGTTAACGGACAGTCCGGTCTTGATGCCATAGGCCCCTTTCAGGGGGGAGGCGGCGGATGCTGTTACCGCGCACCGCCGTCCTGGAAACCCGGCATGACTGTCAGGATAGACTGGGAAACAGGTCTGGGTAGCACTCTTGATATGACAGAACCCAAACCCATCCCTCCCGATACCACAGGGATGTCTCAAAAAGACAGAAATCGTGCCTGGGATGAGTACGGTGATAAAACCAGCGAATGGTTTGCAAAAGTCAGGCGGATGAAAAAACAGCATTCACGCATCGTGCCACTCCCGCCCTATACCTCCACAGACAAAACCTGCGGCATCACCGTGCATTTCCAGCCCTGTGACCAGGTAAAAGTCACAACAAGCTGCGCCGATTATGGCAGTCCGGCTTATCCGGTTAAAGACCCCATTCAGATGAAGGAGCCTGCCGTATGTCCGAAGTGAATACTGCGCCGGTCTGGTACCCACCATTAATCAAAATACAGCAGACCAGGACGAACGTATGATGTATGCCGATTAATCATGATACTGGTAACAATTTAATCAATAATTGACGACGCTTTAATATCCGTGCCACCATTCTGCGAGCATCCAGTCCTGGATGCCGGGCGGTACGGGTGCAGTGATAGAGGTCGTCAACAAAACGATCCCCCCGTGACCTGGCTCCATTCGACTCGTCGCCTGATGCGGCGAGCGGCTTACCCTGGCGGGAAATACCGACATGCATCAAAGTTTCAACCAGCGAGTCCATTTTTACTACTGCATTCTGGTCGCGCTGAAAATCCACGTAAAAACGAAAAAATCGGGCGGAGCGAGAGGGAAAAATAACTTTCTTCTCAAATGGTTGCGTAAAGCGCAGGACAACAACATCTTTCACCCAGATATCACCAGCGAAATCGAATGGCTACGCGGAAAAATTATCCAGGCCGGTCATGATACAGACCTTGAACCGATGCTGGAATTCGTCTATGCCACCGCCCGGCGCGCCGAAATGCTGAAAGATGCCGACTGATCCTTATTAAGCTAGCTGCAAAATATCCCCTGTAGCCGGCACCTGTGCGCCGGCGAGCCACAGTTTTCCCCAGGCGCCGGTACAGTGGCAGGCCAAAATTTTCTCCACCTGTAGCTGCTGTAAATAACTTCGGACCTGCCAGACCCTGGCGACAGATGCGGCGCGCAGGTGTAGCCCGCCGATCAACGCGTGGACCCTCTCAATGCCGGTGATATTCTGACAATGCCGCACAATGTTCTCTACGCCGCGATGTCCGCAGCCGCAGATGATGACCAGACCGTGGTCGGAGAGATAAATCAGGACGCCTTCATCGACGATATAATCAGGCGTCAACGGCGTGCTGGCTAAAACGCCAAAGGATTGCGGACGGTTTACCACAATCTCGCCCGACCACAACAGACGTTCGCTGATGGCAAACGGCTGCCGGTAGCATTCCATGCGAAAGCGGGAATAGTCGAGCTCAAGCGAGAGTTTTTTGATTTTGCGTACGTGCCGGCCAAGGCTGATAGCGGCATAGCGCGGTTGGGTAAGCTGTGGATGACAAATAATTCGGCTCCCCTCCGGCAGCCAGGGGACGCCACCGCAGTGATCGTAATGGCCGTGTGATAATACCGCCGCGGTCAAGTTATCCAGTTTAATCCCCATCCGCTGCGCATTCTTAAGAAAACTGCCGTCCGGGCCGGTATCAAACAGCACTTTGCTGGTTTCATCTTCAAGGAGCAGGCTAAGTCCGGCTTTGGCTGTCAACGCCGGATCGGCCTGCGCTGCAAGGCGATTTTCCAGTAATACCCTGATGGTTAAGGCCATTATTTCATTCATCCCTGTTATATATGCCCTACCAGTGTAACGAAGAAACCCTGCAATCTGTGTGATGGGCGCCGCACCCTTCGCCCCGAAAAAAGTGACCCTGTCACTAAAAAACAACTTCACAACCGCGCTACGTCCTCTATGCTGATAGACGCGGATCGTTAACTTGAGGTTATCTATGGCAGACTGGAATCCCTCGCTGTATCTGAAATTTGCTGATGAGCGCACCCGACCGGCGGCTGAGTTAACGGCGCGTATTGCGCAACAGCCGGTCAAGCTGGCTGTGGATCTGGGCTGCGGTCCAGGCAACAGCACGGCCTTACTGCGTGCAGCGTGGCCTGAAGCGCGAATTATTGGCGTTGATAATTCCGCCGCCATGCTGGCACAGGCGGCGCAAGCGCTTCCCGATTGTGAGTTTATCACCGCAAATATAGAAGACTGGCAGCCATCTGAGCCCGCAGACGTGATCTATGCCAATGCCTCTTTACAATGGCTCACAGACCATCAAACGCTGTTCCCGCGACTGGCCGGCCAGTTAAGCGATGGCGGCGTTCTGGCGGTTCAGATGCCGGATAACTGGCAAGAGCCCTCTCATACCCTGATGCGTCAGGTCGCTGAAGAGCTGGGATTTCCGGAAAGTGGCCGACAGCCGCTCCCCCGCGTCCAGCAGTATTACGACATGCTGAGCAACAGCGGCTGCGAGGTGGATATCTGGCGCACCACCTATTATCACCCTCTGGAATCGCACCAGGCGATCGTTGACTGGCTGCAGGCGACCGGTCTGCGCCCGTATCTGCAAAATCTTGATGAAGCAGAAAAGAACGTGTTTTTAGAGCGTTATCTGACGCTGTTACAACAACATTATCCGTTACGGTGTAACGGAAAGGTACTGTTATTGTTCCCGCGGCTGTTTATTGTCGCGCGACGCCTGGTTAACGCGTAGTCGCCAGTTCGACATCAACGTTAAGCGCATTCAGCTGATTTACCGCACTGCCGCTCAGCCGGTCATCGCTGATGATGACATCAAGCTCGCTCAGCGGCAGGATCAGGTAATTCGCCATTTTTCCATATTTTGATGAGTCGCTTAGCAGGATACATTTTTCACTTACCTTCGCCACGGTCTGTTTCACGATGGCTTTATTTTCGTTGGGCGTCGACAGCCCGCGCAAATTCCATGATGACGCCGAAATAAACGCGACATCGATAAACAGGTTCTCCAGCATTTTTGCCGTCAGGTGGCCAACGGTCGACTGATTCTCACGGCATAAGCGTCCGCCGGTATGGATCAATTCACATTGCCCGCGTTCAATCATCAAATTGGCAATGGCGAAATCATTGGTGATGATCAGCAAGTCCTGACGCTCAACCAGGTTTTCGGCCAGTGCGAGCGTCGTGGTCCCGGCATCCAGATAGACGGTGCTGTTCGCGGGAATATGCTTAAGCGCCGCCAGACCAATAGCCTCCTTTTCCTGGGGGAACATAAGCGTTTTATCGCGATGCGAAGGTTCATTCAGCAGGCGGGTTCGTTGCGGAAGTGCCACACCCCCCGATACGCTGGCCAGCACGTTAAGCTGCTCCAGGCGCTGAATATCGCGCCGGATTGTCATATGCGACACGCCCAGCGCCTCGACCAGTTCGACGACGCTGACCACCCCTTTGTCTTTAATGATTTCCAATATCTTCTCTTGTCTCTCCAATGGCAGCATCGATTTCTCCTGATGGTGTCTCGCTATCTCATATTTTCACATTTTATCACATCACCCAGGGCTGTACACCGGATTAACAGTGCCAGTTAATGTGAAAAATAGATAATAAATGTTATTTATTGTGATCATCGTCGCTGTATTCATCACCTCAATCATTGATATTAACATTTAACAACAGATAATACCGTAAATTAACACTCGCTGTATGAGGGGACAGGATATGAGAGCAGGCATAATTGCCGATGATTTTACCGGCGCGACGGATATCGCCAGTTTTCTGGCTAATAACGGAATAGCGACCAGCCTGTTTAGCGGCGTCCCCGGTGAAGATTACCAGGGCGATGCGCGCGCATTAGTCGTGAGTCTGAAATCACGTTCTGTACCAGCCGAAGAATCTGTGACACTGTCACTTAATGCGCTGCACTGGTTGCAACAACAGGGGTGCGATCGCTTTTATTTTAAGTACTGCTCCACCTTCGATAGCACGAGAAAGGGGAATATCGGCCCGGTCACCGATGCCTTAATGGATGCGCTGGGCGTCGCAACCACGATTATCTCCCCGGCGTTGCCTATTAACGGTCGTACGGTGTATCAGGGACATTTATTCGTAGAAGACCGCCTGCTACAGGAGTCCGGTATGCGCAATCATCCGGTCAATCCCATGGATGACAGCGATCTGCGCCGTTTGATGGAACGCCAGTCTCGCGGCACATGCGCTCTTATCAATGTGCAGATTCTGGAGTCCGGCGAGGCAGCCGTGCGCGACGAGATCCAAACTTTATCCGCCTCGGGTTATCGTTATATCGCGCTGGACGCAATAAACGAGAAACATCTGCAAATTCAGGGGCAAGCGTTGCACGATATGAAGCTGGTTACCGGTGGTTCCGGCTTAGCCGCGGGTCTCGCGCGTTGCTGGGCCAACGCCACGGAGCCTTCCCTTCCCTTTAGCGTCACCACGCCAGCGGCCTGTACGGTAGTATTATCCGGGTCCTGCTCTATGAGAACTCAGGCACAGGTGGAAAAATACCGCCAACTGGCGCCAACGCTGGCCGTGGACGTGGCAGGATTGCTTGATAAACGCTGGACGCTTGATGAGTATTGCGGTCAGATCGTTGAATGGCTGCACCAGCAGTCCGACGCGGCCATGGCGCCAATGGTTTACGCCACGACTTCGGTCGCAGAGCTGCACAACATCCAACAGCGCTATGGCGCCGAGCCAAGTCGGTTGATCGTTGAGACGCTGTTTTCTCAATTAGCAAAACAACTTGCGCAGCAAGGCGTGAGCCGGTTCATCGTCGCGGGCGGAGAGACCTCCGGCGCGGTAACGCAAGCGCTTGATATTCACCATTTCACTATCGGCGCTGCAGTCTCACCCGGCGTTCCGTGGATCAAGGCAGATTCCCGGCCGCTTTTCCTGCTGCTCAAATCGGGTAATTTTGGCGATGACAATTTCTTTGCCCGCGCGCAGACCGCGGAGGCTTGTGCATGAACGAGTCATCCTTACGCCAACAGATGGTCTCTATCGCTCGCTCTTTCTTTAATCGCGGCTATGCAATCTTTCCGTCCAGCTTGCTGACGGCACGATTCTGGCCACCCCGACAGGCTCCTGTCTTGGCGAGCTTAACGCCGAAGAATTGTCGCACGTGACTCTGAGCGGTGAATTGCTCTCGGGTTTAAAACCCTCAAAAGAGGTGAGTTTTCATCTCGCGCTGTACCGCAACAATCCGCAGTGTCGCGCCGTCGTCCATCTGCATTGCCATTACCTGACGGCCCTATCCTGCCTGCAGGACCTGGACCCGGCTAATACCCTGCCGGCCTGTACACCGTATGTGGTCATGCGGGTCGGCGAAATACCGCTGGTCCCCTATTTCCGCCCAGGCGATCCGCAGATTGGCCAATGGCTCGGCGAACGCGCCGCGCAGCATAAGGCTTTTTTGCTGGCTAATCATGGCCCGGTGGTGGTGGGTAAATCGCTACGCGATGCCGCCGACAATCTGGAAGAGATGGAAGCGTCCGCCCGCCTGTTCTTCACGTTGAAAAACAGCCCGGTGAACTATCTCGATCATCAACAAATGACTGTGCTTCGAGGAATGCAATAATGTTGAAACTTGCTGCCAATTTATCGATGTTATTCGGCGAAAATCCGCCTCTGGAGCGCTTCTCCCTGGCGGCCAGAGCCGGTTTTAATGCCGTTGAGATGTGGTTCCCTTACGAATATCCCGTAGAGACCGTCGCCCGCGAATTAGAGAAACATCACCTCAAGCTTATCGGCATTAATACTCCGGCAGGCAATACCGCACGCGGCGAATGGGGATTATCGGCTTTACCTGGCCGTGAAGAGGAAGCCCGCAAAGCCATTGATTTAGCCATTCACTATGCTGCGGCTCTGCAGTGCCCGGCGATACATGTTATGGCGGGCGTCACCGAAGGGTTCGATCGGCAGCACTGTGCGGACACGTTTATTGACAACGTACGCTACGCGGCGGATCTGGCCAAACCGCATAACATCACCATTTTGCTTGAAGGTTTATCGCCCGCCACCCGTCCGGGTTATTTATTTTCCAGCCAATATCAGGCGATGGAATATATTCGCCAGGCGGACCGCGACAATATTCGACTGCAGCTTGATATTTTCCATGCCCAGCAGGTCGATGGCAATCTAACGTATTTATTGAAAAACTATAAAGAGTATATCGGCCATATTCAGATTGCGTCGGTACCGGCGCGCCAGGAACCGATTGACGGCGAAGTGGATTATCAATGGATTTTCGCCGTACTCGAGCAGGAAAAATATGATGGTTACGTCGCCGCGGAATATAGTCCTCGCGCCGGAACGCAAGCCGGACTGGATTGGGCGCAAGCCTGGTTAAATAACTAAAACCTACATAATATCAATGCCTCAGTGAGCGCCGATGCGCGCTCATTTTTCGGAGATAGAACTATGTCAAACCACTCTGCGTTGAGCCTGGAGGGCGTTGCGCCTGCCATAAATGAAGAGTTAGTGTGGAAGAAAGTCGTCCGCCGCACGCTGCCCTTATTAATGATTTGCTATATTCTGGCCTATCTTGACCGGATCAACGTCAGTATCGCTAAATTACAAATGTCGAGCGATCTGGCATTTTCCGACACCGTTTACGGTATCGGTGCGGGAATATTTTTCATCGGTTTTTTCTTTTTTGAAATTCCCAGTAATATGATCCTTCATCGCTTTGGCGCCAGACGGTTACTTGGTGGTTTACTTATTTCCTGGGCGCTCATTGCGCCGCTGACGGCATTTGTGCGCACGCCGCTGGAGTTTTATACCGTGCGCTTCTTTTTAGGCGTGGCGGAATCTGGCTTTTATCCCGGGGTAATTCTGTATCTTTCGTTCTGGTTCCCCAGCTATCGCCGCGGGCGGATGTTCGCCCTCTTTGCTACCGCCGTACCGCTTTCCGGGATCCTCGGCGCTCCGCTCTCCGGGTGGATTATGGGCCATTTTCATGAGTACGGCGGTCTCGCTGGCTGGAAGTGATTGTACATTATTGAAGGCGCGCCATCTCTGCTCATTGGCGTGCTGGTGATATTTCTGCTGACCGACCGCATTGCGCAGGCGAAATGGCTGTCAGATGACGAAAAAGCGTTGCTCGAGGCGCGACTGCGCAGCGATGGCAGCCATAAGACCGAACAGCATGGTTCGATGCTGGCTGTTTTGAAGAATCCGAAGGTGTGGTTACTGACTTTTATCTATTTCTGCCTGATTGCCGGGTTCTATACCGTCAGTTTTTGGATGCCAACGCTGATTCATAACGCCGGTGAAGGCGATGTGCTGAAAGTCGGATTGTTAACCGCTATTCCTTATGCCGCAGCGATAGTCACCATGATTGCCGCTTCGCGCAGCGCCGATAAACGCAGAGAACGTCGCTGGCATCTCGCCGCCATCGCCGTCATGAGCGGCCTGGGGATGATTATTGCGGCGCTGTTCAGCCACGATCTGGTGATTGCGATGATCGGTTTAACAATTGGCGCCGCCGGCGGATTGAGCACCCTACCACTCTTCTGGAGCCTGCCGACGGCCTTCCTTGGCGGCGCTTCCGCCGCGGTCGGTATCGCGGTAATCAACTCCTTTGGCAATCTCGCCGGCTTTGTCGCCCCGTGGATTATGGGCCTGCTCACCGATATGACCCATTCGACGCTAACCGGCACCTTAATCATATCCGCGACGCTGTTTATCGGCGCTGCGGCGATATTCCGTATTCCTGCCCGTATGGTTAACCATTAATAATATTGAGAAAATCACCATGAATAATAAATTAACGATTGCCGTCACCGGCGCCGCCGGATTTCTTGGCTCCCAACTGGTCAAGGCGCTACTTCAGCGTGGTTCGCTAAGCGGCCCGCAGGGCGAAACCCAAGAAATCGGTAGACTGATCGCTATCGACCGCGTGGCGTTCCAGGGGATTGACGATAGCCGTTTACAGGTATTAACCGGCGACATCAGCGATAGCGAATGGTTATGTAGCGCGATTCCCGCTCAGGTCGATAGCGTCTTTCATTTAGCCGCCATCGTTTCAAGCCAGGCGGAACAGGACTTCGAGCTGGGGATGAAAATCAACGTTGATGCCTTCCGCCAACTGCTCGAGCACCTGCGTCAGTTGCCGCAGAGCGTCAAACTGGTGACCACCAGTTCGGTGGCGGTATTCGGCGGCGACTTGCCAGAAAAAGTGAGCGATTCACAGGTATGGTTGCCGCAGAGTTCTTACGGCACGCAAAAAGCCATTTGCGATCTGTTACTGGCGGATTATAGCCGTCGCGGTTGGCTTAATGGCAGAAGCCTGCGCATGCCCACCATCGTCGTGCGCCCGGGGAGGCCCAATCAGGCGGCATCGAGTTTTGCCAGCGGTATTATCCGCGAGCCACTTAATGGGGAATCCGCCGTTTGCCCGGTCACAGCGGATACCCGTCTGTGGCTGTTGTCGCCCCGTAACGCAATTAAGGCTTTAATTCACGGGCACGAACTGGCTGAGGCACAGTTGACGGACGGTCGGGTGATTAATCTCTGCGGGCTGTCGGTCAGCGTCGAACAGATGATCGTGGCGTTGCGCCAGGTTGCCGGCAGTGAAGTCGCGCAGCGTATCACCTTCACGCCCGATGCCGCCATTGAACGCATTGTCAATTCGTGGCCCGGCGATTTCGACACGCGCTATGCTCAGCGTCTTGGGTTTAGCGCCAACCACAGCTTCAGCGAAATGATCGAAGAGTATATGGCAGATTACCTCAAATAGGTTCGGTACCAGCGGCGCCTGACGGCGCCGCTGCATGTTACCAGGGGAAGTCGTGAACCAGCGAAAGATCCCAGGCGGTGGCCAGTAACGACAGAAACATAATCAGATTAACGGTAGTTTCGATTCGTTTTTCCATGCTGCTTCTCCTGTGTCGCACAGCTAGAGCTTCATCAGATATCGAACATAATCATCCGCAGGGGTGAATTCATCATACAGTCGGCGTGCAGGATTATCGTGACGGGTGTGCCAGTACAGCCGCGACCATCCCTGAATTTTACCTTCAGCCTGCAGGGTTCGAATCAGCGTTCTCGCGACTCCCCGCCCGCGGGCTTTTGGTGCAACAAACAGGTCTTCCAGATAACAGACAGGCGTCGTTACCCAGGTGCCTTCGTGAAGTACGCAGATAGCAAACCCCAGCACCTCGCCCTCAACCACGGCTACCCGACCGATCACCGGAGACTGCGGATCCAGCAGACGTCGCCAGGTATGTTCGGTGACGGTTTCCGGCTGCGGGCTATTATAGAACTGCGTGTACCCCTCCCATAACACTCGCCAGGCGCTGTAATCCCGGTCAGTAGGTTCACGTATGTCTATATTCATTGATGGGATCTCCGCACGCTAAACATCATCGTTAAGTCATTATTTTGCTTTCTGAAAATGACTTCAAGCGCCGAGTGCACATTTCATCCCTTTCCCCGCTGCGAAGCGATGTCGGTACGATGTTACTGCAACGGTTTACTGCTAACAACAACCAGAATGTTGTAACTAATGAAAGAGATTAACCCGGCAGCATGCCGGGTCATTGCAGAGGAGCGTTTAGCACAGCGGTTTTACGGCGCTGCGCATGCCGTCACGTAAGATAGCATCCAGATTAGCCGTTACCTGCGCCGTCAGTCCTGGCACCTGCGTCAGATCCTGCTGCCAGTGCGATTCTACCGACAACACCGACGTTACCAGATCCTGCGTTGAAAGCTGGCCATCGCGATGCTGCGCCCACAGCGTCTGAAAGCGTGCGATCCACTCCGCGTCGTCCTGAACCGGGTAGACTTCACCGTTACGCTCACCGCGGTAGAAGGCGATCAATGCCGCCAGCGCGAAAGTCAGGCGCGGTGGCAATTTACCGCTTTGCTTCTGCCCTGCCAGCAGCTGCGGCAGGATACGTGTACGGAACTTAGTCATGCCATTGAGGGCGATGGATAACAGCTGGTGTTTGATATAGGGGTTGCGAAAGCGTCCTGTTACCGCGCTGGCGAATGATTCCAGCTCATCGCGCGGCAGATCGAGAACCGGGATAATCTCCTGATATATCGCTTTTTCGACAAATGCGCAGACTTCCACGTCGTTCATCGCTTCACCAACGGTGTCCAGACCTGCCTGCCAGGCCACCGGCACCAGTGCGGTATGCGCGCCGTTGAGAATCGCTACCTTTCGTTCTTTATAGGGTTTGATATCGTCAACAATCAGCACGTTGAGCGGTAATTTATCGAGGCGCAGTTCGGCGGCCAGCGATTTCGGCCCCTGGATCACGAACAGGTAAAAGTGCTCGGCGGTATCAAGAAAGGCATCTTTATAGCCAAGCTGCGTTTCAATCTGCTCCGCTTCATCGCGCGGATAGCCGGTAACGATGCGGTCCACCAGCGTTGAACAGAAGGTGTTCGCCTCTGCAAGCCAGGCGGCAAAGGATTCCGGCAGCGCCCATTCACGCGCATAGCGCAGCACCAGTTCACGCAGCGCCTCGCCGTTATAATCGATGAGCTCACAAGGGATGATAACCCAGCCTTTATCGGCGGCGCCGGCAAAATGGCTGAAGCGTTCGAACAGCAGGCGGGTCAGTTTCGCCGGATAACTTACCGCCGGGGCATCGTCAAAACGGTCCCCGGCATGGTAGCTGATACCCGCCTCGGTGGTGTTGGAGAAGACAAAGCGGATATCCGGATTGTGCGCCAGGCGCAGAAATTCGTCATAGTCGGCGTAGGCGCTAATTTCGCGATTTACCGAACGAATAAGACGCGCATCGCTGACTGCTTCGCCCTTTTCATTCAGTCCGCGAATAATCGTGGTATAGAGGCCGTCCTGAGTGCTCAGCGACGGCGGGAAATCGCTGGCGATGGGTCGGACGATGACCACGCCAGCATTCAGGTCAGTATGCTCGTTAAGCAGGTCAATTTGCCAGTCAACAAACGCGCGCAGAAAGTTACCTTCGCCAAACTGGATGATACGTTCAGGGTACTGCGCGCCGGGGAAATCTCGACGGTTTAAGGTTTTCACAATGGGTTCCCTCTTAGAGTAGTCATACAACCTGAGTAATTGGTCCAATAAGTTATCAGGTTTTATGCTTCGCAAAACCCCGTTTTGATCAAACCTCTTCGCATTATTCTGTCGCCGGGAGGATCTTATAGAACAGCGTGGTGCCCGTCATTTCCCCGTCAGGCATTAAGGCAAACTGCGGAATTTCTCCCGCTTTTTGCCAGCCGCACTGCTGATAGAAGCTCTCCGCGCCGCTGCCGGTGGCGGTATCCAGCACCAGCACGGTTTTCCCGTGCGCCAGTGCAATAGCCTCAAGCTCGCTCATCAGTAACCCGGCGATCCCCTGCCGGCGCGCATTTTGGTGAACCAAAAGCTTGACGACATCGGCGCGGTGCGGCTGGTTTTCCGGCTGGTCGATAATCAACTGGACGGTCCCCACTATCTGCCGTTGTTGGTTTTCGGCCGCCAGAACAATCCGCTCGCCGGCAGCGACGCTTTGCGCCATCCGCTGCCAGAAGCGCTCGCCGGTGTCCGGTGAAAACGGCTGCATAAAACTGACCGAAGCCCCGCCGTTCACGCAGCTGGCGAGGATTTCATTTAATTGCGGAAGGGATTCAAGAATAGATTCACGCGTCAGCGTGCGAAGTGATATAGGTGTGGCCATAGGTTGCTCCCTGAAAATGACCACATCACTATGTTTTTAACTAATATTTAACTCAAGCAAAAAGACCATTGGATTTTCTTATCATACGCCGTCAGGCAGCGCCTGCACGCAAACACGATTGCGCCCGGCCTGCTTGGCGTTGACTAACAGGTCATCCGCTTCCATCAGCAGCTGATTAAACAGCTCGGCGATCCGTCCTTCACCGACTTCGCGGCACTGCAAGCCGAGACTCACCGTCAGGCGAATACGCTGCTGCTCCCAGGTGAACGTTTCCGACTCAATCCCCTGACGAATTTTTTCCGCCAGCAGATGGGATTGTTGAGCATTATCGAGCAGCGCCGCAACGGCAAACTCTTCCCCGCCGATACGCGCCACCATTCCCTCTTCGCCCGCCAGTTCACGTACGCGCTGGGCAAACTGGGTCAGCACGCAGTCACCGCATTCGTGGCCCCAGGTATCATTCACCCGTTTAAAACCATCGATGTCCAGCACCATCACCGAGAGCTGTTTATCCGGGTGCGGCGCCTGGCGTTTCAGCGCCTCGCCCAAACCGGAACGAGAGTAAACCCGGGTCTGAAAATCGAAATCAGCGCGGAGCGCCAGCTGTTTTACCAGGTTATTGATAGCCTCGACGCTGGTCGCCACGATCACCGGGCTAATCAGCATCGCCGCCATGCCGAGACGGGTTGAAAACAGCTGCCACGGCTGGGGACGCGCATCCGGCGACAGATGGATAAGCGAGTTTGCCACCAGCAGAATCTCAGTGATACCGGTAATAAACGTTAGCAGGCAGGTCAGCGGCAATGGATAGCGAATCGCGCACCAGATCAGCGCCGGCAGCGGGAAAGTCAGGCTTCCGGCGCCGCCTACCGCCACGCCGAGCGCCATCGATAGCACCAGCGCTATCACCGGCAGTAGTTGGCTAAAGCGAAAGCGGCCCAGCACCGATGGCAGCGTCAGGGTCAGAATAAACGGCAGGATGAGGACCGCGGTCGAGAACTGCTCGCTAAACCAGTCCGCCAGTTGTGGAATAAAAGTCGCCCGTTCAACATCAACCGAGCCCAACGCGCCAACCGCCGCGCACACCAGCGCCGCCAGCAGGCAATAACAAAAAAGATTCAGAGCGTTAATTGGCCCCGGCATCGAATCGGCACGCCGCTTATCCCACAGCACCAGTTGCGCCAGAATGACGATGAAGACGATATTGGAGAAGTTAATCAGCAGCGACGCAAAACCCATGCCCCAACGGGAAGTCAGGCCGTCATAAACCAGCATCGCGGCAAAACAAATAGCGTAAAAATAGCTGCGATTTAGCCAGACGTAGCGTGCGAAAATACCTGCCATAACGGCATTGAGCGGCCAAAAGAACGAGAGCTCCTGCACCAGACGTAACATAGCGCCCATAAAGTGCAGCAGGATCGTCAGCGTGAATAACACCAGCGCATCGCGCACCGGTTGATCCTCGCGAAATAGCGTGAATGACCGAATCGACAGTGAAGACATTCAGTAATTATCCGTCTAATTGTTTCAGGCAATTATTATGTAAATAATTAGTTAGCGGATTATCATAGCATGAGAATATTTGTTAGGCATACTGCCATGCCTGAGCGTTATCGGTTAACGGTTGGTAATCGCGTTCATTTCCATCACCAGCCAGTGGTGAATCACCTGTACGACGTAACGCTGCTCCTCGCCGCTCAGTTCACGCCCGCGCGGGATCGCATGCCACTTTTCCAGACATCCGCGGCAGCAGGTCGCCGTAGCGTGCTGGGCGATAAATACCGGGTGCCCGCGCATCGGCGTCTGCTTGCCGTCATTAGCAATCTGCGCCGGGGCCAGCCGTTTGGCGATAAAATCCGCCGCGTGGCTGTCGATAATCTCCGGCCCTTTATCATAACAATACTGCCGCTCTTTCACCCCGAGGTGGAAACGAGAGCGGAACGTTGAACGCCCAAGCCGGGCGAACAGATTTTCCATTGCAGACATCAGAACACCGATCTTCCTAAACGTTGGGTGAGTTTTTCCAGTAAGGCGATCCCCGCCAGCGAGTTACCCGCTTCATCAAGTTCAGGACTCCACACCGCAATCGCCATCTCCTGCGGCACAATCGCCACAATACCGCCACCGACGCCGGATTTTGCCGGCAGCCCGACACGCCAGGCAAACTCGCCGGCGTTCTGGTACATGCCGCTGGTCATCATCAGCGCGTTAACCTGCCGCGACTGAATCGGCGCGATGACCGGGTCCGCCAGATGCGGGGCAATCCCCCGATCGGCGAGAAACAGGAAAGTCCGCGCCAGCTCAACGCAGCTCATCTCCAGCGAACAGTAGTGGAAATAGTTTTGTAGCACCGTGGCGACATCATTATGGAAATTGCCGAAGGATTTCATCAGCCAGGCGATGGCGGCGTTACGTGCGGAGTGTTCGAACTCGGAGCGCGCGACCACCGAATCATAGGCGATATCGTCCACCCCGCTCAGCCGACGCACGATCTCCAGCATTCTCTGACGCGGCGCGCTCAGGCGGCTTTGCAGCATGTCGCAGACCACCAACGCCCCAGCGTTGATAAAAGGATTACGCGGTTTGCCCTGCTCGATCTCCAGCTGCAGTAAAGAGTTAAAGGGCTGGCCGGAAGGATCTTTACCGACGCGCTGCCAGATCTCCTCTTCCTGATAATGGTTCATCGCCACCACCAGACTGAGCACCTTCGAGATAGATTGAATCGAGAAACGTTCGTGGGCATCGCCGGCGCTATAGTGCTGGCCGTCAACCGTACAGATGGCGACGCCCAGTTTATTGCCGCTAACGCGCGCCAGGGCTGGAATGTAGTCCGCTACCTTGCCGCGCCCTATCAGCGGCCTGATTTCTGCCAGAACGGCATCCAGCATTGCATTATTAATAACCGTCGCCACACTCGGCTCCTTGCCCACCATCGAAATTCGGGTGGCGAGTATAGCAGAGCGCGGCGACGGACGTCAGGCGCTAACGTCGATTAGCGACGGTCTTTCCATACGGTTTGAATATTGCAGAACTCATGCAAGCCAAAATGCGACAGTTCCCGACCAAAGCCGCTTTTCTTCACGCCGCCGAACGCCACGCGAGCATCGCTGGCGCTATAGCCATTGATAAACACCCCGCCGCACTCCAGACCACGCGCAAAACGCTCCGCTTCCGCGCTGCTTGACGTAAAGACGGTTGCCGAAAGGCCAAACTCGCTATCGTTAGCCAGTTCAAGGGCATGGGCCGCGTCGCGGGCTTCGCTGATGGTAGCCACCGGCCCGAAAAGCTCCTGACGGAAACCGGTCATCTCCGGGGTCACGTTGGCCAGTACCGTTGGCGCGTAGTAGTTGCCGGCGCCAGCGATTTTCTCGCCGCCAAGCAATAACGTCGCCCCTTCCTTCAGCGTGGCTTCAACCTGTTGATGCAGTTCATCGCGCAAATCAAAACGCGCCATCGGGCCGATGTAATTTTGCTCGTCGCGCGGGTCGCCCATTTTCAGCGCTGCCACCGCGGCCACGAATTTTTTAGTAAAAGCGTCGGCGATACCCGCCTCAACGATAAAGCGTTTCGACGCCGCGCAGACCTGCCCGCTGTTCTGATAACGGCCGACAACGGCGGCTTTCACCGCTTCGTCCAGATCGGCATCGTTAAGCACGATGAAGGGATCGGAACCACCGAGTTCCAGCACGCATTTTTTCAGCGCTGCGCCGGCCTGAGCGCCGATTGCCCGCCCGGCGCGTACGCTACCGGTCACCGTGACCGCCGCGATACGATCATCATTGATAATTTGCGAGACGCCTTCATTGGTGGCGTTGATCCAGCCAAAGACGCCAGCCGGCAGACCCGCTTTGGCAAACAGTTCGCCCAGCAGCTGCGCGCTGCCCATCACGTTCGGCGCGTGTTTCAGCAGATAGCTATTCCCAGCCAGCAGAATCGGTACCGCGCCGCGCAGAACCTGCCAGACCGGGAAGTTCCACGGCATCACCGCCAGAATCGGCCCCAGCGGCCGGTATTCAATCACCGCCTTATTATCTTCTACCTGGGTGGCTTCGGTCGCCAGCATCGCCGGGCCATGTTCGGCATACCAGTCGCAGAGATTAGCCGATTTGCTCACTTCGCCGCGTGCCTGGGCGATGGGCTTACCCATTTCAAGGCTGATCATTTGCGCCAGTTCTTCACCGCGGGCGCGCATTGCGCCGCCGACTTTACGCAGCGCGGCGGCGCGATCGGCGACCGTTACCTGGCGCCACTGGCGAAAACCCTGTTGCGCCAGGGCAATGGCTGAATCCACTTGTTGTTCGGTTGACCACGGCAGAGACGACACGACTTCACCAGTGGTCGGGTTCACGGAAACCGCGTGGGTGGCAGATAAATTCATGGTTATTCTCTCTGTAGGGATTGCGAAGTGTGGATAGTGTGGCCTACTCTTCCTTTCATTGAAAATGAATAATATTAAGCAATACATTCACAAAAGAAGAATACTATGGACCTTACCCAACTTGAGATGTTTAACGCCGTCGCCAGTACCGGCAGTATTACCCAGGCCGCGCAGAAGGTGCATCGCGTCCCGTCGAATCTGACCACCCGCATTCGCCAGTTGGAGGCCGACCTCGGCGTCGAGCTATTTATTCGCGAAAATCAACGGCTGCGTCTGTCGCCTGCCGGGCACAGTTTTTTACGCTACAGCCAGCAAATCCTGGCGTTAGTCGATGAAGCGCGGATGGTGGTCGCCGGCGATGAGCCGCAGGGGCTGTTTTCCCTCGGCTCGCTGGAAAGTACCGCTGCGGTGCGCATCCCCACCACGTTAGCCCTTTTCAACCAGCGTTACCCGAAGATCCACCTGGCGTTGTCCACCGGCCCTTCCGGCACCATGATTGACGGAGTACTGGAAGGCACGCTCAGCGCGGCGTTTGTCGACGGTCCGCTGGTTCATCCCGGTCTGGAGGGGCTACCGGTGTTCCCGGAAGAGATGATGATCGTCGCCCCTTATGGCCATGCGCCGGTAACCCGCGCCAGCGAGGTCAACGGCGCGAATGTCTACGCATTTCGCGCCAACTGCTCCTACCGCCGTCATTTTGAGAGTTGGTTTCACGCCGACCGAGCGACGCCCGGAAGGATCCATGAGATGGAGTCCTACCACGGTATGTTAGCCTGCGTAATCGCCGGCGCTGGGCTGGCGCTGATCCCACGCAGTATGCTGGAGAGTATGCCAGGCCATCAGCAGGTTTCCGCCTGGCCGCTCGCCGAAGAGTGGCGCTGGCTGACGACCTGGCTTGTGTGGCGACGCGGCGCGAAGACGCGCCAGCTGGAGGCATTTATTGAATTGCTGAACGAGGACCGTCAGGCGGCAAGCGCGACATGATGGCCGGACGTTAATCGGCGATAATCAGCCGCGGCGAGAGTTCCTGGAGCGCATCACGGGTCTCCCCTGGCAAATGCGCATCGGTGATGATGTCCGTGAGTGAGTCGAGGTGCGCGATATTGAACAGCGACCAGGCGCCGTATTTCGAACTGTCGGCCAGCAGGATCCGCCGCCGGGCGTTGGCGATCAGATCGCGCTTCAGCGCCGCCTTCTCTTCCGTCGGCGCGGTAATGCCCTTTTGCAAATCCCAACCGTTACAGCTGACGAATGCCAGATCCGGCCACACATTCTGCAGCAAGCGTCGCCCATGCTCACCAATACACGACTGGCTGCTGTCATCGATGCGCCCGCCGATAATCGTCACCTCAATCTGTTTGAATTCAGCCAGAAACAGCGCGATATGCAGATCGCTGGTGATGACCCGCAGCGGCAGATGCGTAATCTGTCGCGCCAGTTCAATCATGGTGGTACCGGCGTCCAGCACAATGGCATCGCCGGCCTTGATAAGCGACGCCGCCGCCCTGGCGATGGCGTATTTCTCCTGAGGGCTACGCTGCGCTTTTTCCAGCGTCGTCGGCTGTGTGGGAATAAATCGGTTGAGCGTCACGCCGCCGTGGGTACGGCTAATGACCCCTTCCTGATCGAGTTTAATCAGATCGCGACGGATGGTCGCCGGCGAGGCGTTAGTTACCGCAACCAGTTGGTCGACCGTTACCAGATTATGGCTTTTCAGGAAGTCCATAATCTGCTCTAACCGATTATATCCCTTCATGTTATTCCTGTGCGATTTGCATGGCGAGCTCAATGGAGGTTGCCATGCTCTCAGACTTCGCTTTACCTGTCCAGGCAATATCAAAGGCGGTGCCGTGGTCCGCGGAAGTGCGGATAAACGGCAACCCGGCGGTGATATTCACCCCATCATAAAATCCAAGCAACTTGAGCGGAATATGCCCCTGATCGTGATACATCGCCACCACCATATCGTACATGCCTTCGTGACACTGCATGAAGACGGTGTCCGGCGGGCACGGTCCGACAACATGGATACCCTGCGCCTCCATCGCCGCGACGGCCGGGGCGACGATACGGATTTCTTCATCGCCAAACAGACCGTTTTCACCGGCGTGCGGGTTCACTCCGGCTACCGCGATGCGCGGCTGCGAATACCCCACGCGGCGTAAAAAATCATCGGCAACCCGGATAACCGTCTCCACCCGCGACTGGCTTAGGGTATCGAGGAAACGCCGCAGCGCGATATGGGTGGTAACGTGGATCACCTTGAGCTTATCGGTGTACAGCACCATGGCATAATCTTTGGTCTGCGTCAGATGGGCCAGCAGTTCGGTGTGTCCAGGGAAATGGTGCCCGGCCAGATGTAACGCCTCTTTATTCAACGGCGCGGTGGCGATAGCTTTGACTTCGCCAGCCAGCGCCAGCGCGGTGGCGCGCTTGATGCAGCGATACGCCAAATCGCCGGCCTGTGCCTGGACTTCGCCTGGCCGCAACGCCTGCGGATCGCTTAACGGTTCATCAATCACGTTAATCGTCGCGGGTGAAAACAGCGCTTCTCTCGGGTGCTCAATAATCCGCAACTCCGCACGCGGGGTAATGTTCAGCGCCAGGATTCGCCGCAGCGTCTGCGCGCAGCCCACGACCACTACCGGCGCACCGCTCAGTTCCCCTTCGCTCAGTGATTTAATAATAATTTCCGGACCAATGCCCGCCGGGTCGCCCATCGTTACCGCAATCATGTTAGACACTCAGTTTCTCCTCAATAAAATTCACGACATCCCGCAGCGTGGTCTCCGTACCGAATCCCCCTGCTTTGGTCATCACCGGACGCGGCCAGCGACTTCCGAGAAAATGGCCGTACGGCACGCATTGCGCCACCCGGCCGGTTATATAAAACCCCTGCGCGCCGAGCGCATGAGCGACGGCGATAGCGACATCGCCGCCGGACAGATAAAGCGCCCCGGGCGCATGTAACTCAACGGCAAGTTGGGTGACCTGCGCGAGATAAGCGCAGATCCGTTCTCCCAGCGACGCGCGGCTCACCCCGCGTTCACGGCACTGCGCCTCAATACCGTGCCGGGCAGCGCTGTCCGCGCAGGTGGTAACCACGCAATGATGACTTGCCGCCAGCACCGCGGCGATTCGCCGGGCATCGGCCAGGGCGTCGCCGTTAAAGGCGCGGGCGGTATCAATCCCGATCCGCTCGACCCGCGGATGGCCGGCCAAAGCGGCGACCTGAGCCTGTGCTATTTCGCTCATGGAGCCGACCACCGCCAGCAACGGCCCGGCCGCATCCCGGCGCAGATAGCGCGCCAGCGCCTCGCAGATCCCCGCAGAGCCCACCAGCAGCGTTTGCCGCGCGCGACTGGCTACCGCGGCGATAACCTCATCCAGCTGCTCGTCTTCTTCGGCATCAATAATCAACACTCGTGGTTGGTCGCTCTCTTCCGCAAGGGCGGCTGCCAGCTGTCGCACGTCAAGCGAACGGCACGGCAGTTGGCTCTGCATGGCGAGCAATTGCCCAATATCGGCGCTAGTGACCGGGGTTTTGGGGTCGCTGGCGAATTCTGTTTCATTAAGCGCTACGCCGTGGACATAGCAGCGCCCCCCGCGGGTTATACGCCCTGCACCCGGAAAGGCAGGCGCGACAACCGCGACAGAGCAGCTCCGCGCACGCATCATCGCCTCCAGTTCCGCGCCGGGATTGCCGCGCAGGGTGGAGTCGATTTTCTTCACCTGCCAGACGGCGGCGAAATTTGCCGCATCACGGAGTACTGCGTTCACTTTCTCTGCAGCCTGCGCCCTGGAAAGCGCCCGACTATCGCTATTGAGGACCAACGCCCTGGTGGTGGACTGATGGCCGGCGTTAAAGGCCACCTCAACCGCCAGGCCCGCTTCCGCCAGACTGACACCAGCATCATTGGCCCCGGTAAAGTCATCTGCCAGCACCAGAACAGGGTTATCGCCGCAGCTCATTCTCTTTCCTTCATCGCTTATTTGAATCGTTAATGATTATATTCAATCATATTTGATTAAATGTGAGCAAGCTCAAGTTATTAAACGTCCGTATAAATTATAACTTTTGCTCATTGAAATGAGTGAACACTAAGCATGTTGATTGAATTCAATCATAACAATAGAGGAGTGAGACGTGGCGACGATTAACAGCACGATTATCAGCGGCGCGGGCGCCATATCAGCCCTGAAGCCAGTGCTGGCAGGTAAAAAGCGCATTTTACTGGTCACCGATGCGAACGTCGGTAAGTTGGCCGCGACCAAACAGATCCAACATCTGCTGGGCGAGAATAACGTTGATGTGAGGATCGTGGATTCCGTACCGGCAGAGCCCAGCCAACATGACGTGGCGCAAATTGTTGCCCAACTCGCGGGAGCGCAACCGGAGATGGTCGTCGGTATCGGCGGCGGCAGCGTCCTCGACGTGGCGAAGCTGCTTTCGGTATTACTTCATCCCGCCTCCCCTGCGCTCAACGCGCTGATCGACGGCGAGAAACCGCGCCTGCGCCTGGCATCGCTGCTGATACCCGCCACCGCAGGCACCGGCTCGGAAGCGACACCAAACGCCATCCTGGCTATTCCCGAGCGTAATACCAAAGTGGGGATTATCTCCCCGGTACTGCTGCCGGATTTCGTGGCTCTGTTGCCGGAACTGACCACCAGCATGCCTGCGGCCATTGCCGCCTCCACCGGCATCGATGCGCTGTGTCATCTACTGGAGTGCTTTACTTCTACCGTCGCTAACCCGGTGAGCGATAACGCCGCCTTAATCGGCCTGCATAAGCTGGTGCGGCATATTGAGCGTTCCGTGACCCACCCGCAGGATCTTACGGCGAAACTGGAGATGCTATGGGCCTCGTACTACGGCGGCGTGGCTATCAATCATGCCGGTACGCATCTGGTGCATGCGCTCTCCTACCCGCTTGGCGGCACCTGGCATTTACCACACGGCGTCGCGAACGCCATTCTGTTGGCCCCCTGTATGCAGGTCGTACGCCCGCACGCGGTGGATAAATTCGCCCAGGTCTGGGATCTGATCCCGGACGCCGATCTGACCTTGAATAACGAAGAGAAATCTCATGCGCTGGTCCGCTGGCTGGCGCAACTGGTGAAACGCCTGGCGCTGCCCGACAACCTCGCCGCGCTGGGCGTACCACCAGAGAGTATTGAAACGCTGAGCGCCGCGGCGCTGGAAGTAAAACGATTAATGAACAATGCCCCATGCAGCGTGAACCAGGACGAAGTCCAGGCGATTTACCAGACGCTCTTTCCACAGTCATCTCATCAAGGAGAAGAGAAATAAATGCATCATTCCATTCGCGGCGTGTTAACCGCCATTGTTACCCCCTTTACCGCCAGCGGTGAACTTACTTTGACGGCGCTGCGCCAACAGGTAGAACGACAGCTGGCCGCCGGTAATGGCATTTTTTGCGGCGGAACCAACGGCGAGTTTTTCGTCCTCAATGAAGCGGAAAAAATAGCTGTTGCCGAAACCTGCGTCGAGGCGGTTGCCGGACGCGCGCCGGTGGTGGCGCATATTGGCGAAGTGTCGACGCGGGAAACCATTCGTCTTGGCCAGCAGATAGCAAAGTCAGGCGTCGACGCGGTGTCCGTCATCACCCCGTGGTTCGTGCCGCTAAAACAAGATGAGCTGGTAAGCCACTACACGGCGATCGCCGATGCGCTGAGCGTACCGGTATTTCTGTATAACATCCCGGCGCGCACCGGTAACACCATTGAACCGCAAACCGCACGTCAGCTGGCTGCGCATGGCAACATCATTGGCATCAAAGATAGCGCCGGTAGTTATGAGAGTCTTAAGGGCTTTCTTGATGCGGTGAAGGATATCGACGGTTTTAATGTTCTGAACGGGCCGGATTCGCTGATTCATCAGGGTTTCGTTGACGGTTGTTCAGCCTGCATTTCCGGATTGGCTAACGTTGCGCCACGGGAGATTAACGCGATTTGGTCAACCTTCCAGGCAGGCGATATTGAAGCCTCCAGGCTGGCGCAGGAAAACGTCACCGGCCTGCGTACCGATCTCTACAAAGTCGCCTTTTCCCCCGCCGCGGTGAAAAAAGCATTGCAGCTGATGGGCCATGAGGTCGGCGATAGCCGCTACGCGGTGCAGTTTAGCGCATCTCAACTGCAGCAAATACGTGGAATCATCGCGCAGTATCTTAATTAAGCGCTGCGCTTCTTCAACAAAATAGACCGGGCACCTGCGTGCCCAGGATTCGTACGCCCAAAGAGAGGCTAAGATGAATCATTTTACCACTGAAGATACCTTTATTATTGTTGGCATTGTCATCGCCTATATCTTATTTACCACCTGGCTGACGTTCCGTATTAGAAGTAAAAACTCCGGGGATTTTATGGAGGGCTCGCGCGCGATGCCGGCCTTTATTGTCGGTATCCTGCTGATGTCGGAATATATCGGCGCCAAGTCCACTATCGGAACCGCACAGGCCGCCTTTGAGAGCGGCATTGCCGCCTCCTGGTCGGTGTTGGGCGCCGCCATTGGCTTTCCACTATTTGGCCTGATACTGGTTAAGCGCATCTATAACACTGGCAAAATTACTATTTCCGGGGCGATTGCCGAGAAATACGGCACCAGCACCAAGAATATTATTTCCATCATTATGATTTACGCCCTGTTGCTGGTGAACGTCGGTAACTACGTCAGCGGCGCGGCGGCCATTTCTACGGTATTAAAGATCAATTTACCCCTCGCGGCGTTTATTACCGCCATCGTCAGTACTTTCTATTTTGCCTTTGGCGGTATGAAAGGCGTAGCCTGGGTCACCATGCTGCACAGCGCATTAAAATATGCCGGCCTGCTTATCATTATGGGCTTCGCGCTGGCAAAAACCGGCGGTTTCACGCCGATGATTGAGAAGATGCCTGATTACTACTGGACCTGGGATGGCAATTTTGGCGCCGGCACGATCTGCGCCTGGCTTATCGGCACCATCGGCTCCATCTTCTGTACCCAGTTTGTCATTCAGGCTATCAGCTCGACAAAAAACGTAAAATCGGCGAAACGCTCTACCTGGATTGCCTTTTTCTTCTGCCTGCCTATCGCCTTCGCGATCGCCATTATCGGCGTGGCGGCGAAGTTTTTACACCCGGAAATCAATAGCCTGTACGCCCTGCCGGTGTTCCTGCAAGATATGAACCCGTGGCTTGCCGGGTTAGTGACAACGTCACTTGTAGCTTCAATTTTCGTTAGCGTCAGTACCGTTGCCCTGGCGATTGCCTCGCTGGTGGTAAAAGATTTTTACGTGCCGTGGCGCAATCCAACGCCGGAGCAGGAGTTTAAAGCCACCCGTTGGGCCTCGCTGATCATCGGTTTTCTGCCGCTTATTTTTGTGCTGCTGGTACCGGAAGTGCTGAAGCTCTCCTTCTTTACCCGCGCCATCAGGCTCTCTATCACCGTCGTCGCGGTCATCGCCTTCTATGCGCCGTTCTTTAAGAGCGCCCGCGGCGCGAACGCTGGCCTTATCGGCGCCTGCGTGGTGACTTCGGCGTGGTATTTGCTAGGCGATCCGTTCGGCATCAATAACATGTACATCGCGCTGATTACCCCGGCCCTGATTATGGTGATCGACCGCCTGATCCCCAATAAAGCGCAACAATCATCCCCGGCCCCCATTGAACAACGTGGAGTGTAAAAATGACCACCACCCCAACTTTTGACGGCGTAATTCGCCAACACCAACAGGATCCTCATCTGGCATGGGCAATGTTGCCCTCCGGCTGCCCGCAAAACCATGCCGCCAATCTTTTGCCGCTGCCCGATGGCACGCTGCTGTGCGTATGGTTCGGGGGTTCACAGGAAGGAAAAGCGGATATTTCAGTCTGGGGGGCGCGTTTAGCGCCGGGCGCCACAACGTGGAGCGAAGCAGTAAAGTTATCCGACGATCCGCAGCGTTCGGAACAGAACCCGGTGCTGTTTCAGGCTCCAGATGGCGTGCTGTGGCTGTTATGGACCGCGCAGCACGCCGGCAATCAGGACACCGCTATTGTGCGTTATCGCCAGTCGCGCGATGGAGGAAAGCACTGGGGCGCAATCGCCACCCTGCTCGATGAACCCGGCACCTTTATTCGGCAACCCATCAGCGTGATGCCCAACGGCAACTGGTTGCTGCCGGTTTTCTATTGTCGTACCCGTCCGGGGGAGAAATGGGTCGGTAACGATGATGTGAGTGCGGTAAAAATCTCAGCCGATGGCGGCAAGAGCTGGCGCGACGTGGCGGTACCGCAGAGCCTCGGCTGCGTGCATATGAATATCACCCCGCTGGCCGATGGCTCGCTGGTCGCCTTCTTCCGCAGCCGCTGGGCCGATCATATCTGGTACAGCCGGTCGACAGATTTTGGCGAAAGCTGGTCAGCGCCGATCCCCACCACGCTGCCAAACAATAACTCGTCCATTCAGGTTACCACGTTGAGCAACGGCGATCTGGCACTGGTGTTCAACAACATGAGCGCAGCAGGCGCCAGCGAGCGTCGGGCATCGTTATACGATGAAATAGAAGATGATGACGGTCGTAAAGAGCCTGAACGCACTGGCAAAACCGCCTTCTGGGGCGCACCGCGTGCGCCAATGACCGTGGCGATTTCCGCTGACGGCGGTAAAAGCTGGCCATGGATGCGCAACCTTGATGAGGGCGACGGCTACTGTATGACCAACAATTCCGAACAAAAACTGAACCGCGAATTCTCCTACCCCAGTATTAAACAGGGTGAAGACGGTAATTTACACATTGCCTATACCTGGTACCGACAGGCCATCAAGTATATCCGCGTATCGCCGCAGTGGGTGAAAGGAGAAATCGCATGATCATCGGTAATCTGAACGCCCTGCCTCAGGCGGGGTTGCCACTGGCGTTACGGCAAATCCTCAGCCGTCCTGAATGTTCTCTTGCCGCCCTGACAGCCCGTGAAGATGGTCGCTTTCAGCCTGCTGATAGCGACTGGTACTGCACCATCGGCACCGCGCAAACCCAGGCGGCAGAACAGCGACATACCGAATACCACCACCAGTGGGCCGATATTCAGGTCATTTTAAGCGGAAAGGAGACTATTCATACCGGTACGCTGTACAGCGGCCAACCCGACGATGAACAACGCAAACCAGATCTCTTTATCAGCCAGCAGACGCCGCAAAGCGTCACGCTGCATTTGCATGCCGGCGACTTCGCGGTCTTTCTGCCCGGCGAACCACACCAGGCGCTATGCGCCTTTGCAACACCCGCCCCGGTGAGGAAAGCGGTGTTTAAAGTACCGCGCAGCATGCTGGAGGCGCCATGAAGCAGGCACTGGTCACAGGCGCCAGTTCGGGGATCGGCGCGGCGATTGTGGGGCAACTGCTGGCGGAGGGCTGGCAGGTGCTCGGGCTAAGCCGCTCCGCGCCGCCGTTCGCTCATGAAGCCTTCAGGCATCTGGCAGTCGATTTGAGCGACCGCCAGGCACTGGTTGATGCTCTGTCGTCGGTACCGACGCCGCAGGCGATAATCCATGCCGCCGGTATGATGGCGGCGGCGCCGCTAGGAGAACTTGACGCACTGCGTGGCGAGACGTTATGGCGTCTGCATGTGGATGCAGCGCAGACCTTAGCCAACCGCTTTGCGCCCGTTATGAGCCGCGGCGGTCGGATTATCCTTTTGGGTAGCCGAACCTCTCGCGGAGCGGCAGGCCGTTCTCAGTATACGGCAACCAAAGCGGCGCTGGTGGCGCTGGCGAGAAGCTGGGCGGCGGAACTTGCCGCGGCGGGCATTACCGTTAACGTGGTCGCCCCCGGCGCCACCGATACGCCAATGCTGCGCCAGCCAGGGCGGGAGAGTTCGCCGCCGAAGACGCCGCCGCTCGGTAGATTGATTAAGCCACAGGAAGTGGTGTCGCTGGTGAGCTGGCTTCTTAGCGAAGAGGCCGCGGCCATGACCGGACAAGAGCTGGTAATGTGCGGCGGCGCCTCGCTTAGTTAGGATTGCCCGGCTAAGCGCTGCGTCAGCCGGGGAAACTATCGTTAACTTTCGCGCAAATAGACCGTGCCGCGCAGATAGGTGGTCGCCTGGCCGCTAATCAATACGCGGTCATCGCGCCACTGGCAGCGCAGCTCGCCGCTGCGCGCCGACACCTGGCGCGCCAGCAGGTCGGTTTTATTGAGCTTCGCTCCCCAGTAGGGGATCAGCATACTGTGGGTTGAACCGGTTACCGGATCCTCCGGCACCCCATCACCGGGACAGAAAAATCGGCTGACAAAATCGTACTCCTCGTCGGCGGCGCTGATGCAAATCCGCTTATCCAGCGCCTCCAGCAGCGCCATATTCGGACGTACCGCTTCAACCTGCGCCCGGTAGCGTAGCACCACCAGGTAATCACGCCCTTCCCGCACCTCCAGCGCATCATCGATACCCAACCCGGCGAACAGTGCCGTCGGCACGTCGCGCACCGGTGTCGTTTGCCAGGCGGGGAAATCCAGCGTCAGCCAATCGCCGCTGCGCGTCACCCGCAGTTCACCGACAAAACGGGTGCTGAATACGATGGTTGCCGAAGGGTGATCGAGATATTCAAAAATCACGTGCGATGCTGCGAGGGTGGCGTGACCGCAGAGATTAATCTCATCAAGGGTAGTGAACCAGCGCAGCTCATAGCCGCTGTCGGTACGAACAAAAAACGCCGTTTCGGATTGATTATGCTGCTGCGCCATTTTTAAAAGCGTTTCATCAGGCAGCCATTCGCTGAGCGGGCACACCGCCGCGGCGTTGCCGCCAAAATTGCGATCGCTGAAGGCATCGACCAGGTAAAAACTAATTTCTTTCATCGTGCTCCCCTTTTTTATTGTCTATCAACATGACACAGAAAGCGCGGGTGCACACTATTAGCTGAAAAATTAAGTTGTTAGCAGGCACAGGTGTCAGCATAAAATGAGATACAGATCACAAAGTGATTGTATTTTCAGCAGCATTCGTTTTAAGATCGCCTTCTCTTCTTCTCATTACTACCAGCCCGGAATTTATGCTTACAAATACGGTCTCACGCAGAGTCGCGTGGCTGCGGGTCGTCACGCTGGCAATTGCCGCCTTTATCTTTAATACCACGGAATTTGCGCCGGTCGGTTTGCTGTCTGATATCGCCGACAGCTTCGGCATGGAAACGGCCCAGGTCGGGATCATGCTGACCATTTATGCCTGGGTAGTGGCATTGATGTCGCTGCCATTCATGCTGCTGACCAGCCAGATGGAGCGCCGTCGCCTGCTCATTGGCCTGTTCGTCTTATTTATCGCCAGCCACGTATTGTCATTTTTCGCGTGGAACTTCACGGTGCTGGTGGTGAGTCGAATTGGCATTGCGTTCGCCCATGCGGTGTTCTGGTCGATCACCTCCGCGCTGGCTATTCGTATGGCCCCTCCCGGCAAGCGCGCACAGGCGCTAAGTCTTATCGCCACCGGTACCGCGCTGGCCATGGTGTTCGGCATTCCTATTGGCCGTATCGTCGGGCAATATTTCGGCTGGCGCACCACCTTCCTGGCCATTGGTCTTGGCGCTTTAGCGACGCTGGTGTGCCTGGCTAAACTATTGCCGGCGCTGCCAAGCGAACATTCCGGTTCGCTGAAGAGCCTGCCGGTGCTGTTCCGCCGCCCGGCGCTGCTCGGCATTTATCTGCTGACGGTTATCGTGGTGACCGCCCACTACACGGCATACAGCTATATTGAACCCTTCGTTCAAACCGTCGCTGGCCTTAGCGGTAACTTCGCCACCCTACTGCTGTTAGTGCTCGGCGGCGCAGGTATTATCGGCAGTATTGTCTTCGGCAAGCTGGGCAATCAACATGCTTCCGGGCTGATTACCACCGCTATCGGCCTGCTGCTGATATGCCTGCTGTTGCTGCTACCCGCCTCAAGGAACGCCAACCAGCTGATGCTGCTCAGCGTGTTCTGGGGGATCGCGATAATGGTCATCGGCCTCGGCATGCAGGTGAAAGTGCTGGCACTGGCTTCGGATGCTACCGATGTCGCGATGTCGCTGTTTTCGGGTATTTTCAATATTGGTATTGGCGCCGGCGCGCTGGTCGGCAGTCAGGTGAGTACGCAGCTGTCGATGTCGGCGATAGGCTACGTTGGCGCAGTGCCGGCACTGGTGGCGCTGGTCTGGGCAGTGATGATTTTTCGCCGCTGGCCAACGCCGCTTGATGAACAGCAAGCGCATCACTCATGATAACGACGCGGGCGGTCAATGCCGCCCGCGGCGCCGACATCCTATCCCCAAAAGGCCCGAAACAGACACGTCGCCGGGCCTTTCAGAAAGTTATCGCGATCAGGCGTGATAGTTGGTGATAATCTCCAGCACGCCGTTAATGATGAACTGAACCCCCATACAGACCAGCAGGAAACCCATCAGGCGGGAAATCGCTTCTATGCCGCCTTTCCCCACCAGCCGCATGATTGCCCCGGAACTTCGCAGGCAGCCCCACAGAATGATCCCCACCAGCGCGAAGATAATCGGCGGCGCCGCCAATACTACCCAATCAGGGAAATCGACGCCGTGCTTCACCGTCGAGGCGGAGCTGATAATCATCGCAATGGTGCCCGGCCCGGCGGTGCTGGGCATCGCCAACGGCACGAAGGCGATATTCGCCGTGGGTTCATCCTGCAGTTCTTCCGATTTGATCTTCGCTTCCATCGAATCATGGGCTTTCTGTTGCGGAAACAGCATACGAAAACCGATAAAAGCCACGATCAGCCCGCCGGCGATACGCAGACCGGGAATGGAAATACCGAAGGTATTCATGACCACCTGGCCGGCATACCACGCCACCATCAGGATCGCGAAGACATACACCGATGCCATCAACGATTGCCGGTTACGCTCGGCGTTGTTCATATTGCCCGCCAGGCCGAGGAACAGCGCCACGGTGGTGAGCGGGTTCGCCAGCGGTAAAATCACCGCCAGACCGATCCCTATTGCTTTAAAGAGTTCCAGCATAGTGAGTCAACATCCCGTTAAGTATCATTTTTTCAGTACAGTTTCACCCCGTGAGTATATCGACAGCAGCAGCGCAGATGCCACACCCCATGAAAAAATCACGCTTATAAAAAATAACAAGCGTTAGTAAAATGGAAAAAAGTGACCACCATCAAATTATCGTTCTTTAGCAAATCGTGGCATCGGCGAATTCATAATGTTGACTTATGATTGCCACGGCAATAATATCCATCGCAACTAAATAATTGCCTGGGCAACTATCATGGAAAACACCAACAATCTGTTCAACGAGATGATCCCTCTCGGCCGATTGATCCAGATGGTTAACCAGAAAAAAGATCGACTGCTCAACGACTACCTTTCACCCATGGATATCACCGCTACCCAATTTCGGGTGCTCTGTTCCATTCGCTGCGAGGTATGTACGACACCCGTTGAGCTGAAGACCGTTCTGTCGGTCGATCCAGGCGCAATGACGCGCATGCTCGACAGACTCGTCTGCAAAGGCTGGATAGAACGGTTGCCCAACCCCAATGACAAGCGCGGCATTCTGGTGCAACTGACTCCAGAAGGCGCAGCCCTTTGTGAGCACTGTCATCAGGTTGTGGGTCAAAAATTGCACCAGGAACTAACAAAAAATCTAACGGCAGACGAAGTGGTCATGCTTGAGCAACTGCTCAAGAAAGTCCTGCCGTAATAAGAAGAGGTAAGATGATGTCCAGACGCAATAACGACGCCATCACTATCCATAGTATTTTGTCGTGGATCGAAGAGAACCTGGAATCTCCATTGTCGCTGGAGAAAGTTTCGGAGCGCTCAGGTTACTCCAAATGGCACCTGCAAAGAATGTTCAAGAAAGAGACCGGCCACTCGCTGGGCCAGTACATCCGCAGTCGTAAGCTGACGGAGATTGCGCAAAAACTCAAGCAGAGCAACGAGCCAATTTTGTATCTGGCTGAACGTTACGGTTTTGAATCGCAACAGACGCTGACGCGAACGTTTAAAAACTACTTCGATGTTCCGCCGCACAAATATCGCATCACCAACGTTCCGGGAGAATCCCGCTACCTGATGCCACTAAATAATTATTGTTGTTAATCGCCTGCATAAAGACGTATCGAGGAAATCATGAAATTATTCGCTACCGCCGCCATCGTGCTAATGGCGCTGGCTGCAAGCCAGAGTTACGCGGAGCAAACCACCACTCCGGTTCGCCACAATAACCGGGATGCGATGATTATTCCTTCGGAACATAACGACTCGCCGTTTGATTTTAATCACATGGCTGCCGGCAATGATAAATCGGATGAGCTGGGCGTACCGTATTACAACTAATGCTCCACTTGTTCTGATATCTCCTGGGCCCCGCTAACGCGGGGCTTTTTTATCCCGCGCCGCGCCCGGGCGCACCAGCCGCAGACCAAACACGTTAATGTAGAGCCCGCCCATAATCAGCGCCGCCCCCAACAGCTGCAGGCCATTGAGCCGTTCACCGAGTAGCAGAGCCGCGCTGGCCATCCCGACCACCGGCACCAACAGCGACAACGGCGCCACCCGCCAGGTTTCATAACGTCCCAGCAGCGCTCCCCAGATACCGTAACCAACAATAGTGGCGACAAACGCCAGATACATGAGCGATAGCACGGTCGTGGCGTCGATATTCACCAGGCTTTCCGCCATCGCCTGCGGCCCATCAACAATACACGACGCCAGCATAAACGGTAAAACCGGAATCAACGCGCTCCACACCACCAGCGACATAATCGGCGGCTTGTGCTGCTGAGACATAATCTTCTTGTTGAAAATGTTACCGCAGGCCCAGCTAAACGCCGCCGCCAGAGTCAGCATAAAACCGACCAGCGGCACGTGCTGGCCACCGAGGCTGGCCTCAACCAGTACCAATACGCCAAAAATCGCCAGCGCGATACCGGCGACCTGCTTTCCCTGTAACCGCTCGCCAAAGACAAAAGCGCCCAGCACGATTGTGAAAAAGGCCTGCGCCTGCAGCACCAGAGAAGCCAGCCCGGCCGGCATACCGAGGTTGATCGCGCAGAATAAAAAGGCGAACTGGCCGAAACTGATGCTCAGGCCGTAGCCCAGCAGCAGACGCAGCGGTATTTTGGGTCGCGCAACGAACAGCAGCGCCGGAAACGCCACCAGCAAAAAACGTAACCCCGCCAGCATCAGCGGCGGCATATTGTGTAACCCGAGCTTAATCACCACAAAATTAAGCCCCCACACCACCACTACCAGCATTGCCAGCAGTCCATCTCTGCGCGTCATACGAAGCCCCTGTCTTCCTGGTCAACGATGACCACCGTCAAAGTAACCAAATTCCCGCCGCTCGAACAGATCATTATTTTTAGCAGGTGCTGAAGGCACTTTCCGACACGGAGCCCGCTATACAAGGCTCAGTTAGCATGCTATTTGTGATCGGGCACAACAAAAATAAAACACTTCATCGGGCAAGGAAAAAATGACAACCACCATCAGGCGCTCAACGGTAGCGCTGTTGGCGTCGTCGTTGCTGTTAACCATCGGCCGCGGCGCAACGCTTCCTTTTATGACGATTTATCTCACCCGTCGGTTCCAGCTGGAAGTCGATGTCATTGGCTATGCGCTCTCCGTCGCGCTGGTCGTCGGCGTTATCTTCAGCATGGGCTTCGGTATTCTTGCCGATAAGTTCGACAAAAAACGCTATATGCTGATCGCCATCGTGGCGTTTATCGTGGGCTTTATCGCCATCCCCGCGGTCAATAGCGTGGCGCTGGTGGTGTTCTTTTTCTCATTGATCAACTGCGCCTATTCGGTTTTCTCCACGGTACTGAAAGCCTGGTTTGCCGACGTGCTGACGCCGGAGAAAAAAGCGCGCATCTTTTCGCTCAACTATACCTTCCTCAATATCGGCTGGACCGTTGGGCCGCCAATCGGCACCCTGCTGGTAATGCAGAGTATTAACCTGCCTTTCTGGCTGGCTGCGCTGTGCGCCGCCTTCCCGCTGGTGTTTATTCAGCTCTTCGTCGAGCGCACCTCTGCCGCCAGTGCGGAAGGCATCACGCCGCAGTGGACGCCGTCGGTGCTTTTGCGCGACCGCGCCTTGCTGTGGTTTACCTTTTCCGGCTTGCTGGCGTCATTTGTCGGCGGCTCTTTCGCCTCCTGCATTTCGCAGTATGTGCTGGCCGCAGGCACCAGCGACTTCGCGGAAAAAGTGGTCGCGGTAGTGCTGCCGGTCAACGCCGCGGTGGTCGTCGCGTTGCAATATGCCGTCGGGCGACGGCTTTCGGCGCGAAACATCCGCCCGCTAATGACCTTCGGCACCCTGTGCTATGTGTTGGGTCTCGGCGGGTTTATCCTCTCCGGTAATAATCTGCTGATGTGGGGCATTTCCGCCGCCATCTTTACCCTTGGCGAAATTATTTATGCGCCGGGCGAATATATGCTGATCGATCAGATTGCCCCACCCGGTATGAAAGCCAGCTACTTTTCCGCCCAGTCGTTAGGCTGGTTAGGCGCGGCGTTCAATCCGATGCTAACCGGGATAATCCTCACCCATCTGCCGCACTGGTCGCTATTCTTCATTTTAATGCTGGCGATAGTCGCCGCCTGGCTGATGATTTTCCGCGGCATGAACGTGCGTCCGTGGCAAACCGTACAGGCGTAAACCGCGCGTCATGCGGCTGTCGGGTTGCTGTCGTCTGTCTGTCGGGTGCCTGTCGTGGCGCCCGGCAGGCTAAAAAACCACACTGGTCTCAGGTTCCCATCCGGAGATTAACATCATGAACAGCAGTACCCGCGTCAAACAATTACGTCTGCAGCGCGCCTGGTCCCAGGAACAGCTTGCCGAACTGGCTGGCGTCAGCGTTCGCACTATCCAGAGGATCGAAAACGGCGATCGCCCGGGGTTAGAAACCCTGAGCGCTCTGGCGGCAGTGTTTGAGATAAATGTGGCCGAACTCAGCGACGATGCGCCTGTCGGTCACGAAGCGTCGCTAGATTTACGGATCGAAGAAGCGAAAAGCCGTCTGCATCAGGAGAGCCGTTTTTTCCGCTCGCTAAGCGTGGCGGTAACGGTTTGCGTTTTGTTGCTGGTGATTAATTATTTCACCCAACCGGATGTCTACTGGTCAGTGTGGGTGGCGATCGTCTGGGGTGCATTATTGCTACTACGGGGATTACGTCTGTTTGTCTTTGCCGGGTGGATCCGCCACTGGCGACAGGCACGCCTACAGCGCCTGCTGCGCAAATAGAAAAAGCCCGCTTAATGCGGGCTATCTCCTTACCAGACCTGGGCGGCGATCCCTGTGACCAGCCGCACTTTATCCCACTGCTGGGCTTCGCTTAACGAATTGCCCTCTTCGGTGGAGGCAAAGCCGCACTGCGGGCTCAGGCAAATCTGCTCCAGCGGCACATACTGCGCCGCCTCCTGCAGGCGCGCCTTCACGCCTTCCGGGTTTTCCAGTTCACCATTCTTGGTGGTAATCAGCCCCAGTACCACCTGCTGATGGCCTGGTCGGATAAAGCGCAGCGGGGCAAAATCACCGGAACGGTCATTATCATATTCGAGGAAGAACGCATCGATGTTGACGCCGCCGAAGAGAATTTCCGCCACGGGCTCGTAGCCGCCTTCTGAAATCCAGGTCGAACGGAAGTTACCGCGACAGACGTGCAGACCAACGGTCAGATCCTGCGGTTTCCCTTCCAGCGCTTTATTCAGCACCCGGGCATAGGTACGCGCCAGTTCGTCCGGATCGTCACCACGTTCGCGTACCTGCTGGCGTTGTTCGTCTGAACATAAATAGGCCCAGACGGTGTCATCGAGTTGCAGATAACGGCAGCCAGCGTCATAGAAAGCGCGGATCGCGTCACGCCAGGTGGTTGCTAAATCGTCAAAGTATTCGGCCAGGTCCGGGTATACCGTGCTATCGATATCTTTTCGCCCGCCGCGGAAGTGCAGCACGCTGGGGCTGGGGATGGTCATTTTCGGCTGCGCATTGCCGCTGACGCTTTTCAAAAAGCGGAAATCTTCCAGCATTGGATGGTTGCCGAAGCCCAGTTTACCGGTCACGCGCACGCCGTGCGCTTTGGTCTGTACGCCGTTGAACTGAATACCTTTCTCTGAATCGTAACGTTCCACGCCTTCCAGACCGTCGAAGAAGTCGAAGTGCCACCACGCGCGCCGGAACTCACCGTCGGTCACCACGTGCAGGCCGCAATCGCACTGCTGCTGAACCAGTTGGCGGATGGCTTCATTCTCAATTTCACGCAGATGGCCGGCATCAATATTGCCTTGCGCCAGCTGCAGGCGCGCCTGCTTAATAGCGTCAGGACGTAAAAAACTGCCGACAATATCTGCACGGAACGGGGCCTGGTGACGTTGCATGTTCTCTCCTTAACGGCAGGCAGGTAGTTGCCCGCCGTGATAATTCATTATTTGAATTTTTAGACTTCTGGATGTCTATATGTCCAGATACTGTCATGCGGAGAGAGCATCGGCAAACGAGAAAAATTCATGGCTGTTGAATTTATTTCATGTTGCTGGCTTCGCTGAGGCTAAATGCGAACCCCTCATCCGCCCAACCGGTCAGGCCGCCGAGCATCATTTTTACCGGTCTGCCAAGCTGCGCCAGCTTTAAGGCGGCAATATCCGCGCCGTTGCAGTGCGGCCCGGCGCAATAGACAACAAACAGCGTTTCCGAGGGCCACTGCGCCATTCGCGCGGCATTGATCTCGCGATGCGGCAGATGCAGCGCGCCAGGCAGGTGGCGACGGGCAAACACATCATGACTGCCAATCACGTGCAGTAGCACAAAGTCCTGTTCGCCGTGCTGCATGGCGTGATGGACATCCGCGCAGTCGGTTTCGAAACTCAATTTATGGGCAAACCAGGCAGCGGCATCGACCGGGGCGGCTGGTGTAAATTGGCTTACAACACTCATGGCGTATTCTCCTTGTCTGTGGTAACACTACTTTAACCACCACCGTACCCGGACCACCGCCCCCATTGATGACAGAAAACGCTGAAATCCTGACAACCCGCAATGTGACACTGTCACCACCAAAAGTCGTCGTTCTGGCCTATGACGGCCTGTGTACCTTTGAATTCGGCGTGGCGGTGGAGATTTTTGGCCTCCCGCGCCCGGAAATGGGGGAAAGCTGGTATCGGTTCGCGGTCGCCGCCGTCGATGATGGCGAGCTTCGCGCCACCGGCGGTATCCGTATCGTCAGCGATGGCGGGCTGGCGCTGCTTGATGAAGCGGACACCATCGTGGTGCCCGGCTGGCGTGGTATAGAAAGCGATGTTCCTCAAGCGTTGTGCCAGGCGCTGGCGGCTGCGTACGCGCGCGGCTGCAGAATCGTTTCTATCTGTTCCGGGGTGTTTGTGCTCGCCGCCGCCGGATTGCTCAATGGGCGGCAGGCCACCACCCATTGGCGTTATACTGCCCGGCTGCAGCAGCGTTTTCCGTTGATTGAGGTGGTGGAAGACGTGCTGTACGTTGGCGATGCGCGGCTGATGACCTCCGCCGGCAGCGCCGCGGGCATCGATCTCTGTCTGCATCTGGTGCGCGAAGATTTCGGCCATGAAGCGGCGAATATCGTCGCACGGCGGCTGGTGGTGTCGCCGCACCGCGACGGTGGGCAGGCGCAGCAGGTGATTCGCCCGGTGGCTACAGCGCGTGAAAGCCAGCGCCTCGGCCAGCTGTTTGATTACCTGCATCAGCATCTCGCTGAGAGCCATACCCTCGCCTCGCTGGCGCAACGGATGGATATGAGCCCGCGCACTTTCTTGCGCCGTTTTCAACAGGCGACCGGCAAATCACCGGCCCGCTGGCTGCTCGATGAGCGGTTGCTTCGCGCCCGCCAGCAGCTCACCGACAGCCGCCTCAGCATCGACAGAATCGCCGAAATCTGCGGTTTCGCTAATGCCAGTACGCTACGTCATCACTTTCGCCAGCATTTCGCCGTGAGCCCGCTGCAATATCGAAAAAAGTTTTCCCCCCGTCAGTGATAATATTAAGATGGCCAGCGACAATTATTCGCGTCGTTGATTTACACCTGCAAGGATTAAGCTGATGAAAAAAGAGTGTCGCGTCGTTATCTATAAAGAGGGGCTGCTGGGCAGTATGTTTTTTGGCGAAGCGAAAGCCGATCCCGATAAAATGAGCCGGTTCCTCACTGAGTACACGCAGCAGGGCTGGGAAGTCAAAACCATGGCGGTCGAACGCCGCCGCAGCGCACTGTTCTGGTCGCGCGAAGCGTATTTATTTGTGCTTGAACGCGCCATCTGATGCGTTAATTTATTTCATATACCCTAACGCCATTCTGGTTAATCGTTTGTTTAGATTGACCAGGATATTATCTATTCAACAACCGTAAACCCTGTTCAATGAGGACAACATTAGCGCATAAATATGATGGAGGTAGACCATGCTGGGAAACATGCATGTTTTTATGGCCGTACTGGGAACAATCCTGTTCTTTGGTTTTCTGGCCGCGTATCTAAGCCACAAATGGGATGACTGATGAACGACGATAATCCCCACCCGTAAGCGCCCCCTGCTGCTGTTGCACCAGGGGGCGTTCTGTTTTTAAAGCCCGTTATTGCCGTTGTTGCTGCCAGATAGTGATTTCGTCAAAAAGCCAGCCGATAAACAGCGCTGCCTCCTCCTTTTCCTCCGCCAACGGAGAGACCGCCAACCAGTAGTGCCAGGGATAAGGCGCAGTAATTGCCGTTAACTGCACCAACTCTCCTCTATCCAGCGCCCCCTGAACCAGAGATCTACGCTCCAGAGCGATACCTTCGCCCAGCCGTACCGCATCAAGAACCAGATTTGAATCATTAACCCGTAGTCCGCCAGGCTCGATCTCTTTCTCCAGCCCAGCGTTCAGGCACCAGCTTTTCCATGATTCCATCGAAAAAATAATGTTGCTCGCAGCCACCTCCTCCGGCGTCGCTGGCAGCTTGCCGCCGTTATAATTTGGCGCGGCGACTACCATTAATTCATCCGCAAAGAGAAAATGACTTTTAACCCCTTCCCATTCACCACGCCCCATACGGATAGCAATATCAATCCCTTCCTGTTCCAGATCGCTCACCGACAAGCTGGCCTGAAGCCGCAATAAGATATGAGGATATTTCTCGCGGAATCTCATTAGCCGCGGCAATAGCCAGTGACAGCCAAATGAAGGTAGTGTTGACAACGTAAGTTCCAACGTCCGAGGTTTAATCTGTACCAGCTTTGTCGCCTCTGCGATGTGCTGCAGAGCCTCGCGAATTTGCAGCGCGTACAGCCGCCCTTCTTCATTGATTTGTACGCCACGCCCCTGGCGGATAAAGAGTTTTACCCCAACGAGCTCCTCGAGGATTTTGATTTGTTGGCTAATCGCCGAATGTGTCACATTCAGTTCCTTCGCCGCTAGCGTCACGCTGCCAAGACGCGCGACGGCCTCGAAACTGCGTAAACTTGCAATGGGTGGATAATTCGACATCTATTGTTCTCTGCACCTTGCCGGCTAATGTCAGAAATACTTACGCTCTGTATAAGAAAACCATGATATTCGTCGCTATCGGTTTACGCTAATCTGCGGTGGTCTGCTTATCGGCAGCGCCTGAACACATGATTTCCCGATAATAGAATGATGTTAATCTGGAATAAAAAAATGACGATGAAACTTATTGGTATGATGGATTCGCCTTACGTTAGGCGTGTTGCAATCTCGCTGGAACTATACGGCATACAATTTGTGAGCGTTCCTTTATCAGTATTCAGCACCTTTGATGCGTTTTCACAAATTAACCCGGTTGTTAAAGCGCCAACGGCGGTACTGGATAACGGTTTGTTATTAATGGACTCGACACTGATTCTACAATATTTCGAAATGCAGGCCGAACCCAGGCGTAAACTGTTAGCGAACAATCCGCATCGGTTAGCGGAGGATCTGCAACTGTTGGGGTTTATTCTCGCTGCCAGCGAAAAGGCGGTACAAAATATTTATGAACATCGTCTCCGTCCGGCGGAAAAACAGCATCAGCCATGGATTGAGCGTGTAACACAGCAACTGCTGGCAGCTTGTCATGAATGGGATGCAAGATTGGCCGGCCGCACTACCGCCCAACAGCTGGATCAGGTCATGATAACCAGTACTGTCGTCTGGTCATTTATTCAGGCCATGATCCCAACGACGATCCCGCCCCACGATTTTAAACATATACATGGTTTAGCCGAAGCATGTGAGGGTTTAGCCGCTTTTAAAAAATATCCTCTGGCGGAATAATCGCGTTTATAAGGTTTTCCTACGCTTGCGCGAATACATCACTTCATCGCTTTGTTTTAGCATATCCCCGAGCATCGGATAACGGCTGACATCGCTCTGTAGCTCGCCGTAAGAGTAATTAATGTTATAGGGTTTTCCTGACGTCTGGTTGTAATGATCGACACTCTCACGCAGCTTTTGCAAGAATGTGTCGGCACGCCCGTTGCGGGTAATGATGGCGGCGAACTCATCGCCGCCTAAACGGCCGACCACCTCGCCTGGCAGCAGATGTTGCGCCAGAAACGCCGCGAAGGTTTTTAGCACCTCGTCACCTTCCGCATGCCCCCACAGATCGTTAATGGGTTTGAATTTATCGAGATCAAAAAAAACCAGGCTAAACGGCGTTGCATTGCTGGTAAGGGTACGGAAACGTTTATCGCCGATGCGGTAAAAGCCGCGCCGGTTAGCGATGCCGGTCAGACTGTCGGTCATCGCCATGCCAATCACCTGGAACTCATCCTCGACGATATACGCCAGATCCTTGAGGACGGCGATCTCTTCATCGTTAAACTCGCGCGCCGTGGTATGAATCAGGCATAGCGTACCGGCCACGGCGCCATCGGGCAGATGGACAGGATAGCCCGCATAGAAGCGGATATAGGGTTCGCCCGTCACCAGCGGATTATCATAAAAACGATCGTCATTGACCGCATCGTTAACGATGAAGGCGCCGTCCTGCAAGATGGCGTGGGCGCAAAAAGAGATATCGCGCCGGGTCTGGCGAATCCCCAGCCCCTGACAGGCGAGCAGCCACTGCCGTTCCCGGTCGAGCAGGCTGATAAGTACCACCGGCACCTGAAAAATTTTTTTAGCCAGCCGGGTGAGACGTTCGAAACGCTCATCATCACGGGTATCGAGCAGGTCCGCCAGATACAGCGATTTCAGTCTTTCTTCTTCATTTTCCGGTACGCCAGGGAATTTCATAAAGCCTCATTGCACTAAAGCGAAAAATCAGGTGGCTGGATTAATGAGCAGCCGATGAAAAGCGCGTCAGCGCCCCATACCAGTCATAGCTGCCCTGGGTACCAATTTCGCGTTCCCCCTCTTCCAGCTTCAGCAGAAAACGTCGTTTGTTAAGCTGATCGAGGTTGTGGAAGTAAGTTGCCAGCCGTCGGGCTAAATCTTCATACATGGCAAAAGCCACCGCGGTCCCTTGCACCGCATCGGCATACTTCGCAAATTCGTTCTTAATCGCCTGAAAATCATCGTTCATTGAAAGCACCACTTCCTGTCACAATGTCATCAGTATGGTTAGCCCTGGCCGTTTTTTCCATCCCGATAGCTATCAGCATTTTATGCTGCCTTAAAAAATACAGCCCTGGGAATCTCCGAGACCCACACTATGAAAAACAACGTATTTACGCTGCCATCAGCGCAAATTATCAACAACCAGCAGAGGATAATAAAATCGACAAGCGACGAGACCGGGGGAATGGGCAAAAAAAAACCGCCGTGTGACTGGCGGTGAATAAATGCTTGCATGGATAGATCGTAGATTGTATTTAGCGTTTTCGTAGAAAAGCGTCGTGAGTTCCTACGTCTGACTCGCAGGCTAGCACGCCCTTGTTCAATAAATCTTAAACCGCAGACGTACTCATAGCTTCTCTACCAGCGCTTTGAGTTCAGCGATCAGCGGCGCGGTATTGTCCTGCGCCGCGAGCGGCCACGTCGACTGGCGTACCACCAGCCGCGCCGGCAGCAGTTCGCGCAGGCGACCGGTCGGCGCCGCCATCTGCTGCATCAGTAATTCCACCGCCCGGCGGCCTAACAGATCAAAATCCTGGGCGACGGTGGTAAGCGGCGGCTGAAAGTAAAGGCTATCGGCCGTATCGTCATAGCCGGTCACCGAAATCGCCTGGCTGCCGCGCCGATTAAGCTGCGCCAGCGCGCTTAACACCCCGAGCGCCATCTGATCGTTGGCGACCACGATCGCGCTTAATTTCGGGTTTTTATGCAGCAACTCAAAGGTTTTTTGCCAGCCGCTGGCGGCGCTCCAGTCGCCGAACACCGTAATCGATTGACTGACCCCCAGCCGGTGCAGCGTCTCGCGCCAGCTGCCAAGGCGCATCCGCGCCGATACCGAGCTTTCCGGCCCGGCCAACAGGCCAAACTCGCGATGCCCTAATTCCCAAAGATGGCGCACGCAGGCGCCGCAGCCATCACGATGATCAAAACGCACGCAGGAGACATCCGTCTCCGGCGAGACATCGAGAAACAGGCAGGCGATATCCGTATTTTCCGCCGCCAGCCGTTCGGCGACGCTGCTCTCCAGCGGCAGGCTGATAATGGCGCCTCGAATATGCTGGGCGCGAAATTCATCCAGCCGCGCCTGCAGTGCCGGGTAATCACTTTGCGCCGGCATGGCGATGGCGACCTCCAGCCCCTGCTCACCGGCATACCGTTTCACCGCCGCGGCAATTTGCGACGGCGCGTGCAAGGTCAACGACGCCGTGATAAGCCCTATCGACGCTGCCGCTTTGCCCGCCAATAGCTGTGCTGACCGGTTAGGTACATAGTGCAGCGTCTGCATCGCGCGCAGCACCTTTTCACGGGTGCGCTGCGCCACTATCTGTGGGTTATTCACCACCCGCGAAACCGTCTGCTGTGAAACGCCCGCCTCGCGGGCGACATCTTCTAAAGTGGCTGAACGGCGCTGCATCGCATACTCCTGTCAGTGAAAATGGCTTAATGTCTTACGCTAACATTTTATGTCTTCCTTACGACAGAAATCTGCTATTTGCGCCGTGATTCGTGATCGTGAATGGGTTTCATTTTCGCCAACGTTGCGGGCCTGCAAAAAATACCCGATAACCCGATGAGATTGTTTAGCGAATAACATTTATTACCATTATCCGTCAGGTATGCGTATGCAACGATATGATTCAGGCGCCGCTCGCGGCCCCGCTTTTCACGAAGTCCTGGCCCGCGAGGACTGGCAGAACCAGACTATCACCCACCTCAACCGCCTGCCCGCACATCCCACTTTTGCCAGCTGGCGCGATGCCGATGCGGCGCGCGACAACCGCCATTCTGACCGCCGTCGTCAACTGGACGGCGAATGGCAATTTTCCTATGCCCGCAGTCCGTTTCAGGTGGATACCAGCTGGCTGCAGCATGACCTGCCCGACAGTCGCCCGACGCCGGTGCCCTCAAACTGGCAAATGGAGGGTTATGACGCGCCGATATACAGCAACGTCCGCTATCCGATTGATACCGTGCCGCCGCGGGTGCCCGAAGACAATCCTACCGGCTGCTATTCGCTGCAGTTGACCGTCGATGAGGCGTGGCGGGCCGAAGGGCAAACGCAAATTATCTTTGACGGCGTCAACTCCGCCTTTCATCTGTGGTGCAACGGCGAATGGGTTGGCTACTCCCAGGATAGCCGCCTGCCCGCCGCCTTTGATTTAAGCCCGTATCTGCAGCAAGGCGCCAACCGCTTGTGCGTGATGGTGATGCGCTGGAGCGCGGGCAGTTGGCTTGAAGATCAGGATATGTGGCGCATGAGCGGTATCTTCCGTTCGGTCTGGTTGTTGCATAAACCGCAGGCCCGCTTCAGCGATGTGCAATTAACCCCGCAGCTCGATGCGCGCTATCGCGATGCGCAATTGCAGGTCAAACTTAGCGTCGAGGCCGCGTCTGAAGCGCTGGCGGCGCTGGAAGTGGAGGTTGCGCTGTGGGATGGCAAAACGCGCCTTGCCAGCCAGCGCCAGCCGCTGGGTACGCCGATTATCGATGAACGCGGCAGCTACGGCGAGCGGGCAATCATCAATCTCGACGTCGAACGCCCGCGACTGTGGAGCGCCGAGCAACCACATTGTTACCGCGCGGTGGTATCGCTATGGCGCGGCGAGACGTTGCTTGAAGCGGAAGGCTGGGATATTGGTTTTCGCCAGGTAGAAATCCGCGACGGGCTACTGTTGCTCAACGGCAAGCCGCTATTGATTCGCGGCGTCAACCGCCACGAACATCATCATCAGCGCGGCCAGGTGGTCAACGAAGAGGATATGGTGCAGGACATTCTGCTGATGAAGCAGAACAATTTCAATGCCGTGCGCTGTTCGCACTACCCCAACGCGCCGCGCTGGTACGAGCTATGCAACCGCTACGGCCTGTACGTGGTGGACGAAGCCAATATCGAAACTCACGGCATGGTGCCGATGAATCGGCTATCTGACGATCCGGCCTGGCTTGCCGCTTACAGCGCGCGCGTCACCCGTATGGTCCAGAGCAACCGCAACCATCCCTCGATCATTATCTGGTCGCTGGGTAATGAGTCCGGCTGCGGCGACAACCATCAGGCCATGTACCAATGGTTGAAGCACAACGATCCTTCGCGTCCGGTACAGTATGAAGGCGGCGGCGCCGATAGCAGCGCCACCGATATTATCTGCCCGATGTACGCCCGCGTCGAGCGCGACCAGCCCTTCCCGGCGGTGCCCAAATGGTCGATCAAAAAGTGGATCGGTATGCCTGGCGAACAACGCCCGCTGGTCCTCTGCGAATACGCCCACGCGATGGGCAATAGCCTGGGCAATTTCGCCGATTACTGGCAAGCCTTCCGTGACTATCCTCGCCTGCAGGGCGGTTTTATCTGGGATTGGGCCGACCAGGCAATCGAAAAAACATTCCCGGATGGTAGCGTCGGCTGGGCCTATGGCGGCGATTTCGGCGATAAGCCTAACGACCGGCAGTTCTGCATGAATGGCCTGGTATTCCCCGACCGGCGCGCTCATCCTTCGCTTATCGAGGCCAAACATGCGCAACAGTATTTCCAGTTCGCCTTGCTGGAACAAAATCCACTGTGCATTGCTATCACCAGCGAATACCTGTTCCGCGCCACCGACAACGAAACGCTGCGCTGGCGGGTAGAATGCGCCGGAGAAACGATAGCCAGCGGCGACTTAGCGCTGGTGCTGCCGCCGCAAGGGCGGGCGGAATTGATTCTTAGCGAAAGCCTGGCCCTGCCGCGCGGCGCCCGCGATGTCTGGCTGCTGCTCGAGGTGATCCAGCCGCAGGCGACGTCATGGTCTGAGCCCGGTCACCGCGTCGCCTGGCAGCAGCTAGCGCTTACCGCGCCGCTGGCGCTTGCTGAGACCTCCGCCGAAGGCCCGGCGCCGGTCCTGACCATCAAACCCGCGATCTACGAGGTTAGCGTCGGATCCCAGCGCTGGGTTATCGATCGCCAGAGCGGGCGTTTAAGCGAATGGTATTGCGCGGGAGAACAGCAGCTGCTGACCCCGCTGGAGGATCAGTTTGTCCGTGCGCCGCTGGACAATGATATCGGCGTCAGCGAAGTCGAACGTATCGATCCGAACGCCTGGGTCGAACGCTGGAAGAGCGCCGGTCTGTATTCGTTGACGACCCGCTGCGTGAAATGCGAGGCGCAACAGCTGGCACGGGAGGTGATCGTTGATAGCCACTGGCACTATCTGCGCGGCGAGGAGACGGTCATTGCCAGCCACTGGCGCATGACCTTCACCGCCGACGGCAAGCTCCAGCTCACTGTTGATGGCGAACGTGCCGCCACGTTACCGCCGCTGGCGCGCGTCGGGCTGCGCTTCCAGGTCGCCGAACAACACGCTGAGGTCAGTTGGTTGGGATTAGGGCCGCACGAAAACTATCCGGATCGCAAAAGTAGCGCCTGTTTTTCACGCTGGCGATTGCCGCTAAGCGAAATGAGCACGCCCTATATCTTCCCCAGCGAAAACGGTCTGCGCTGCGATTGCAAAGCGCTGGACTGGGGATACTGGCACGTCGCAGGCCAGTTCCACTTTTCGGTGCAGCCGTACAGCACGGAACAGCTGATGACGACCGATCACTGGCATCGCATGACGCCGGAAAAAGGCGTCTGGATCACGCTCGACGGCCAGCATATGGGCGTTGGCGGCGATGATTCCTGGACACCAAGCGTTCTGCCACAGTGGCTGCTGCTCGAAGCCCACTGGCACTATCGGGTTACGCTTCATTGTCAATAATAACGGGGGCCTCGGCCCCCACCGCACAGGTATAATAAGATATGAAACTCTCTGAACTCACGCCCCGCGAACGACACAATTTTATCTATTTCATGCTGTTCTTTTTCTTTTACTATTTCATTATGTCGGCTTACTTTCCCTTTTTCCCGGTATGGCTGGCGGAAGTAAACCATTTAACGAAAACCGAAACAGGGATTGTTTTCTCCTCCATTTCGCTATTCGCGATAATTTTCCAACCGGTGTTTGGCCTGATTTCGGATAAGCTCGGGCTGCGTAAACATCTGCTGTGGACCATTACCGTACTGCTTATTTTATTCGCCCCGTTCTTTATTTTTGTCTTCTCGCCGTTGCTGCAAATGAACATTATCGCCGGCGCGCTGGTGGGGGGAATTTATTTAGGCGTGGTATTTTCCAGCGGTTCCGGCGCGGTCGAGGCCTATATTGAACGCGTCAGCCGCGCCAACCGTTTTGAATACGGCAAAGTGCGCGTCTCGGGCTGCGTCGGCTGGGCCCTGTGCGCGTCAATTACCGGCATCTTGTTCGGTATTGATCCTAATATAACCTTCTGGATAGCCTCCGGTTTTGCGCTGGTGCTTGGCGTGTTGTTATGGCTATCGCGCCCGGAAGCCAGCAGCAGCGCGCAGGTTATTGACGCCATCGGCGCCAACCGCCAGGCCTTTTCTCTGCGTACGGCGGCCGAACTGCTGCGAATGCCGCGTTTCTGGGGATTTATTATTTATGTTGTGGGCGTCGCCAGCGTATATGACGTTTTTGACCAGCAGTTCGCAAACTTTTTTAAAGGCTTTTTCGCCACGCCGCAGCGCGGGACCGAAGTTTTTGGCTTTGTCACCACCGGCGGTGAATTACTCAACGCGATGATTATGTTCTGCGCCCCGGCAATTATTAACCGCATCGGCGCGAAAAACGCCCTGCTGATCGCCGGTATAATTATGTCGATGCGCATTCTCGGATCTTCATTTGCGACTTCGGCGGTGGAAGTGGTCATTTTAAAAATGCTGCACATGTTTGAATTACCGTTCCTGCTGGTCGGGACCTTCAAATATATTTCTTCCGCATTTAACCCTAAGCTTTCCGCCACCCTATTTTTAATCGGCTTTAACCTGTCGAAACAGCTTTCCGGCGTAGTGCTTTCGGCCTGGGTCGGGCGGATGTACGACACCGTGGGTTTTCACCAGGCCTACCTGATCCTCGGCTCAATCACCCTGAGCTTTACCCTGGTATCGCTATTTACCTTAAAAGGCGGTAAGACGCTGCTACCCACGGCAGAGTATAACAACGCGGCCTGAGAGATTAACGTTCCGTCAGGGATGACGGCAACGCCGCTTTAATTTGCGTTTGCCCACCGTTATTTTCCAATTCGTAGATGCGGCTCTGCGCACGCGCCGAGATCAATTGCGCCAGTTCCGCCGAGTGGCTGGTGAGCCAGATCTGGCTATAGCGTGATGCTTCGACAATCAGTCGCGCCAGCGCCGGGAACATCTGACGATGCAGGCTGTTTTCCGGCTCATTAATGGCGAGAAAGGCCGGTGGTCGTGGGCTGAGTAAGGCAACCGCCAGGCATAAAAAACGCAGGGTACCGTCAGACATCTCCGCCGCCAGCAGAGGCCGATAAATCCCCTCCCGGCGCATCTTCATCACGAACCGCGAGTTGTCGTTCTCACAGAAAAAGGTACAGTCGGGGAACGCTTCGCCGAGGATTTCATGCAGCAACTCCTCAGCGCCAATTTCGACGATAGTCTGAAATGCCGCCGCCAGATTGCCGCCATCGCTATCGAGCACCGGCGAACGGTAGCCGACCGTCGGCTGGCGCAGCGGTGAAAGCCTGCCGATGGCAAACTCATGGTAAAAACGCCAACGGCGCATGGTCTCCCGCACGCGCGATACTTCCGGAAAACGATGCGGCTCGCCAAGCTGGCCGAAGATGGACTCGTTTTCGTAAATGGTATCGGTGAAGGTACTTTTTTCACCATTGACATCGACCAGGAACGCCGCCTGGTTTTTCCGCTGCAGTACACGCGATGATGGCCGGCGGTTAAAGCCCGACAGCCAGATATTCTCTTCTTTAACGATCGGATCGAGCATGAATTGCGTCGGATACGGCAGTTTTTCCGGAAACCCGACCTGCAGTTCATATTCAAATTCATCGGTCAGGCAGGCGATTTGCAGACGCCGTGGGTGGCGGTCGGTCGGCGCCTGCTTGCCTGACCACATGATGTTCTCCAGCCCGCCCTCCTCGCTGACATAGCTGGAGAACTGGCCGTTAGCCGAGGCGGTTAACAGATGGATTGCTTTGTAGATATTCGATTTTCCGCAACCGTTAGGGCCAAACACAATATTCAGCGGCCCCAGTTCCAGTTCAATCGCTCTGACTGAACGGAAATTATTGATACGAATACGGTTAATCATGCCATTCCTCAGGCGTGCCGACGCTCAACTGAGCGATTTTTTCATCCCGCGCGTCAGCGCGACTCTGGCGAGCTTATCGGCATCCAGGTGTGTATCACTAAACACGCCGAAAAACAGGCGTTCATTATCAATAACCTGCGACACCACCCGGTAGTTCAGCGGAAGCCCGGATGGCGCGCCGTACTGCGCAGGCGTGACGGAAACTTCCGTCGCGGTGTCGGCGACGCTGACCAGCAGACCATCTGCTTTGCCGCCCACCAGCATGACCTTAATTAACGGGTGCACTGTGTTCCTCCCGAGTGGGGTCAAAAATGTCATTGAACAAGTCCCTGGCCACGCCCAAGCGCCGCAGGAAAAAACATCATCGTAAGTACTTTTTTATAGTTCATAGCGGCCAGGAATATAAAAAAAAACAAATTGCACTTTGTAAGTACGCATTATTAGTAGTAAAGGCCGACAAATGATGAAGGAAAAAAGTGGAATTGTGAATCTTAACAACTCTTATTTGTTGCTCCGGGCGTTGAGAATGGTCGCAAAATGTACATTGGTGACAGTAGCATGCCGTGCGTTTTGGTTGCCCGAACAAGGCGCAATGCGCCGCCGCCGGGAAAAACCCTGCCGGCGGCGGGTAGCACAGTATCTACAAACCGCGATTTTTCAACATCGGCTCGATCAGCGGATCGTGCCCGCGCCAGTCGCGATACAGCGCTTCGAGATCGCAGCTGTTACCGCGCGATAAGATCGCCTCGCGGAAACGTTGACCGTTTTCCCGGGTTAATCCCCCCTGCTCGACAAACCACTGATAACCGTCGTCGGCAAGCATTTGCGTCCACAGATAGGCATAATAGCCCGCCGCATAACCGCCGCCGAAAATATGTGAGAAATAGCTGCTGCGATAGCGCGGCGGAACCGCCGCCAGATCCATCTGCTCCTCGCGCAGAGACTGCTGTTCGAAAGCATCGACATCCTGCGGCAGCCCCTGCGGGGTGACGCTGTGCCAGTGCATGTCCAGCAGCGCCGCCGCCAGCAGTTCGCTCATGTCATAACCCTTATTGAACGTTGAGGCGCGGAACATGCTGTCTCGCAGATCGTCCGGCATGGCTTCGCCGGTCTGGTAGTGCTTCGCATAATGGGCGAAGACCTGCGGCTCGCGGGCCCAATGTTCGTAAATCTGCGACGGAAATTCGACGAAATCGCGCGGCGTATTGGTGCCTGAAAGGCTCGCATAACGCTGGTTAGCGAACAGGCCGTGCAGCGCATGGCCAAACTCGTGGAACAGCGTGATGACGTCATCCCAGGATAGCAGCGCGCAGCCGCCGGCTTTTGGTTTCTGGTAGTTGCAAACGTTGTAAATCACCGGACGCTGGCCACGCAGCGTCGATTGCTCGACAAATACGTCCATCCAGGCGCCGCCGCTTTTGCTATCACGCGAGAAATAATCGCCGTAAAACAGCGCCATGCCTTCGCCGTTGGCATCAAAGATTTCCCAGACCCGCACATCGGGATGGTAAAGCGGAATATCAAAACGTTCGACAAAACGGATGCCAAACAGTTGGGAGGCGGTCCAGAAAACGCCATCTTCCAGCACCCGGTCCAGAGCGAAATAGGGTTTTAGCTGCGCTTCATCGATGGCGAATTTAGCGCGCCGCACCTGCTCGCCGTAATATAACCAGTCCCAGGCCGCGGCCTGAAAATCACCGCCCTCTTCATCAATAACCTGCTGGATGTCGGCAAGCTCCTGTTCGGCGCGTCGGCGGGCCGCAGGCGCGATGCGGCGCATAAAGGCAAGCGCCTCAGACGGCGTTTTCGCCATTTGATCGGCCATCGACCAGCTCGCGTAATCGGCGACGCCCAGCAATTCGGCCTTACGCGCGCGGATTTCCGCCAGCCGCAAAACCAGTTCACGGGTGTCGTTGGCATCGCCCTTCTGGTTACGCGTCCAGCCCGCGGCGAACAAATTGTGCCGGGTCTGGCGATCGGCAAGTGCCTGCAGCGCCGGTTGCTGGGTGGTATTGGTCAGCGCCAGCAGCCAACGGTCGTGCAGGCCTTTGTCGCGCGCGGCATCGGCGGCGGCGGCAATCTCATCCGCGGCCAGTCCGTCAAGCTGGTGTAGATAATCAACAACCAGACCGCCGGACTTCACTGCCGCCAGCAGACGCTGCTGGAACTGACTTTGCAGCAACGCCTCCTCGGTATTCAATGCTTTTAGCGCGGTTTTCTGCTCTTGCGCCAACGCGGCTCCCGCCAGCTGAAAACGCTGCCAGCTCACTTCGAGCAGACGACGCGACTCCGGATCCAGACTCAGGGCATCGCGCTGCTGCCAAACCTGTTTGACTCGCTGGTACAGCGCATCGTTGAGCCAGATATCGTTGCCAAGCTCGGCGAGCTCGGCGGAAAACTGTTCGTCCAGTTGCTGTATCAGCGGATTGGTATTCGCCCCGGCCATCGCGAAAAAGACCCGGGTCACCCGCCCCAGCAACTGACCGCTCTGCTCCAGCGCGACCAGGGTATTGTCAAAATCCGCCGGCGCCGGGTTATTGATTATCGCCGCGATCTCCTCGCGCTGGCGCCGTACGCCCTCATCAAAAGCCGGGCGATAATGACTATCTTCAATCAAATCAAAATGCGGCGCCTGGTACGGCAGTAGGCTGACGTGTAAAAAGGGATTATTGTCCGTCATCATTCTCTCCTGAACGCGGGTATCCACTAAGATTAGGCAACTCGTTGATTGGTCGCAATGATTTATCCTGCCAGCGCGTTATACCAACAGATGACGATACGATTTTCCTTTACCGCGCGGCGTTATCGCATGCTATGTTATGACAACACAAAAAGCGTTGAGGAACAGTAAGATGATTATTCTGGTGACTGGTGCAACTGCTGGATTTGGCGAATGTATTACTCGTCGTTTTATCGCTAACGGCCACAAAGTAATCGCCACCGGGCGTCGTGAAGAACGCCTGAAGGCGCTCAAAGAGGAGCTTGGCGATAACCTGTATACCGCGCAACTCGATGTGCGTAATCGCGCCGCCATCGAAGAGATGATCGCCGGGTTGCCTGCACAGTGGCAGGCTATCGACGTCCTGGTGAACAACGCCGGCCTGGCGTTAGGTCTGGAACCCGCCCATCGCGCCAGCGTTGAAGATTGGGAAGACATGATCGATACCAACAATAAAGGCCTGGTTTACATGACCCGCGCGGTGCTGCCGGGGATGGTTGAGCGTAATCGCGGCCATATTATTAATATCGGTTCGACCGCCGGCAGTTGGCCCTACGCGGGCGGTAACGTCTACGGCGCGACCAAAGCGTTCGTGCGCCAGTTCAGCCTGAATCTGCGCACCGATTTGCACGGCACTGCGATTCGCGTCACCGATGTCGAGCCGGGCCTGGTTGGCGGCACCGAGTTCTCCAACGTACGTTTTAAAGGCGACGATGCGAAAGCCGGTAAAACCTATGAGAACACCCAGGCGCTGACGCCGGAAGATGTCACCGAAGCGGTGTGGTGGGTCGCGAATCTGCCGAAACACGTCAACATAAACACGCTGGAAATGATGCCGGTCAGCCAGAGCTTTGCCGGTCTCAGCGTCCATCGTCAGGGCTAACGTCCTCTGCGGCCTGGCCTGCGGGCCAGGTCTGGGCGGAACGGTAAAAAACGAGTAAAATAATGCTCATAACCCATTAAAAAGTAATCATCAATGGCCGCAGAAACGCAACTGAATCCGACCCAGCCCGTCAATCAGCAAATCTATCGCATCCTTCGCCGGGATATTGTCCATTGCCTGATCCCGCCGGGAACGCCGCTGTCGGAGAAAGAGGTGTCGGTGCGATTTGATGTCTCTCGCCAGCCGGTACGCGAAGCCTTTATCAAATTGGCGGAAAACGGGCTGATTCAGATCCGCCCACAGCGCGGCAGTTATGTGAATAAAATCTCGATGACCCAGGTACGCAACGGCTGTTTCGTGCGTCAGGCCATTGAGTGCGCGGTAGTACGCCGCGCAGGTTCGATGATCAACGATGAACAGCTCTATCAGCTGGAGCAAAACCTCAACCAGCAGCGGGTGGCGGTAGAGCGTCAGCAGCTCAATGATTTTTTCCAGCTTGATGACGAATTTCACCAGAAATTGTCTCTTATCGCCGACTGCCAGCTGGCGTGGGACACCATTGAAAATATTAAAGCGACCATCGACCGGGTTCGTTATATGAGTCTCGATCACGTGACCCCGCCGGATATGCTGCTGCGTCAGCATCTCGATATTTTTCATGCGCTGGAAAAACGCGATCTTGATGCCGTCGAACAGGCGATGAATATCCACCTGCATGAGATTAGCGAGTCGGTATTGTTAATTCGTCAGGAAAATAGCGAGTGGTTCAGCGAAGAATAATGGGATAAGCGGCAGCCAACGTTGCGTCAGCTGCCGTAAAATAGATTACCGCACCACTAACACCGGAACGTTGGCATAGCGTAAAACGGATTCAGCGTTTGAACCAAGAAGGTGGGTTGAAATACCCGGTTTACGTGAGCCAATAACGATAACGTCAAACTTTTCTTTTTCGCTCAGCGCTAATATTTCATCACGCACATTACCAAAAACAATGTGGGTATGGATCCGCGAAGCCGGGGTAGAAAACAACCGCGAGAGATCGCGCATTTTCTTTTCCGACTCCTCTTTCATATAGGCTTCAAATTTACGAATATCCGCCGTAAAGCCGCGCAGCAAAGAACTGGTGCTGTTAGGCAGCACGTTCAGCAACGTGATTTCACCCTCTTCGGCAGATGCTAAAAAATCGGCGTGACGAACGGCCTTATCGCTTAAATCCATTTCAAAAACATCGACCGGCAACAGTATTTTTTTGTACATAGCCTGAGCTCCTTAGTCCTGAAGAAACCGTTGGGATGATTTTATTCTGCCATATTTAAACGTATGGGAATACGATCAATCACCCAAATAAATACTTCAGAGATAAAAATAAATTTCAGAAATGTATAATTAATTATAGATTTTTAGAGTGATGTACAGGCGGGAAATATCAAAAGGTATTCGTATTGCTAATACAAAAATAGCCCGGCACGCTATACGTTGCCGGGCTACTAATGGAATGATGGTTTTTTACTGGGCTTTAGCCCATTCGGCAACGGTCGCCTTCGCGCCGTGAATCTGTAAAGAGAGATACGCCGCCGTCACCGCATCGACAAAACGCGCTTCCTGCGGCAGGCTATCGCCGAAAATGGCCTTAATACCCAGCAGCGCCTGCACGCGTTCGCTACCCTCTTTACTGCCCTGCACCGCCTGTTGAATTACCGGCAGCAGCGGATCGCTGATTTCAATCGCCTGCCCCTGATCATCGACGCCGCTCACGTAGCGCATCCAGCCGGCAATACCCAGCGCCAGCAGGCTGAAATCACTGTGATGCGCCAGGTGCCAGCGCACGGAATCAAGCATACGCTGCGGGAGCTTCTGGCTACCGTCCATCGCAATCTGCCAGGTGCGATGCTTAAGCGCCGGATTGCTATAACGCTCAATAAGCAAACCAGCATAACGCGCCAGATCGACGCCCTGTACTTTTAGCGTCGGCGCTTGCTCTTGCAACATTAACGCCTGCGCGGCGCGGCGGTAGTTATCATCCTGCATGCAATCATTGATATGCTGATAACCGGCGAGATAACCCAGATAAGCAAGGAACGAGTGGCTGCCGTTGAGCATACGCAGCTTCATCTCTTCAAACGGCACCACGTCAGTGACCAGCTCCGCACCGGCTTTCTCCCACTGCGGACGACCAGCCACGAAGTTATCTTCGATAACCCACTGGCGGAACGGTTCACAGGCCACGCCAGCCGGATCGCGCACCCCGGTGAGTTGTTCAATTTTATCCAGCGTATCTGCGGTCACGGCCGGAACGATGCGGTCGACCATTGTGGAAGGGAACGTCACGTTCTGCTCAATCCACTGCGCCAGTTCGTCATCAACGGCGCGGGCATACGCACAAACTACGTTGCGCATTACGTGGCCGTTTTCCGGCATATTATCGCAGGACATCACGCTGAAAGCCGGCAGACCGGCGGCGCGACGGCGCGCCAGCGCTTCTACCACCACGCCCGGCGCCGATTTCGGCTGGTGTGGAGTTTGCAGATCGGCGGCAATCAGCGGGTTATCGAGCTGCAGCTGGCCGGTGGCCGGAGAGTGGCAGTAGCCTTTTTCGGTGATGGTCAGCGAGACAATCGCCACCTGCGGTTCGCACATTTTCGCCAACACGCTTTCCAGGCCATCGACCTGCGCATGCATCGCCTGCTTCACCACGCCGACGACGCGCGCGGTCCAGGCATCGGCGGACATTTCAGCCACCGTATAGAGCAAGTCCTGCTGTTGCAAATCGGCAATCTGCTGCTCACCGCCAATGAGGTTCACTTCGGTATAGCCCCAGTCGCTGCCGTGTTCGGCGGCAAGGATATCGGCATACACCGCCTGATGGGCGCGGTGGAAAGCCCCAAAACCGAGATGAACGATGCGAGAAACCAGCTTGCTGCGATCGTAAGAAGGAAGCGTTGCCCTGGCGTTTAAAAGCGTGTTTTCCATGGTGTCTCTCAATTTTATGATGACTGATAAATCATTCTCAAACAGAATGTTTTGGTGAGGTAAACCATCGCACGCAATTGGTATGACATCTTTGATTTCCATCAACTACCATACAAGAAGATCCGGCGCTGTCGCGTTTCGTGATCCTGCGCGCAATGGTGGGAATGAGCCGGGAAAAAACCCGGCTGGATAGCGTTAACGATGAGATTAGGATTTCGCGTATTGGCCGTTCGCGCTCAGCGCCTGGCGCGTACCGGCGTCCGCCGCATCGTGGTCCAGACTCAGGTCACGGTCGCACACTTCCGGCATCAGCAAGGACGAGATGAGACCGATAGCTGAATAGCAGATCAGCATCGCGACAATCGGCCACCACGAACCGGTTACGTTACAGAAGATACCGGCCAGCACCGGCCCGAATCCCACCGCCACCAGACCGCCAGCCTCTTTTGAGATAGCCATTCTGGTGAAGCGATTACGCGATCCGAACATTTCCGCCATAGTAATATTTTCCAGCGCGAACAAGCCCAGCACCGCCACGTTATGAATGACAATCAGCGATAGCATAATTGTGCTGGCGCTATAGCTTTTATCGACAATAATGTCCAGCATCGGCCAGGCCAGAATAATGGCCGAAATATTAACGATAATATAAGGTAAACGGCGCCCAACTTTATCTGACAACCAACCTAACAGCGGAATAGTAATAAAACCAATCACTGAGCTAATCATTAAGGCATCGGTCGGAATAGCCTTATCAAATAATAGAGTCTGTACCAGATATCCCGCGAGAAATGTTTGCAACAAACCGGAATTACCAGCCTGACCAAAACGTAAACCGGTCGCCAGCCAGAATGATTTACTTTTTAACATTGCGCCGAACGTGTTTTGCGCGGCGGCGGCTTTAGCCTGAATTTCATCGGCTTCGTTGACCTGTTCAAATACCGGGCTTTCTTTCAGATTCAAACGCAGCCAGATGGCAAAGATCATTACCACGACGCTCGCGAGGAACGGAATACGCCAGCCCCAGGCGATGAGTTGTTCGCGATCGAGCAGGAAGAACATTATCGCCCAGATGGCCGTGGCGCTCAGCGTCCCGCAGTTGGTGCCCATCGCTACCAGAGAAGAGATGATGCCGCGTTTGCCTTTTGGCGCATACTCCGCCAGCATGGTTCCGGCGCCGGAAATTTCAGCGCCCGCCCCCAGTCCCTGGATAATACGCAGGGTCACCAGTAACACCGGTGCAAAAATGCCAATCTGCGCGTAGGTAGGTAAAACGCCGATCAACGTGGTACAAATTCCCATCATGGTGATGGTAATAAACAGAACCTTTTTACGCCCGATGCGGTCCCCCATTTTACCGAATATGAAAGCGCCAACTATCCGCGCAATATATCCTGCGCCATAGGTTCCCATCGCTAATATCAGCGCCATAGCCGCCGACTGCTCCGGGAAAAATATCTCATGAAAGACCAGCGCGGCGCCTAAAGAATAAAGCTGAAAATCCATAAACTCCAGTGCCGTGCCAAGCCAACCGGATACCGCGGCGCGAATTAGATCCGAGGTGCTTCTCTCTTTTTTAGCTGTCGTCATAATAATAATCTCTAAAGTAGGATACAGCGAGGTTATTTATATTTATGCGTTGAAGGTTAATAACACCTTACAACAATGCTTGCGATCTTCTTCAAATAACGTCATGGCATCGACAACATCCTCAAAGGCAAACTGATGGGTGATGAGCCGCTCCGGATTTATTAATCCGTTTGCCAACCATTCAAGAACCAGCGGGAATTTATTGGCATTGAGTCTGGAAGAATAAATAGTGAGCTCTTTGCCGGTAATCCCCTGCTGCACCACCATTGAAGGTTCGGTAGAAAAGCCCATCAATACGATCCTGCCCGCCGGCGAGGCCAGTGCGATGGCCTCTGCGAAAATCGCCGGATGGCAGGCGGCGTCGATAATCAGCGTTGGCCGGATACCCTGCGATTCCAGCGCCTGCGCCAGCGGCTGTTCCTTATTATTGATGGTCAAGTCGGCGCCGTTTTGCTGCGCCATCTGCAGCCGCTCGGGGATCTGATCGGCAACGATGACCTGCCGCACGTTATAGACGCGCTTGAGCACCTGAATGGTGGTCAGCCCCATCGGCCCGGCGCCGTAGACCAGCGCGATATCCTGTTCGCGTGGTTTAGCCTGCCCGGTGACATTCGCCGCAATGGTAAAGGGCTCAACCATTACCGCATGATGGTCGCTCACGTTCTCCGGCACCGGCCAGGCATTTTTGGCCGGCACCACCGCGTATTCGCTAAAACCGCCATCGCGATGGACGCCCAGCACCACCAGCGAAGCGCAGACGTTGGGCTTACCGACCGAACAGGGATAACAGTGGCCGCAGCTGATAACCGGATCAACCGTCACCCGCTGGCCCACGACTTTATCCGTCACCCCCTCGCCCACGGCATCAATCACGCCGAAAAACTCGTGGCCGATGACCCGGGGATATTTGGCGAACGGGTTATGTCCACGATAGATGTGGCTATCTGAGCCGCAAATTCCCGCCAGTTTCACCTTTACACGCACTTCTCCATTTCCCGGCTGCGGCAGCGGCCGTTCTTCAATCGCCAGCGCGTTTGGCTGTTGGATAACAATGCTCTTCATTTTTCTCTCCTTACCAATTCCACAGCGTGCCATCTTCGAGGCGCGCCACCGGCAGACAGGCGGGTTCATAGGGATATTTCGCCGCCAGCTTCTCGTCGAATTCGATGCCCAGCCCCGGTTTATCGCCCGGATGCATATAGCCATTGTCAAAACGCCAGCTATGCGGGAAGACCTCCAGCATCTGTTCGGAATAGCCCATGTACTCCTGTACACCGAAATTTGGCACCCACAGGTCGAAATGCAGCGCCGCCGCCATACATACCGGAGAGAGATCTGACGGCCCATGAGAACCAGTGCGTACCTGGTACAACGAAGCAAAATCGGCGATACGCCGCATGCCGCTGATCCCGCCAGCGTGGGTAATGGTGGTGCGGATATAATCAATGAGCTGCTCTTCAATCAGCTGTTTGCAATCCCAGATGCTATTAAAGACTTCGCCCACGGCAATCGGCGTGACGGTATGCTGGCGGATTAAGCGGAAGCACGCCTGATTCTCTGCCGGGGTCGGATCTTCCATCCAGAACAGGCGATACTCCTCAATGCTTTTACCAAAGCGCGCCGCCTCGATTGGCGTCAGGCGATGGTGCATGTCGTGTAGCAGGTGCTCGTTAAAGCCAAATCTTTCGCGCACGGCGGCAAACAGCCGCGGGGTAAAATCGAGATATTTTTCCGTTGACCACAGCTGTTCTTCCGGCCACACGCCTTTGGTCGCCGGCTCGTATGCCTGACCTTTGCCCTTGGCCATGCCGTAGGTGGTCTTCATCCCCGGAATACCGCACTGCACGCGGATCGCCTTAAAACCCATTTCCTGATGGCGGGCGTAGTCGTCCAGCACTTCATCAATGGAATGACCGGTGGTGTGGCAGTAGACCATCACCCCTTCGCGCGAGGCGCCGCCCAGCAGTTGGTAAAGCGGCATTCCGGCGGCTTTGGCTTTGATATCCCACAGCGCCATATCAACGGCGGAAATCGCCGACATGGTCACCGGGCCGCGGCGCCAGTAAGCACCTTTGTAGAAGAACTGCCAGATATCTTCGATGCGGTGAGCATCACGGCCAATCAGCTGCGGACAAAGGTGATCTTTCAGGTATGAGGCGACCGACAATTCACGGCCGTTTAGCGTGGCATCACCGAGGCCGAAAATCCCTTCATCGGTGGTGATTTTTAAGGTGACGAAGTTACGCCCTGGACAGGTAACGAACACGTCGGCGGCAACGATCTTCATGGGTAATTCCTTACATCTGTGCGGTTAGTGATCAAAATTAAATCACCAGACCTACTACCATACAAGTATGATATTTAAAAAAGATGCGAAGGATCACAAACGGATGTGGTTGCGGGGGGCGCCTGGCGCCCCCCGTTAGCGATTAATTGATGCGGTCTTTTACGATGAAGAAATAACACAGCGCGCCGGCAAAGGTCACGCAGGCGGCGATAACCAAGGCCAGGTTGAAGGAGTGCGTGGTATCCACCACCCAACCGGTGACGACCGGTGCAAAAGAGGCGAAAACAAAGCTGCCGAAGTTCTGAATCGCCGCCACCGACGCGACTTTATTCTCGCTGACCATCACCTGTACCAGCCCCCAGGCCGAGGTCCCGGCAAAGTGGACGCAGAATAGCGCCATGGAGATAAACGCCACCGCCTGGGTCGGCGAGTTTGATTGCACCACCAGCAGCGTGCCGAGCGCAGAAAGCGTCAGGCCAACCACAATGGCCGTTTTGCGCGTTTTTGCCAGATCGTAACCGCGGCGCGCCAGCGCATCGACCACCAGCCCATTGACCCACATGCCCACCGCCGCGGCCAGGAACGGGATCGCCGCCACCCAGCCGGTTTTCGCCAGGCTCAATCCCTGCTGCGCCTGCAGATAACCCGGCAGCCACGCGATATACAGCCAGCCGGTATAGTTAACCCCGGAGAAGCCTAAAATCATTCCCCAGGTGGTGCGCCGTTTGAACAACGCCAGCCACTCGCTGAATACCAGCGTTGGGCGCGCTTTTTCCGGCGCCGCCAGATACTGGCGCTCCTCCTGCTGCAGATCGAACTGCGCGCGGTTGCGATACCACGCGTACCAGCACAGGCCCACAACGATCCCGGCAAGGCCGATAACCACGAACATGGTGCGCCAGCCCCAGGCTATCTGCATCAGTACCAGCGCTGGCGGCGCAATCGCCTGGCCAAGCACCGTTGACGAGTTAAAAATGCCGACCGCGGTACCGCGCTCTTTTTGTACGTACCAGTCGGTAATGGATTTTACCCCCGCCGGCATAAACGGCGCTTCGCCAATTCCGAGGCCAATGCGCAGTAAAATAAAATGGCTAAAGGAGTTCACTACCCCGGTCAGCGCCTGCATCAGCGACCAGAAAATCAGCCCCGCCCCCAATACGATCCGCGGGCCGAAGCGGTCGAGCAAAATACCCGAGGGCAGCTGCGCGAAACCATATGATAGCGAGAAGGCGGAAAGCAGTACGCCAAATTCGGTCGCGCTGAGCCCGAGATCGCCGCGAATAGCCTCACCGGCGACGCTTAATGACGAACGATCGAGGAAGTTGACGATACCGGCGATAAACAGCAGCGTCAGGGTGACTTTTTGCACCCGGCCAATGCGCACGGGTTTGGCGCCAGCTTCGCTGGCAAGGGTTTGTGTAGCCATAATTGCCTCTTACGATAAACAGCATGATGCGGTTAGGGTAAGTAAGACAACTAGTCGGCTACCATACAAGAATCAAGGTTAAAATTAGCGTGGAAGATCACAAAGGGCGATTTTTTATCCTGCTGCGCGACGTTAAGCCCGCCCCCAGCCTGCAACGATGATCAGCATACCACACAGCGCAATCGCCGCCCCCGCCCAGTCAAAGTGGCTTAGCTTCACGCCGTCAACGAAACGCAGCCACAGCAGCGCGGTACAGACGTAGACGCCGCCATAGGCGGCATACACCCTGCCGCTGGCCTCCGGGTGCAGGGTCAGCAGCCAGACGAACATCGCCAGCGCCATCGCCGTCGGGATCAACAGCAGCGGCGAACCTTCCCGCTTCAGCCATAGCCACGGCAGATAACAACCGATGATTTCGCACAGCGCGGTAGCAAAGAAAAGTAACGTGGTTTTCAGCATTAAAGTTTGGTAAATGAGACAATTTGTTGCACCAGTGTACGCGATAATGTGCCTGAACCCATGCCATTTTGTCAGGTAGGCGTGGGTAGCGAGTTGTAGTAAACTTGTCCAACTGGTTAACCCTTTTTATCACTCAAAGGAAATCGTGATGAAAATGACACGCAATAAACGCTGGTGCCTGACCGCCCTGCTGGCGGCAAGCGCAATGGTCTATACCGCTTCGTCCTTCGCGCAAACCGACAAACTGGTGATCGAGTCCGGCGACAGCGCGCAGAGCCGTCAGCAAGCCGCAATGGAAAAAGAGCAGTGGAACGATACCCGCTCGCTACGGCAGAAGGTGAATAAACGCGCGGAGAAAGAGTGGGACAAAACCGACGTCGCCTTCGATGCGCAGGATAACTGCCAGAAGAGCGCCAACGTCAACGCCTACTGGGAACCTAACACCCTGCGCTGTCTTGACCGCCGTACCGGTCGCGTTATTACGCCATAATTCCCCGGCGCCCGTGGGCGCCATCCTCTATTTCTATTCATGCACACAGGATTTCCCATGTCTGACGCCCCTCACGTCAAACTCCGCCCGCTTGAGCGCGAAGACCTGCGCTTCGTCCACCAGCTTGATAATAACGCCAGCGTAATGCGTTACTGGTTTGAAGAACCTTACGAGGCCTTCGTCGAACTCTCTGACCTTTACGACAAACACATTCACGATCAAAGTGAACGCCGTTTCGTTATCGAATGCGATGGCGAAAAAGCCGGGCTGGTTGAACTGGTGGAGATAAACCACGTTCACCGTCGCGCCGAGTTCCAGATTATCATCTCCCCGGAATATCAGGGCAAAGGGCTGGCGACGCGCGCCGCTAAGCTGGCAATGGACTACGGCTTTACCGTTCTGAATCTGTATAAGCTGTATCTGATTGTCGATAAAGAAAATGAAAAAGCGATCCACATCTACCGCAAACTCGGTTTTATGGTCGAAGGCGAGCTGATTCACGAGTTCTTTATCAACGGCGAATACCGCAATACTATTCGCATGTGCCTGTTCCAGCATCAGTACCTTGAGAAACATCGTCCTCAAGGCCAGACGCTACTCAAGCCCACGGCTCAGTAATAGTCGATACTGTTTTTGATGCTGTAGTGTCGCGTCACCGCCGGCTGGACGCTTTCATCGACAACCTGCATCTCGCAGCGGATCGGGTTGTCATGATCGTCATAGTCGCAGGTTTGATTGACCTTGCCTAACGCGCGGTCGTTAAATACGCTCACCGCGCTGTAATCGAGCTTTTTACGCGGATCGGTGGACGGCGTCGATACGACGCTGAAGCGCTCATCTTTCGCGGTGGTGGTTTTGCCCAGCGGATAACCTTCGCTGTCGTAGCGATAGCTGGAAGTACTCTCTTTCCCGCGAGCCGTCACCACAAAGCCGTTGTCATCGGTCTCCCAGCTGACGCCCGCCGCCGGCATCTCGGCGAGCTGGCATTTCCCCTGCAGCCGCAGGCGTTTCTCCTGCGTTTGCGCATCCAGATAGTAATTCGCGTCAAGTACCAGCGTCGCGCCGGTTTTGTTTTCGAGGTCGGTAAAATCCAGCAGATCAAAACAGCCTTCTGCCGACACCTGGGCACGCACCCGTTTCACCATTTCGCCCTGGTCGTCGAACAGGATCTGAGTAAAGGTTTTAACCGGGCCGCGCAGCGGATCGAACTCAAACTCATTGGAAAAACTGGCCATCTCCGGGGTAAACGCCGCCGGCGCTGACGGCTTATCGCAGGCGCTGAGCAGCAACGCCGCCGGGATCAGCAAAAACAGTTTATTCACAGCCGCTACCTTTTTGGGAACATTCCAATCATTTTAGCAAATACAATTGTTTACACCAATTCTGCTATGCTTAAAACTGGATGACATCAATAAGGAGCTTATGATGAAACTATCCTCATGGTTGTGCGCGGCCCTGCTGCTGAGTTCGGCATCCGCACTGGCAGCGCCGGACTCCTGCGAGCGGGTAAAAGGCGAGATCCAGCAAAAGATCATCAACAACGGCGTTCCGGCTTCTGGTTTTAGCCTGGCCATTGTACCGAACGATCAGCCTGACCAACCCGGCGCTCAGGTGGTGGGCCACTGCGCTAACGACACCTTCAAGATAATCTATACCCGCAACGGCGACGCGGCGGCCACCGATTCAGACGGGCAATAACCGCCGCTTTCGAGTGAAGGATCTTATCTCTGGTTGACCGGAGATAAGATTCGCCTACCCCTATTTAAGTATTATTCCTCACCCATGCGCCAGCAACCACGCTGTTGCCAGCGGCATTTCGCATAATAAAAATCATGGAGTGAGCACAATGTCCTACCCAGAACATTCCGGCGGCGTCAGCCGTCGCAACCTCATAAAATCCTCAGCAATCGGTTCACTGGCCCTGGCTGCCGGCGGTCTGTCGCTGCCGTTCAGTCTACGCGCCGCGGCCGCCGCCGTGCAGCAAGCCACCGGAGCAGAAGAAAAAACCGTATGGGGGGCCTGCTCGGTTAACTGCGGCAGTCGCTGCGCGCTACGCCTGCACGTCCGCGACGACGAAGTGGTGTGGGTGGAAACCGATAATACCGGCCACGATATCTACGGCGATCATCAGGTTCGCGCCTGCCTGCGCGGGCGCTCTATTCGCCGGCGTATCAACCACCCCGATCGTCTAAACTACCCAATGAAACGCGTCGGCAAACGCGGCGAAGGAAAATTCGAGCGCATTAGTTGGACCGAAGCGCTGGATACCATCGCCGAAAGTCTGAAACGCGTGGTAAAAGAGTACGGCAACGAAGCGGTCTATATTAACTACTCTTCCGGAATTGTCGGCGGCAATATGACCCGCTCTTCCCCTTCCGCCTCGCCGGTAATGCGGCTGATGAACTGCTACGGCGGATCGCTTAACCAGTATGGTACCTACAGTACGGCGCAGATCGCCTGCGCCATGCCCTATACCTACGGTAGCAACGACGGCAACAGCACCTCGGATATTGAAAACAGTAAACTGGTGGTGATGTTCGGCAATAACCCGGCGGAAACCCGCATGAGCGGCGGCGGCATCACCTGGTACCTGGAGCAGGCGCGTGAGCGCTCTAACGCCCGTATGATCGTCATCGACCCACGCTATACCGATACCGCGGCCGGGCGCGAAGATGAGTGGATCCCGATTCGTCCCGGTACCGATGCCGCGCTGGTCGCCGGTATCGCCTGGGTATTGATTAACGAAAATCTGGTCGATCAGCCGTTCCTCGATAAATACTGCATCGGCTACGATGAGAAAACCTTGCCGGCCGATGCCCCGGCCAACGGCCACTATAAAGCCTATATTCTCGGCCAGGGGGACGACGCTACCGCCAAGACACCGCAGTGGGCCTCGCGTATTACCGGTATTCCCGCCGATCGCATCATTAAGCTGGCGCGCGAAATTGGTATGACCAAACCCGCCTATATCTGCCAGGGCTGGGGCCCGCAGCGCCAGGCGAACGGCGAACTCTCCGCGCGCGCTATCGCCATGCTGCCGATTTTAACCGGCAACGTCGGCATTAACGGGGGTAACAGCGGCGCCCGCGAATCGACCTATACCATCACCATTGAGCGCCTGCCGGTGCTGGAGAATCCGGTAAAAACCGCCATCTCCTGCTTTAGCTGGACCGACGCTATCGCTCGCGGGCCGGAGATGACCGCCACCCGCGACGGCGTGCGCGGCAAAGAGAAGCTGGCGGTCCCTATTAAATTCCTGTGGAACTATGCTGGCAACACCATCATTAACCAGCATTCCGACATCAATAAAACCCACGATATCCTGCAGGACGAGAGCAAATGCGAGATGGTCGTGGTTATCGAAAATTTTATGACCTCGTCGGCAAAATATGCCGATATTCTGCTGCCGGACCTGATGACCGTAGAACAGGAAGATATCATCCCTAACGACTATGCCGGCAATATGGGCTATCTGATTTTCATCCAGCCCGCCACCACGGCGAAGTTCGAACGCAAACCTATCTACTGGATCTTAAGTGAAGTGGCAAAACGCCTTGGCGACGATGTGCATCAGCGCTTCACCGAAGGACGAACTCAGGAGCAGTGGTTACAGTATCTGTACGCCAAAATGGTCGCCAAAGATCCGGCGCTGCCGGGTTATGACGAGCTCAAGAAAATGGGCATTTACAAGCGTAAAGACCCGAACGGCCATTTCGTCGCCTATCGCGATTTCCGTCGCGACCCTGAAGCGAATCCGCTAAAAACCCCCTCCGGCAAAATTGAGATTTACTCCAGCCGCCTCGCCGATATTGCCGCCCGCTGGCAACTGGAAAAAGACGAAGTCATTAGCCCGCTGCCGGTCTATGCCTCCACCTTTGAAGGCTGGGACGATCCGTTGCGCAGCCAATTCCCGCTGCAAATGTTTGGCTTCCATTATAAGGCGCGTACCCACTCCAGCTACGGCAACGTCGATGTCTTACAAGCGGCCTGCCGCCAGGAAGTGTGGCTTAACCCCATCGATGCCGAAAAACGTGGGATTAACAACGGCGACATGGTGCGCGTTTTTAATCAGCGCGGCGAACTGCGTATTCCGGCAAAAGTTACGCCGCGTATTATGCCTGGGGTAACGGCGATGGGTCAGGGAGCATGGCACGATGCCAATATGGCTGGCGATCGCGTCGACCACGGCGCCTGCATGAATACCCTCACCACCCACCGGCCTTCACCGCTGGCGAAGGGAAACCCGCAGCATACCAACCTGGTCGAAATCGAGAAGGTTTAAGGAGTAAACCATGAGCGCTCAATACGGATTTTTTATCGATTCCGCCCGTTGCACCGGTTGCAAAACCTGCGAGCTGGCCTGTAAAGACTACAAGAACCTGACGCCGGACGTCAGCTTCCGTCGTATCTACGAGTATGCCGGCGGCGACTGGCAGGAGGACAATGGCGTCTGGAATCAGAACGTTTTTGCCTACTACCTTTCCATCGCCTGTAACCACTGCGAAGACCCGGCGTGCACCAAGGTCTGCCCGAGCGGAGCGATGCACAAGCGCGAAGATGGTTTTGTGGTGGTCAATGAAGAGGTGTGCATTGGCTGTCGCTACTGCCATATGGCCTGCCCGTATGGCGCGCCGCAGTACAACGCCGCTAAAGGGCATATGACCAAATGCGACGGCTGTCACGAACGCGTCGCACAAGGCAAGAAACCGATTTGCGTCGAGTCCTGCCCGCTGCGGGCGCTGGACTTCGGGCCGATTGCCGAACTGCGTGAAAAGCACGGCCAACTGGCCGCCGTGGCGCCGCTGCCGTCGGCGCACTTCACCAGGCCGAGCATTGTGATAAAACCAAACGCCAACAGCCGTCCATGCGGCGATACCACCGGCTATCTGGCCAATCCGAAGGAGGTCTAAAATGGGAAATGGATGGCATGAATGGCCGCTGGTTCTGTTTACGGTACTGGGGCAATGCGTAGCTGGCGCGGTTATTGTCAGCGGCCTGGGCTGGGTGTCGCTCTGCGATCAGCGCGAAGCGCGAGAGCGGCTGGTGCGCAGCATGTTCTTTATCTGGCTATTGATGGGAATAGGTTTTCTTGCTTCTGTCATGCATCTCGGCTCGCCGCTACGGGCATTTAACTCATTGAACCGCGTTGGCGCTTCAGCGCTCAGTAATGAAATCGCCAGCGGCGCCCTCTTCTTCATCGTCGGCGGATTCTGGTGGCTATTGGCGGCGGTGGGAAAAATGCCCTCGGCACTTGGCAAAATCTGGTTGTTTCTCACCATGTTGCTGGGGCTGCTATTTGTGATGGCGATGACCCGGGTCTACCAAATTGACACCGTGCCATCGTGGTACAATGGCTACACCACCAGCGCGTTCTTCCTGACGGTACTGCTCGCCGGTCCGCTGTTCGCTGCCCTGCTGCTAAAGCTGGCGAAAGTCGATTTCAACGGCTGGTTTTTTGCCGCTATTAGCGTGGCCGCACTCATCATCAGCGTGGCCGTTGTTGTCTTGCAAAGCGCGGATCTCGGCACGATCCACAGTTCAGTACAACAGGCGAACGCCCTGCTACCGGATTACGGCAGACTACAGGTTCTACGGCTGATCCTGCTGGCGCTCGGTCTCGGCTGCTGGCTGTGTCCGCTGATCCGCCGCCAGCCGCCGCGCGCCGCCGGGTTATTGATCGGGCTGATAATGGTTTTAGTCGCGGAGTGTATAGGCCGCGGCCTGTTTTATGGCCTGCATATGACCGTGGGTATGGCGGTTGCGGGTTAACAAGACGGCGCGCCTGTGCGCGCCGCAGTAAGGAATAGGGTAATGATGCAGATCCCAAATCGCGACGCCGTCGCACTAAGCGCCCGCACGCTGGGCGCGCTGTTCTCTTATGCGCCGAATAGCGAGCAAAACGCGCCGCTGGTCGCCGCTTTTCTCGATGGTAGCTGGCAGCCGCAGTGGCCGTTCCCGGTCTCCGATTCACTGGCAATGGAATTCGCCGCCAGCAGCGACGAGGCGCTGCCGCAAGCCTGGCAGCGTCTGTTTATCGGTCCATGGGCGCTTCCCGCTCCGCCGTGGGGTTCGGTGTGGCTGGATAAAGAGTCGGTGTTATTCGGCGACTCAACGCTTGCGCTGCGCGAGTGGATGCGCACCAGCGGTATTGCGCTGGATCTTGAGCGCAACGAACCCGAAGACCACTTCGGAACACTGCTGCTGCTGGCCGCATGGCTGTGTGAAACAAATCAGGATGAGTTGTTTGCGCAACTGCTGGCCTGGCATCTACTGCCGTGGTCCGGGCGTTTTCTGAGCGTCTTTATGGAAAACGCCGGGCATCCGTTCTATCGGGCGCTGGGCCAACTGGCGCAGTCGACGCTGGCTAACTGGCAGGAATATTTGCCCATCGCGGTGGCGGAAAAGCAGCTGTATCGTTAACTCACCCGCCGCGTCGATCCCCGGCGCGGCACTTATAGCTTTTGCATCTAAGGTTATTCCCTATCACAATAACGCTATGACTCCCAATTTCATTCCCGCTAATGCATCGTCTTCATAACTACCCTGATGTGCAGGTGATGTTCCGTCGCCTGATCATCGCCACGCTCGTCGGCATCTTTGCGGCGCTGGCCGTGGCGCTGTTTCGCCACTCGATGGTGGCACTGGAAACTTTATTTCTCGGTAATGATAGCGGCAGTCTGGTGAACGCCGCGCAGTCGCTACCGTGGTGGCGTCGGCTGCTGACGCCGGCGCTTGGCGGAATCGCGGCGGGGACATTACTCTGGTTATGGCAACGGCGCAACGTGTCGCGTCCGCACGCCCCGAGCGATTACATGGAAGCGCTGGAAACCGGCGATGGCTGTTTCGATACGCCGGCAAGCCTCGTCAAATCGCTGGCATCGCTGCTGGTGGTCGTGACCGGCAGCGCCATTGGCCGCGAAGGGGCCATGATCCTGCTGGCCGCGCTGGCCGCCTCGCTGTTTGCCCGCCGTTTTACCCCGCGCGCTGAATGGAAGCTGTGGGTCGCCTGCGGCGCCGCCGCCGGGATGGCCAGCGCCTATCATGCGCCGCTGGCGGGGAGCCTGTTTATCGCCGAAATCCTCTTCGGCACCCTGATGCTGGCCTCGCTCGGGCCGGTGGTCATTTCAGCGGTGATCGCCCTGCTGCTGACCAATTTACTCAATGGCGGCGCCGCGCCGCTGTACCACGTCGTCTTGCAACAAAACCTGACCGCGCTGCATTACGGTTTAATGCTGGCAACCGGCCTGCTGACCGGTCTGTGCGGGCCGCTGTTCATCTGGCTGATGGACTACAGCCACCGTGGCTTCGTGAGGCTGAAACTGTCGCCGCCGTGGCAGCTGGCGCTGGGGGGACTCATCGTCGGCATGTTATCGCTTATTACCCCGGCAGTATGGGGCAATGGTTATAGCGTGGTGCAAAGCTATCTGCTATCGCCGCCGCTATTTAGCGTCATTATCATCGTCTTTGTCTGTAAGCTGTTGGCGGTGCTGGCCAGCAGCGGCTCCGGCGCGCCGGGCGGCGTCTTTACCCCGACGCTATTCGTCGGGCTGGCAATAGGAATGCTATTCGCCACTTTTAGCGGGCTGTGGTTAGATAACGATCAGAACATAGCGATTATGATTGGGTTAACCGGAATGGCGGCGTTTCTCGCCGCGACAACGCATGCGCCGATGATGTCGACGCTGATGATTTGTGAGATGACCGGGCAGTATGTGCTGCTGCCCGGTTTATTGATCGCCTGTGTACTGGCTTCGGTAGTGTCGCGAACGTTACGCCGGGATTCGATCTATCGCCATCACGTTGCCGAGCACGTCTAAGTCAACATACTGGCTGAGTTCGCGCTGTTCGGCGCGCGGCAGATAAGGCAGCTCGCCAATCAGCGGCGCAGGCAGCTTTTTGCTCAACACATCGATGATTTCAGCGTAGTGCGCAAGGCCAGGGTTAATGCGGTTGGCAACCCAGCCGATTAACGGCAGACCATCGTTGGCGATCGCCTGAGCGGTCAACAGAGCATGGTTGATACACCCTTCCTGAATGCCCACCACCAACACTACCGGCAGTTGTTCCTGCACTACCCACTCGGAGAGCGGGCGTAAGTCGTTCATCAGGCTGCGCCAGCCGCCGGTACCTTCCACTACGACATGATCCACTCTGCCGCTGAGCTGCTGCAGGCCGTCACTGAGTAAGCCGTAGTTGATCGGGCAGCTGTGCGCCACGCTGCTTTCTTCTTCGCTTAACGCGATGGGATTGACAGCATCATACGGCAGCGACAGCGTCGACACGCTCTGTAATACCAGCGCATCTTTGTTACGCAGTCCTTCCGGCGTCTCTTTGCTGCCCTTCGCCACAGGCTTATACCCGGCGACGCTTTTACCGCTGGCAGCAAGTGCCTGCAGCAGCGCGCGGGATACTACCGTCTTCCCGACAGCAGTGTCAGTACCTGTTATAAAGAAACGCTTAAACATCACTAACCCCAAAGTTGTGTATACGAAAAATACATAAGAGAAATAATCAACAGTGGGAAAAGTCTACGCGAAGCCGTCGGGGCCCAGATTGAGATAGCGCAATTTTTGGTGCGACTATGAAAAAATGTTAACCCTGTAACAGTCGGATAAGGAGCGATCCGTTATAGAGGGCGTCTTTCACCAAAGCCGCGCCAGCCATCGTTCCGCGGTTTGAGAACTGGGTACTCTCAACCGCGATATGACGACTATATGCCGGTAGCGCCTGTTGCCGAATACAGTCAGAAATTGCCGGAAACAAAATATCAGACGCCTGATTGAACGGCGAACCAATAAGGATTTTTTGCGGGTTAAACAGATTGACCATGATAGCCAGAATACGCCCTACATGAGCGCCAACGCCGGTAATGATATCCCGCGCCAGTAAATCGCCCTGCTGCGCCGCCTGACATAACCATTCAACGCTCAACTGCTGTTGATGCAGCATAGAGCTCATGGATTTTGCCATGCGCATCTGCGCCAGTTCCAGCACGCTTTCGACGCTGGCGATGGTTTCCAGGCAGCCGTGATTGCCGCAATAGCAGCGTTTACCATAAGGGTCAACCTGGGTGTGGCCGATCTCCACCAGGCTGCTGCTGCCGGCGTGCAACAGGCGGCCATCGGTGATCACTCCCGCGCCGACGTTGTGGTCGATTACCACCTGGATGACGTCGCGCGCCCCCCGCGAGGCGCCAAACAACGATTCGGCCATGGTCCAGGCGCTGATATCGTGCTGTATATAGACCGACACTCCGGTGTGATTAGCCAGAGCCTCACCGAGCGGCATATCTTTCACGTCATCATAAAACGGCATTCGGTGAATGATACCGTTTTCAGTATCAATGATCCCCGGCAAGGTGATGGCGATTGCGGTAAGTCGTTCGAGCTTGTGCTGATGGCGAATAAAAAACTGGTCGATATGTTCGATGATCCGCGTCAGCAGCGGTTGCGCATGCTGCAGCGGCAGTTCCAGTTGTTCTTCCACCACCAGCTTGCTGCTCAGATCGCGCAGCGCCAGGTGGATTTCCCCCCGGCTGATGCGCAACGACAAATAATGCCAGGCTTCCGTTTCAACCATCAGCCCGACCGCCGGGCGGCCGCGGCTCCCCGGCTCCTGGATTTCGGTCTCCTGCACCAGGTGCGCTTCCAGCATCTCGCGAACAATTTTGGTAATGCTGGCCGGCGCCAGTTGCGCAAATCGGGAAAGGTCGATACGCGACACCGGGCCAAGCTGATCAATCAGGCGATATACCGCGCCGGCATTGGTCTGCTTTATTTGATCGATATGGCCTGGTTGACTATCCGCTACCACCGTTGACTCCCTTTATTTTCGCGCTTCGAAATAAACTTTTGGCTATGGTGAAGCACTTCGATGGTGCACGTCAAATTTTTACTTAGCCTTGTGATTTGCCGCACATTTTTACCCCGTTTTTGTCTTAATTCGCCAGGGCGGCGGCAGCGAGAAGATAATCGCGAAAGCGCTGCGCCGCCAGACCCTGTTCACGGTGTTTGGCCCACACCAGCCACATTTCCGACACCGCATCGGGTTCAGTAATCGGCAGCCAGCGCATTTCATTTAACTGCACCCGCTTAAACGAGGCCGGTAGGATCGATACCCCAAGACCTGAAGCCACAAGGCCAATGATGGTCATTGCCTCGCCGACCTCCTGGGTGATAACGGGCGTGGTATCGTAGCGGCGCATCAATCCGAGAATATCGTCATACAGGCCGGTACCAACGTGCGGATCGAAAAAGACAAACGGCTCGCGCGCCAGCTCAAGCAGACTCACCGATTGCTGACGGGCCAGGGGATGATCGCTGGGCACCATCGCCAGTAGCGGTTCGCGCAGCACCCTTTCCCAGCACAAGGTATCCGGCAGCTGCGTGTTGCGCATCAGGCCAAGGTCAAGCGCCCCTTCATTCAGCGGCACGATCTGTTCGCGGGTGTTGGTTTCGCGGGTCTGGATATGGACATCGGGAAAGCGGCGACGAAAAGTGGAAAGCGTATCGGAAACCGCTTTGATAAATGGCGCCGACGAGGTGAAGCCGATACGCAGTTCACCGGTTTCGCCGTGGTGCAGGCGCCCGGCGCGAGCGGCGGCATCTTCAACCTGCGTCAGTATTTGTCGGCTATCGGCGAGGAACTGCACTCCCGCCGCCGTCAGGCTGACGCTGCGATTAGTGCGGGCAAACAGCCGCGCGCCAATCTGTTGTTCGAGAATCTGAATTTGCTGGCTTAACGGCGGTTGAGAGATATTCAGGCGCGCCGCCGCGCGGCCAAAATGCAGCTCTTCCGCCACGGCGACAAAGTAACGCAGATGACGCAGCTCGATATTCATATTTAAAACGTCTTATTTGAGATTATTAATATATTAGACGGAATATTTACAATTTTATACCCTAAAAATGTGAGCTGAATGGTCACATCAGTTTGTTTGTAATCCAGCTGTATATAAGCAAGGAATTCTCCGTGAGTAACACAACAACCGCTGACACCGCGCCGGCTTGCGATGTCAGGGATAAGGTCGCTTCCCAGCCAAATCAATTTATTAAACGCGGCACCCCGGCGTTTATCCGCGTCACCCTGGCGCTATTTTCCGCAGGACTGGCCACCTTCGCCCTGCTCTATTGCGTGCAGCCCATTCTGCCGGTGCTGTCAGGCGAGTTCGGCGTAAGCCCGGCCAGCAGCAGTATTTCGTTATCGATTTCCACCGCGATGCTCGCCGTCGGCTTGCTATTTACCGGTCCGCTGTCGGATGCCATTGGCCGTAAACCGGTAATGGTCACCGCCTTACTGTTGGCGGCGTGTTGCTCATTATTATCAACGATGATGACCAGCTGGCACGGTATTCTGATCATGCGCGCGTTGATCGGCCTGTCGCTCAGCGGCGTAGCCGCCGTAGGGATGACTTATCTCAGCGAGGAGATCCACCCAAGCGTGGTGGCGTTTTCAATGGGGCTTTATATCAGCGGTAACTCGATAGGCGGCATGAGCGGCCGCCTGCTCACCGGGGTCTTTACCGATTTCTTCGGCTGGCGCGTGGCGCTGGCGGTGATAAGCGCCTTCGCCCTCGCTGCGGCAATCATGTTCTGGCGTATTCTTCCCGAGTCGCGCCACTTCCGCCCTATTTCGTTGAAACCGAAAACGCTGCTGATTAACTTCCATCTGCACTGGCGCGATCGCGGCCTGCCGCTGTTGTTCCTCGAAGGCTTCCTGCTGATGGGCGCATTTGTGACCCTGTTTAACTATATTGGCTACCGTTTGATGATGTCGCCATGGTCGCTGAATCAGGCGGTGGTTGGCCTGCTGTCGGTTGCTTACCTGACCGGGACCTGGAGTTCGCCAAAAGCCGGCGCGCTGACGGTGCGTTATGGCCGCGGTCCAGTAATGTTGTTCTTTATTGCGGTGATGCTGTTTGGCCTGCTGATGACGCTATTCTCGCCGCTGTGGCTGATTTTCATCGGCATGCTGCTGTTCTCCGCCGGCTTTTTTGCCGCGCACTCGGTCGCCAGCAGTTGGATCGGACCACGGGCGCGTCGCGCGCGCGGCCAGGCATCTTCGTTATACCTGTTCAGCTACTATCTTGGCTCAAGTATTGCGGGGACGCTCGGTGGGGTCTTCTGGCATCATTACGGCTGGAATGGCGTCGGCGGCTTTATCGCCCTGCTGTTAATGGCCGCGCTGCTGACCGGCGCCTGTTTGCACAACCGCCTGAAATAATCGTTAAACGACGTGACCTTATTGGTCACGTCCGTTCACCACAGCCCGAGCACCGATGGTAACCCCAACAGTTCTCTGAGAGCATCCATAGAAAGCAGTGCGAAAAACACCCACGTGAACGGATTCATACTCGCCTCCGCTGACAGCCAGCGCCTGTTTTCAGTGTAGCCGCTGGCGAAGCGCACCGTCCGTTATGGTTATCACATGCGCATTTTTCGATGCACGCAAAATGTCGTTCCAGCGACTCGACCAAATCACCCCGACGCGCTAGTGTACCCACTGACAACAGATTTATTTCACTCGCCACAGGCCAGCAGAGACTATGACTGACAACAACAACTATCAGCAGCTCACCCGCACTTTCCAACGGCTCTCCCGCTTCTCTCACCTTGCCGCCATCGCCGGCTGGGATATGTTCGCCATGATGCCGCCCGGCGGCAGCCGCGCGCGCGGCGAAGCGCTGGCGGAGCTCGGGGTGCTGCAGCACCAAATTTTGACCGATAAGAAGGTTGGTGAATGGCTGGAAAACGCCCTGCAGGAAGATCTTAACGATCTGGAACAGGCTAACCTGCGCGAAATGACCCGCCAGTACCAGCAAGCGGCGCTACTGCCCGAAAGCCTGGTGGAAGCGAAATCGCTGGCCGGCAGCCGCTGCGAACACGCCTGGCGCAGCCAGCGCCCGGCTAACGACTGGCAGGGGTTTGCCGAAAACCTGCGCGAGGTCGTTAAGCTCAGCCGCGAAGAGGCGCAGATCCGTGCCGATGCGAAAGGCTCTTCACGTTATGATGCCCTGCTGGATATTTTCGAACCCGATATGACCAGCGCGCGTCTTGACGTGCTATTCGCCAATCTGAAATCCTGGCTGCCGTCGCTGCTGGCAAACGTCGTCGATAAGCAAGCGCAGAAGACGCTGCTCGAGCCACAGGGGCCCTTCGCCATCAACGACCAGCGCGAGCTGGGGCTGGAAGCAATGCGGGTTTTAGGCTTTGATTTTGATGGCGGCCGCCTGGATATTAGCGCACACCCCTTCTGCGGCGGCGTGCCTGAGGACGTTCGTATTACCACCCGTTATAACGAAAACGATCTACTCAGCGCGCTATTTGGCGTGATCCACGAAACCGGCCACGCGCGCTATGAACAGAACCTCCCGCGTAACTGGCTCGATCAGCCGGTTGGGCTGGCTCGTTCAACGGCGATTCACGAATCTCAAAGTCTGTTCTTCGAAATGCAGCTTGGCCGCAGCGAAGCCTTCCTCAACCGCCTGCTGCCCGCCGTGCGTCAGCGCTTTGGCGACCAGCCGGCGTTCAGCGCGGAAAACTTTATCGCCTGGAACCAGCGCGTGAAGCCGGGCTTCATTCGCGTCGATGCCGACGAAGTCAGCTACCCGGCGCACGTCATTCTGCGCTATGAAATCGAGCGGGCGCTGATCGACGGCGATATTGAAGTAGACGATATTCCCGCCCTGTGGGACGAGAAAATGCAGAGCTGGCTGGGCATTTCGACCCTCGGCAACTATCGTGACGGCTGTATGCAGGATATTCACTGGACCGATGGCGGTTTCGGCTATTTCCCTTCCTATACGCTGGGGGCGATGTACGCCGCACAGTTAATGGCGGCCGCCAGACGCGCGTTACCGAATCTCGCACAGGATATCGCCGGCGGCGATTTTAACGCTCTGTTCGACTGGTTGCGGCAAAATATCTGGCAGCACGGCAGCCGCTTTACCACTTCGCAGCTGATTAAGAATGCCACCGGCGAAGATCTCAACGGTGAGTATTTCCGCCAGCATCTTACCGCGCGTTATCTCTAAGCCTGCGCGCCGGGGCCTGCTCCGGCGCGTTATACCCGTTCGCTTCGCGTTGTACATATGGTTACACGCCGATACCAAACACTCACGGAAAGCTCGAAAAGACAAGCATATAGTTACTTCAACGGCCCCGCAGTGGGGTTGAAATGAAGAAACCTTTTCGAGGATATCAGAATGAAAAAAGTATTAGCTCTGGTCGTTGCCGCTGCTATGGGTCTGTCTTCCGCTGCTTTCGCTGCTGATGCAGCAAGCACCACTCAGGCACCTGCTGCTGCAACTCACAGCACCACTGCCAAGACAACTCACCATAAAAAACATCACAAAGCTGCCGCCAAACCGGCTGCAGAACAGAAAGCCCAGGCTGCCAAGAAACACAAAAAAGCCGCCACTAAACCGGCTGCACAGAAAGCCCAGGCTGCCAAAAAGCACCACAAAACTGCCGCTAAACCAGTAGCGCAGAAAGCTCAGGCTGCGAAAAAACACCACAAAACCACTAAACACACCGCTGCTAAACCTGCTGCTCAGCCGGCTGCATAATCGTTTCGGTTAGTCTGGTATTGTATAAATCGGCGCTGTTTCAGCGCCGTTTTTTTCTGGAGAGCGCTATGCTGCGACGCTATCGTTTTGAGCTCATCCTGATACTGCTGATAATATGCGCGCTGGTGGCAACCCGCTTTTTCCTCTATTAGGCGCCGCTAATCATCCCCCTCAATAGGAAAACCGGCTTCACGAATTGCCTGACGGCAATCGCTGACGCCCGCAGCATATCCCGCTTCAATTTCGCATACCGGGCTCGCACTGGAGAAAGGTAAGCGAATCGGCGTCGCCAGTTGACGTTCCAGCTCGCCAATTTTTACCCGCGCCGCCAGCAATTCCTTCGCCAGTTCTGGGGGCGACACTTCGGTTTTTTCCCCCGTAATGATCGCCCGCAATTGCTTCTCATCGATAGTCATCATATCCGCCAGTTTGCATTCATTGACAGATATTATAGCCAACGCCACCTCAGTGGCGCTGGCGTGACGCTACATGGCACGTACCGCCTCAATCACGAGATAGCCCATCGCTCCCCACATAAAAAAAGAAACCAGCGAAACATAAACTAATGCGCGAATACCTTGTTTAGACATACACCCTCCCACTACGGGAAATGACATTGCGCTTATGATGGCCGGGTCAACCTCACATTTCACTCAACGGGAATCGCCAATGACAATGTTTACAGTGAGAAAATGTTTCGTAGTGAAAATAATTGAGAAGATGGTAAAAAAACGCCAATGACCATGAACTTTTGCGATCTTAAGGCGACTAAAACACCCTCGAAAAATTGCGCTTTGCGAATGTCCTGTAAGGCAAAGTGATTATTTTGCCGTCGTTTTACGTACGTTCCGATACACGAATTATGTTGCGTTGCACGCCGCTTTCTGCGGAAATGACAACAGCAGAGATAATGCGTTAACCATCTGAATTAACATGGTTCTTGCATAGATGAAATGTCTTCAGGAGTCATTTTAACTGCCGTTTGGCTTAATAAAAATTATTCTTAACTTTCATAAACTTAAATCTCCTGCTACTTTCAATAGACATAATTATCTCCCCAGAGAGTGATATGCGTAGAGACGTACTGTTATTACTGTGTTCGTTTTGTGTATTTCCCCTGTTTGCTCACGCTGATGATGACGGCATGAGCGCGAAAGATATCAAAACGCTTTTTTTCGGCCATGACGATCGTAAAGCGGTCAGCGATCCGGCCAGTTCCCCCTGGGATGCCATCGGCCAGTTAGAAACCGCCAGTGGTAATCTGTGTACCGCAACGCTGATTTCGCCGCATCTGGCTCTCACCGCCGGTCACTGTTTGCTGCAGCCGCCGAAAGGAAAGCCGGACAAGGCCGTTGCGTTGCGTTTTATCTCGCGTAAGGGCAGTTGGGTCTATGAAATTCACGGGATTGACGGCCGTACCGACCCATCGCTAGGCAAACGGCTTAAAGCGGACGGCGATGGCTGGATTGTCCCCTCTTCCGCAGCCCCCTGGGACTTTGGCCTGATCGTCCTGCGCTACGCGCCCGGCGGCATTACGCCTGTTCCTGTGTTTCGCGGTGATAAAGAAGCGCTGACCGCGGCGCTGAAAGCAACGGACCGCAAAGTGACGCAATCCGGCTACCCGGAAGATCATCTGGATAGCCTCTATAGCCACCAGGATTGTCTGGTGACGGGATGGGCGCAAGCCTCAGTTCTATCACATCAATGCGATACGCTACCGGGCGACAGCGGTTCTCCGCTGCTGTTAAAAACGGACAACGGCTGGCAGGTCATTGCAGTGCAAAGCTCGGCGCCGGGACCGAAAGATCGCTATCGCGCCGATAACCGGGCTATTGCCGTGACCGGTTTTCTCGACAAGCTGGAAGCGCTGGCTAACGAGTGATTATCCCTGCTGCTGGCGCAGTTGAAGCAATGAATCGATCGGCATCGGTTGGCTGAAATAATATCCCTGAAGTCGATCGCATCCCGCCCGCCGTAGCAGCGCCAGCTGCTGCTGAGTTTCTACCCCTTCAGCAACCACGGTGATCCCCAGCGCATTAGCGATACGTACCGTGCCGCGCACCAGTTCTGCCGCCTGCGGGTCGACATCCACCACCCCGGCTAACGACTTATCAATCTTGAGGCTATCAAAACGACAGCTGCGTAGATAACCAATACTGGAATAGCCAATGCCAAAATCATCCAGCGCGACGGCGATACCTAACGATTTCAGGTTCTCGATAGCCACGCGAGCGCGCTCCGGGTTTTCCAGTACGTAGCTTTCGGTTACCTCAAGCTGCAGGCGGCGGGCAGGAAACTGACAGCGTCCCAGGGTTTGGATCACCCGAGTTTCGAATTCCGGGTCGCGGAACTGCGCCGGGGATATATTGGCGGAAAGGAGTAAATCCCCCATCGTCTCGAGATCGTAACAGGCTTGCGACAGCGCAAACTGGCCCAAGGCATAAATCAATCCGCTGCTTTCGGCAATGGGGATGAAAGCATCCGGCGCCAGCGGGCCTTCAGGACGTCGCGGCCAGCGCAGCAAGGCCTCTACGCCTTCCATCACCAGCGTTTCGGCATTGACGATCGGCTGATACCAGACATCAAATTCGCCTTTTTCGAGACCTTCGCGGATACCATTTTCAATGTGCAGCTGGTGCTGACGCGTTTCGTTAAGGGTGTCATCATACCAGGCCACTCTTCCCTTACCGCTTTTCTTCGCGTGGTACATGGCCATATCCGCACGGCGAAACAACTCAGTACTGGAACACTGCGTCGGCACCCCGCTGGCAATACCAATACTGGCGCTGATATATATTTTCCGGGCGCTGAGCGCAACGGGAGTTTTTAATAATTCGAGCACCGCCAAGGCGAATGCTGAGGCCTGATTAACCGCATGTTCGCCGCTCATGGTCATGGCGAATTCATCCCCGCCCATCCGCGCCAGCATCGCCCCCGCCGGAACCCGATCGCGTAATTCGCGGGCGATATGGGTAATCAGCGCGTCGCCAGTATCATGGCCGTAGTTATCGTTGACGTCTTTAAAACCATCGAGATCGATAAATACCACGCTCTGCATTTCATTCTTACCGCATTCGCCCATCGCATTTAAACGTTCAATCAATGCCCGACGGTTCGGCAAACGGCTCAGCCAATCGATAAGCGCATTTTTTCGCGCCTGCTGTTCGCCGCGCGCCAGCTTGTAAAGCCCCAGGCTACTCAGCATGATAAACAGCAAAATTAAACTTGCCGCCAGAATGGCGATGAGCCTGATGCTGTTTGACGCGGCGCGCGCCGCTTCCGCACCAGGAAGGCGCGGTTGCCAGCTCAGATAGGCCAGCGTCTCCCCGCCCTCTGTGCGTAATGGTACGCTGTATTCGCCGGCAAACTGCGTCGTATGCAGTCGATTAATCTGGAAAGTGTTCCCCAGAGTTTCCAGCATGGTTGGATTAATGTGGCGGGTAATCACCAGATAGCGACGGGTTTTATCATAAATCGGTAAGCGGCCGATTGTCGGGCGAATCAAGCCGATACCGACAAACGCAATGCCCGCGCGGGTACGGGTGATTCCGGCAAAGGCATTTTTACCGCCTCTCAGCGCATCCGCGTGCTGCTCGATAAGGGTTTGTAACCCGCTGCCGAAAAAACCAATATCGGATTCGGTAAATGGCTCGCTGCGAAAAGCCCCCCACAAGATGCGATAGTTTTCATCCAGGATAAAAGTGCCGTCGTAGAGATTATTAATCTTAAAACCCGATCCCCACGAATCATACAGCCAGTGTGCATCAAGATGGGGCGTATAGGTTTGTTTAACCGCATCATCCCAAATCGAATTATCCAGTACCAATGACAGCACCCGGTTCACCGATGTCTGCACGGCGCCTTCTACCGAAAGCATCGAACGGTGTTTATCTATTTCATTAGTTTTAATACTGACCAGATGTTGCGACAAATAGAAAAGAGAAATCACAGAGACGACCAGGCCCAGGCCGGCAAGAAATACCAGAATGGAAAGGATTTTGGCAGAGGGAATATTCCGCCAGCCAGGCAAAGGAATCATGTGCTGTCCTCATAGCGGCGTACAGAAAGATGCCGAATCCGCTTTTTTAAGCGTAATACAGAGAACAGAATTTGCCGCCTGCGAACGCAGGCGGCATCATATCAGGCCAGTTTTATCAATACCATACCGGCCACCAGCAGCACGACGCCGACCCAACCTTTATGGTTCAGACGCTGACCAAAGAGGATCCAGCCAGCGGCAATGGTGGCCGCAATCCCGAATCCGCCCCACAGCGCATAAGCGACGGACAGGTCGATACCTTTTACCGCCTGCGACAGGGCGCTAAAGGCCCCTAACACTGCCGCCAGCGACAGAATACCGTAGATCTTACGACGGAAGCCGTCGGAAAATTTCAGCAATACGTTCGCGGTTATTTCCAGTACGATAGCCAGCGCCAGCCAGGCGCCGTGAATCCACTCAAACTGTTGCATGAGCTGTCTCCTCATGCTGTTTTACCGCCTTTTTTGTGCCGGACTTAATCAGTATGATCCCGGCGACCAGCGTTGCCAGTCCGGCGAGTTTAATGACTGACAGGCTTTCATCGAACAGCAGCACGCTGAATACGGTAATCAACAAAATACCGATACCTTCCCATAGCGCATACGCCACACCGAGAGCAATTTTTTTAACGGCGAAGGCCAGGAAAATATAGGAAAGCGCAATCATTGCCAGCATTAAAATATAACCTGTATGACCGCCGCTGACGCTTGCCCATTTCATAGACAACGTGCCGGTAATTTCAGCGACGATAGCTAAGGCTAATAAAATCCAATAAAACATAATCCCTTCTCCTGCTTGAGAATACAATCCATGACGGCTTACGAGAGTAAACCGAAAAAATTCTGACGTAGTTTTAGCCGTGCGCGGTGCGCCAGCTCAGGCAGAGAGAATGGGACTATAGCGCGGAGCGCCAGTGCTGTTCGCCAGCAAATCGGGAAAGGATGAAGGGTAATGCGTGATGAGTCGAAAAATAAAGGCTGAACTGATTGTTCATAAAATTACAATTATCCGCGGTGTTGCTTCTCGTCATTGCGGAAAAAAATTGTCCTCGGTAGTTAAACACAAGTAAATTTGTACCATAGTGTTAATATTAACTCAAAGAATTTGCAATTCTTTACGTCTAATGCGCGATTTCAATTAGTATTTTCTCAAACTGATCTCCATCATAAACGTGTATAGCAAAGTCGCTATGATCAAGGACGTTTTCATCTTCACCGTAAGGAACCCAATGGCCAAACCCATCATTACCCTAAATGGACTCAAGATCGTCATCATGCTGGGCATGTTGGTTATCATCCTTACCGGCATCCGTTTTGCCGCCGACATTATCGTCCCCTTTATCTTAGCGCTATTCCTTGCGGTGGTGATCAATCCGCTGGTCCAACTGATGGTACGCTGTCGGGTGCCGCGAGTGCTGGCGATTTCGCTACTGGTGGGCGCTATCGTGCTGCTGGCGGTGGTACTGCTGGCGTCGCTTGGCACCTCGCTTAACGAACTGGCGCGCACCCTGCCGCAATACCGCACGTCGCTGGCCGAACCGCTAAAGACGGTCACCCCATGGCTACAGCGCTTTGGTTTTACCGTCTCCGCCATTGAGCTGAATAAGTATATCGATCCCAACGCGGTGATGACCCTGGTTACCAGCTTGTTGACCCAGTTGTCGAATGCGATGTCGTCCATTTTTCTGTTGCTTCTCACCGTAGTATTTATGCTGTTGGAAGTGCCGCAGTTGCCCGCCAAGCTTCAGCAGCTAATGTCGCGGCCGGTTGAGGGAATGGGCGCCATTCAGCGGGCGATAGATAGCGTCTCACATTACCTGGTACTGAAAACCGCGATTAGCCTGGTCACCGGGCTGGTGGTCTGGGGTATGCTGGCGCTGCTGGACGTCCGCTTCGCCTTTATGTGGGGGCTACTGGCCTTTGCGCTGAACTATATTCCCAATATCGGCTCGGTACTGGCCGCCATCCCGCCTATTCTGCAGGTGATGGTATTTGGCGGCCTGTATGAGGCGCTGATCGTCACTGCCGGTTACCTGATTATCAACCTGGTGTTCGGCAATATTCTCGAGCCACGTATCATGGGCCGTGGGCTGGGGCTCTCCACGCTGGTGGTGTTCCTGTCGTTAATATTCTGGGGCTGGCTGCTGGGCCCGGTCGGCATGCTGCTGTCGGTGCCGTTGACCATCATTGTGAAAATCGCCCTTGAGCAAACCAACGGCGGGCAGAGTATTGCCTTCTTACTCAGTGACTTAAGTAAAGAATAATCGGCAATCTGGCTGGCCTATCCGCCAGCCTTCCCTCCTTTCATCTTTTCCGCTTAGACCGTTACTCCTTTTTTATTATTGATCCCCATCACAAATGGGCACATCCAATCATTACTCTAAAGCTAACGATTAGCCGGCGTGCTTAATTGATGCACAGCGCCGCGCATCGCACACTAACTTCCACCAGGACAAACGAAACGATTTGTCGAATCAGGAGGTTAACAATGAATGCTGAACAAACGACGGGACGGGTCTGGAACCGTCGCCGGACGGAAAAACAGCGGCGGCTGGCCGAAACGAAGATTGCCGGCAAAGTCATCCCCACTGACCAACTGGTCAGCGTACTGGAAAATCTGCTCGCCCCTGGCGACCGGGTAGTACTGGAAGGTAACAACCAGAAGCAGGCTGATTTCCTCTCCCGCATGCTCGCCGAGGTTAATCCGCAGAAAATCCACGACCTGCATATGATTATGCCAAGCGTCGGGCGCAGCGAGCATCTGGACCTGTTTGAAAAAGGCATTGCCCGTAAACTGGATTTCTCTTTCTCCGGCACGCAAAGCCTGCGCATCTCGCAGCTGCTGGAAGATGGCCTGCTCGAAATCGGCGCCATCCATACCTATATTGAACTCTACTCCCGCCTGTACGTCGATCTGTCGCCAAACGTCGCGCTGATCGCCGGCTATAAAGCGGACCGTAAAGGCAACCTGTACACCGGGCCAAGTACCGAAGATACCCCGGCGCTGGTCGAAGCCGCCGCCTTCCACGACGGAATTGTGATAGCCCAGGTCAACGAACTGGTGGACGACGAATGCGACCTGCCGCGCGTCGATATTCCCGGCTCGTGGATCGATTACGTGGTGGTCGCCGACAAACCGTTCTTTATTGAACCGCTGTTCACCCGCGACCCGCGTCTGATTAAGCAAGAACACATTCTGATGGCGATGATGGCGATCAAAGGCATCTACGCGGAGCATCAGGTGCAGTCGCTTAACCACGGCATCGGCTTTAATACCGCCGCCATCGAGCTGTTGCTGCCTACCTACGGCGAACAGCTCGGACTGAAAGGCAAAATCTGTAAACACTGGACGCTGAACCCGCATCCGACCTTAATTCCGGCCATCGAAAGCGGCTGGGTGGAGAGCGTGCACTGCTTCGGCGGCGAACTGGGGATGGAAGAGTATATCCGCGCCCGCCCGGATATCTTCTTTACCGGCCCGGATGGCTCAATGCGTTCCAACCGTGCCTTCTGCCAGCTGGCAGGTCAGTACGCGGTAGATATGTTTATCGGTTCGACCCTGCAGGTTGATGGTCTGGCTAACTCCTCAACCGTCACCCGCGGCCGTCTTTCCGGTTTCGGCGGCGCGCCGAACATGGGCCATGACCCCCACGGTCGCCGCCACGCCACCCCGGCCTGGCTCAATATGATCACCGAACCAGACCCGATGCAGCGCGGTAAAAAACTGGTGGTGCAGATGGTCGAAACCTTCCAGGCCGGCGTAAAACCGACCTTTGTTGAAACGCTCGACGCGGTCGAGGTCGCCAAAACCTCCGGCATGCCGCTGGCGCCGGTGATGATTTATGGCGATGACGTGACCCACGTGCTGACCGAAGAGGGTATCGCCTACCTGTACCGGGCGGAGAGCCTTGAAGAGCGCCGGGCGATGGTCGCCGCGGTGGCCGGGATCACCGATATTGGTCTCGGTGTGGACGCCAAACGCGTCGCCGCGCTGCGCCAGAGCGGTAAAGTGGTGTACCCGGAAGATATCGGCATTCGCCGTAGCGATGCCACCCGCTCGCTACTGGCCGCCGGCAGCGTCGCCGAGCTGGTGGAGTGGTCCGACGGACTGTACAACCCACCGGCAAAATTCCGGAGCTGGTAATGAAAAATCTCTCCCCCCTACACGCAGAAAGCCGCGTCAGCTGGCTGGCGCATACCGCCAGCGCCTGTCTGATTGACGAAGCCCGTCTGAGTCCGAAACCGGGTCTGGTCGATAGTCGCGGCAACGGCGCGCATCAGGATCTCAATCTGGACCTGATGGAACGCTCCGCCCGCAGCCTGCAGCCAACCTTTCACGCACTGGCGCAGCAAAGCTGGCAGCGTCCGGCGGATATCGCCCTGCGCGAAACCGTCGGCCGCCTCGGTCGCGAAGGTGAAGCGCAGATGATGATGGCGACAGGTGGAGTTAACACCCACCGCGGCGCCATTTGGGCGCTGGGCCTGCTGGTCAGCGCGGTGGCGATGTTGGGTGGAGAGGGTCAATCACAGGCGATCGCCGGGACCGCCGCCGCCCTTGCCCGCCTGCCTGACGGTTTCGCGCCGAAAAGCTTTAGTAAGGGGCTGCGCGCCAGCCGCCGTTGGCAGGTGCCGGGGGCACGCGAGGAAGCGCAGCGCGGATTTCCGCATGTTACCGCCCTGGCGCTGCCGCAACTGCAACAGAGCCGGGCGCGAGGCGCCAGCGAGCAGCAGGCGCGCCTTGATGCGCTGATGGCCATCATGACCTCGCTGAGCGATACCTGCGTGCTGTCGCGCGCCGGCATGAACGGCCTGCACGCCATGCAGCAAGGCGCCCGCGAGGTTCTGGCAGCTGGTGGTTGCGCCAGCGTCGCCGGTCGCGCCGCGCTGGCGCGCCTCGATGCGCAGATGCTGGCGCAAAACGCCTCGCCGGGTGGCGCGGCCGATCTCCTTGCTGCCACCCTGTTTCTCGACCGGGTTTCCGGCTAACGCATTCAGAGGATGTTATGGAACAGATTACATTGTCATTTCCTGCCAACCGCGCCCTCAGCGGCAAAGCATTGGCAGGAGTCGTAGGTTCAGGCGATATGGAAGTGCTTTATACCGCCGCAGAGGGCGCCACGCTCAACGTACAGATCACCACCTCAGTGGATAACAGCCAGGCGCGCTGGCAGGCGCTGTTCGACAGGCTGAACCTGATCAACGGTCTGCCCGCCGGGCAGTTGATTATCCACGACTTCGGCGCCACGCCGGGCGTCTCTCGTATTCGTATTGAACAAGTATTTGAGGAGGCCGCTCATGCGTAACGATCGCAGCTTTATCGAACTGCGCGCTCGCGAACGCGCCCACGCTCTGCTGGACGACGACAGCTACCGCGAACTGCTGGATCCGTTTGAAGGCATTATGTCGCCGTGGCTCGGCGCGCAGGGCATCGTCCCGCAGTCCGACGACGGTATGGTGGTCGCCAAAGGCACGATCAACGGCCAACCTGCGGTGGTGATTGCCATCGAAGGCACCTTCCAGGGCGGCAGTATGGGCGAAGTCTCCGGCGCCAAAATGGCCGCCGCGCTGGAGCTGGCGGCGGAAGATAACCGCAACGGTATCCCGACCCAGGCGGTACTATGCCTCGAAACCGGCGGCGTACGTCTGCAGGAGGCCAACCTCGGTCTGGCCGCCATCGCCGATATTCATGCCGCGATTGTCGACCTGCGCCGCTACACCCCGGTGGTCGGAATTATTACCGGTACCGTCGGCTGCTTCGGCGGTATGTCCATCGCCGCGGCGCTGTGCAGCTACCTTATCGTCACCCGTGAAGCCCGTCTCGGCCTCAACGGCCCGCAGGTTATCGAGCAGGAAGCCGGCATTGAAGAGTACGACTCCCGCAACCGTCCGTTTATCTGGAGCATGACCGGCGGCGAAATTCGCGCCGCCAGCGGGCTGGTCGACGCGCTGGTTAACGATGGCGTTAACGCCGTTAAAACCGCAATGAACGAGGCGATCGCCAAAGGCGTACCGGCACAGCACCGCAGCGACAACTATGACGATTATCTGCGTCGCTTGAGCCAATTCGATACCCGCCAGCAGGCGGATACCGCGCAGATTAAACAGCTTTTTGCCCGGGAGGATAAATAATGAGTCAGTTCCCAAACCGCGCCGCGCTGTGGCTGAATAAACTGGCGCCCGACGCGCCGCTGATGAGTGGTCTGTGCCCTTCGGTGCAGGTCGCAGATGGCCAGATTGATGGCGAAAACGTCCGCTTTATCGCCGTGGTGCCTGACGCTAACAACCACTACCCGCGCGCCGCCGGCGGCGAAGTCGGCCTGCTGGAAGGCTGGACGCTGGCGAAAGTGGTCAACGAAACCATCGCCGCTGACGCCGATCGGCCTGTCAAACGGCCGATCGTCGCGGTAATTGATGTCCCGAGCCAGGCCTATGGCCGCCGCGAAGAAGCCTTTGGCATCCACCAGGCCCTGGCCGGGGCGGCAGGCGCCTACGCCAAAGCCCGTCTTGCCGGCCACCCGGTGATTGGCCTGATTGTCGGAAAAGCGATGTCCGGGGCGTTTTTGGCCCACGGCTATCAGGCCAACCGCCTGATCGCCTTTAACGATAGCGGCGTGCTGGTTCACGCGATGGGTAAAGAATCGGCAGCGCGCATTACGCTGCGTACCGTAGAGGCGCTGGAGAAACTGGCGGCGACGATCCCGCCGATGGCCTACGACGTCAGCAACTACGCTACGCTCGGCCTGCTCTCCGCCCTGCTCGATATCAACCATCCGGATGCGCCAGACGAAGGCGATCTGTCACTGGTCAGCCGTACCCTGCGCGACGCCATCGCTGACGCGCGCACCGATACCTCACTGAAGTGCCGTCTGGGCGCGGAAAACCGCCGCAGCTCGCAACTGGTTCGCGATCGCATGCGCGCCAGCTGGTAAGACGTTCGTACGTAAGTAGTAGAAGAAAACCTGCCGGAAGCAGTCTCCCGGAGCGCGGAATAAACGCTCCGGGAAGGGACGGCTTTTAGAAAAAATAACAATCGCGCCAGTACTCTATTTTATTTACAGGTGATTTATGACTTATGTGATTATTCATGCTCTTGCCCCGATTTTCGTCATTATGCTGCTGGGCTTCTGGGCCGGTAAGGCCGGGATGGTAGATAACAAAAACGTCTCGCTGCTTAATATTTTTGTAATGGATTTTGCCTTACCCGCCACGCTGTTTAGCGCGACGGTACAAACGCCGTGGGCCGGTATCGTCGCCCAGTCGCCGCTGGTGCTGGTGCTGACCGGGGCGATGTGGATCACCTATGCCGCGATCTACTTCCTCGCCACCAGCGTGTTCAAACGCACGCCGCAGGATGCCGCGGTGCTGACCCTCACCGTCGCCCTGCCAAACTATGCCGCGTTAGGTCTGCCGATCCTCGGCAGCGTGCTGGGTGAAGGCGCGTCAACCTCGCTGTCGGTGGCGGTCTCTATCGCCTGCGGCTCGGTACTGATGACCCCGTTCTGCCTGCTGATTCTGGAGCGTGAAAAAGCCCGCGCCGCGGGTGAAAACAGCGGTTCTACGCTGGCGATGCTGCCGGTGCTGATGTGGCGTTCAGTGAAAAAACCGATCGTCTGGGGCCCGCTGCTTGGGGTGGTGCTTTCCGCGATCGGCATTAAAATGCCGGACCTGCTGCTGGCGTCAATCAAACCGCTGGGCCTGGCCGCCACCGCCGCCGCGCTGTTCCTCACCGGGGTGATCCTGTCGGCACGTAAACTGCAGCTCAATGCGCTGATCGCTACATCAACCATCGTAAAACTGCTGGTGCAGCCGTTTATTGCCTGGGGTCTGGTGATGTTACTTGGTCTGCACGGTTCTATCGCCATTACCGCGATCCTGATGATTGCGCTGGCCGCCGGCTTCTTCGGCGTGGTCTTCGGCAACCGCTTCGGCGTGCAGTCTCCGGATGCTGAAGCCGTGCTGCTGTTAAGCTCGGTTCTGTGTATCCTGTCGCTACCGCTGTTTATCTCTTTGACTTCAGGACTGTAAACCATGTCATCAACGCCGCGTCCCCACGATTTAGTTTGGTTAAACCACGCCAGCGCCCTGGAAGACATTGCCGAGCCATGGGTGGCTCAACAGTGGCGAGCCGCGCTGCCGGTGGTGGTGAGGCGCGACGTTGACGGCCAGGCCCGCATCCCGGTTGGGGTGCGGGGCATGAAGCGCGAACAGCGCGCCGCCGGCTGGGTTCAGCCGCGCAATATCGTGCGCAGCGTCACCCCGGAGATGCTTGTCGAGCGCGAAGCATTAATCTGCTCACCGTTTGTCTCGCAGCCGCCGGTTCAGGCGGCTATCGCCCTCACCTTACACCGCTGGCCCTGGGGCTGGGGCGTCACCGGCAGTACCGGCTACGCGCTGGCAACCGAAATCCCGGTGCTGCATGCGGCAAGCGATCTGGATCTGCTGATCCGCGCGCCGCAGCCGCTGGACCGCGAGGCATTGCTGGAATGGCAGGCCCGGGTGGCCCAACTACCGTGCCGCGCCGATACCCAGATAGAAACACCGTACGGCGCCTTCGCCCTTAATGAGTGGCTGCGCGATGGCCGCGCGCTGCTGAAAACATCCCGCGGCGCGCGCTTAACCGCGACGCCGTGGCACAGGGAGGACTGATGAAGATTATATTTACTTTTCCCGGTCAGGGCGGCCAGCGCCCCGCAATGCTGGCGGCAATCCCCGATCGCGAGGCTATCCTCACCCAGGCGCGCGCCGTGCTGGGGGATGAAGTCGATACCCTCGATAGCGCCGACGCGCTAAAGCATACCCGTGCAGTACAACTCTGTCTGCTGATCGCCGGGGTAGCCTGGGCGCGCGAACTTCAGCGCCAGGGCGTGGATCCGCAGATGGTCAGCGGGCTCTCTATCGGCGCGTTTCCGGCAGCGGTGATTGCCGGCGCGCTCGATTTCGCCAGCGCGCTGCGGCTGGTGGCGCTACGCGGCGATTTAATGGAGCAGGCTTATCCCGAAGGTTACGGGCTGACGGCGATTACGGGGCTGACCCGCCCGCGGGTTGAGGCGCTGATGCAGGGCCACGAGGTTTATCTCGCCAACCTGAACGCCGAAACGCAAATCGTGATCGCCGGGCGCGATGAAGCCATGGCCGAGGTGGCGCAGCTGGCGCTGCAGGCTGGCGCCAGTAAAGCCCAACGGCTGGCGGTCAGCGTGCCGTCGCACTGCGCGCTGTTGGATAAACCTGCCGCAGCCCTGGCAAAAGCCTTTGCCGACGTCACCTTAACGCGCCCTCAGCGCGCCTATTTAAGCGGCTCGACGGCGCGCGTGCTGTGGGATCCGCAGCGGATCGCCGACGATCTGGCAATGAACATGGCGCGCACCGTGCATTGGCAGGAGGCGATGATCGCCGCTGATGAACGCGACGCAAGGCTGGCAATCGAGATGCCGCCCGGCGGCGTGCTCACCTGCCTGACCCGCCAGGCGGGCTGGCGCGGCGAGACAATTTCGCTGGAGCGCAGCGGCGTAGACGTCGCCCGCCATCTGGCGCAGCGGCTTAGCGATTAATACTGCGGGCGTACATGCGCCCTTCCGCCGCCAACGCCAGCAGGTCGGCATCGCGCTCGCGATGGTGTGAATAGACGATAGAGATCAGCTGGCGCATCTGATAGGGTTCCGCCAGCTTTAACAGCTGCACATCGTTTTCGTAAACCTTCTTCATGCGCCCCGGCAGCAGCGCAAACCCGACGCCTGCCTGCACCAGGCTTATCATCGAAAAGATATCATTCACCCTGGTCACGATTTCCGGCTCAAAACCGGCTACATGAAAGGCCTCCTGAAATCCGGCATACGTCGCAAACCCTTCCGCCAGCGAGACAAATTTACGATCGGCGTAATCGCGCAGGTCGGCGAGCTGAGTGGTATCGAGCTGTTCCATCGCCGGCGCGGCGAGGAAGATATCATCTTCAAATAGCGGCACCACGTCGAAAGCCGAATTATTGTATTCGCCTTCATTGGTGGCGATTAAGATAGCGTCAAGGGCATCGTCTTCCAGCATATCCAGCAGCATCTGATTGGAGCCCATCGTCAGATCCAGTTCAAGCTCCGGGCGACGCAGCTTCATCCCCATGATGATGCGCGGAACGGTTTCCAGCGTCAGAGAATAGAGGGTACCGATGCGCAACCGTCCCTGACCGACGCCGGCGACTTTACGCGTCGCCTCAAGCCCGCGGCTCATCAGACTCATCACATCCTGGCAGTACTCGAGCAGCGTCCACGCCGCCTGCAGCGGCAGCAGGTTGCGCCCTTTGTGAACAAACAGCGGGCAGCCGACTCCCTCTTCGAGCGTATGCAGCGCGCGGTGAACGCTAACGCTGCTGAGCTTCATGGCTTCGGCGGTTCTGGCGATATTGCCCTTCGCCATAAACATCATAAAGACCGATAGCTTGCGGAAGGTGATCTCCTGGTTGATATCGTCTTTCATAACCCTTCCACACCCCTGGTTTAATTTTCTTATTTCAATTCAAACCAGTATATCTTTTATGAGGCCAAAGTTGCAGGCAGCGCGCGGCCTCAGCCGGTAAAAAACGCAAAAAAGGGAAGACCATGGTCTTCCCTTTTGTTCACTACCTGGATGCGTCGTTACAGCGCCATATCGTGCTGCGGCGAGGCCTCGCGCGGCGTCTCTGCCGGTTTGGCGGTCGCGGTCGGCGCCGTCTCTGGCATCTGAATGACCGGAGGCTTGGTCAGTTGCAGCGCCGCGGCGGTGTCATCCCAAACCTGCTGGGTCAGGGCCACGTTGCCGTTTAACTTCTCGCCGTAGCTCGGCACGATAGCGCGAATGCGGCTCTGCCATTCCGGCGAGTTAAACTGCTGCGGGAACATCTGCTTGAGAACGTTCAGGGTGATCGGCGCGGCGGTGGAAGCACCTGGCGATGCGCCGAGCAGCGCAGAAATCGTTTTCTGCTGATCGACCACCACTTCGGTACCGAGCTTCAGCACGCCGCCCTTCTCCGCGTCTTTTTTGATGATCTGCACGCGCTGACCGGCCTGAATCAGTTTCCAGTCTTCTTTACGCGCGTTCGGGTAGTACTCTTTCAGCGCCGCAAAGCGGTCATCATCGCTGAGCATAACCTGGCTAACCAGGTACTTCACCAGATCGAAGTTGTCGAGGCCAACGTGGGTCATCGGCAGTACGTTGCTGGTGGTGGTGGTGCTCAGCAGATCGAAGAACGAACCGTTTTTCAGGAACTTGGTGGAGAAGGTGGCGAATGGTCCGAACAGCACCACGCGCTTACCATCAAGGTAACGAGCATCCAGGTGCGGTACCGACATCGGCGGCGCGCCAACTGAAGCCTGACCATAAACTTTCTGCTGGTGCAGTTTTGTCAGCTCCGGGTTCTCGGTCATCAGGAATGAGCCGCCTACCGGGAAGCCCGCATAGTTGTCCGCTTCCGGAATACCGGTTTTCTGCAGCAGCTTAAGCGCGCCGCCACCGGCGCCGATGAAGACATATTTGGCGTCGATAGCCTGCTCTTCACCGCTCTGCACGTTCTTAATCGTCACGTGCCAGGAGTTGTCGGCATTGCGTTTAAAATCGGTGACTTCAGAAGAGGTCTGCAGCGAGAAGTTGCTGCTCTTTTTCAGGCTGCCGATCAGCTGACGGGTAATTTCACCGTAGTTCACGTCGGTACCGACCGGCGTCCAGGTCGCGGCCACTTTTTGCTGCGGATCGCGTCCTTCCATCACCAACGGCGCCCACTGTTTAATTTGCGCGTGATCGGTGGAGAATTTCATTCCCTGGAATAAGGTGGTCTGCTGCAGCGCGTTATAACGCTTTTGCAGATAATCCACATTATCGCCCCACACGAAACTCATATGCGGCGTGGAATTAATAAACGAGTGCGGGTCGTGCAAAATACCGCGTTTGACCTGCGCCGACCAGAACTGGCGCGAAATCATAAACTGTTCGTTGATATCCAGCGCTTTGCTGACATCAATAGAACCGTCTGCACGCTGCGGCGTGTAGTTCAGTTCCATATTTGCCGAGTGACCGGTACCGGCGTTATTCCAGCCGTTGGAGGACTCCAGCGCGACGCCGTCGAGTTTCTCCACCATCACCTGTTTCCACTCCGGCTGCAACTCCTGCAGCCAGGTGCCCAGCGAGGCGCTCATGATGCCGCCGCCGATCAGCAGAAAGTCAGTTTTTTTCGAGGTATCGCCATTTGCGTAGGTCGCCGTACTGACGAACATCGCTAATGCGGTCATAGATATAATCGTTTTTTTAATTGCAGGCATAATAGAAATATCGCGTAGCAAAAGTGTAATAAGAGCCGTCATATTAACGCACTTTTACTTTATTTTAAAATATCATTTACACTTCGATATTTTAATCAAACAGTTTTTTAACTTAAAAAAGCAGCTTATTTATTTCGCTGGCAGTTATTGTGAAAAATAGCGACGGAAAATCAGGATGAATCGGGCGATAAGAAATATAGCGCCGGTTTATTTAGTTATTTAACAAACCGGCGCGGCGAGGCGATTAATTAACGTTACTGAGCGTTTTCTCTTGCGCTTCAGCCAGGGCGACACGCAAATGGTTGTTGTTTTCGCTGAGCAGATCCCGCGCCTGCCAGGCATCGAGCCCCGTCATTAGCATCAGAATCGCCGTCCGACAATGCTGATTGCAACTGGCCAACGCGGCTTTAGCTTGCGCGCGCGTACACTCTGCGGCGGCCATCACCATGGCGATTTGCCGCTCCTCCCAGCGCGGGCTGGTTGCCTGTAGATCAACACGCAGGTTGCCGAACACTTTGCCGCTGCGTACCGCAAGGCCGGTGGTTAACAGGGTGAGGATCTGCCGCTGCGCCATTTGCGCTTTCGGATTGCCATAACCCGCCACCGCTTCCGGCCCGGTCTGCGGCGCAATCATAATATCCGCCAGCTGCGCGGCTTCGCTATCAGGCTGCTGCGTCAGGATCGCAATCGGCGTTCCCAGCGACCAGGCGTGACGCATGGCTCCCCACACCCACGGCGTTTTGCCGCTGACGGTGAGCGCCAGCAGCATATCGTTGGCGCTCAGGCACAATAGCTGCATATCCCGTAAGCCCGCATCATAATCGTTAGCCGCCCGCTCGGCGGCCTGCAGCGCGCTCCCTTCGCCACCGGCGATCATCGCCACCAGTGAGTGATTGGCTTCAGGGGAATAGTCATTAACCGTTTGCAACGCCGCCTGCCCGGATGCCCCGGCGCCAACGATCACCAGCCGTCCTCCCCGGCTCAGGGTCGCCGCGGCGTTATCCACCAGCCGGGTAATCTGCGGCAGGCAGGCATCGATGGCAACGGCTATCTGTTTGTTATCCTGCTGCAGCAGGGTCAGCATATCGAGGGTGGCGAGCGTATCGATATGGCGCGTTTGCGGGTGGCGTCGTTCCAGCATTGATGCGGTTGGCTTACTGCTCATAAAACCTCCATTTAAAACCGAACTCACTGCGGCGAAATCAATAGCGGTGACATATCCATTCATTCATCACGGCTATTTGATTGATGCAGCCAGTGTAAAGCCTTCATTCACGGCTTTACCGCCACGGAGGTCACAGTTTGTTCACCCGACACCTAATCGCAGCGCGATTGCGCGTTATCCGAGCATGAGGGCTACGCATGTCAGGCAACGGATACCCGGTACGCCGGTTTTACTGTTATTACACGGCTTTATGAAAGCCGCCCTATCGGCGATAATGATCGTTCAACGAATCGATCGGGGTTGTCATGAAGGAAGCCGAGCTACAGCCGCCCGCCCGCAAGCGCGCCCGCAGCCTGAAATTAAGTACCGCCGTCACGCTGATGATTGGCAGCGTTATCGGCGCGGTGCTGCTGCTGGTCTACGCGCTATGGTTTATGCAAATCAGTAACGCCACTCGCGACGGCTTAAAAGAGACGGCGCTGGCGGTGGCGCGCACCATGGCCGATATGCCGCAGGTGAAGCGCGGTCTCGGCGAGCCGCCGCAGAGCAATATTATTCAGCCGCTGGCGCAGTCCATTACCCGGCGTAACGACCTGCTTTACGCGATTGTGACCGACATGCGCGGCATTCGCTATTCGCATCCGGATAGCGCCATCATCGGTAAACCCTTTATCGGCGAGGATATCCGCCCGACCCTCGCCGGGCGGGAAAACGTGGCGATTAACCACGGCGTCCTGGCGCCGGCGCTGCGCGTGTTTACCCCGGTATTCAATGAACAGCATCAGCAGATAGGCGTGGTAGTGGTAGGTATTTCGCTGAGTAAAGTCGACGAACAGATCGCCAATAGCCGCTGGGACGTTCTGCTGACCATTCTGTTCAGCGCGCTGGTCTGCGCTATCGGCACCTGGAGCCTGGTGCGCGGCTTAAAACGTATTCTGCTGGGGCTGGAGCCGCAGGATATCTCCACCCAATTCCAGCAGCGACAAGCGATGCTGCACTCGCTGAAAGAAGGCGTGATCGCCGTGGATAGCAGCGGCCAGGTCACGCTGATTAACCCGGCCGCCCGCGGCATGTTACTTAGCGGGCCGGATAAAAGCATCGATCGCACCCCGCTGCTTGCCGACCTGCAGGAAGTTCTGCGTAGCGGCGAGCCTATCTATGACCGAGCGCTCGGCTGTAATGGCTTATTGCTGATCAGCAATACCGTCCCGGTGCGCAGCCAGAACGCCATCGTCGGCGCGATCAGCACCTTCCGCGATAAGACCGAGATGAGTCAACTGGTGCAGCGGCTGGACGGCATGATGAGCTACGTCGATGCCCTGCGCACCACTTCGCACGAGTTTATGAACAAGCTGCACGTGATCCTCGGCCTGCTGAATATGAAAAGCTATGACAAGCTGGAAGAATATGTGCTGCAAACCGCCCATGCCTATCAGGCCGATATCGGTGAAATTCAGCACCGGATAAAATCGCCGGTGGTCGCCGGCTTCCTGATTGGTAAAATCCAGCGCGCCAAAGAGCGAGGCTTCACGTTGAACCTCGCCGAAGAGAGCCTGGTGCCGGATTGCCCCAATGAAAAACAGGTCACCGTACTGGTGACGGTGTTAGGCAATCTGATTGAAAATGCGCTGGACGCGATGAGCGGCCAGGAGGAAGGCGAAGTGAGCCTGCTATTGCACTATCAGGATGGCTGGCTAAGCGGTGAAGTGAGCGACGATGGCCCGGGGATCCCGGCGGCCAATATTGACGCCATCTTTAATAAGGGCTTCTCCACTAAAGGCGAAAATCGCGGCGTCGGCCTGTTTCTCGCCAACCAGCAGCTGCACGAACTCGGCGGCACGTTGTCCGTCGAGTCCGAGCCTGGCGTATTTACCCAATTTTTTGTTCACCTGCCCTGGGATAGTAAAAGGAAAAAAGCGTGATAAATGTATTAATTGTTGACGACGATGCGATGGTTGCCGAGCTGAACCGCCTGTACGTGGCGCGCATCCCCGGTTTCAGCTGCTGCGGCACCGCGTCGACGCTCGGCAAAGCCCAGGAGATGATTAATGACCCGCAGATGGCGATCGATTTGGTGCTGCTGGACGTTTACATGCAGCAGGATAGCGGCCTCGATCTGCTGCCGACCATTCGCGCCAGCGGACGCGCCATCGACGTGATTATGATAACTTCCGCCGCCGATGCCGCCACCGTCCAAACCGCTATGCACTATGGCGTAGTGGATTATCTGATTAAGCCCTTCCAGTTCCCGCGCTTTGAAGAAGCGCTGACCGCATGGCGTGAAAAACGCAAACTGATGACCGGCCAGCCCTATTACGAGCAGGCGGATGTCGATCGTCTGTTGCACGGCGGCACGCCGGAAGCGGCTGACGCGCGTAAGCTACCGAAAGGCTTAACGGCGCAAACTCTACGCACGCTGTGCCAGTGGATTGATAGCCACCCTGATGTGGAATTCTCTACCGATGAGCTGGCGGCGGCGGTGAATATTTCGCGCGTCTCATGCCGCAAGTATCTGATCTGGCTCGCGCAGATCAATATTCTCTATACCACCATCCATTACGGCGCGACCGGCCGACCGGTGTATCGCTATCGGCTGGTCGCCGAGCAGTACGGCCTGCTCAAGCAGTACAGTCAGTAATCTGGTAGCCGCTGTCGAGCAGTTGAAAGCGGATGCGCTGCGGTGACGACAGAATCACGTCGCGGTTTTTGGTGACAAAAATCGCTTCAATGTCGTCCCGCTGGCGCAACGCCGCGCAGCCCTTCTCCACGCCAAGGCCATACAGCAGCGTGGTCCAGATATCTCCGTCCAGTGAATCCGCGGAAATAACCGTTACACTGTCGAGTTCGTTATCCAGCGGATAGCCGCTGCGCGGATCGAGGATATGGTGCCAGCGTTTGCCATCCTGTTCGAAATAGCGTTCATAGGTGCCTGAAGTGACAACCGACTGCCCGCTAACGGCAATCGAGCCAATAAGCTCCTGCGCCGCAGCAAAGGGTTTTTTCAGCCCAATCGCCCATTCCCCTAACGTATGTACATTGCCGCCGAGATTAATCAGCGCCTGTTCGATCCCCTGCTGGCCCAGGTAATCGCGTACCCGGTCGGCGATATATCCTTTGGCGATTGCGCCAAGGTCAATTTCCATTCCGGCCTGCGCCAGCCACACGCTCTGCTTTTCGTCATCGAGAATGACATCCTGCGGGCGGGTTAACGGCAGCCGCGCCGCAATATCCGCCGCCGACGGCACGCGATGCCCCTGAAAGCCAATGCGCCACAGTTTAACCAGCGGGCCGATAGCCAGATTAAAGGCGCTGTCGCGCACCATACTGGCGGCTTTAGCGCACTTAATCAGTTGGTACACCGGACGGCTAACGGTGACGGGATGACGCCCGGCGGCATGGTTGATATTCATTACCTGCGACTGCGCCCGGTTCACGGTGAGCAGATCTTCGTAGCGTTTAATTAACTGAAATACGCGGGAGGCCAGCGCCTCATCGTGGGAATAGAGTTTGAGCAGGATGGGCGAACCCATCAGCACGGCGGAGTAGCTATAGACGCGGTTATCGGACATCGGGCTCTCCTTAGAAGGGATAAACCGGGCGGCTAAGCCAGCCCGGCATCAGCAATTACCTATTATCCTCTGGCACGTTTCGCCGCCTGATGGCCCGCGAGGGTACCGAAGATGATGATATCCGCGACCGCGTTACCGCCGATGCGGTTACCGCCATGGATACCGCCAACCACTTCACCCGCGGCGTAGGCGCCGCGAATCGGCTGCTGCGCCACATTCAGCACTTCGCCATCGGTATTAATGGTCACGCCGCCCATAGTGTGGTGCACCCCTGGGGCAATACGAATGGCGTGGAACGGGCCTTCGTTAATCGGCGCGCGCAGCGCGGTTGTGCGGCCAAACGCTTCATCGTGCTGTTTTTCCACCGCGCCGTTGTAGCATTCCAGCGTAGCGAGGAACGCATGGTAATCCATCCCCAGCTTCTCCGCCAGTTCACGCGGCGAGCTGGCGCTGGTGACGAAGCCTTTGGCGATATACTCGTCGGCGGCTTTGTTTTTCGCCCGCACATGCTCGTCGAAGACGATGTAAGCATAGTGTTCCGGCAGCGCGATAATCGCCGCAGACACTTTATCGCGGGTCTCCATCTCGTTGAAGAAGCGGTTCCCCTGCTGGTTAACGAGAATAGCGCCGCCGCCGCGAATCGATTCGGAAATCAGGTACGAGGTCTGCTGCTCGACGGTCGGGTGAATTTGAATTTCGCCCATGTCCACGGTGCCGGCGCCAATGCGCTCCAGCAGCGCAATACCGCTACCGGTCGCCCCTTTATGGTTGGTGGTCACGAAGCCTTCGAGGTCAGGACGATATTTCACCACCATCGCGCTGTTGGCGCTGAAGCCGCCGGTCGCCACGATGATACTTTTGGTCTGCACGTCGATGATCTCTTGTTCATCGTTGATAAGACGCACGCCGCTCACTTCGTCGTGGCGCATCAGGATCTCTTCTACCGAGGTATCCAGCAGCACATCGATACCGCGTTTGGTGATATTACGCACCAGACCGCTAATCAGGTAGCCGCCAACCGCCGATCCGTCGCGCGGACGGTGGGTACGGTCGATACTCATCCCGCCGGTGGTGGTGATATCGTTAAGCATAATCCCACGGTCCGCCAGCCATTCAATGGCTTGCGGCGCGTTTTCAACGAAACGACGCAGCAGCTGCGGGTTGTTTTTGTTGTGGCCGCCCTTCAGGGTTTCCTGATAGAACAACTCTTTACTGTCCTGAATACCTTTGACGCGCTGGAAGCGGGTTTCCGCGGCGTTCATCCCGGCGGAAGCTTTGATGGTGTTGCCGCCAATAGTCGGCATTTTTTCAACGATCAGCACGCTGGCGCCTTCGTCGTGGGCCTGAATCGCCGCAGCCAGACCGGCGCCGCCGCTCCCCACCACCACAACGTCATAGCTTTTCGGCGCGGCATCGTTGCCGCCCTCTTCCGCAGCCAGCGCTTTGCTGGATTTCAGCATCGCTTTGGACACCGCTTTTTTCACCGCTTCGCTCTGGCTGGTCGCGCCGGAGATAGCGTCGACGTGCGGCGTGTTGGCGGTCAGAATACGTTCGCGGATCTCTTCGAAGCTGGTGGTAAATTCAACGCTCTGTACTGGGCTTGCGGCCAGCTCAATATCCGCAATGCGATCGTTTTCGAGGCTGACGTTAATGACCAGTTCGTTGGCATCGTCCTGAACGGTTTCGACAAACATCCCCGGTTTAAATTTCGCGTCGCCCATGCTCATGTCGCGGATCATCGCTTCGACCAGCGAGAAACGCCACAGCGGTTCCGGAATATGCAGCGCCTCGCGCTGGGTGCTGTCGATAAAGAGTTCCAGCTCTTCGCCGGCGGCGATACGTGAAGCCCAGTCCGGATAGGCGATGCAGGCGCGGCCGACGGCCATCAGGTCATAACCGTGATCGAGGCCCTGTTCGGCGTCGGCTGCGTTAACCACCCCGCCGACGCCCATCACCGGCACCTGCGCCAGCGTTTCAGAACGCATCGCGCAGTATTTTTCAATCAGCGGCGTCGGATCGCTGGTATCTACGATAGACGGGCGCAGCGTCGCGCCAACCGAGAAGTGCAGGTAATCGACGCCGCGGGCGGCCAGTTTCTCCAGCAGATACATGGTGTCATCGAAGCGGATCCCCGGGACTTCCATCTCTTCCGGCGAGAAGCGATAGCCGATAATAAAGGCATCATCAGCGTACTGACGGGCCATTTTATGCGTGATGTCCAGTACCGCCAGCGGGAATCTGGCGCGGTTGTCGCGGCTGCCGCCCCACTCATCGTCACGCTGGTTAGAGTTCGGCGAATAGAACTGCTGGATAAGATAGGTGTTGGCGCCGTGGATTTCGACGCCGTCGAAACCGGCAAGAATCGCGCGGCGTACGCCGTCGCCAAATTTGGCAATCATGCCTTCGACTTCTTCACCACTGAGGGCGCGCGGCATGGCGGCGCCGTCGCGCGGCGCGGCAATGGCGCTCGGCGCCACCGGCTGGCGACCACCAATCAACTGTGGGTCAACCATGCGGCCGCCGTGGTAAATCTGCAGAATCGCTTTCGAGCCTTCCGCTTTTATCGCTTCGGCGATTTTCGCCAGTCCGGCGATTTTTTCATCGTTATCAATGCCAATAGCGCCCGGGAAGGCCAGACCATAATCATCAATAAAGCAGCATTCAACGATGATAGTCCCGATGCTGCCGGCACGGGCGCGATAGTATTCAACGAGCTCGCTGGTGACGGTACCATCGAAATAACCGGTGCAGGTGGTCATTGGCGCCATTAGCAAACGGTTTTTCAGTTCAGTCCCATTCGGTAAAGTAAATGGCTGCAGAATTCGTTCGTTACTGGTCATATTAATACTCCAGATTTTAAATATTGAAATTCAGAATTGGGTGACGGAAATTTTATTGATTGTTTATTTTCATTCCTGTTGTCATGCCAATAATATAGCGCGTTTTTTAGTTACCAAATTAATTACGTTAGTTAAAAAACTATTTAATACCTGCAATAACAGCAATACCTCTATTGTATTATTAAATTTATATATCGCATTTACATAATACAAATGAATGATAACATTTCGGTCACTTTTGTTAACCTATCAAAAGCACAAAAAGGTAAATACAAATCATATATATCAACTAGTTAAAATAAACACTCACTATATAAAGCGTTATAACCCTCTCGATCATTTAACAATTTCCGTTTCTTTATGATAATAACCACATCATCATATGTGGTTATTGCCAAACGAAAAAAAAGATCCAGATCACCTGTTTTTTTTGATCTCGATCAATTGCAATGCAACGTGAAAGCGCAATATATAAATACCCAATGAATTTAATTTAACGCCGCGAAAAACGCGTTAAATAACCGTTTAAGCAATAAACAATCTCGACCATTAATAATTAAAGAAACTTTCGCAACTAAAAAAATCGAGTGTTGTAAGCGAAGACGGAACCGTATTTTCAACTACTAGCAGATACTCATTATGAAAGAGAAAAAGACAACCATACCGCCTGCCGGTGCCGCGTCTAACGCGGCGTATAAACGTCTGATCATGATGGCGTTGCCCATTATCGTCGCCGTACTGCTGCTGTTCGTCCCGGTGCCTGACGGCTTACCGCCATTCGCCTGGCACTATTTTGCTATCTTCGTCGGCGTTATCGTCGGCCTTATCTTCGAACCGCTGCCGGGCGCCGTTATCGGTATCACCGGGGTGGTGGTGATTGCTTTATGTAGCCAGTGGCTGCTGTTCAGTCCGGAACAGATGGCGGCGCCGAGCTTTAAGCTGGCCGGCGCGTCATTTAAATGGGCGGTGAGCGGCTTTGGCAACTCTACCGTGTGGCTTATCTTCGGCGCGTTCATGTTCGCCGCCGGCTATGACAAAACCCAGTTCGGCCGCCGTCTGGCGCTGATTCTGGTAAAATATCTTGGCCGCCGCAGCCTGACGCTGGGCTACGCCATTACCTTCGCTGACCTGCTGCTGGCGCCGTTTACCCCGTCCAACACCGCACGTAGCGGCGGGACCATCTACCCGATTATCGCTAACCTGCCGCCGCTGTACGGTTCTAAACCTAACGATCCGAGCGCACGCCGTATTGGCTCTTATCTGATGTGGGTAGCCATTACCGCCGCCTGTATCACCAGTTCCATGTTCCTGTCGGCGCTGGCGCCGAACCTGCTGGCGCTGGCGCTGGTAAAAAGCATCGTCGGTATCAACATCTCCTGGGGTACCTGGTTTATCGCCTTCCTGCCGCTGGGTATCCTGCTGATTCTGGCCATGCCGCTGCTGGCGTACTGGTTCTATCCACCAGAAGTAAAAATCAATAACGAAGTACCGCTGTGGGCCGCTCGTGAACTGGAAAAACTGGGCAAACTGTCGCGCAATGAAATCCTGCTGCTGGTGTTTGTTTGCTTCGCACTGATGATGTGGATCTTCGCCGCCGACTGGATTGAACCGGCGCTGGCTGCCCTGCTGGTTATCGTGCTGATGCTGTGGACCGGCGTGCTGTCCTGGAGCGATATCACCAACAACAAAGCGGCATGGAATACCTTTGTCTGGTTCGCCACGCTGGTCGCGCTGGCTGACGGTCTCTCCTCCACTGGCTTCATCGCCTGGTTGGGTAAAGAAGGCGGCGCGCTGATGAGCGGTATTTCTCCGGGCGTTGCGACCATCGTCCTGCTGCTGGCGTTCTATCTGCTGCACTACCTGTTCGCCAGCACCACCGCGCACACTACCGCGCTGCTGCCGGCCATGCTGACCATCGCTTCGACTATCCCGGGCATGAATATGGAAGTCTTCGTCCTGCTGATGGTGACCTCGCTGGGCGTGATGGGCATCATCACCCCGTATGGTACCGGTCCGAGCCCGATTTACTACGGCAGCGGCTACCTGCCAACCAAAGACTACTGGCGCCTCGGCACCATCTTCGGCGCCATCTTCCTGGCCGCCCTGCTGCTGATTGGCTATCCGTGGATGTCCATGATGTTCTGATTCATAACCGCCGGGTCTTCCCCCGGCGGTTTTTATCTTTATGGAGTATGTGAATATGTCGACGAAACCCTTTGTTTATCAAGACCCGTTCCCGATGGCGCATGACGATACCGAATACTATCTGCTCAGCAAAGAGCACGTCTCCGTCGCCGAATTCGCGGGCCAGGAAGTGTTAAAGGTTGAACCGCAGGCGTTAACTCTGCTGGCGCAGCAGGCCTTCCACGATGCCGCTTTTATGCTGCGCGTCTCGCATCAGCAGCAGGTCGCGGCCATTTTGCTCGACCCGCAGGCCAGCGAAAACGACAAATACGTCGCGCTGCAGTTCCTGCGTAATTCCGAAATCGCCGCCAAAGGTGTGCTGCCCACCTGCCAGGATACCGGCACCGCCATCATCATGGGTAAAAAAGGCCAGCGCGTTTGGACGGGCGGCGGCGATGAAGCCGCGCTGGCGCAGGGCGTCTATAACACCTATACCGAAGACAACCTGCGTTACTCGCAGAATGCGCCGCTGGATATGTATAAAGAGGTCAACACCGGCACCAACCTGCCGGCGCAGATCGATCTCTACAGCGTCGACGGCGACGAATATAAATTCCTGTGCATGGCGAAAGGCGGCGGTTCCGCCAACAAAACCTATCTGTACCAGGAAACCAAAGCGTTAATCACCCCGGCGAAGCTGAAAAACTACCTCGTCGAGAAGATGCGTACCCTCGGTACCGCGGCCTGCCCGCCCTACCACATCGCCTTTGTGATTGGCGGCACCTCAGCGGAAGCGACGCTGAAGACCGTTAAGCTGGCTTCCGCCCGCTACTATGACGACCTGCCGACCGCGGGTAACGAGCACGGTCAGGCGTTCCGCGATGTGCAGCTGGAGCAAGAGCTGCTGCAGGAAGCGCAAAATCTCGGCCTCGGCGCGCAGTTTGGCGGGAAATATTTTGCCCACGATATCCGCGTTATCCGTCTGCCGCGCCACGGCGCGTCCTGTCCTATCGGTATGGGCGTCTCCTGCTCCGCCGACCGCAACATCAAAGCTAAAATCAACCGCGACGGCATCTGGATCGAAAAACTGGAGAGCAACCCGGGGAAATATATCCCTGAACACCTGCGCCAACAGGGTGAAGGCAATGTGGTTAGCATCAACCTGAATCAGTCGATGAGCGAGATCCTGACGCAGCTGTCGGCGCACCCGGTCTCAACGCGTCTGAGCCTTAACGGCACCATTATCGTGGCCCGCGACATTGCCCACGCTAAGCTGAAAGAGCTTATCGATAACGGCGAAGCGCTGCCGCAGTACGTGAAAGATCACCCGATCTACTACGCCGGCCCGGCAAAAACACCCGCCGGTTACGCCTCAGGTTCTCTCGGCCCGACCACCGCAGGACGAATGGATTCCTACGTCGATCTGCTGCAATCGCACGGCGCCAGCATGGTGATGCTGGCCAAAGGTAACCGCAGCCAGCAGGTGACTGACGCCTGCCATAAACACGGCGGTTTCTACCTCGGCAGCATTGGCGGCCCGGCGGCAGTACTCGCCCAGCAGAGCATTAAGAGCCTCGAGTGCGTGGCTTATCCGGAGCTGGGAATGGAAGCTATCTGGAAAATCGAAGTGGAAGATTTCCCGGCCTTTATCCTCGTTGATGATAAAGGTAACGACTTCTTCCAGCAGATCCAAAATCAGCAGTGCGCCGGTTGTAAACAACACGGCTAATCCCCTCCGCGCCCGGCGGCTCATCGTCGGGCGTATTCTCCCCCCTTAATTCTTGAATTCACCCGACGCTGAACTATGCTCAATCCAGCAGCCGCTCAGAGTTTGACCGGCTGAAAAATAACAATAATTCCTCTTTTCTGGTGTCGCATATGAACAGGATTCAGGCGTTGTTAACGGCGTGCTTTCTGCTATGGCTGGCCTTCCCGCTTTCCGCGGCAGAACCTCGTCAGCAGCCCACCGCTCGCGAGCAGGCGCGAACCGTCGCTATTTTCCATCAACCGATCGTCATGCTACAGGCGACATTCGGTCAGACCACGCCGGAAGAACGGGTTCTGCGCATCCGCAATACGCTACGCGCCTTCACCGAAGCCGATATCAGCCAGCCGCTTCAGGTGGTGCCAATCACCCGCTACAACCAGCCGGGGCGGCTGTTTCTGATGAATGGCAAACCTATTATGTTGCTAAGCCAGGCCGACCTCGATGAAGGCGACGATCTGACCCTCGATCAGGCGGCGCAGCGCGTTCTTGCCCGTATGGAAGCGCAAAGGACGTCGCTGCGCGAACAGTACAATACCCACTATTTGTTGTTGGCAGCGCTGAAATCCGTCGCCGGCGCGCTGCTCCTCGCTCTGGTTTGCTATTTCGCTTTCCGTTCGTGGCGGCGAGTACGGCGCTTTTTCCACCTGCGGATCCTCGAAAAACGCAGCATGATCCCGCATAACTGGCGGCGTTTTCTCGGCAACATTGAAAGCCGGTTATACGCGCTACTGGTCATACTGCTAGGGGTACTGGCGGGTTATGTCTGGCTGAGTTGGGTATTCAGCCTGTTTCCGTGGACCCGGGTATGGGGAGAGTCGCTCGGTGAGTGGTCGGTAGGGGTAATTCGTGATATTTCGCTGTCCATCGTGTCGGCGCTGCCGGGATTGATGATCGTACTGCTTATCTTTCTGATTACGTGGTTTATCATCCGCCTGCTGAAGTTGGTGTTGGATCAGGTCGCCGCCGGGCGTCTGCAGATCCCCGGTCTGCATCCGGAAACCGTCGGCGCCACGCGAAAGCTTATCGCCGTGGTTATCTGGCTCTTTGCGCTCTCCGCCGCCTATCCTTTCTTGCCTGGCGCAAACTCTCTGGCCTTCAAGGGGATTAGCGTGTTTTTCGGCCTGATGTTGACGCTGGGCTCAGCGGGGGTGATGAATCACGCCATGAGTGGACTGGTGCTGATTTATACCCGCGCGCTGCATAAAGGCGACTGGATCCGCATCGCCGATAACGAAGGCCAGGTCAGCGAGATCGGCATGCTGGCGACCAAAATCCTGACCCGCGAGAACTATATTGTCACCCTGCCGAACGCGGTGGTGGTCAGCGGTAAAATCACCAATCTCAGCGCCAGTGACCCGCAACAGGGAATCAACCTCACCACCGGCGTGACCATTGGTTACGACACGCCGTGGCGGCAGGTACAGGCGATGCTGGAACTGGCGGCCCACCGCGCCCAGGGAGTGGATCATCAGGTGGCGCCGGTGGTTCGCAAACTGGGATTGCTCGATTGGTATACGTCGTATGAACTGCAGGTGCGGCTGTTACCGGAAACGACGCTGCCGGAGGGGCGCAACGCGCTGCACAGCAGCATTATCGATGTGTTTAACGAATTTGGCGTGCAGATTATGTCGCCCAATTTTGTCATGCAACCGAAAGGCGCGGTGGTGGTCGCCAAAGAGGATTGGTATACCGCCCCGGCCGTCGCGCCGCAGGAAGGCGACAGATAACGTCATCCTACGCCAACGCAGCGTCACCAGGTAATGCCGGATGGCGCTGCGCTTATCCGGCCTACAACTCAAAATCCCCGGTGGCGCTACCGCTTACCGGGGCTACAGCGCCGTGCGATTTAGTAGCCCGGACAAGGCGCAATGCGCCGCCCCCTACGCCTGCGCGGCGTCGATCTCGGCAAACACCTGCTGCGCAAGGTGCAGCGTGGCGTTTGCCGCCGGTAAACCGCAGTACAGCGCCGAATGCATAATCAACTCTTTCAGCTCATCACGGGTCACGCCGTTATTAAAGGCGGCGCGCAGATGCATCTTAAGTTCCGCCTCGCGGTTGAGCGCAATCAGCATCGCAATAGTGATCATGCTGCGGGTATGGTGATCGAGCCCCGGACGCGTCCAGGTTTCTCCCCAGGCGTAACGGGTGATGAAATCCTGAAACTCCTCATTCAGCGGCGTGAGGTTCTGCAGCGTACGGTCAACGTGAGCATCGCCTAATACCTTGCGGCGAACCTCCATTCCCTGCTGATAACGTTGTTTATCTTCCATTTTGCTCCCCCAGCAAAAAGCCGTTCAGCGCGGCGTTAAAGGCGGCTGGCGCTTCGATATTCGACAGATGCGACGCGCTCAGCACCACCACCTGGGAATCGGCAATCTGCTGATGCAGGAAGTTAGCGTCGGCGACAGTCGTGACAGGGTCACTTTCTCCGGCAATAATCAGCACCGGAATCGCAATTTGCCCGACCTCCCCCCGCAGGTCTGCCGCCGCCAGCGCTTCGCAGCAGGCGGCGTAGCCTTCAGCGTCGCTATGGGTCAACTGGTGACATAACGCCTCGACCACCTCCGGCGCGCGCTGGCGGAAATTATCACTAAACCAGCGGTCCGCCGCTCCCGCGGCAACCACATCCATCCCTTCCTGACGCACCGCACGAGCGCGGGAAAGCCAGCCCGACTGCTCGCCGATCCGCGCCGCGGTATTAGCCACCGCCACCGCATAAAAACGTTCCGGCGCAAAGCGCGCCAGCCATAATCCCGTCAGCCCGCCCATCGAAATACCGCAAAACAGCGCCTTACCGATATTAAGGTGATCGAGCAGCGCAATCACATCTTCGCCCAGTTGCGCCAGGGTCACCTTGCCGTTTTTCGTCGTTTTACCATGGCCATGGGTGTCATAACACAGTACGCGAAAATTCGCCGTCAGAGCCTCCATTTGCGGCTGCCACATGGCGCGCGTGGTGCCAAGCGAGTTCGACAGCACGATAACCGGCGCGCCTTCCGGCCCGTCGAGTTGATAATCAAGATTCATGATGTTGCTCCTGATAACGCGCCAGTACCTGGCGCACAAAGCGTTCGGCGCTACCGGTGGCCGTTGCCGGATCCAGTAGCGAGTTTAAACGTTCGCGGGAGAGATACTGACTGACCTGCGGGTCAGCCGCCAGCAGATCGACAAGCAAGCCATTGCGATCCAACGCCTGACGACACAGCGCTTCTACACGATGGTGCGCCTCGGCTTTGCCAATAAACTCCGCCAGCGCCAGGGTCACCGCTTCCGCCATAATCAGCCCGTGAGTGATATCGAGGTCGGCACGCATCTTATGCACGAAAACCTGCATCTCGCGCACCAGCATGTCAGTTTGCGCCAGCGCCCCGCCCACCAGCATGATCAGTTCCGGTAGCGTTTCCCATTCGGCCTGCCAGCCGCCGAGCGCGCGCTCATGCTGTTGGATTTGACCGGCGTAAAGGGTGGCGACCAGCCCCGGCGTGCGCTGCGCCGCGGTTAGAATCGCCGCGCAGGAGACCGGGTTACGTTTGTGCGGCATGGTCGAGGAGCCCCCGCGCCCTTCCGCCAGCGGCTCGCCGACTTCCGCAACCTCGGTTTGCATCAGCAGCGAAAAATCATTGGCGAATTTTCCCAGAGTACCGCAAACGCCAGCGAACCAGGCGCCGACCTCGAGGAAACGGTCGCGCTGGCTATGCCATGGCGTATCCGGCAACTGCAGGTCGAGGGTTTGCGCCAACGCCTGCGCCACCTGCGGCGCCTGCTGTTTCAATGAATCAAGCGTGCCCGCCGCACCGCCAAACTGCAGCGCCAGCACCCGTGGGCGCATCTCAATCAACCGCTGTTGCCAGCGCAGCAGCGTATCCAGCGTCCCCGCCAGTTTAAGGCCAAACGTGACCGGTAGCGCATGCTGCATCCAGGTGCGCCCCGGCATCACCGTATGTTGATAGCGCTGCGCCTGTTCGGCGAACGCGTCAATCAGGCTGTGTAGCAGGCTATCCGTCGCCGCCAGCGCGCCCCGCAGTTGCAGAACAAAGCCGGTATCGATAGCGTCCTGGCTGGTGGCGCCCCAATGGACATAGCGCGCGGCGTCCGGATCCTGCGCTTTCACCCGCGCAGTCAGCTGTTTGACCAGCGGAATAGCCAGATTGCCGGCGCTGGCCGCAGCCTGTCCAAGCGCGTCGAAATCGATAAGCGCATGCCGGCAGGCGTTGACTATCGGCGAGACTGCCGCCTGCGGCACCAGCCCGCAGTCGGCCTGCGCCTGCGCCAGCGCGGCTTCGAAATCCAGCATACCCTGTACCCGCTGCGCATCGCTAAACCAGTCGGTTAGCGGACTGCTGCGCAACATGGGGGTCAACAAACTCATCGCGACTCCTTAAACGCGTTCAATAATCAGCGCAATCCCCTGGCCCACACCGATACACATCGTGCACAGCGCATAGCGTCCGCCGGTACGCTTCAGCTGATAAGCGGCGGTCATCGCCAGACGTCCGCCGGAAGCCCCCAGCGGATGACCCAGCGCAATGGCCCCGCCGTTGGGGTTAACGTGGGCGGCATCATCCGGCAGGCCTAAATCACGGGTAACCGCCAGCGCCTGTGCGGCAAAAGCCTCATTCAGTTCGATGACATCCATCTGCGCCAGCGTCAGCCCGGTTTGCGCCAGCACCTTACGCACCGCCGGCGCCGGGCCGAAGCCCATAATTCGCGGCGCCACCCCCGCCGTCGCCACGCCGACAACCCGCGCCAGCGGCTGTAAATCATTCGCCGACATCGCCTGTTCACTGGCCAACAGCAGCGCGCAGGCGCCATCATTGACGCCGGAGGCGTTACCGGCGGTAACGCTGCCGTCGGTGCGGACCACGCCGCGCAGTTTTGCCAGCGCCTCCAGCGAGGTGCTGCGCGGATGTTCATCGCGGCTGAAACGCAGCGGCTCACCTTTGCGCTGCGGCACCGATACGGCGATCAGTTCATCGGCGAAACGCCCCGCTTCCTGCGCCGCCGCGGTACGTAACTGACTGCGTAGCGCAAAAGCGTCCTGGTCGGCGCGAGAAATGGCAAACTCATCGGCGACGTTTTCCGCGGTTTCCGGCATCGAGTGCACGCCGTACTGCGCTTTCATCTGCGGGTTAATAAAGCGCCAGCCGATGGTGGTATCTTCCATCTGCATCGAGCGGCTAAAGGCGCTCTCGGCTTTGCCCATCACAAACGGCGCGCGCGACATACTCTCCACCCCACCGGCGATCATCAGCTGGGTTTCGCCGCTTTTAATCGCCCGCGCCGCGACGCCGATCGCATCGAGACTGGAACCACAAAGGCGGTTAATCGTGCTGCCGGGAACGCTCTGCGGCAGCCCGGCCAGCAACAGCGCCATACGCGCCACGTTACGGTTATCTTCTCCGGCCTGGTTGGCGCAGCCGTAGATCACATCGTCAATTAGCGCCGGATCGAGACCCGGATTACGTTCCAGCAGCGCTTTCAGCGGCAGCGCCGCCAGATCGTCAGCGCGCATACCGGATAATGCGCCGCCAAAACGGCCAAACGGCGTACGCGCCGCATCACAGATAAATGCCTGATTCATCATAGGTTCCTTACGCACTTTCCGCCAGTTGTTCAAAAGTCAGCGCCACCGGAGTGATGCGCTGTAGCTCTTCAAATGAGAGACCGTTAAAGATTTCACGCACCACCGGGCCGCGGTCGGTAATATCGATGACCGCCAGATCGGTATAGATACGGCTGACGCAACCGACGCCAGTTAGCGGGTAGCTGCACTGTTCGACCAGTTTGCATTCGCCATCGCGGGTCAGATGGTCCATCATCACAAACACCTGGCGGGCGCCGATAGCCAAATCCATCGCCCCTCCAACCGCCGGGATCGAATCCGGCGCGCCGGTGCTCCAGTTAGCGAGATCGCCGCTGGCGGAAACCTGATAGGCGCCCAGCACGCAGATATCCAGATGTCCGCCGCGCATCATGGCGAAGGAGTCGCCATGGTGGAAAAAACAGCCGCCCTGCAGCAGGGTGACATACTCTTTACCCGCGTTGATCAGTTCTGGATCCTCTTCGCCGGGCTGCGGCTTCGGCCCCATTCCCAGTAGCCCGTTTTCACTGTGCAGGAACACCTCTTTATCGGCAGGTAGATAGTTGGCGATGCGGGTCGGCAGACCGATACCAAGGTTGACGTAAGCGCCTTCCGGAATATCGCGGGCGACGCGCTGGGCCATTTCGTCACGAGTCAGTTTTTGCATGTTCGGCTCCTCAGGCGCTTTGCGCGACGGACAGATTTTCCAGCGAGAATACACGCTGGACGAAAATCCCCGGGGTGATGATGTTTTCCGGGTCGAGTTCGCCAAGGGCGACCAGCTGCGAGACTTCAACAATGGTGGTTTTGGCGGCGGTCGCCATAATCGGGCCGAAGTTGCGCGCCGCTTTGCGGTAGACCAGGTTGCCCCAGCGGTCTCCCTGGTGGGCCTTAATCAAGGCGAAGTCAGCTTTAATCGGATACTCAAGCACATAATGGCGGCCATCTATTTCCCGGGTTTCTTTGCCTTCCGCCAGCGGCGTGCCGTAGCCGGTAGGGGTAAAGACCGCGCCGAGACCTGCGCCAGCGGCCTGGATCCGCGCCGCCAGGTTGCCCTGCGGCACCAGTTCCAGCTCAACTTTGCCGCGGCGATAGAGGTCATCGAAAATTTGTGAATCTACCTGGCGCGGGAATGAGCAGATCATTTTGCGCACCCGCCCGGCTTTGAGCAGCGCCGCCAGCCCCACTTCGCCATTACCCGCGTTGTTATTAATAATGGTTAGGTCGCGGGCGCCCTGGTCAATCAGGGCGTCAATCAGATACGTCGGCTGCCCGGCGGGGCCAAATCCGCCGATCATGATGGTCGCGCCGTCGTGGATCCCGGCAATGGCCTCACTCAGCGTCGACACGCTTTTATCAATCATCAGGTCGCTCCTTAACGTGCGGTAATCGCACTTATATGCGTTGTTCGCACAAAATGTGACCCGCTTAACGATGCTGGTCAAGGGCGATAATCGAAATATGGTGCGATAATCGAACATCGTATATCTTTAGCGAAAGAATGTGATCGATGGCAAATACGGAGAACAAAATGGACAAGCATCCAGATGATGTAGTGGCGGGCGACGGCGATCCGTTTAAGGGCGACCCGAACTTTATGGCGTCGCTGGCGCGGGGGCTGGAAGTGATTCAGGCTTTTACCCCGCAGCGCCCGGTGCTGTCGATTTCGCAGATCAGCCAAAAGACCGGCATCCCCCGAGCGGCGGTACGGCGCTGCCTGTATACCTTAAGCAAACTGGGATTCGTCTACGCCGAAGACGGTAAGAATTTCCAGCTGCGTCCGCGGATCCTCGCCCTCGGTCACGCCTGGCTGGCCTCAACGCCGCTGGCGCGCTCGGCGCAGCCGGTGCTCAAGCATCTGAGCGAAATGCTCAATGAATCCTGCTCAATCGCCACCCTCGATGGCGACGATATCCTGTATATCGCCCGCGCCTCCAGTTCGCGAATTATGACGATCGATCTTGATATCGGCAGCCGCCTGCCGGCGTGGGCGACCTCCATGGGCCGCGTGCTGTTAAGCCATCAGCCGGAAGAACGGCTGAACGACATGCTGGGCCGGGTGACGATGATTCGCTACACCCCGCAAACGGTAGATTCGGTGAATAAGCTGCGCGCGGAGCTAAAACGCGTGCATCAGCAGGGATATGCGTTGAACGATCAGGAACTGGAAATGGGGCTGCGTTCGCTGGCGGTACCGCTATATAACCCGCAGGGACAGGTGGAAGCAGCGCTGAACGTCGGGGTTCACGCGGGCCAGATGTCGACCCGCGAAATGCTGGACAGAGTGCTGCCGGAATTACAAAAAGCCGCCCGCGAGCTAACGCTGCTGCTGCGCTAGCGGCTGCGTTTAGCGTGCAGCTCCCAGTTCTCCTGCTTAGCCTGTTCGGATTTACGCAGCGCCACGTAACAAGCGCCGCTGCCGCCGTGGTGCGGTAGCGCGGCGCAAAACGCCTGTACCTCGGGCAGCTCTGGCAGCCAGCGCGCCAGGTAGCTGCGAATAATATTGGCGTGGGCCTGGTCATCACGGCCTTTGCCGTGGATGATAAGTAAATTACGCAGCCCCTCTTTTTGCGCCTGTATCACGAAGGCGAACAGCATTTGCCGACACTGTTCGACCGGCTGGCGCAGGAGCGACAGGCTTGCCTGCTGGCTGTATTTTCCGCGCCGCAGTTTTTCCAGCACTCCGCCTTGCAGCCCTTCCCGTTTGAACTCCAGCGGCACGGCGAGCGGCACAATATCGAGGTAGCCGGTGGTCAGATAATTATCGAGCTGCAGGGTATCGATACGCTGCGGGGCGCGCACGTTGCGCTCACGGTGCCAGTGTACGTCATTATTGCGTTTCAGAGGCTGGACATCCTCCATGGCGTCAAGAAACAGGGATTTGTCGTCAAGGTTCATGGTATCTCCTCCAGCGGCTATCGCCTGCTACTATAGCCGCCTCGCGCCTCCCCCTCAACGCGTTTAGCCGCCACTGCCGGCAAATAGCCCCACGCAGGATTTTTAAGGAAACAATTGACGGCTTTGACGACGAAACAAGGTGATTAACGAAGCCGTTAACGGCGTTGGTCGCGTATCGCGCCGCTGAATCAGGTAGTAGGTTGCCCTGGGCAACGTTTCACGTATCGGGATCATCACCAGTTTATCCGCCATCATCGGATCGTTTCCGAGCTCTACCGGCAGAATGCTGAGGAAATCGCTCTTCACCACCAGACTGATGCACGAAGAGAAGGTTTCACACACGATATCGACCTTGGGCGCCAGCCCGGCCTGGTTAAACATCTCCTGCAGTTGTTTAAAGTAGCTACCGCGCGGCGTTGGCATCGTCCAGTGGTGATCGAGCAATTCAGTCAGGGAAGTGGCGCGCGCCGCCGGATGTCCGGCGCGGGCGAATACCGCGAATGGTTTCTCAAACAGTTTTTCAAAGCTGAATTCATGATCGTACGGGCCGGGATAGTAGGTGTTGATAGTGAAATCAAGCTCACCCTGACGCAGCTCATTAATCATCGCCAGAAGTTGCCCTTCCATAATCCGCACCTTCACCAACGGATGCTGCTGATGAAAGCGGCAGATCACCGATGGCATCAGCGAACGGGCGACGCTGGCGCCGAGACCAATATTAATCTGCCCGGCCTGCTCGCCCTGACGCTGCAGCAGTTCATCCTGAGCCGCCCGCAGCTCTTCAAGGATCAGGCTCGCATGTTGGTAAAAACTTTCGCCGTTTTCCGTCAGCGCCACCCCCTGGCTGCGGCGGACAAACAGTTGGGCGGAAAGCCCCTCTTCCAGCTCTTTAATCGCCTTGGTCAACGCAGGCTGCGAGATCGCCAGCGCCCGGCTGGCGCCGCGAATACTCCCCTCGCGGGCAACCTCAACGAAAGCGCGAATTTGATGAAATTTAATCTGAAATGACATGCTTTAGATGATAACCATTGTTTATCAGACAGAAGAAAATGACATCTACTGTAATCGAACATGCTGTGGCAGGTTAAGGGTGAGATTGCATGAAAGGCGTATGTGATAAGCAAAAGCTATCACTTCGTGAACGCCGTCACACTTTTTTAATATGACAGGAAGGGTTATGCCGCAACTTCATGAATTGGTAAGCCAACTGGCGCCGGAAATGACGCAATGGCGTCGTGATTTTCACCTGCACGCGGAGTCCGGATGGCTGGAATTTCGTACCGCCAGCAAGGTTGCCGGGATCTTAGACGGCCTCGGTTATCAACTGGCGCTGGGGCGCGACGTTATCGATGCCGACAGCCGGATGGGGCTGCCCGACGATGCTACCCTGGAGCAGGCATTCCAGCGCGCCCGCGAACAGGGAGCGCCGGAACGTTGGCTACCGGCTTTTGAAGGCGGATTCGCCGGCGTCGTCGCCACCCTGGACACAGGCCGCCCCGGCCCGACGCTGGCGTTTCGTGTCGATATGGACGCGCTCGATCTTAACGAACAACACGACGATTGCCATCGCCCGCATCGCGCGGGTTTCGCCTCCTGCAACGCCGGAATGATGCACGCCTGCGGTCATGACGGCCATACCGCCATTGGGCTGGGTTTAGCGCATGTGCTACAGCAGTATGCCGATCGGCTCAACGGGATCATCAAGCTGATTTTCCAGCCTGCCGAAGAAGGCACCCGCGGCGCACGCGCGATGGTGGCGGCAGGCGTGCTCGATAACGTGGACTACTTCACCGCCATTCATATCGGCACCGGCGTCCCCAGCGGCACCGTGGTCTGCGGCGGTGACAACTTTATGGCGACCACCAAATTCGACGTGCAATTCGAGGGCGTCGCCGCTCACGCCGGCGGCAAACCGGAAGATGGGCGCAACGCGCTACTGGCCGCCGCGCAGGCCGCCCTCGCCCTGCACGCCATCGCGCCGCACAGCGCCGGCGCCTCGCGGGTTAACGTCGGTGTTATGCAGGCCGGTACCGGGCGCAACGTGGTCCCTTCTTCCGCGCTGATAAAAGTCGAAACCCGCGGCGAGACGGAAGCTATCAACCAGTATGTGTTTGAGCGGGCGCAAAACGTGATTGCCGGCGCCGCAGCGATGTATGAAGCCCGCTATGAACTACGGCTCATGGGCGCGGCAACTTCCAGCGCCCCCTCTCCGGCGTGGGTGCAATACCTGCGTGAACAGGCAGCACAGGTGCCAGGTGTGATAGAGGCGGTGGATCATATTGCTGCGCCGGCGGGATCCGAAGATGCCACTTTGATGATGGCGCGGGTACAGGAGCGCGGCGGACTGGCTTCATACATGATTTTCGGTACTGAACTGAGCGCCGGACATCACAATGAGAAATTTGATTTCGACGAAGGGGTCATGACCATCGCGGTCGAGACGCTGGCGCGCATCGCGCTCAACTTTCCCTGGCAGCGAGGTGTGTGATGGAAAAGATCTATCAATTTGTTGATGACATCATTGAATCGCGACGCGACGATTTTTGCGCTATTGCCGATGATATCTGGGATCATCCGGAAACCCGATTCCAGGAATTCTGGTCCGCCGCGCGGTTGGCCGACGCGCTGGAAGCGGAAGGTTTTCAACTAAGCCGTCACGCTGGTGGAATCCCCAATGCGTTTATCGCCAGCTTTGGCGAGGGTAAACCAGTCATCGCCCTGCTCGGCGAGTTTGATGCGCTGGCAGGACTCAGCCAACAGGCGCACAGTGCTGAACCAACATCCGCGACGCCGGGGGAAAATGGCCACGGCTGTGGGCATAATCTCCTCGGCACCGCAGCGTTCGCCGCTGCTGTCGCTGCGAAACAGTGGCTGCAGCAGCATGGCGGCTCGGGCACCCTGCGCTTTTATGGCTGCCCGGGTGAAGAAGGCGGCTCGGGTAAAACCTTTATGGTGCGCGAGGGGCTATTCGATGATATCGACGCCGCCCTCACCTGGCATCCGGAAGCCTGGGCCGGGATGTTCAGCACCAGCACGCTGGCCAATATTCAGGCGGCGTGGCGCTTTACCGGAACCGCCGCCCACGCGGCAAACTCACCGCATCTTGGGCGTAGCGCGTTGGACGCCGTCACGCTGATGACCACCGGCAGTAACTTCCTCAATGAGCATATTATCGAGAAAGCGCGTGTGCACTACGCCATTACGGATACCGGCGGCGTGTCGCCCAACGTGGTGCAGGCGCAGGCTGAAGTGCTGTATTTGATTCGCGCTCCGGAAATGGCCGACGTGCAGCAAATCTTTGCCCGTATTGAGAAAATTGCTCAGGGCGCCGCGCTGATGACCGAAACCAGCGTCAGCTGTCGTTTTGAAAAAGCCTGTTCCAGCTATCTCCCCAATCGCACGCTGGAAGCGGCAATGTATCAGGCCGTATGTCATTACGGTACGCCGCAATGGAGTGACCAGGAGCGCGCTTTCGCAGCGGATATTCGTGCCACGCTCGGCGTGAACGATATACAGAACAGCCTGAAGAATATTGCCGGCACCAGCGGTGAAGAAGGAAAAGCGTTTGCCCGCCACCATCACGACACGGTGCTGATCGATGAAGTCGCGCCGTGGGCGGCGACGGAAAACGTGCTGGCCGGCTCTACCGACGTCGGCGACGTGAGCTGGAAAGCGCCGGTGGCCCAGTGTTTTAGCCCCTGCTTCGCCATCGGTACGCCGCTGCACAGCTGGCAACTGGTAAGCCAGGGAAGAACCTCTATCGCCCATAAAGGGATGCTGCTGGCGGGTAAGATACTGGGAGCAACGGCGATTCGTTTGTTCAGCGACAGGCCGTTACTCGAAGCAAGCCAGCAGGAACTGGCTCAGGTACTGGCGGTAAGCCCATACCAGTGCCCGATCCCGCGTGACGTCGTACCATCAATTTTAAAATAAGAAAAATTAGCCTCTGGGATAACGCACAGCGTGATGGCAATCGCCAATAAAAATAACAGCTGACAACCCATGAGGTATGCCGCAACCAACACAACAACGACAACTGAGGAACGCCCATGAGTATGTCATCCATACCGTCGCATTCCCCCACCGGTAAGCTGTATGGCTGGGTTGAAAAAATAGGTAATAAGGTTCCGCATCCATTTTTGCTGTTTATCTATCTGATAGTGGCGCTGATGGCCGCTACCGCCATCTTGTCGGCGCTAAACGTCGGCGTACAGAACCCCACCGACGGTTCGCGAGTGGTGGTAAAGAATCTGCTCAGCGCTGAAGGGCTGCACTGGTTTCTGCCGAACGTGATTAAAAACTTTAGCGGCTTCGCGCCGCTGGGGGCGATTCTGGCGCTGGTGCTCGGCGCCGGTTTCGCCGAACGTGTCGGCCTGCTGCCGTCGCTGATGGTCAAGATGTCATCGCACGTTAGCGCGCGTTACGCCAGTTACATGGTGCTATTTATCGCCTTTTTCAGCCATATCTCTTCCGACGCGGCGCTGGTCATTATGCCGCCGCTAGGGGCGTTGATGTTTCTCGCCGTCGGTCGTCATCCAGTGGCGGGGTTACTGGCGGCGATCGCTGGCGTTGGCTGCGGATTCACGGCAAATTTACTCATTGTCACCACCGACGTGTTGCTCTCCGGTATCAGTACCGAAGCGGCGAAAACGCTCGATGCCTCGCTGCATGTTAGCGTCATCGACAACTGGTACTTCATGGCTACCTCAGTCATCGTACTTACTCTGGTCGGCGGATTGATTACCGATAAACTGGTCGAGCCGCGGTTAGGAAAGTGGCAGGGTAAGAGCGATGAAACCCTACAGACGCTGACGGCGGAACAACGCTTCGGGCTGCGCATTGCCGGTATCGCGGCGCTGTTGTTTGTGGCGGTTATCGCGCTGATGGTGGTGCCGGACAACGGCATTCTGCGCGATCCCATCAAGCATACCGTGATGCCCTCGCCCTTTATTAAAGGCATAGTGCCGCTGATTATCTTTTTTTTCTTTGTCGTATCTTTAGCTTACGGCATCGCCACCGGCAAAATTCGCCGTCAGGCTGACCTGCCGCAGTTAATGATCGAGCCGATGAAGGAGATGGCCGGATTTATCGTGATGGTCTTCCCGCTGGCCCAGTTTGTCGCCATGTTTAACTGGAGCAATATGGGGAAATTCATGGCCGTTGGTCTGACCGATGTGCTTGAGAGCGCCGGGATGAATGGGGTGCCGGCGTTTGTCGGCCTGGCGCTACTGTCGGCGTTTTTGTGTATGTTTATCGCCAGCGGTTCGGCTATCTGGTCGATTCTGTCGCCCATTTTTGTGCCAATGTTTATGCTGCTGGGCTTTCACCCGGCGTTTGCGCAGATCCTGTTTCGAATCGCTGACTCTTCCGTGCTGCCGCTCGCGCCGGTATCGCCGTTTGTGCCGCTGTTTCTCGGCTTTTTACAGCGCTACCGGCCCGATGCCAAACTGGGCACCTACTATTCGCTGGTATTACCCTACCCACTCATTTTCTTAGCCGTCTGGCTACTGCTGCTGGTAGGCTGGTATCTTGTCGGGCTGCCGATAGGTCCCGGCATCTATCCGCGTTTGCCCTAACGCAGCGACAGGCCAGGGAGGGCCTGCGTGAGTTAACGAATTGTGGTGCGGTTCAGGAGCGTTTTACACAGACTTTCGATGGCCAACGACAGCAAATTGATAGCTAACCCACTGATAATCAACACAACAACTCCCGTTAATATGTATTGCATATCGCCACCTTTCTGTTGGTTAAAAAAAACCAGCGCCAAAGCGCTGGAAAAATAATTGACTCAAGGAATGCCTGTATATTTATCTGCGACGCCGGGTGCCTCCCGGTGAATTAGCCAGTTCACGCTAATTCGCGTGCGTATGACAAACTGCATAGAGATTTGAACTGAACGCTCCTCCGCACAGGGGAATTCGCCGCCAGACAAAGGTAGCAAAATGCTCTTTCTGCCGCGCCTGCTAGTTAATGCAAAAATAAACATTGCTCCCCGTCCCTTTATTCCGGCAATTTGCGATTGGGCAATCGAATGACGGAATTTAAATGACTGCGATTCGTATTTATAAATTAATAGTACAGCCTTTCATTATTTGCTGACCTTTCGGAGGTATAGTTGGCAGAGCGCACGTCATGATATGGTGTGCTCTTGCCGAAATAACCTCGTAGAAGGAAGACCGATGCTGACGCTACTGCAAGATAAAATCGATACCCCGCTGGGGCCGTTGTGGGTCATTTGCGATGAACAATTTAACCTGCGCGCCGTGGAGTGGGATCAGCACCGTGACCGTATGGAGCAACTGCTCGACATCCACTACCGCCATGAGGGTTATGAACGTCTTGATGCGCGCGATCCGGGCGGGGTGAGCGCGAAGCTGCGGCAATACTTCGACGGCGATCTCGCGATTATCGATACCCTGCCGACCGCCACCGGCGGAACGCCGTTTCAACGTCAGGTCTGGCAAGCGCTGCGCACGATTCCCTGCGGGCAAGTCATGCATTATGGTCAGTTAGCCGAGGCTCTCGGCCGCCCAGGCGCGGCCCGTGCGGTCGGCGCGGCAAACGGTTCCAACCCGGTCAGCATTGTGGTTCCCTGCCATCGGGTGATTGGCCGTAACGGCACCATGACCGGCTACGCTGGGGGCGTACAGCGCAAAGAGTGGTTATTGCGCCATGAAGGCTATTTGCTGCTTTAACAGATAATGCTTTTTTGGAAATTACAGGTAACTTTACAATAATTGATCGCTTAATAAATTTCTTGTTATCAAAGAGATAGGGTGAAAGGTATATTTCCCCTTCTAATATTGCGTCTTTCCGGGTTTCGAGACTTACTTGCTCCTCAAAAAGATGTTAAAATTGACCAATATCAATTAAAGCTTGAGCAGACATATGATCCCGGAAAAGCGAATTATACGACGCATTCAGTCTGGTGGTTGTGCAATCCATTGTCAGGATTGCAGCATTAGCCAGCTCTGCATCCCCTTTACTTTGAACGAACATGAGCTGGATCAGCTTGATAATATCATCGAGCGTAAGAAGCCTATTCAGAAAGGGCAAACCCTGTTCAAAGCGGGTGATGAGCTGAAGTCGCTGTACGCTATCCGTTCAGGGACCATCAAAAGCTACACCATCACCGAACAAGGCGATGAGCAGATTACCGGCTTCCACCTGGCGGGTGATTTGGTCGGTTTTGACGCCATTGGCACCGCCCTGCACCCAAGCTTTGCGCAGGCGCTGGAAACCTCAATGGTTTGCGAAATTCCGTTCGAAACGCTGGATGATCTTTCCGGTAAAATGCCGAACCTGCGTCAGCAGATGATGCGCCTGATGAGCGGCGAGATCAAAGGCGATCAGGACATGATCCTGCTGCTTTCCAAAAAGAACGCAGAAGAACGGCTGGCGGCCTTTATCTACAACCTGTCCCGCCGTTTCGCGCAGCGCGGCTTCTCACCGCGTGAGTTCCGCCTGACCATGACGCGTGGCGACATCGGCAACTATCTGGGCCTGACGGTAGAAACCATTAGCCGCCTGCTCGGTCGTTTCCAGAAAAGCGGTATGCTGGCGGTGAAAGGGAAATATATCACCATCGAAAACAGCGATCTGCTGGCGCAACTGGCAGGCCAGGCGCGCAACGTCGCCTGATTTATCTCCGCTATACTTTCTTCTACCTTGTGCCGGATCGACATTTTTTTCTAATTTGTTGATCTGGCCAGGGTCATCCCCTGTTTCAATTCATCCATATAGGTTATCTTTTTAATGACTGACTGTAGCTACAGCTGTAAGGAGACCCTGTATGGCGAAGTATCAGAACATGCTGGTAGTAATCGACCCTAACCAGGACGACCAGCCTGCATTACGGCGCGCGGTGTATCTGCACCAACGGATTGGTGGACGCATCAAAGCCTTTTTGCCGATCTATGATTTTTCCTATGAAATGACCACCCTGCTGTCGCCCGACGAGCGCACGGCGATGCGCCAGGGCGTGATTAGCCAACGCAGCGCCTGGATCCGTGAACAGGCCAAGTTTTACATTGAATCCGGGGTGCCAATCGATATCAAAGTGGTGTGGCACAACCGCCCCTTTGAAGCCATCATTCAGGAAATCATCAGCGATAAACACGACCTGCTGCTGAAAATGGCCCATCAGCACGACAAACTCGAAGCAGTCATCTTCACCCCGACCGACTGGCACCTGCTGCGCAAATGTCCATGCCCGGTATGGATGGTTAAAGATCAACCGTGGCCGGAAGGAGGTAAAGCGCTGGTAGCGGTTAATCTGGCCAGTGAAGAGAACTATCACAACGCCCTCAATGAAAAACTGGTGCGGGAGACTATCGCCCTCGCCGATCAGGTTAACCATACCGAAGTACATCTGGTTGGCGCCTATCCGGTGACGCCTATCAACATCGCCATTGAATTACCTGATTTTGACCCGAGCATCTATAACGATGCGATTCGCGGCCAGCATCTGCTGGCTATGAAAGCGCTGCGCCAGAAATTCAGCATCGATGAAAACCGCACCCACGTAGAGAAAGGGCTGCCGGAAGAGGTTATCCCTGATTTAGCTGAACATCTGCAGGCCGGGATTGTGGTGCTGGGCACCGTTGGCCGCACCGGTATTTCTGCCGCGTTTCTCGGCAATACCGCGGAACAGGTTATCGACCACCTGCGCTGCGACCTGCTGGTACTGAAACCGGAAGCTTATCAAACCCCGGTTGAACTGGACGATGAAGACGACGACTAACGGCGTCTCATGAGGTTTGAAATTATATCTAACATCCCCCGCCCGTCGGGGGATATTTTTGTCGGCCCGCTAAAAAAGAAAAAGGGCCATACGGCCCCGGATATCAACGCTAATTTAACAAGCTTAGAGAATGCGTTAGTGGATACCTAAACGCCAGGCCAGGTCGATCTCTTCTTTTAGTTCCATCGACGAAAGCGACATCAGATCGGCAAACTCGAGCTCGAGGAGTTTGAGCTTCTTCAGGTACTGCGCGGGGGTCATAACAGCGGTATCGCGGCGCAGGTACTCGATGGCCATCTGCGTGGGGGTTAACTCGGTATCCATAATATCCTCAGTGTGGTGAAAAAACAGGCATAGTATAACACCCATCGCCGTTCACTTTATGAGCAAATCATGGTTTCGCTGTCTATATAAAAAAGCCGTCTCAACAGAGACGGCTTAGAGCGTTGCGCTATTACAGCGCTTTCAGAATGGCATCCACGCTGGCTTTAGCGTCGCCAAACAGCATGTGGGTGTTCTCTTTGAAGAACAGCGGGTTCTGCACGCCTGCATAGCCGGTGTTCATCGACCGTTTAAAGACCACCACGTTTTGCGCCTTCCACACTTCCAGCACCGGCATACCGGCGATCGGGCTCTTCGGATCGTCCTGCGCCGCCGGGTTCACCGTGTCGTTCGCGCCAATCACCAGTACAGTATCGGTATCGGCGAAATCATCGTTAATTTCATCCATTTCCAGCACCACATCGTACGGAACCTTCGCTTCCGCCAGCAGCACGTTCATGTGCCCCGGCAGTCGTCCGGCGACCGGGTGGATACCGAAGCGCACCTTGATACCGCGCGCACGCAGCTTCTCAGTGATTTCCGCCACCGGATACTGCGCCTGTGCCACCGCCATCCCGTAGCCCGGCGTGATGATCACGGAATGCGAGTTTTTCAGCATTTCAGCCGTCTCTTCGGCGCTGATTTCACGATGCTCGCCAACTTCTTCATCGTCGCTGGAACTGCCGCCATCGGTGCCGAAACCGCCGGCGATAACGCTGATAAACGAACGGTTCATCGCCTTACACATAATGTAGGAGAGGATGGCACCGGAAGAACCGACCAGCGCGCCGGTCACGATCAGAAGGTCATTGCTGAGCATGAAGCCCGCCGCCGCCGCCGCCCAACCGGAGTACGAGTTCAGCATCGATACCACCACCGGCATATCCGCGCCGCCGATAGACGCCACCAGGTGCCAGCCGAACGCCAGCGCGATAATGGTCATCACCAGCAGGCATAGTACCTGCGTTCCGGTGCTGTCAGTACGCACGAAGGCCACCAGCAGCAGGAAAGAGATGACTAACGCCGCCAGGTTCAGCTTGTGGCGATTCGGCAACATCAGCGGTTTTGACGAAATTTTGCCGCGCAGCTTACCAAAAGCAACGATCGAGCCGGTGAAGGTCACGGCGCCGATAAAGATGCCGAGAAACACTTCAGTCAGGTGAATATTCGCCAGCACCTGATCGAGGCCCGGGCCATGGTCGAGATAACTGTTGAAGCCGACCAGCACCGCCGCCAGACCAACGAAGCTATGCAGCACCGCCACCAGCTCCGGCATCTCGGTCATTTCGACTTTCTTCGCCAGACGAATACCGATCGCGCCGCCGATAACCATCGCCACGATGATCCAACCGACGTTACCGCTGTCCGGCCCGAAGATGGTGGCAATCAGCGCAATCGCCATCCCGGCGATGCCGTACAGGTTCCCCTGCTTCGACGTTTCGTGCTTTGACAGCCCCGCAAGGCTAAAGATAAACAGAATAGCGGCAACAATGTATGCAGCTGTAACTAATCCTCCAGACATGTGCTACCCCTTAGTTTTTGCGGAACATTTTCAGCATGCGCTGAGTGACGGTGAAACCACCAAAAATATTAATGCTGGCGATCAACACCGCGATAAAGCTGAGGAAGCTGACCCAGCCGCCGTGCCCTATCTGCAGCAATGCCCCAACGACAATAATCCCTGAAATGGCGTTGGTTACCGACATGAGCGGCGTGTGCAGCGCGTGCGACACGTTCCACACCACGTAGTAACCGACTACGCAGGAGAGCGCGAAGACGGTAAAGTGACCCAGAAACTCTTTCGGCGCGACGTTCGCCAGCCAGCCAAAGAGGATAATCGCCAGCGCCATCAGCGCGTATTTACGCCACGGCGAAGCTGGTTTAGCCTCTTCTTTTGGCGCTTCGACGGTTTTCGCCGCCGCCTGCGGCTGCGCGGATACCTGAATCGGCGGCGCCGGCCAGGTAATTTCGCCCTCGCGGACCACCGTGACGCCGCGCACCACTACATCGTCGAAATCGATGGTGATATTGCCGTCTTTTTCCTTGCACAGCAGCTTCAGCAGGTTTACCAGGTTGGTGCCGTAGAGCTGAGAAGATTGCGTCGGCAGACGACCCGGCAGGTCGGTATAGCCGATAATTTTCACGCCGTTGGCGGTGGTCACGACTTCGCCCGGCACGGTGTATTCACAGTTGCCGCCGTTTTGCGACGCCAGATCGACCACCACGCTGCCTGGCTTCATGGCGTCAACCATTTCGCGGGTAATCAGCTTCGGCGCCGGTTTACCCGGGATTAAAGCCGTAGTGACAATGATATCGACATCTTTCGCCTGCGCGGCGAACAGCGCCATCTCGGCTTTGATAAAGGCTTCAGACATGACTTTGGCGTAACCGTCGCCGCTGCCCGCTTCTTCTTTAAAATCCAGTTCAAGGAACTCGGCGCCCATACTCTGCACCTGCTCTTTCACCTCCGGACGGGTATCGAAGGCGCGGACGATGGCGCCGAGGCTGTTCGCCGCGCCGATCGCCGCAAGGCCGGCGACGCCTGCGCCGATTACCATCACCTTTGCTGGCGGCACTTTACCCGCCGCGGTGATCTGGCCGGTGAAGAAACGGCCGAATTCATGCGCCGCTTCGACAATCGCGCGATAACCGGCGATGTTGGCCATCGAACTCAGGGCATCTAACGACTGGGCGCGGGAAATACGCGGTACCGAGTCCATCGCCATCACGTTGATACCGCGAGCGGCCAGCTTTTCCATGAGATCCGGATTCTGCGCCGGCCAGATGAAACTCACCAGCGTGGTGCCCGGATTGAGCTTCGCAATCTCCGCATCGTTCGGCGCGTTAACCTTGAGGATAACGTCGGAGTGCCAGACGTTATCCGCGCTGACGATTTCCGCGCCCGCCTGTTCGAAGGCTTCATCGTCGAAGCTCGCCAGTTTCCCGGCCCCGCTCTCGACCGCCACGCTAAACCCGAGCTTAAGCAGCTGCTCGACCGTCTTCGGCGTCGCAGCGGCCCGGGTTTCCTGAGCTAAGCTCTCTTTTGGTATCCCAATTCGCATAGTTTTCCCTTCCATCGGTTTTTGATGATGGTTTATTTTTTTCACAAATGCGCCAGCGGCGGCGCAAAAACGCCGCTCAGGTATTCATCTGGAAAATGAAACAGTAACAAACTTTTTATAACCTACTGAAAATACCGATTGTGATCTACATCGTTAAAACAGAATTTTTGATTTTATTGAGAAAAATTAGTCCTGACTGCGTCAGGCAGCAATATTTGCCTTAATTTTATGCCAGAACCTGATAATTCGCTTACCTGAGGGATTAATTCGCCATTTATTACCGTCAGTATCATTGCATTAACATTACGTTAACTTATAAAAGTGATATTGATTATCGATTTTGCTGTTCAAGGGGCTGTTTTTTCAACATATCAGTATTTGTTATATTTTTGTAACGAACGATTCGGGCGGGAAGTGAAAAATGACGCAGACAGTTACGTTGTTTAAATGCAATAATCACCTGTTTTCAGTCAACAACAATACCAGTACATGGTTTGCGCAAGGCAAAGGATTATTTTTATGAAGCTTAAGAACACACTCCTGGCGTCTGCTCTTCTGGCTACCACCGCGTTGTCTGCCCATGCAGCGACCGAGCTGACTCCGGAGCAAGCGGCAGCGCTGAAGCCCTATGACCGCGTCGTCGTCACTGGCCGTTTTAACGCGATTGGCGATGCCGTACAGGCGGTTTCCCGCAAGGCGGATAAAGATGGCGCAGCTTCCTTTTATGTTGTCGACACCTCTGATTTCGGCAACGGCGGCAACTGGCGCGTAACGGCGGATTTCTATAAAGAAAATGCCCCGCAGGCGGATACCCCGAAAAACCGTATCATTAACGGCGTGATGGAACTGCCGAAAGACCAGGCCGTCACGCTGATGCCGTATGACACTGTGACCGTACAGGGCTTCTACCGCAGCCAGCCGGAAGTCAACGACGCCATCGCCAAAGCGGCGAAAGCCAAAGGCGCGTATGCCTTCTTCATCGTCCGCCAGGTTGACGCCAACCAGGGCGGCAACCAGCGCATCACCGCTTATATCTATAAAAAGGATGCGCAGAAGCGCGTACTGCAGAGCCCTGATGCGATTCCAGCGGATTCCGAAGCCGGTCGCGCCGCTCTGGCGAAAGGCGGCGAAGCGGCTAAAAATGTCGAGATCCCAGGCGTGGCCTCCTCTGCGGCCGTCGGCGCCGGCACCGGCGTAGGCCTGTTCTACGAAACCCAATCGTCGAAAGGCGGACGTTACACTGTCACCTTGCCGGACGGCACGAAAGTCGAAGAAGTGAACAAAATCACCGCCGCGCAGATGGTGCCGTTTGATAGCATCAAATTCACCGGTAACTACGGCAACATGACGGAAATCTCCTATCAGACCGCGAAACGCGCGGCGAAGAAAGGGGCAAAATACTACCACATCACCCGCCAGTGGCAGGAACGTGGCGGTAACATCACCATTAGCGCCGACCTGTATAAGTAATCGGTTTCAGCTGCTCAAAAAGGCGACATCGGGTCGCCTTTTTACATTTTTTCGCCCGCCGCCATTGCATGCGTTCAAGACACTCCGTAAAATCCCGCGCCTTAGCGTAATCCTCCATTTTTATGCGATTTCGCCAAATAAATATTCTTGATTCACTGTTGTCACCTCGGGAATACAATGGAAAAGAAACTGGGCCTTAGCGCCCTGACCGCACTGGTACTCAGCTCCATGCTGGGCGCGGGCGTTTTCAGTTTGCCGCAAAACATGGCTGCCGTTGCCAGCCCATCCGCTCTGCTTATCGGCTGGGCCATCACCGGCGTCGGGATTTTATTCCTCGCTTTCGCCATGCTATTGCTGACCCGAATCCGCCCGGAACTGGACGGCGGCATCTTTACCTATGCCCGTGAAGGTTTCGGCGAACTGATCGGTTTCTGTTCTGCCTGGGGTTACTGGCTGTGCGCGGTGATTGCCAACGTCTCCTATCTGGTTATCGTCTTCTCCGCCCTGAGTTTCTTTACCGATACGCCGGAGATGCGTATTTTTGGTGACGGTAACACCTGGCAAGCAATCGTCGGCGCGTCAGTGCTGCTATGGGTGGTGCATTTTCTGGTGCTGCGTGGGGTCCAGACCGCGGCAGGCATTAACCTGGTGGCGACGCTGGCTAAACTGTTGCCGCTCGGCGCATTTGTGGCGCTGGCCGCTATCGCGTTCCGGCTCGATACTTTCCGCCTCGACTTCAGCGGCATCGCTCTCGGCGTACCGGTATGGGAACAGGTGAAAAACACCATGCTGATCACCCTGTGGGTATTTATCGGCGTGGAGGGCGCGGTAGTAGTCTCTGCTCGCGCGCGCCACAAGCGCGACGTTGGCCGCGCAACGCTGCTGGCGGTGGTCTCGGCGCTGGCGGTTTATCTGCTGGTCACCCTGCTGTCGCTGGGCGTTGTCGCCCGCCCGGAACTGGCTGAAATGCGCAACCCGTCGATGGCAGGCCTGATGGTCAAGATGATGGGGTCATGGGGCGAAGTAGTAATCGCCGCGGGATTAATTATCTCCGTCTGCGGCGCCTATTTAAGCTGGACCATTATGGCCGCCGAAGTGCCGTATCTGGCGGCGACGCATAAAGCGTTCCCGCGCCTGTTCGCCAAAACCAATAAGAATAACGCCCCCTCTTCCTCGCTGTGGTTGACCAACATCAGCGTGCAGATTTGTCTGGTGCTGATTTGGCTTACCGGATCCGACTACGGTACCCTGCTAACCATCGCCTCAGAAATGATTCTGGTGCCCTATTTCCTCGTTGGCGCTTTCCTGCTTAAGATTGCCGTACGTCCGTTACATAAAGCCGTGGGTGTCGGCGCGTGCGTTTATGGCTTATGGTTATTGTATGCGTCCGGTCCTGTGCATTTGTTATTGTCGGTGGTACTTTACGCTCCGGGTCTTCTGGTTTTCCTGTACGCCCGCCGTACGCACCAGCACGATCGCATGCTCAAACGCCGTGAAATGGCATTAATTGGTTTTTTGCTGGTTGCCGCCGTTCCGGCAACGTGGATGCTGGTGGGGTAAGCGGTTGCCCTACCGCTGAACTTGAAAGGAGATACCCATGGCTGAACCACAGCCTCGTCCGGTCCTGATCACAGGAGCAGGCCGCCGTATCGGCCTCGCTCTGGCACACCATTTTTTAAACCAGCAGCAACCGGTGATCGTCAGCTATCGCCAGCATTATCCTTCGGTTGACACCCTGCGCGAAGCCGGCGCGGTGTGTCTGCAGGCCGATTTCAGCAGCGACGACGGTATTCTTACCTTCGCGGAAGCGGTGAAGGCGCAGACCAGCGGGCTGCGTGCGATTATTCATAACGCCAGTGATTGGATGGCGGAAAAACCCGGTGTGCCGTTATCCACGGTGATATCGCGGATGATGCAGATTCACGTCCACGCGCCCTATCTGCTTAACCATGCGCTGGAGAGCCTGCTGCGTGGTTTTGGTCACGCCGCCAGCGATATTATTCACATTACCGACTACGTGGTGGAACGCGGCAGCGATAAGCATATCGCCTATGCCGCCAGTAAAGCGGCACTTGATAATATGACCCGCTCTTTCGCCCGTAAGCTGGCCCCGGAAGTGAAGGTCAACGCCATCGCGCCATCGCTAATTATGTTTAACGAGCATGATGACGCTGAATATCGTAAACAGGCGCTGGATAAATCGCTGATGAAAATCGCGCCGGGTGAAAAAGAGATAATCGACCTCATCGATTATCTCTTCACCAGTTGCTACGTGACCGGCCGCTCTTTCGCTGTCGACGGCGGCCGACCGCTGCGCTAGTGGAAACGGCTCCAGCCGAGGATCAGCAGCCAGGCCGCCAGACTCCAGCAGATCACCGCGCCTGCCAGCGCGTAAGGCAGGCGCATTACGCCAGTGAAGTACCATAATGAAAGTAAGTAGATAAAATACGGGATGATTGACCACATGCCGAAGACAATAGTCGTGCGCAGCGCTTCAATGCCGCGCTCGCTGGCGACGATATAATGGGCAATCAGCGCGAAGGTCGGAAATAACGGAATTAAACCGGCAATATAGTAATTTTTGGTTTTTGACAGTACGCCTATCAGTACCACCACCAGCGCTCCCAGCAGCGCTTTAATCAACAGCCCCATTTTATGCCTTAACATTTGAACAACAATTTCCACCAGCATAACGGAAGAACATTTGTTTATGAAAGATTAATGGCAGGCAATTTGCGGGCGGTGTATGTTAGCTTTTTAATTTATACGCGTAAGATATGAATAAGATCGTTTTTGTTGAGGATGAGCCCGAAGTTGGCGCGCTTATCGCCGCCTATCTGGGAAAACATGATATGGACGTGGTTGTTGAGCCGCGCGGCGACCGGGCCGAAGAGGTTATTGCTCGTGAACAACCCGATCTGGTACTGCTGGATATCATGCTGCCTGGCAAAGACGGGATGACGCTGTGCCGCGACCTGCGCAGCCAGTGGCAGGGTCCTATCGTGTTACTGACCTCGCTCGATAGCGATATGAACCATATTCTGTCGCTGGAGATGGGCGCCAGTGATTATATCCTCAAAACCACTCCACCTGCGGTGCTGCTGGCCCGCTTACGTTTGCATCTGCGCCAGCACGTGACTTCGCCGTCGATACCCGCTCCAGCGACCCTGACGCCGCATAAAGCCCTTGTTTTTGGTTCACTGTCGATCGACCCGGTTAACCGACAGGTTCTGCTTGGCGGCGACAACGTTGCTTTGTCCACCGCCGATTTCGACCTGCTGTGGGAGCTGGCGACCCATGCCGGGCAGATTATGGATCGCGATGCGCTGTTGAAAAATCTCCGCGGCGTCAGCTACGATGGCATGGATCGCAGCGTCGATGTCGCGATTTCACGCCTGCGTAAAAAGCTGCTCGACAACGCCACCGAGCCCTACCGCATCAAGACGGTGCGCAACAAAGGCTATTTGTTCGCCCCGCATGCCTGGGATAATTAATCCGCGTCAGGAATAGACCGACATCACGCCGTGTAGTCGGTCTTGAAATTCAGCGTATTTCTCTCTGAATGCCATTTCATCGTCTTCGCCATACCAGCGTACGACCTCACCGCTGGCGAGGAAATGATCCAGTAGTTCGCCGCTCGCCAGAATCCATTGCGGTAAACCATCGACCTGTAGTCTCCAACCTCGCGGATGATAGTGAATGAAATCATTGCGCAGCTGGTGAAGCTTGCCCATCGCCACCGTACAGTCTTCGCTCGGTGCGAATCCGCTGTTCTCCCTTGTCGCACGGTATAGCGTCATAAAGGACGGCAGCTGCAGCTTGTCGATGTTGGAAAAATCGTCGTTATAAATTTGCTCGTAGATCGCGCGAGTCGACGCTTTACCGTCGAACAGGTAGACCAGAAAGTCATTGCCCTGACACAAGGCCAAAACCATCGCGTTCTGCAGGATGCTGTGCCAGCCGGTAATCACCCACTTCCACTGATAAGGGTCGGCGATCGCCTGCATATGGCTCAGAACCATATCGAAGGTTTTTAAAATCTCAACATCATTATCAGTATGCAAATACACGGGCTTAGTCATCTGGCGCTCTCCATCATTTAAGGGGCGCTTAAATTAACAGAGAGGCTGGCACGTGACAGGACGGGCAGCCGGCTTAAAATGGCTCTCGGTCATTCGGCCTGGCGCGTCGGTGAGAACTTTGCCGAGCGGGATCCTTCTCCTGTAGAATCTTTTGTTGCGAGATAACCCAGTTAATGACCGGTGATGATTAATGAAAAAACTGTTTGTGCAGTTTTACCTTTTGCTGTTCGTCTGCTTCCTCGTCATGACCATGCTGGTCGGCCTGGTGTATAAATTCACCGCCGAGCGCGCCGGACGCCAGTCGCTGGACGATCTGATGAAAAGCTCGCTGTATCTGATGCGCAGCGAACTGCGCGAGATCCCGCCGCGCGACTGGAGCAACACGCTGAAAGAGTTGGATCTTAATCTCTCTTTCGATCTGCACATTGAACCGTTAAGCAAATTCAAGCTCTCGGAAAGCTCGATGCAGCATCTGCGCGCGGGCGATATCGTGGCGCTGGACGATCAGTACACCTTTATTCAACGCATCCCGCGCAGCCATTACGTATTGTCAGTCGGCCCGGTGCCCTATCTCTATTTTTTGCATGAGATGCGCCTGCTGGACGTCGCGCTGATGGCGTTTATCGCTATTTCACTGGCGTTCCCGGTGTTTATCTGGATGCGACCGCACTGGCAGGATATGTTGCGAATCGAAACCGCCGCACAGCGCTTCGGCGAAGGCCATTTTAGCGAGCGCATTCATTTCGATAGCATGTCGAGCTTCGAGCGACTCGGCGTGGCCTTTAACCAGATGGCCGATAATATCAACGCCCTGATAGCCAGTAAAAAACAGCTTATTGACGGTATCGCCCATGAATTGCGCACGCCGCTGGTGCGCCTGCGCTATCGCCTGGAGATGAGCGAAAATCTGACCGAGGCGGAGTCGCAGGCTCTCAATCGCGATATCGGGCAACTGGAAGCGCTGATTGAAGAACTGCTCACCTACGCGCGCCTCGATCGCCCGCAGAACGAACTCAACCTGACCACCCCGGATTTCCCGGCCTGGATCCGCGCGCACGTCGAGGATATTCAGCTGGTCAATCCGCAGCGTGAAGTCGCGTTGCGCCAGCTTACGGCGGGCGACTACGGTGCGCTGGATATGCGTTTAATGGAGCGCGTGCTGGATAATCTGGTCAATAATGCCCTGCGCTACAGCCATCAACATATTCATATCAGCCTGTCGCTGGCCGGTTCACGGGCGACGCTGCGCGTGGAAGATGATGGCCCGGGTATCGCCCTTGAGGAACGCGAACGGGTATTCGAGCCGTTTGTCCGTCTCGATCCCAGTCGAGATCGCGCCACCGGCGGCTGCGGCCTGGGGCTGGCCATCGTACACAGTATTGCTCAGGCGATGGCCGGTGAAGTCCGCTGCGACGAAAGTTCGCTTGGCGGCGCGGCATTCATTTTCAGCTGGCCTATTTACCACCAGCTTCCCGCTTTTACTTCTGCTTAGCCGAACTTGCGCAGGCGTTACGGCCTGCGTATAGTTTATACTCAAACAGTATGTTGTAACTAAGGCGGTAATCATGGCAAGCTACGACCTCGTTGCGCGCTTAAATGACACCTTTCGTGAGCTTGAGCGCGAGCTACAAACCTTCAAAGCATCGCTGAGCCACTGTCGCCTGCTGGCGGCGCGGATTTTCGAATTGCCGGCGGTGAGCAAAGAGGCGGAGCACGCGCCGCTGGATACCATTCAGGTCACGCAGCACGTCGGCCAAAGCGCGCTGGAGATGGCGCTCAGGCACTACAGCCATCTGTTTATTCAGCAGCAATCGGAAAACCGCAGCAGCAAGGCGGCGGTACGCCTGCCCGGGGCGATTTGCCTGGCGGTTGATACGCAACAGCAGGCAGAGCTGCTGGAGAAAATCAGCGCCATTAACGCGCTGAAAGCTGCGTTTGAGAAAATCGTCACCGTCGATTCCGGATTGCCGGCCGCCGCGCGTTTCGAATGGGTTCACCGCCACCTGCCCGGCCTGATTACCCTCAGCGCCTATCGTACGCTGACGCCGCTGTGCGACCCCAGCACCATCCGCTTCGGCTGGGCCAATAAGCATGTGATTAAAAATCTGACCCGCGATGAAGTATTAATGCAGCTAGAGAAGAGCCTGCAATCGCCGCGCGCGGTGCCGCCCTGGACCCGCGAACAGTGGCAAAGCAAGCTGGAACGGGAATTCCAGGATATCGCCGCCCTGCCGCAGCGGGCAAAATTGAAAATCAAACGCCCGGTCAAGGTACAGCCGATTGCCAGAGTGTGGTATGCCGGCGAGCAGAAGCAGGTGCAGTACGCCTGTCCCGGCCCGCTGATTGCGCTTATCTCCGTCACGCGTGGGGTAAGCGTGCCGGATCTTGGCGAACTCTTGAATTACGATGCTGATAACGTGCAGTATCGCCACAAACCGCAGGCGCAGTCGTTACGATTACTGATCCCGCGTCTGCATTTATGGCTGGCTAGCGAGTAGCGAGGCTGCCAACCATATCCTGCGGGCGCACCCAGCTATCGAATTCCGCTTCCGTCAGGTAACCAAGCGATAGTGCCGCGGCTTTCAGCGTCAGCCCTTCATGGTGCGCTTTTTTGGCGATCTCCGCCGCTTTATCGTAGCCGATATGGGTATTGAGCGCGGTCACCAGCATCAGCGACTCATTAAGCAACTGGCCGATCCGCTCGCGGTTCGGCTCAATGCCCACCGCGCAGTGCTCATTAAAGCTCTCCATGCCATCCGCCAGCAGGCGTACCGACTGCAGGAAGTTGTGGATGACCATTGGCCGATAGACGTTAAGCTCAAAGTTCCCTGACGCGCCGCCGATATTCACCGCCACGTCGTTCCCCATCACCTGGCAACACAGCATGGTCAACGCTTCGCACTGGGTCGGGTTGACCTTGCCGGGCATAATGGAGGATCCCGGTTCGTTCTCCGGAATGGCGATTTCACCTATGCCGCAGCGCGGCCCGGAGGCCAGCCAGCGCACATCGTTGGCAATTTTCATCAGCGAAGCCGCCAGCCCCTTCAGCGCGCCGTGGGCGTGAACAAGCGCATCCACGGTGGCCAGCGCTTCAAATTTGTTGGGCGCGGTGACGAACGGCAGTCCGCTAAGAGACGCCAGTTCCGTCGCCACCCGCACCGCATATTCCGGGTGCGTATTCAAGCCGGTACCAACCGCCGTACCGCCCAGCGCCAGCTCAGCGAGATGCGGCAGGCTGTGTTCAATATGGCGGAGATTATGTTCCAGCATCGCGACCCAACCGGAGATCTCCTGCCCTAACGTCAGCGGCGTAGCGTCCTGTAGGTGGGTGCGGCCAATTTTAACAATGTCACCGAAGGCCAGCGACTTTTCCTGTAGCGTGGCCCGCAGCGCCTGTAACTGCGGGAGCAGCTTCTCGCGCAGCGCGATTAGCGCCGCGACGTGCATCGCCGTTGGAAAAACATCATTCGAGCTCTGGCTTTTATTGACGTCATCATTGGGATGAATTTTGCGCCCTATGCCGCGCTCGCCGCCAAGCAACTCGCTCGCACGGTTAGCCAGCACTTCGTTCATATTCATGTTGCTTTGGGTACCGGAGCCGGTTTGCCAGATAGCTAACGGAAACTCCTGCGCATGCTTGCCGGCGAGAACTTCATCGGCGGCGGCGACGATAGCGCCCGCTTTGTCCGCCGCCAGCAAGCCCAGGTCCTGGTTAACCTTCGCCGCCGCTCGCTTGGTCAGCGCCAGCGCGTAGATCAATTCATCAGGCATTTTCTCCGTTGAGATACGGAAATGCTCAAGCGAGCGCTGGGTCTGCGCGCCCCAAAGTTTATCGGCCGGGACGTCGATTGCGCCCATCGAGTCTTTTTCACTGCGATGCGTTGTCATTACTTTCTCCTTGGATTCAAAGTGCGTCATAGCGACAAAGCTCACCTGCTTAAAGGATTAAGTATTAACCAGATTTATTAGTTATTTTGGTAGTTCGTACCGCTAAGCGGCCCAAACAAAAACCGCCCCGAAGGGCGGTCTCGTTTACTTCACGCAGCGCGAGCACTGCGACGTCTGGATCTGCTGGAAGAAGTCGTTACCTTTATCATCAACGAGGATAAAGGCCGGGAAATCTTCCACTTCGATTTTCCAGATAGCTTCCATTCCCAGCTCCGGATAAGCCACGCACTCGAGGCTGCGGATACTCTGTTGCGCGAGAACCGCCGCCGGGCCGCCGATACTACCGAGATAGAAACCGCCGTGTTTATGGCAGGCATCGGTCACCTGCTGGCTACGGTTACCCTTAGCCAGCATGATTTTACTCGCCCCGTGCGATTGCAGCAGATCGACATACGAGTCCATGCGGCCAGCGGTCGTCGGCCCCAGAGAACCGGAGGCGTAACCATCCGGCGTCTTCGCCGGGCCGGCGTAGTAAATCGGATGATCTTTGACATACTGCGGCAGCGCTTCGCCGTTATCGATAAGCTCTTTCAGCTTGGCATGGGCAATATCGCGGGCCACGATGATCGTGCCGCTCAGCGACAGACGAGTCGACACCGGATACTGCGACAGCAGCGCCAGAATCTCGCTCATCGGCTGATTGAGGTTCACCTTCACCGCTTCGCCTTCACCGGCCTGGCGCAGGTGCTCAGGGATATATTTGCCTGGGTTGCTCTCCAGTTTTTCCAGCCAGATCCCCTGACGGTTAATTTTGGCTTTAATGTTACGGTCGGCGGAACAGGAGACGCCCATCCCCACCGGACAAGACGCCCCATGACGCGGCAGGCGGACCACGCGGATATCGTGGGCGAAGTATTTCCCGCCAAATTGCGCGCCGAGGCCGAGGTTCTGCGCTTCCAGCAGCAGCTCTTGCTCCAGCTGCACATCGCGGAACGCCTGGCCATGTTCGTTACCTTCGGTCGGTAGGCCATCGTAGTATTTGGTCGAGGCCAGTTTTACCGTCTTCAGCGTCGCTTCCGCAGAGGTGCCGCCAATCACAAAGGCGATATGGTACGGCGGACAGGCTGCGGTGCCGAGGGTGCGCATCTTCTCGACGAGGTAGTTTTTCAGCTTCGCCGGGGTGATTAACGCTTTCGTTTCCTGGTAGAGATACGTTTTGTTAGCGGAGCCGCCGCCCTTGGCGATACAGAGGAATTTATACTCATCGCCATCGGTAGCATAAAGATCGATCTGCGCCGGCAGGTTGGTACCGGTGTTAACCTCTTTATACATATCCAGCGGCGCGTTCTGCGAGTAACGTAGATTGTCCTGGATATAGGTGTTGTACACGCCCTGCGCCAGCGCGGCTTCATCGCCGCCGCCGGTCCATACGCGCTGTCCCTTTTTGCCCATGATGATCGCGGTGCCGGTATCCTGACAGGTCGGCAGAATGCCTTTAGCGGCGATATCGGAGTTACGCAGGAATTGCAGCGCGACGTATTTGTCGTTTTCGCTGGCTTCCGGGTCGTTGAGGATATCTGCGACCTGCTGCTGATGTGCCGGGCGAAGCATAAAGGAGGCATCGTGGAACGCGTGTTGGGCCAGTAAGGTTAGCGCCTGAGGTTCAACCTTCAGAACCTCCTGGCCGGCGAATTCGGCGACGGAGACGTAATCACTGCTGAGGAGATAATACTCGGTGTCATCCTTTTTAAGCGGAAAAGGATCCTGATAAACAAACGGTTTGTTCGACATTGTACTCTCACTTACTGCTTGGCTGATTATGTTTCAGGCAGACACTCCATTTGCCTGTAGAAAAGCGAGTCGATCAATTTTACACAATTTTTTAACAAAAACTGAGACAAGGACGACTTTTTCTTTCAACAGTTGCTTCTCGACGATTTGTTGGTTTAATAGAGCCAACATTTTTATGTGGAAACAGGGATTGAGAATGCAGAAGCTCATTAACTCAGTGCAAAACTATGCATGGGGAAGTCACACCGCGTTAACCGACCTTTACGGTATCGCCAATCCGGACAATCTGCCGATGGCGGAACTGTGGATGGGCGCACACCCGAAAAGCAGTTCGCGGATCCTTAACGCCGACGGCCAGCCGCAGTCGCTGCGCGACGTGATTGAGGCCGATAAAAATGCCCTTCTCGGCACTAATGTCGCCGAGCGTTTCGGCGAACTGCCGTTCTTGTTCAAAGTCCTGTGCGCCGCCCAGCCGCTCTCCATCCAGGTTCACCCGAATAAACGCGCGTCGGAAATTGGCTTTGCCAAAGAGAACGCCGCGGGTATTCCGCTGGATGCCGCCGAGCGCAACTATAAAGATCCCAACCATAAGCCGGAGCTGGTCTTCGCTCTGACGCCGTTCCTCGCCATGAACGCGTTCCGCGAATTTAATGAAATTGTCGCGCTGCTGCAGCCGGTTGCCGGGGCGCATCCTGCCATCGGCGAATTCATCCAACAGCCGGACGCCGGGCGTTTAAGCCAGCTGTTTGCCAGCCTGCTGAATATGAAAGGTGAAGAAAAAGCGCATGCGCTCAGCGTGCTGCAAAGCGCCCTCGACCGCGAACAGGGCGAGCCGTGGCAGACCATTCGTCTGATCGCTGAATTCTACCCGGATGACAGCGGCCTCTTCTCTCCGCTGCTGCTCAACGTGGTGAAACTGAATCCTGGCGAAGCGATGTTCCTGTTTGCCGAAACCCCGCACGCCTACCTGCAGGGCGTCGCGCTGGAAGTGATGGCCAACTCAGATAACGTACTGCGCGCCGGTCTGACGCCGAAGTACATCGATATTCCGGAACTGGTGGCAAACGTGAAGTTTGTCGCCAAACCGGCCTCTGAGCTGCTGACCCAGCCGGAACAACACGGCAGCGAGCTGGATTTCCCAATCCCGGTCGACGATTTCGCATTCTCGTTGCACGATCTGACCAGCAATGAAGCCTCTCTGGCGCAAGAGAGCGCCGCGATTCTGTTCTGCGTGGAAGGCGAAGCAACGCTGCGTAAAGGCGAACAGCGTCTGACACTGCAGCCGGGTGAATCGGCGTTTATCGCCTGCAACGAATCACCGGTACAGGTCAGCGGCCAGGGTCGTCTGGCGCGCGTGTTCAATAAGCTTAAGTAAGTTACTGAACTTTTAATCCGCAGTTGCTAGACTTCCCCCATCATGACAACACCACCAGGCGGCATGTTCCGCCTGGTTTCATTTATGGACAAATGCTATGAAAAAAACATTGGTCGCTGCGGGAGTTATCGTCGCGCTCGGCGTCGTCTGGACAGGCGGGGCCTGGTTTACCGGTAAGCAACTGGAAAACCGTATTGCCGAAATGGTGCAGCAGGCGAATGCCCAACTACAGAGCAACGCGCCGGAAGCTGGCGTAGAGCTGAGCTATCAGGACTACCAGCGCGGGTTATTCAGCAGCCACCTGCAATTGGTGGTGAAGCCGCAGGCCGGTAAAGAGCACAGCTTGTTGGCCGCCGGTCAGAGCCTGATTTTTGACGAAAAGGTCGATCATGGTCCCTTCCCGCTTGCCTCGTTAAAATCTTTTAATCTGGTACCGGCAATGGCCTCGGTCAACACCACTCTGGTGAATAGCGATGCCAGCAAAGCGTTGTTTGATATCGCCAAAGGGCAGTCGCCGTTTAACATCGACACCCGTATTGCCTACAGCGGCGATACCCAGTCGGCCATCTTCCTTAACCCGCTGGATTACGCTAAAGACAATGAAAAAGTTATCTTTAGCGGCGGTCAGTTCCAGCTCAATGCCGATCGCGATGGCAAAACTATTAGCCTGAGCGGCGAAGCGGCCAGCGGGCAGATCAACGCGGTCAACGAATACAACCAGAAAGTCCAGCTCAGTTTCAGCAACCTGAAGGCTGACGGCGCCACCGAAATGACCGCCTTCGAAGAACGTATCGGCAAGCAGAAGATCGCCCTTGATAAACTGGCTATCGGCGTTGAAGGAAAAGAGCTGGCGCTGCTGGAAGGCATGAATATCGACGGCCGCTCGACGCTCTCCGATGACGGCAAACGTATCAATAGCCAGCTTGATTACAACCTTAACAGCCTGAAACTGCAAAACCAGGATATGGGCCGCGGCAAACTCACCGTTAAGCTGGATAATCTCGACGGTCAGGCGTGGCATCAATTCAGTCAGCAGTATAACGCCCAGGCGCAGGCGCTGATGGCGAAGCCCGAGCTGGCGCAGAATCCGGAGCTCTATCAGCAGGCATTAACCGAGATCTTCTTTAGCTCGCTGCCGATTCTGTTGAAAGGTAATCCGTCGCTGACGATTTCCCCGCTGAGCTGGCAAAACGCTAAAGGCGAAAGCACCCTGAATCTGTCGGTGCTGATGCAGGACCCGGCGCAAACGACCGCTGCGCCGCAGACCGTCGCCGATGAACTGGACCGCAGCGTTAAATCGCTGGACGGTAAGCTGGTGATCCCGGTGGATATGGCCACCGCTCTGATGACGCAGATTGCCGGGCTGGAAGGCTATCAGCCGGAGGATGCGGCGAGACTTGCCGATCAGCAGGTTAAAGGGCTGGCGGCGATGGGACAGATGTTCCGTCTGACCACGATGGAAGATAACGCGATTACCTCCAGCCTGCAGTACGCCGACGGCCAGGTAACCCTAAACGGGCAGAAAATGCCGCTGGCTGATTTCGCCGCCATGTTCGGCCTGACGCTTCCCACCGCCGAACCGCAGCAGTAAAAAAACGTCCCGGGCTGCGGTCAGGTAGCCCGGGAATCACCTTAATCGATGGCGGCCCCTACTTTCTGATAACCAGCCGCGGCGGCATAATCTGATTACGCGCGCTGCCTTGCCCCTCCTCGAGGCGGCGTAAAATACACTCCGCCAGGCTGTTCCCCATCTCACGCGCCGGGGTAGTCACCCAGGTCAAGGGGACATCATCGAGCGCCGCTTCCGGCACTTCGGCAAAGGCCGCCAGCGCGATGCGTTGCTCAAAATAACTTTCCACGCTACCCTCGCCGCTCTGCCGCCCGGCGCGCAGCAGACCGAACCACGCCCCGGTGGCGATGACGCTGTTATAGCAAAGTACCGCGCTGATGGTCGGGTTTTGTCGCAGCAGCGCGATCATGGCTTCCGCCGCCTGCTGCTGACTGGAGCCACACTCGACAACCCATTCACTATGAAACGGCAGGCCGTACTTCAATAAGGTGGCGCAATAGCCGCCCACCCGTTCGGCGCGGGTCAGGGACGCGCTTTGTCCGCCAAGCCAGGCGATGCGCTGATGACCGCGGCGAATCAGATGTTCCGTTACCATTTGCGCCGCCTGCATGTTATCCGGGCGGATCAGGTCAATATCGTCCAGATAGCTGGCGCGGGAGGCAAAAACCAGCGGCATCCCCACTTCGGCGGCACGATCGCGCAGTTCACCGCCCTTGTCGATAGCGCCAGCGATAATCACCCCGTCCACGCCCTGTGAGACCAGCGTTTCGAAGCGCTGAAGCATTTTCTCGCCGCGATGCCCGCCCTGGGTGAGAAATACCATTTTACCCTGTGATTCCAGCGCATCGGTCAACCCGGCGGTTAGCTCGGCATAAAACGGCTTCGACAGATCGCTAACGATAAGGCCAATTACCCCGCTTTGCCCTCCGCGTAGCGACGCCGCCTGGCGATTACGCACAAACCCGAGCTGCTCAATGGCCTGATTGACGCGCTCGCCGGTGGCCGAAGAGATGCGCCCTTTACCGCTGAGCACCAGCGATACCGTACTGACCGAGACGCCAGCCGCCAGCGCCACATCATTGATGGTTGTCTTTTTTGCGATAGCCATAACGACTGGCTGACTCCCTTTGCCTTTCGATAAAACGTTTTATCAGTATGTTATCTTTATAAACCTTATTATCGCTTGATTATGTGATTTTTATCGCACTAAAAAATGGTAAAACGTTTTATCTTGCCGCTACGTTACATCCTATCGACCCTTTTCAGAACCAGGATTCGTGTATGACGGCGAAAACAGCACCAAAAATTACCTTATGGGAGTTTTTCCAGCAGTTAGGAAAAACCTTTATGTTGCCCGTGGCGTTGCTCTCGTTTTGCGGGATCATGCTGGGGATCGGCAGCTCGTTAAGCAGCCACGATGTGATTACGCTGCTGCCGTGGCTGAACGTGCCGCTGCTGCAGGCGATTTTTGTCTGGATGAGTAAAGTTGGCTCCTTCGCTTTTAGCTTCCTGCCGGTCATGTTCTGTATCGCAATTCCGCTCGGCCTGGCGCGTGAAAACAAAGGCGTCGCCGCTTTCGCGGGCTTTGTCGGCTACGCGGTAATGAACCTCGCGGTCAACTTCTGGTTGACGGCGAAAGGCATCCTGCCGACTACCGACGCGGCGATCCTCAAGGCCAACAACATCCAGAATATTATCGGTATTCAGTCGATCGACACCGGGATCCTCGGGGCGGTGATCGCCGGGATTATCGTCTGGATGCTGCACGAACGCTTCCATAACATCCGTCTGCCGGACGCGCTGGCCTTCTTTGGCGGCACGCGCTTTGTGCCGATTGTTACCACCGTAGTGTTAGGCCTGGTCGGGCTGGTCATTCCGCTGGTGTGGCCGGTGTTCGCGATGGGTATCAACGGACTGGGCCACGTTATCAATAGCGCCGGCGATTTTGGCCCGATGATCTTCGGTACCGGAGAACGCCTGCTGCTGCCGTTCGGCCTGCATCATATTCTGGTGGCGCTGATCCGCTTTACCGAAGCGGGCGGCACCATGGACGTTTGCGGCCACAGCGTTAGCGGCGCGCTGACCATCTTCCAGGCACAGCTGAGTTGCCCGACGACGCACGGCTTCTCTGAAAGTGCGACCCGCTTCCTGTCGCAGGGTAAAATGCCCGCCTTCCTCGGCGGCCTGCCCGGCGCGGCGCTGGCGATGTACCACTGCGCTCGTCCGGAAAACCGTCATAAAATTAAAGGGCTGCTCATTTCCGGCGTCATTGCCTGCGTGGTCGGCGGTACCACTGAGCCATTGGAATTCCTGTTCCTGTTCGTCGCGCCGGTACTGTACGTCATCCACGCCCTGCTGACCGGCCTTGGTTTCACAATCATGGCGGTACTTGGCGTCACCATCGGCAACACCGACGGCAACATTATCGACTTCGTGGTGTTTGGCATCCTGCACGGTCTGGCGACCAAGTGGTATATGGTGCCGGTTGTCGCCGCCATCTGGTTCGCGGTGTACTACGGTATCTTCCGTTTCGCCATCACCCGCTTCAATCTGAAAACGCCGGGCCGCGATATCGAAACGGCGGCTAACATCGAAAAAGCGGTTGCCGGAACGATTGGCAAATCAGGTTATAACGTGCCGGCGATTCTGGCCGCGCTCGGCGGTGCTGATAATATTGTCACGCTCGATAACTGTATTACCCGCCTGCGCCTGTCGGTGAACGACATGAGCAAAGTCGATACCGCCGCGTTAAAAGCCAACCGCGCAATCGGCGTGGTCCAGCTTAACGATCACAACCTGCAGGTGGTCATCGGCCCACAGGTTCAGTCGGTAAAAGATGAAATGGCCACCCTGATGAATACCGTTCAGGCCTAAACATACGCCCCCTCTCACCCGGAGGGGGCTCTCGCGAAGGACGTTCAGATGTTTGATTTTGCCACGCCAGTTGACCGCCACGGGACCTGGTGCACCCAATGGGATTATGTTGCCGACCGTTTCGGCGCCGCCGACCTGCTGCCGTTCACTATCTCCGATATGGATTTCGCTACCGCCCCTTGCATTATCGACGCCGTCAGCCAGCGACTGGCGCACGGCGTTTTTGGCTATAGCCGCTGGAAAAATGACGAGTTTCTCGGCGCCATCAGCCACTGGTTCGCCAGCCGTTTTCATAGCCCCATTGACCACGAGGCCATCGTTTACGGCCCGTCGGTTATCTATATGGTGGCCGAAATGATTAGGCAATGGTCCAATCCGGGCGACGGTATCGTGGTCCATACCCCGGCTTACGACGCGTTTTACAAAACTATCGACGGCAACCAGCGCCGCATTGCCCCGGTGGCGCTCAAGCTTGATGAGGGTGAGTGGCGCTGCGACATGAACGAACTGGAAGCCGCGCTCGCCCGTCCCGACAACCGCATTTTGCTGCTATGCAGCCCGCATAACCCGACGGGCAAAGTCTGGAGCCGCGACGAACTGACCACCATGGCGCAGCTGTGCGCGAAGCATAACGTCCGGGTTATTAGCGATGAAATTCATATGGATATGACCTGGGGCGAACACCGTCATACCCCCTGGTGCGCCGTTGCGCAGGGCCCCTGGGCGCTGTTCACGTCGGGCTCAAAAAGCTTCAATATCCCGGCATTTACCGGCGCCTATGGGCTCATCGCCGATACTGCTTCGCGCAATGGCTATCTGCAAGCGCTGAAAGGTCGCGATGGTCTCTCTTCTCCGTCGGTTCCGGCGCTGGTCGCGCATATCGCCGCCTATCGTCAGGGGGCGCCCTGGCTGGATGCGCTACGTGATTACCTGCAGGAAAACATGCGCTATATCGCCGAGCAGCTGAATCAGGCCTTCCCGCAGCTAAACTGGCAGCCGCCGCAGGCCACCTATCTGGCGTGGATCGATCTGCGCCCGCTCGAAATCGACGACCGTGCGCTGCAACGCGCGCTAATTGAAGAGCAAAAAGTCGCGATTATGCCGGGTTATACCTATGGCGAAGAGGGTAATGGTTTCATCAGGCTAAATGCCGGCTGTCCGCGGGAGAAGCTTGAGAAAGGGATTCAAGGATTGATTGCCGCGCTGTCGTCATTGCGCCCGGAATTAAAATAATTTTGATACATCTCAAAACTTTTTTAACCACGGAGGAGTATTAAAACAACGCTGAACAATCACGTCCGAATGACAATGCAGAGGAGGAAATGATGAAAACCTACGATCGTAACCGTAATGCTATTGATGCCGGCAGCCGGGTCATGGTGGCCGACAGCGGCGCGACGGGAGTGATTAAGGCTATTCATGGCGCCAATAAAAACAGCGAACAGCTGCGCCGCAGTGACTGTGTAGAATTAGACGGTAGCCATGAATTGTATTGCCCATTGAATCTTATTCGCCTGGGCTTTAATTAATTCCGGCGTTGTTGATTTAAGGCCGCCCTGACTGGCGGCCTTTTTCATGAGGCATTCTTCCCGCTTTTGATCTCGTCGAGTGATTCTGAAAGCTAAGCGGCGTATTATCGCGGCTCTTCACGCCCTTTCGGGGCGAATTACCTTCTGAGTTCAGAGGCATTTCTATGACATGGCAACAATTCAAACAAGCCTGGTTAATCAAATTTTGGGCGCCGGCGCCCGCGGTGATCGCCGCCGGTATTCTTTCTACTTACTATTTTGGCATTACCGGTACTTTCTGGGCAGTCACCGGCGAATTTACCCGCTGGGGCGGCCAACTACTGCAGTTGATGGGCATCCCGGCCGAAAACTGGGGTTACTATCAATTAATCCATCTCGAAGGCACGCCGTTAACGCGTATTGACGGTATGATGATCCTTGGCATGTTTGGCGGCTGCCTGGCCGCCGCGCTGTGGGCGAATAACGTCAAGCTGCGGATGCCGCGTAGCCGCATCCGCATTTTCCAGGCCCTGGCCGGCGGGATTATTGCCGGCTTCGGCGCCCGGCTGGCAATGGGCTGTAATCTGGCGGCCTTCTTTACCGGGATCCCGCAGTTTTCCCTGCACGCATGGTTCTTCGCCATCGCCACCGCCATCGGGACCTGGTTTGGCGCGCGCTTCACGCTGCTGCCTGTTTTTCGTATCCCGGTTAAAATTGAGAAAGTCTCCGCAGCCTCACCGTTAACCCAAAAACCCGCGCAGGCGCGTCGCCGCTTTCGGCTGGGAATGCTGGTATTTATCGCTATGATCGGTTGGGGGCTACTGACCGCCGCCAATCAGCCTAAATTGGGTCTGGCCCTGCTGTTCGGCGTTGCTTTTGGCCTGCTCATCGAACGGGCACAAATCTGTTTCACCTCCGCCTTTCGCGATATGTGGGTGACCGGGCGTACCTATATGGCGAAAGCGATCATCTTCGGGATGGCGGCCAGCGCCATCGGTATCTTTAGCTATGTGCAGCTCGGCATGGAGCCCAAAATCATGTGGGCCGGGCCGAACGCGGTAATTGGCGGCCTGCTGTTCGGTTTCGGCATCGTGCTGGCCGGTGGCTGTGAAACCGGCTGGATGTATCGCGCCGTTGAAGGTCAGGTTCATTATTGGTGGGTCGGGTTAGGCAACGTTATCGGATCCACCCTGCTGGCTTACTTCTGGGATGATTTATCGCCGGCGCTTGCCACCCACTGGGATAAGATTAACCTGCTGACGACTTTTGGTCCGTTCGGCGGCCTGCTTATCACCTACCTGCTGCTATTTATCGCGCTGATGTTGGTCATCGCCTGGGAAAAACACTTCTTTCGCCAGAAAAACACTTCGGCGACCCGTATTAAGGAAACCGCATGAAAGAGATCGTTCCTGATTACCGCCTCGATATGGTTGGTGAACCTTGCCCCTACCCGGCCGTGGCCACGCTTGAAGCGATGCCGGCACTAAAAAAAGGGGAAATACTTGAAGTGGTGAGCGACTGTCCGCAGTCAATCAACAACATCCCGCACGATGCTAAAAATCACGGCTATACCGTGCTGGATATTCAGCAGGATGGGCCGACGATCCGCTATCTGATTCAAAAGTGACGAGAAGGGCCGGTAGCGCGCTACCGGCTGTCATTACTTGCCCGCCATCCAGCGCCGATAACGTTTAGCCTGCCGTTTTGCTGTCAGTTGCGCCGTCAGCAGCGCCCACAGCGGTGAGACCTGCGGGCGCACCGCGCGGTGGCGGCTTAGCCGCTGCAGCTGATATTTCACCGCCGCCATATGCGCGGTGGCGGCAATAGCCTTGTTCTTCCAGTTACCCTGACGCAGCAGTGGCGCATCGTACTCCCCCTCACGCCAGTACTGCGGCAAGCCGGGGACTATCGCCATTGCCGTAGCGATGCCCACCAACGCAATCCCGCTATTCACTACCCTCTCCGCCACTTCACGCCGCCGCACGCCGCCGGTAACCATTAAAGGAATCGTCGCGACCTCGGCAATTTGCTCGGCAAACTGCAGGAAATAGGCTTCCCGCGCCAGCGTCCGTTCATCGCGCATGGCGCCCATCATCGCCGGCGCTTCGTAGCTGCCGCCGGAAAGTTCGACCAGATCGACGCCGCTTTCCGCCAGCAGTTGTACCACCGTCTTCGCATCGTTAATCGAAAAGCCGCCGCGCTGGAAATCCGCTGAATTGAGTTTAACCACCACGGTAAAACCCGCCGCCACCGTCTCGCGAACGCCGCGCACAATATCCAGCAGTAAACGGGCGCGATTTTCAATGCTTCCGCCATACTGGTCGGTGCGCTGGTTACTGAGCGGCGAGAGGAACTGGCTCAGCAAATAGCCGTGGGCGGCATGGATTTCGACGCCGTGAAATCCGGCGCGCTCCGCTAACCGGGAAGTGGTGATGAACCGTCGTGTCACGTCGGCGATATCTTTATCATCCATCGCCCGCGGCAGGCGAAAGCGTGAAGACTGCGAGCCAAGATCCAGCGCCAACGCCGAAGGGGCCAGCGTCTCCTGCCCAAGGCCACCGGGCATCTGCCGCCCAGGATGGTTTATCTGCATCCACACCTGTGCGCCCTTCGAGCACGCCGCCTGCGACCAGGCGCGGAACTTATCCAGATGCTGTTCATCTTCCAGCACCACGCCTGCCGGGCCGGTCATCGCCCGGGCGTCCACCATCACATTACCGGTAATAATCACCCCGGCGCCGCCCTGAGCCCAGGCCTGATAAAGGGTGAGTAATTCCGTTGACGGCGCATGATTGGCATCGGCCATATTTTCTTCCATCGCCGCTTTAGCGATGCGGTTGTTAATGACCACGCCAGAGGCCAGTCGCAGAGGGGTAAAGAGGGTCATGTCAGGGCTCCAGTCAGTGAACTGGACAAACCATAACCTTAAAGTTAAGTTTAAGGTCAAGCAGCTTATGAGGAATAAAAATGAACATCGGAACTCTGGCAAAACGCAGCGGCCTGGCGCCTTCGCGGATCCGTTATTACGAGCGCGCGGGGATCCTCAAAACCGTGCAGCGTAAAGCCAATGGCTATCGCAGCTATCCGGAAGAAACGCTGGTGGTGCTGGGGCTAATTACCACCGCTCAGGCAGCGGGTTTCAGCCTCGAAGAGATATCATCCCTATTGCCGTCAGACCTCAATCACTGGGATCGACAAACGCTACTCACCACCCTGCAACAAAAAGTGGCGGATATCGAAAAGCTGGAACATAAACTCGCGCACAGTAAAGCGCAACTGGTCAACGTTATCCATGAGATACAACAGAAGCCGGATGACATTGACTGCGCCGCGAATGCGCGGCGCGTATTAACTGAGGTGCTGGATGTACAGCACCAGACGGGGAAGGAAGAATAACTACCAGCCTTTCACCGCATCGCCTTTATACAATTCGGCGGCGGCGTTGGCGACTTCGTCGGTCTGGTATGCTTTCACCAGATTCTTCACTTTTTCGCTGTCTTTATTATCTTCGCGGCTGGCGAAAATATTGACGTACGGCGAATTTTTATCCTCGATGAACAGACCATTGCGCGTCGGCGACAGGCCAATCTGGCTGGAAAAGGTGGTATTAATGATAGCCATGGTCACCTGTTTATCATCCAGCGCACGGGTCAGTTGCGGTGCTTCAATCTCGACGATTTTCAGCTTCTTCGGGTTATTCACGATATCCAGCGCGGTTGGCAGCAGGCCAACCCCCTCTTTCAGAGTGATAAGCCCCTGCTGCTCCAGCAATAACAGAGAACGCCCAAGGTTGGTTGGGTCATTAGGCACTGCTACCTGGGCGCCGTCCGGAAGCTGTGAAATGGCGGTGATTTTCTTTGAATAAGCGGCAATCGGATAGACAAAAGTAGTACCGACATCCACCAGCTTATAGCCGCGCTCCTGGATCTGTTTATCAAGATAGGGTTTATGCTGGAAAGCATTGATATCGAGATCGCCATTATTCAGCGCCTCATTGGGCAAAACGAAATCATTAAAAGTCACCACCTCGACATCAAGGTTATATTTCTGTTTAGCGACTTTTTGCACCACCGCCCAGACTTGCTGATCGATACCCGCGCTAATTCCCACCTTAATATGATTAGGATCCTGATCTTTTGGCCCACAGCCCGCTAGCAGCAACGCGCTAACGAGGGCCAATGAATGAGTTAAACCTTTAAGTGAAAAAGCCATTTTCCCGGCGTCCTTTTAATATAGCCTGCTAACGATGGCAGGAATGTCAGTCCGGGACACTATATAAAAGCATCTTTCTAAGATTAAATACTGATTCACTATGACTAATAGCGAAACGCTATTGATAAGTCGCCACGCTGCTTATACTCACCCGCCAGTGGAACTGCTGATTTCTTGCGCTAAAGCAATACTTTGTAACACTTGAAACACTGTTCCAATACCATTACACACATTAAAATTAAGATTATATTATTAGCATTATAATAAATAGATAAGTGAACGTTTCGTATACATCAGCCGTATAGGAAGCCGTTTCGCACGCACACACGACCCACAAGGAAAATCATGGAGCTTCTGGATTTGCTCAGAACCATTTTTGAGCGAGTACGCACTGATGCGGATTTTATTTCATTTACTGAAGTACTTCTGGAGAACAATGTCTCTTATTACATCTATTTTGTCGCTACAGGGAATGTGAATTTTGTTATGTCATCAGATACTTTCGTTTCCCTGAAAAGCAACAGAAAGTTGTTGCGGGTTAATTCCCAGTCCTGCAGAGCGCTCACCCGAGATGCCGCCCGGCGCCACTTTAGCGGTATTACCACTTTTGATAACTATTGCGCCGAACTGGCAAATGCCGGGGTATTCAAGTGGGTGGTTGATCTCAATGAAAAAACGCGACACTACTGGTCAAAAGACAATACGTTATTGCATATGGAAAATATGATTCTGCCCGTTTGATTGCAGAAATTATTACACGCGGTTCAAGATATTCAGGCGGCCCGCCGTTGGTTTTGTTTCGGGCTGCTCATCGCCTGCAATTGCGCAACAAAATGAAAAATTGGCTCTTTTATTGCGCAAGTACAAACTTTTCACTGGTCAACTCTCTGTATCCACAGGATTTTTTCCGTACTTTTAAACGGTTACGCTGCTGATGTATAATATCGTGCACTTCAACTAAAAAATGAGTGCGACCATGATTGATTCAACTTTGCCTTTAACAGACATTCACCGCCATCTTGACGGCAACATCCGTGCCCAAACCATTCTCGATCTTGGCCGCCAGTTCAATATTACTCTCCCGGCAGACACCCTTGAAACGCTGCGTCCGCATGTGCAGGTTACCAGCCATGAACCCGATCTGGTCAGCTTCCTGGCGAAACTCGATTGGGGCGTGAAGGTGCTGGCTTCTCTGGAAGCCTGCCGCCGTGTTGCCTGGGAAAATGTTGAAGACGCCGCGCGCAACGGCCTGCACTACGTTGAGCTGCGTTTTTCTCCACGTTATATGGCGATGACCCATCAATTACCGGTCGCTGGCGTCGTCGAAGCGGTCATTGCCGGGGTACGCGAGGGCTGCCGTGATTTCGGCGTCGAGGCGCGTCTGATTGGCATCATGAGCCGCACCTTCGGCGAGGCGGCCTGTGAAGAGGAACTCGACGCCCTGCTGGCCCATCGCGATGGGATCACCGCGCTGGATCTGGCTGGCGACGAGCTGGGATTCCCCGGCGCGCTGTTTATGGATCATTTCCGTCGCGCGCGTGACGCGGGTTGGCGTATCACCGTCCACGCTGGTGAAGCCGCCGGGCCGGAAAGTATCTGGCAGGCCATTCGTGAACTGGGCGCCGAACGCATCGGTCACGGGGTGAAAGCCGTGCAGGATCCGAAGTTAATGGACTTCCTCGCCGCTGAACGTATTGGCATTGAATCCTGCCTGACGTCAAACATCCAGACCAGCACCGTCGCTTCACTGGCGCAGCACCCGCTGAAGACTTTCCTCGATCACGGCGTTTTGGCGTGCATTAACACCGATGATCCGGCGGTACAGGGGGTGGATATTATTCACGAGTACAATGTCGCCGCGCCGGCGGCGGGCCTCAGCCGTGAGCAGATCCGTCAGGCGCAAATTAACGGTCTGGAACTGGCATTCCTCAGCCGTCAGGAAAAAGAGGCGCTTATCCAACGCGTGCTGCAGGCTAATTAAGCCAAAGCTCCGCCGCGCAGGCGGAGCATGCTGTTAAATCAGGCACAGCGCCGTCCGGTGCCGTGCCGATTCAATCCCCAGTTCAATCAGCTCCATAATCTGAATCGCCTGGCTTGCGGGTACCGGGTTTTCTCCGCTGCCGTTGAGCGCATCGCGAATCGCCGCATAATAAGCGGGATAGTTCCCGGGCAGCGTCAGCCAGGTTTCCTCGACGCGCTCTTGGCCTTCAACGCGGGTCAATATGCCGTCGCGCATATCGTAGCCCCAATCCTCCTGCGGCAGTCGCTCGCCGCTTTTCAAACGCTCTTCCTGCGGATCGAGACCATATTTTACATAGCTTCCTCGTGAACCATGGACGATATAACGCGCCGTTTCCGCCGCCGCCAGCAGCGTACTGTGCAAAATCACTCTCCGTTGCGGATAAACTAACACCGCGTGGAAATAATCCGTCGCCTGCGCACCGGGGCGCTGCTGCGCCAGATCGACGGCAATACTTACCGGTAGGCCAAACAGGTTGACCGCCTGATCCAGCAGATGGGGGCCTAAGTCATACCAGATACCGCTGCCAGGGCCGCCCTGCTCACGCCAGCGGTCACGAACCTGCGGGCGAAAACGATCGAAATGTGATTCAAAATAACTGACCTCCCCCAAATCCCCTGCGGCAATCAAGGCCTTCAGCGTGAGAAAATCGCTATCCCAACGGCGATTATGGAACACCGATAACAGCCGCCCGCGGCTTCTGGCGATAGCATCCAACTCACGCGCCTGTGACAGTGTCACGGTAAAAGGTTTGTCAACAATGACATGTTTGCCCGCCTCCAGCGCCGCTCGCGCCAGCGGGAAATGAGTATCGTTGGGAGTTGGAATAACAATCAGATCGATATCAGGGTCCGCATTTAGCGAATTCGCGGAAGCCACCACCTGGGTCGCCGGCCAGTCCGCCAGCACTTTCTGCGCATCGCTACTGACCACGGCCGACAGGGCCATGCCCGGCGTACCGGAAATCAATGGCGCGTGAAATGTCTTGCTTGCATAACCATAACCTATCAGCCCTACCCGTATAGCATCACTCATGACCTCATCCTCGTGCGCAACCATGACTTCAACTATAAACCGCAATCTTTCGATTATCCGTGCACGCTGTTCATCTTTGCGCCAGTTGCGCAATGCGTGGGCAGTAATACTTGCGTTGTTTCCGCGGTTTAGTAACATTTCAATCCATTTTAACTTTCCGCTTTAGAATTATGACGACTGTTTTTACCCGCATTGTAGAACTTATTGGCTGGGTTGTTTTTGGCGTTTCGGCTGTGCTGTTGGTGGTTGCGCATCAAATCGATGATTATCAGTCCCCGCCTCCGGCCAACACCGTACAGGCGAAATAACGGCAAAGAGTGATACTCGCCGCAAATCTGCAACCGGTTTCAGAAACCGGTTGCAGATTTGTCGCGCCATTCAATACACTCTCTTTATCACTTGATAAGGAGTTTTTTTGATGGCCGCATTTCCGCAAGATTTTCTCTGGGGGGCCGCAACGGCCGCCTACCAGGTTGAAGGCGGGCACGATGCCGATGGCAAAGGCCCTTCTATTTGGGATATCTACTCGCACCAGCCGGGAACCACCTTTCAGGGCACCAATGGCGATATCGCCGTCGATCACTATCACCGCTTTCGTGAAGATGTCGCCCTGATGGCTGAAATGGGGCTACAAAGCTACCGCTTTTCTATCTCCTGGCCTCGGTTATTGCCTCGTGGCCGTGGTGAAGTCAATGAACCAGGCGTGAAGTTTTACAGCGATCTGATCGACGAACTGCTGGCGCACAATATTGAACCGATGCTCACCCTTTATCACTGGGATTTGCCCCAGGCATTGCAGGACGAAGGGGGTTGGGAGGCTCGGAGCACAGCGGAAGCCTTCGCCGAATACGCGCGACTGTGCTATCAGCGCTTCGGTTCCAGGGTCAAGCTGTGGGCAACCTTTAACGAAACCATTGTATTTATTGGCCACGGTTATATTAATGGCTGCCATCCACCGGCGGTACGCGACCCGGCTCGCGCCATCCAGGCTTGCCACCATGTCTTTATCGCCCACGCGCTGGCGGTTAAGACCTTCCGTGACATGAACATTAACGGCCAGATTGGTTTCGTTAACGTACTGCAGCCCCATACGCCGTTGACGCAAAGCGCCGAGGACATTGAGGCCACCGCGTTGGCCGATGCTATCCATACCCACTGGCTATACGATCCGGTACTCAAAGGCGCCTATCCAGACGCTTTGCTTCAACAGGCTCAGGCGCTGTGGAACGTACCGCGCTTCGCACCGGGCGACGACGCGCTGCTCAGGGAAAACCGCTGCGATTTTATCGGCCTGAATTATTATCGTCGGGAGACGGTCTCCGCCACGCCGCAGGATGCTCCAGGCGTTGGCGAGTCCGGCGTGGATGGATTATTTTATTTTGTCCGCAATCCGCAAAGTACTTATACCGAATGGGGTTGGGAAATTTGGCCGCAGGGATTAACCGACGGCATCATGATGATAAAAGAGCGTTACGGCGATATCCCAATCTATATCACCGAAAATGGTTTGGGGGCGAAAGATCCGATTATTGACGGTGAAATAGTCGACGATCCGCGAATTGACTATCTGAGTAGCCACATTAATGCGCTGGAAAAGGCAATAGCATTAGGTGCGGATGTCCGCGGTTTTTACCCATGGTCCTTTATTGACCTGCTAAGCTGGCTCAACGGCTATCAGAAGCAGTATGGCTTTGTCTACGTCGATCACCAGCAGAACCGCGCTCGCAAACGAAAAAAGAGTTATTTCTGGTACCAAAACGTTATTGCCAGCCGAGGCGAACAGCGTTAATCTTCCTCCCTCAGGCGCCGTCCGGCGCCTGATCTGGTTGTAGAATATTCTTAAATTTCTTTTTACGATGCCAGGATCCTAATCAGTTCTTGTTTTTAGTATTGGCAACCGAAATAATTCCGCCGGCCCATCAAGAAGGCGCTGTTAGTTGAAACACGGTTTACAGAAAATTGGTAATATTCGACTTAATTCCGATTATTAAATGGATACACAAATGACCGTACAGGATTATTTATTAAAATTCCGCAAAATTAGTTCGCTGGAAAGCCTGGAAAAACTTTTTGATCATCTTAACTATTCTCTCTCTGACACCAATGAAATCGTCAACATGTATCGCGCCGCCGATCACCGCCGCGCCGAGTTAGTCTCTGGCGGAAAACTGTTCGATGTAGGCCAGGTGCCGAAGTCGGTGTGGCGTTACGTGCAATAAAGACTGTTATCATTCACGCCAGTTGCTTATACTTCCCGCCCTGAAATTAACTAACTGGCGTTGAATCCGGGGGTTAGGATGTCCTCTCAATCTGCAGAACGTATCGGCGGGTGGCTACTGGCGCCGCTGGCGTGGTTACTGCTCGCGTTGCTCAGCACCTCCTTATCATTAATACTGTACGCGAATGCGCTGATGGCGCCGCAGACCTGGGCATTGCTGAAAGCCATGAGCTTTGGCCATCTGGCGCTCTGGCTGGCTTCGCTGCTGTTCGCCGTCGCGATGTGGTATTATACCCTGTGGCTGACGATAGCGTTTTTCAAACGCCGCGCGGTGGTACCCAAACACTACATTATCTGGCTGCTTATTTCTCTGCTGCTGGCGATTAAGGCGTTCGCTTTTTCGCCGATTTCGGATCTTCTGGCCATGCGCCAGCTGCTGTTTCCGTTGCTCGCTGCGGCACTGTTTGCGCCCTATTTTCGACGCTCTGCGCGGGTTAAGCGGACCTTCGTCAATCCGTAATAACCACACAGTTCACCTGTTGTCGCCGGTATCGATTTATTCGATAATAGGCGGCTTTTTTTCGTTTCAGGTCCAATAATGGCTGATTATTTACTGCTCTTTGTCGGTACTGTCCTTGTTAATAACTTCGTGCTGGTGAAGTTTCTTGGATTGTGCCCGTTTATGGGGGTTTCCAAAAAGCTGGAAACCGCTATGGGGATGGGACTGGCCACCACCTTTGTGATGACGCTGGCCTCAATTTGCGCCTGGTTGATTGATACCTGGATCCTTATCCCGCTGAACCTTGTTTATCTGCGCACCCTGGCCTTTATCCTGGTCATCGCGGTGGTGGTGCAATTTACCGAGATGGTGGTACGTAAAACCAGCCCGGCGCTGTATCGCCTGCTGGGGATCTTCCTGCCGTTAATCACCACCAACTGCGCGGTGCTGGGCGTGGCATTGCTGAATATTAACCTCGGGCATAATTTCCTGCAGTCCGCGCTGTACGGTTTCGCCGCCGCCGTTGGTTTCTCGCTGGTGATGGTGTTATTCGCCGCGATTCGCGAACGTCTGGTGGTTGCCGATGTTCCCGCGCCGTTTCGCGGTAACGCGATTGCGCTGGTGACCGCTGGATTAATGTCGCTGGCATTTATGGGCTTTAGTGGTTTGGTGAAGTTGTAATGAGCGCTGTCTGGATAGCCGTGATCGCCATCAGCCTGCTCGGGCTGATTTTCGGCTTAATACTGGGGTACGCGTCGCGCCGTTTTGCGGTGGAAGACGACCCGGTGGTAGAAAAAATTGATGAGTTGCTGCCGCAAAGTCAATGCGGCCAGTGCGGCTTTCCTGGCTGCCGTCCCTACGCGGAAGCCGTGGGCACTCAGGGTGAAAAAATCAACCGCTGCGCCCCCGGCGGTGAAGCGGTCATGTTAAAAATCGCCGCATTATTGAACGTCGACCCGCAGCCTATTGACGGCGATGAGCAGCAGCAAGAGCCGGTTCGCATGTTGGCGGTGATTGATGAAGCCAACTGCATTGGCTGCACCAAATGTATTCAGGCCTGCCCGGTTGATGCCATCGTTGGCGCGACCCGCGCCATGCATACGGTGATGAGCGACCTGTGCACCGGCTGTAATCTCTGCGTTGCCCCCTGCCCGACTCAGTGTATTGACCTGCGTCCAGTCGCTCAGACCACCGAAACCTGGAAATGGGACCTGCAGGCCATCCCGGTACGCAATATTCCTGTGGAACAACATGTTTAAGTTATTTTCCGCTTTCCGAAAAGACAAGATCTGGGACTTCAACGGCGGTATTCATCCGCCGGAAATGAAAACTCAGTCCAACGGCACGCCGCTGCGTCAGGTTCCTCTGCCGCAGCGTTTTGTCATTCCGCTGAAGCAGCATATCGGTGCTGAAGGCGAACTGTGCGTACAACCGGGCGACAAAGTTTTGCGCGGTCAGCCGTTAACCCGCGGCTTTGGCAGGATGCTGCCGGTTCATGCCCCGACTTCCGGAACGGTGACGGCTATTGCCCCCCATTCCACCGCCCACCCTTCCGCGCTGGCGGAACTCAGCGTTATTATCGACGCCGATGGCGAAGACTGCTGGATCGAGCGCGACGGCTGGAGCGACTACCACAACAAGTCGCGTGAAGAGCTGATCGAGCGTATTCACCAGTTTGGCGTCGCCGGACTCGGCGGCGCCGGCTTCCCCACGGGAACAAAACTGCGCGGCGGCGGCGATAAAATCGATACCCTGATTATCAATGCTGCAGAATGCGAACCCTATATCACCGCAGACGATCGCCTGATGCAGGATTGCGCGGCGCAGGTTGTTGAAGGGATCCGCATCCTTGCGCATATTCTGCAACCCAAACAGGTGCTGATTGGTATCGAAGATAACAAACCGCAGGCCATTTCGATGCTGCGCGCGGTGTTATCCGATGCCCACGGCATAGCGCTGCGGGTGATTCCCACCAAATATCCCTCCGGCGGCGCGAAGCAACTTACGCAAATTCTCACTGGTAAGCAGGTGCCGCATGGCGGCCGCTCCTCCGATATTGGCGTGCTGATGCAGAACGTTGGCACCGCTTATGCTGTTAAACGCGCGGTGATCGACGGCGAGCCGTTAACCGAGCGCGTCGTCACGTTGACTGGCGAAGCGATTAGCCGGCCGGGCAACGTTTGGGCGCGCCTGGGTACGCCGGTGCGCCATCTTCTGAGCGATGCCGGTTTCTGCGCCAGCGCGGAGCCGATGGTCATCATGGGCGGCCCGTTGATGGGCTTCACTCTGCCCTGGCTCGACGTTCCGGTCGTGAAAATCACTAACTGTCTGCTGGCTCCGTCGGTAACTGAGATGGGCGAAACACAGGAAGAGCAAGGCTGTATCCGCTGTAGCGCCTGCGCTGATGCCTGCCCGGCAGATCTCCTCCCCCAGCAGCTGTATTGGTTCAGTAAAGGCCAGCAGCACGACAAAGCCACTACCCATAACTTAGCCGACTGCATCGAATGCGGCGCCTGCGCCTGGGTCTGTCCGAGTAATATTCCGCTGGTGCAATATTTCCGCCAGGAAAAAGCGGAAATTGCCGCCATCCGTCAGGAAGAACAGCGCGCCGCCGAAGCGAAAGCTCGGTTTGAAGCGCGACAGGCGCGTCTTGAACGTGAAAAAGCCGCGCGCCAGGAGCGGCACAAAAAAGCAGCCGTACAACCGGCGGCGAAAGATCAGGATGCCATTAACGCCGCATTGGCCCGCGTGCGTGAAAAGCAGCGTGATGCGGCGCAGCCGATTGTTATTCAATCCGGCAGCAAACCAGATAACAGCGAAGCGATTGCCGCCCGCGAAGCGCGTAAAGCCGAGGCCCGGGCGCGCAAAGCTGAACAGCAAGCCGCTGTTGAATCGACAACCGATGCAAGCGATCCGCGTAAAGCCGCCGTTGAGGCCGCTATCGCCCGTGCCAAAGCGCGCAAAGCCGCGCAGCAGGTTGAGAACGCAGCTCTCTCTGCTGAAAGTGAAACCACCGCTGAAGCTGCGCCCGCGGTCGATCCGCGTAAAGCCGCCGTTGAGGCCGCTATCGCTCGCGCCAAAGCGCGCAAAGCCGCGCAGCAGGGTGAAAACGCCGCTCCCTCTGCCGAAAGTGAAACCACGGCTGAAGCTGCGCCAGCGGTCGATCCGCGCAAAGCCGCCGTTGAAGCCGCTATCGCCCGTGCCAAAGCGCGTAAGGCCGCGCAGCAGGTTGAAAACGCCGCTCCCTCTGCCGAAAGTGAAACCACGGTTGAGGCTGCGCCCGCGGTCGATCCGCGTAAAGCCGCCGTTGAGGCCGCTATCGCCCGCGCCAAGGCGCGTAAAGCCGCCCAACAAGCAGAACAACAAACCGCGCCGGACGCCGCCAATGACGACCCGCGTAAAGCGGCCGTCGCGGCAGCTATCGCTCGCGTTCAGGCACGTAAAGCAACACAGCAGGCAGTTAACGAGGAATAAATGGTTTTCAGAATCGCAAGCTCCCCTTATACCCACAACCAGCGCCAGACCTCGCGAATTATGCTCCTGGTGCTGCTGGCGGCGATCCCTGGTATTGTCGTCCAGAGCTGGTTTTTCGGCTGGGGTACCCTGTTGCAGATTATCCTCGCGGCCTTCACCGCATGGGGAACCGAAGCGGCTATTCTCAAGTTGCGCAAACAGAATATCGCGGCAACCCTTGCGGATAACTCTGCCCTGCTGACCGGGCTGTTGTTGGCCGTCAGTATCCCGCCGCTGGCGCCGTGGTGGATGGTGGTGTTGGGCACCGCCTTTGCGGTGGTGATTGCCAAGCAACTGTACGGCGGATTAGGACATAACCCCTTTAACCCGGCAATGATCGGCTATGTCGTTCTGCTAATCTCTTTCCCGGTGCAGATGACCTCCTGGTTACCGCCGCACGAAATTGCCGCTCAGGTTCCTGGCTTTATGGATGCGCTGCAGGTCATTTTCAGCGGCCATACCGCTAGCGGCGGCGATATGAACAGCCTGCGCATGGGAATCGACGGTATCAGCCAGGCCACGCCGCTGGATACATTTAAGACTTCGCTTCATGCCGGACACAGCGCAAAAGAGATCCTGCAGTATCCAATTTACGGCGGCCAACTGGCCGGCCTTGGCTGGCAATGGGTTAACCTCGCCTGGCTGGCTGGCGGTCTGTTCCTGCTTTGGCAAAAAACCATTCGCTGGCATATCCCGGTGAGCTTCCTGCTAAGCCTTGCCGTCTGCGCCACTCTCGGCTGGATTTTCTCGCCGGAAAGCCTGGCATCGCCGCAAATGCATCTGCTTTCCGGCGCCACCATGCTCGGGGCGTTCTTTATCCTTACCGATCCGGTGACGGCATCCACCACCAACCGCGGACGCCTGATTTTCGGCGCGCTGGCCGGTTTACTGGTGTGGCTGATCCGCAGCTTCGGCGGTTATCCGGACGGCGTCGCCTTTGCCGTGCTGCTGGCGAATATAACCGTCCCATTGATTGACTACTACACGCGTCCGCGCGTGTATGGCCACCGTTAAGGAGTCGTCATGTTAAAAAGCATGCGTAAACACGGCATCACGCTGGCGCTCTTTGCCGCTGGCTCTACCGGACTAACGGCCGCCATCAATGAGTTAACCAAAAACACCATTGAGCAGCAGGCCGCGCTGCAGCAAAAGGCCCTGTTCGATCAGGTCCTGCCAGCGGAGAGTTATAATAACGACCTGCTGCAAAGCTGTTATCTGGTGACCGCGCCGCAGTTAGGCAAAGGTCAGCATAAAGTATGGATTGCAAAGCTGAACGATGCGCCGGTCGGCGCGGTGATGGAAGCCACGGCGCCAGATGGTTATTCCGGGGCGATTCAACTGCTGGTAGCAGCCGACTTTAAAGGCACCGTTCTCGGTTCACGTGTCACCGAGCATCATGAAACACCCGGGCTCGGTGATAAGATCGAACTGCGTATTTCTGACTGGATCACCCACTTCAGCGGCAAGGTTATCCATGGTCAAAATGATAGCCACTGGGCGGTGAAAAAAGACGGTGGCGATTTCGACCAATTCACCGGCGCGACCATTACCCCGCGTGCGGTGGTAAATGCCGTTAAACGCGCGGGTCTGTATGCGCAAACGCTGCCCGCGCAGATCCCTGAATTCACCGCCTGCGGAGACTAAGCCATGAGCGAAGTAAAAGACGTCATTGTTCAAGGGTTGTGGAAGAATAACTCGGCGCTGGTTCAGCTGTTGGGTATGTGTCCCCTGCTTGCGGTTACCTCAACGGCTACCAATGCCCTGGGCCTCGGCCTGGCGACCACGCTGGTACTGACGCTAACCAACCTCACCATCTCCAGCCTGCGCCGCTGGACGCCGGCGGAGATCCGTATTCCGATCTACGTGATGATCATCGCCTCGGTAGTCAGCGTGGTACAAATGCTTATCAACGCCTACGCTTTCGGCCTGTATCAATCGCTGGGTATCTTCATTCCGCTTATCGTCACCAACTGTATCGTGGTGGGGCGCGCCGAAGCGTTCGCCGCCAAAAAAGGGCCGGCGCTGTCGGCGCTCGATGGTTTTTCCATTGGTATGGGCGCGACCTGTGCCATGTTTGTGCTGGGGTCGCTGCGCGAAATAATCGGCAATGGCACACTGTTTGATGGCGCCGATAGCTTATTAGGCAGTTGGGCGAAAGTCCTGCGCATCGAAGTTTTCCATACCGATACGCCGTTCCTGCTGGCGATGCTACCGCCGGGCGCTTTCATTGGCCTCGGTATGATGCTGGCGGTAAAATACCTCATTGATGAGCGTACTAAGCAGCGTAAGGCGAAAGCGGCGCAGGCCGTCTCCGTCGCCCCAACTGATGTGACAGGGAAAGCGTAAGATGAATAAAGCCAAACGCCTGGAGATCCTGACCAGGCTGCGGGACAACGACCCGCACCCAACCACCGAACTCAATTTCACCTCACCGTTCGAGCTACTTATTGCGGTGCTGCTGTCGGCGCAGGCCACCGATGTGAGCGTCAACAAAGCGACGGCGAAGCTCTATCCGGTCGCCAATACGCCGGCGGCGATGCTGGAGCTTGGCGTTGACGGCGTGAAGTCCTATATCAAAACCATTGGCTTGTTTAATAGTAAAGCCGAAAACGTCATTAAGACTTGCCGCATCTTACTGGAGAAACATAACGGTGAGGTGCCGGAAGACCGGGCGGCGCTGGAGGCATTACCGGGGGTCGGACGTAAAACCGCTAATGTCGTGCTGAATACCGCCTTTGGCTGGCCGACTATCGCCGTCGACACCCATATCTTCCGCGTTTGCAATCGGACACAATTTGCTCCCGGCAAGAACGTTGAACAAGTCGAAGAAAAGTTGTTAAAGGTGGTGCCGGCGGAGTTTAAAGTTGACTGCCACCACTGGCTTATTCTTCACGGCCGTTACACTTGCATCGCGCGAAAACCGCGCTGTGGTTCCTGCCTGATTGAAGATTTGTGCGAGTATAAAGAGAAGGTAGAGTCCTGATTTCTGCATATCTTGTGAATATGACCGCTCCCCCCCGTAGACGCCTTTTTCATCATCGCCAGCCTGGAGCCATAACCTAACCTGTGGTTATGGCTCTATGTTTTACCATCCACACCGATAATCACTCCATAGTTTTGCCATTTAGATGGATAATTATGCGGTTATATAACGAACGATCAGCGCATTCGTTTTTTACCGGCGAAAATTTTCTATGTATTTGTGATCAAGATCATCCATGCAACTCATCGTTAAATAACTGTTGCAAAAATGATGCAAAAAGCCAGCAATTTCAATATCAGAGCCTTAGACAACAGGACAATAGCCTGCTTATTTTTCGGAATATAGGCCATCCCACTACCTTCAAGGTCAAAAAGCAGAATATATCGCCTTTATCCCCTCAGTAGCCGCCCGCCACAGATTAAAATATCAGGTTTAACGAATAGGTGAAATTTAACTCTGTATAACATTTGCATGACTGGCTAATTATAGTGGCTTAGTTATGTGTAACAGAGTATTACAAAGCTATTGCCTGATGGGGCAGGATAGTGAACATTACTTGCCGTTTTCCCTCCAAGAATAACTATAAAGGCGGCGGTCCTTCGCGATTGCGCCCCAAACAGCCCCCGTTAATATGGGATGTAAAAAAAGAGGTATATGTGTCAACTGCAAACAATAAACCAGCAGAAAGCGTGAGTCTGAACGCTTTCAAACAACCAAGAGCGTTTTATCTCATCTTCTCCATTGAGTTATGGGAGCGTTTTGGTTATTACGGCCTGCAAGGGATCATGGCCGTTTACCTGGTAAAACAGCTGGGTATGTCGGAAGCGGATTCTATCACCCTGTTCTCTTCCTTTAGTGCACTGGTTTATGGCCTGGTCGCTATCGGCGGATGGCTCGGCGACAAGGTACTTGGCACCAAACGCGTCATCATGCTTGGCGCGATTGTCCTGGCTATCGGCTATGCGCTGGTTGCCTGGTCCGGTCACGATGCCGCCATCGTCTATATGGGTATGGCGACTATCGCCGTCGGTAACGGCCTGTTCAAAGCTAACCCGTCCTCCCTGCTCTCTACCTGCTACGACAAGAACGACCCGCGTCTGGACGGTGCATTCACCATGTACTACATGTCCGTCAATATCGGTTCCTTCTTCTCTATGCTGGCTACACCGTGGCTGGCAGCGAAGTTCGGCTGGAGCGTGGCGTTCGCGCTGAGCGTCGTGGGCATGCTGATTACCGTGGTTAACTTTGCCTTCTGCCAGAAGTGGGTTAAACAGTACGGTTCCAAACCTGACTTCGCACCGGTGCATGTCGGCAAACTGCTGGCAACTATCGTCGGCGTAGTCGTGCTGGTCGCGATTGCCACCTGGCTGCTGCACAACCAGGGCATCGCACGTATGGCGCTGGGCGTCATCGCACTGGGTATTGTTATCATCTTCGCTAAAGAAGCCATGGCGCTGCAGGGCGCGGCGCGTCGTAAAATGATCGTTGCTTTCCTGCTGATGGTTGAAGCGATTGTCTTCTTCGTACTGTACAGCCAGATGCCAACCTCGCTGAACTTCTTCGCGATCCGTAACGTTGAGCACTCGATTCTGGGTATCGCGTTCGAACCGGAGCAGTATCAGGCGTTGAACCCGTTCTGGATTATGATTGGTAGCCCGATTCTGGCGGCGATTTATAACAAGATGGGTGACCGCCTGCCGATGCCGCATAAATTCGCCATCGGTATGGTACTGTGCTCCGGCGCTTTCCTGGTGCTGCCGCTGGGTACCAAATTCGCCAGCGATGCTGGTATCGTCTCCGTCAACTGGTTGATCCTCAGCTACGCGCTGCAGAGTATCGGCGAACTGATGATTTCCGGCCTCGGCCTGGCGATGGTGGCTCAACTGGTACCGCAACGTCTGATGGGCTTCATCATGGGTAGCTGGTTCCTGACCACCGCAGGCGCCGCCATCATTGCAGGTAAAATCGCTAACCTGATGGCAGTACCGGAAAACGTGACCGACCCGCTGGTTTCTCTGGATGTTTACGGCCACGTGTTCCTGCAGATTGGTATCGCGACCGCAGTCATCGCCTTCCTGATGCTGCTGACCGCGCCGAAGCTGAACCGCATGACTCTTGACGACGACGCTGTCGCCAAAGCGCGCGAAACCGCAACCGCTTAAATGCTCCGGGAAAACCAATAAATTTAGGCCGCTAACGTTTGTTAGCGGCTTTTTTTTTGTCCCTGGGCGGACTAACATACAGAAAACTGCAGCCACGAGGAGTTACTGATGAAACTGTTCTACAAGCCCGGCGCCTGTTCCCTTGCCTCTCATATCGCCCTGCGCGAAAGCGGCCTCGACTTTACCATCGATAGCGTCGACCTGGCGAAGAAACGCCTCGAAAATGGCGACGACTACCTGCTGATTAACCCTAAGGGTCAGGTTCCCGCGCTGCTGCTTGACGACGAAGTGCTGCTGACCGAGGGCGTGGCCATCATGCAGTACATTGCCGACCGCGTACCTGACCGTCAGCTGCTGGCGCCAGTGGGTACCATTGCCCGCTACCAGACGCTGGAATGGCTGAATTACGTCGCCACCGAATTACATAAAGGCTTCACCCCGCTGTTCCGCCCGGATACGCCGGATGACTACAAGCCAACGGTGCGTGCCCTGCTGGAGAAAAAGCTGCAGTATGTCGATGAGGCGCTGAAAGATAAACAGTGGCTGAACGGGCATCGCTTTACCATAGCTGATGGCTATCTGTTCACGGTACTGCGCTGGGGCTATGCGGTGAAACTGAATATGGAAGCGTACGCAAATATTGGCGCCTGGATGGCGCATGTCGCGGCGCGTCCGTCCGTTGCGGCGGCGCTGTCGGCGGAAGGTCTGAAGTAAACCATTGGCATGCCCGCAAGCGGGCATGCCATCGCGCTTACAGTTGCGTAGCGCTGAAGTAATGCTCCGGTTTGGCGATGCGGTCCTGTGCCGCCACCACCTGCAGTTCATACTCCTGCATATTTTTGGTTGCCAACATGATTTCATACACTGCCGCAGTGACGTGCTCAAGGGCATCGCGCAGGCTGGCGCCCTGCAGTAGCTTAACCAGCAGCAGGCCGCTGGTCACATCGCCCACGCCGACCGGCTGACGGCTGCCAAAATCGACCAGCGGGCGACTGATATGCCAGGCTTCATCCGCTGTCACCAGCAACATCTCAAAGCGATCCATACTCATCCCCGCCCGCGCCAGATGCTTCACCAGCACGACCTGCGGCCCTTGCACTATCAGCTCACGCGCCGCGCTAACGGCTTCGTCAACGTTAGCAACCGGATGGCCGCACAGGATCTCCAGCTCGACAAGATTCGGCGCGATGATATCGCTGGCCGGCAGCGCATAGTGTACGTGGAATTCAGCCACCCCAGGGGCGACGATGCAGCCTTTTTCCGGGTGGCCCATCACCGGATCGCAAAAATATTTCGCTGCCGGATTCGCCGCTTTAACCTGACGCACGATGCCGAGAATATGTTCACCCTGCTCGGCGGAGCCAAGGTAACCGCTCAGTACCGCATCACAGCTCTGCAGCTTATCGATGTCGGCAATCCCCTGCACGATTTCGGTCAAATGCGAAGGCGGCATGACGCAGCCGGTCCATTTGCCGTATTGCGTATGGTTGGAGAACTGAACGGTATTGAGGGGCCAGACGTTGGCGCCGAGACGGCGCATCGGAAATTCAGCGGCGCTGTTGCCCGCATGGCCAAACACAACGTGAGACTGAATGGCGAGGATGTTCTTCATTTTCTTACCACAACCCTAAAAAGAAAAAGGGCGTGGTTTCCCACGCCCTGGTTTTATTTTTTATTTCCAGCAGATCAGGCAGTAATTCTTCTTACCGCGACGCAGTAAGGTATAGCGGCCGAACAGGCGGTCGCTATCGCTGAATACATATTCCGGATCGGACTGTTTTTCACCGTTAATGGTCACCGCGTTGGAGGCTACGGTTTTACGCGCCTGGCCGCGGGACGGCTGCAGCTCGGAATCAACCAGCGCTTGCAGAAGATCGGCGCCCTTTTCCATTTCGATCATCGGCACGCCGTCTTGCGCCAGCTGTTCGAAATCCGCTTCACTCAGGTCGCTCAGATTGCCGTTGAACAGGCTTTCAGTAATACGTTTCGCTGCTTCCAGGCCTTCTTCGCCGTGGACCAGACGCGTCACCTGCTCTGCCAGCACGTACTGCGCGCGCGGCGCCTTACCGCTGTTCTTATCTTCTTCTTCCAGCGCATTGATCTCTGCAATGTCCATGAAGGTGAAGAACTTCAGGAAGCGATAAACGTCCGCATCCGCGGTGTTGATCCAGAACTGGTAGAATTTGTACGGGCTGGTTTTCTTCGGATCCAGCCATACCGCGCCGCCTTCGGTTTTACCGAACTTGGTGCCATCGGCCTTGGTGATCAGCGGAACGGTCAAACCGAAGACCTGATTCTGGTGCAAACGACGAGTCAGGTCGATGCCAGATGTGATGTTGCCCCACTGGTCGGAACCGCCGATTTGTAGCGCCACGCCGTGCAGTTTATTCAGGCAGGCAAAGTCATAACCCTGCAGCAGGTTATAGGAAAACTCGGTGAAAGAGATACCCTGATCGTCACGGTTCAGACGCTGCTTCACCGCTTCTTTGTTGATCATCTGGTTCACAGAGAAGTGCTTACCGATGTCACGCAGGAAGGTCAGCACGTTCATGCCGCCGAACCAGTCGTAGTTATTCGCGGCAATCGCCGAGTTGTCGCCGCAGTTGAAATCGAGGAATGGCGCAACCTGTTTACGGATTTTGTCCACCCACTGCTGCACGGTATCTTCGGTATTGAGTTTACGCTCAGCGGCTTTGAAGCTCGGGTCGCCAATCAGACCGGTCGCGCCGCCCACCAGCGCCACAGGCTTGTGGCCTGCCTGCTGGAAGCGTTTCAGGCATAACAATGGAACAAGATGCCCCAAGTGCAAGCTGTCAGCGGTAGGATCGAAGCCGCAATAGAGCGCGATCGGGCCTTGCGCCAGTCGCTCTGCTAACGCTTCTTCGTCCGTCACCTGGGCTACCAGCCCCCGCTCTTGCAATTGTTTAATCAAGTTACTGCTTGCCATCAAATTCTCCATGTATAAACGACTGCACCTTTGCCGGTACACGACTTTTCGCCAGACGCGAAAGGTACATAGAATAAAGCGCCGGAGCACGTAGCACCAGCGCTTAAAACAACATTTTGCGTCCTTTATGGCGCCAGACGGTCGATTTGCCAGCCATCATTTTGCCGCTGGTATAAAAAGCGGTCGTGTAGACGATGTTCGCCGCCCTGCCAGAACTCCATCTGTTCGATGCTGACGCGGAAGCCGCCCCAGAAACTCGGCAACGGCACTTCGCCTTGCTGGAATTTCTGTTTCAACTCGAGGAATTTACTTTCCAGGATCCCACGAGCGGAGATACGGCTGGACTGTTGGGAGACCCAGGCGCCGATCTGGCTATCGCGCGGTCGGCTGTGGAAATACTTCACCACTTCCAGCGTCGACAGACGCTCTGCCTGACCTATTACCATCACCTGCCGCTCCAGCATATGCCAGGGAAACAGCAGGCTGATATGGGGATTTTTTTCGATTTGATGTGCTTTGCGACTACCCAGGTTGGTATAAAACACCAACCCTTTTTCGTCATAGTGCTTTAACAATACGATGCGTTGATAGGGCTGGCCGTTTTCATCAACGGTCGCGACCACCATTGCCGTCGAGTCGGCAAGCTTAGCGTCGCAGGCCTGACGCAACCAACGTTCAAATAACGTCAGGGGTTCAGCGGGAAGATCGTGGCGACGAAGGCCGCCACGGGTGTATTCACGGCGCAGATGCGCGATTTGCTGCAATTCGTCGTTATCAGACATAACCATTGAGATCGTTGTCATAGGGTGGCGTTATTGTGCTCCCCCGCTACGGAAATCTCAACGTTTCGCGGTCTGCAACTGGCAGTTGTCCAGTACGACGCGGTCGCGCTTATAAACGGTGGCGCTGTCGCCCTTCGACCAGAAGACATAAACGCCATCAGTATAACGCGAACCGGAAGCCGAGAGCCCCTGGGTCAGGTTTAATTGCTGATTATCATAGATAAAACTAACCTGCTGACGCGCGTTGTTCAAATGGACGGTCAACGGTTTTTGATCGCACTGATATTCAAGGGTGTCGGTCTGCATCCGTTCAACGAATTGGTTGTAATAGCTACACCCTGCCAGCATGAAAGGGACTACCGCAATAAGAATTTTTTTCATGAGTATGCCTTCGACTTTCCCGGTCAGGAGAGCAAACCGCCCTCCCGGAATTTCGTCCAGTTTACCGGTAAATAAAAAATAGCGACTTCAGTTAACTCTGATTCTGCGCTCGATTCGCGGGATAGATGGCACCAAGAATGGTCGCTTCGCTGGCGCCGGTAACGGAAGGAAGATTACCCGGCAGGCCAGCAAGCGTACGCCATGCCAGCCACGCAAAGGCCAACGCTTCCATATCGTCGCCGCTGATGCCGGCGTCATCGGTGGTCGTGACTTCAGTACCTGGCAGCAGCGCCGCCAGACGCGCCATCAACAGCGGATTTCGCGCCCCGCCGCCGCAAACTAACAAACGCTCGCAGCCGCCGCTTAACAAAACCTGCTCACTGATGGTCACTGCGGTCAGTTCTGTCAGCGTGGCCTGAACATCCTGCCCTCGCAGATTGGCGTAGCGCGCCAGATGTTTTTCCAGCCAACCATAATTGAAATACTCGCGACCGGTGCTCTTCGGCGCGGGTAACGCGAACCACGGGTCGCTAAGCATATCCTGCAGCAGCGGTAGCAAGACTTTGCCTTCACTGGCCCATTGCGCGTCTTTATCGTAGGGTTTACCACACTGGCGCCAGATCCAGGCGTCCATCAGCATATTCCCCGGCCCGGTGTCGTAACCGCGTACCGGCTGCCCCGGAACCAGCAAGGAAAGGTTGGCTATGCCGCCGATGTTAAGCACCATGCGCCTTTCAACCGGGTGCGCCAACAGAGCCTGATGGAAGGCAGGGACTAGCGGCGCGCCCTGGCCGCCAAGCGCCATATCGCGGCGGCGGAAATCCCCCACCACGGTCACGCCGGTATGCGCTGCGATCTGATTGTTATCGCCTATTTGCATCGTGTGCGGCGCATCGCCGGTCGGCTCATGCCACACCGTCTGGCCATGGCAACCGATAGCGACGATATCCTCAGGTTGAAGGTTCTGCTGGCGCATCAGCGCTAATACTGCGTCAGAAAATAGCCGGCCCAAACGGGTATCGAGTCGCCCCAGTTGCGACAAGGTCAGCTGCTGCCCCTGGCAAATCGCTAAAATATCTTCTTTCAGATTGACCGGGATGGGGTACGAGAGGCTCGCCTGCTGCGCCACTATGTTTTCATTTATTGCCGCCAGAACAACATCTACGCCATCAAGGCTGGTGCCAGACATTACGCCAATAAAACGACCTGATTTCATACGCCTACCCTCATTCCATGACTTTTGCAGTACCATCAGTGCATCATAAAGCAGCGTTCAATGCTATGGCGCACTAATACTTTTTAACAATAGTTCTGCCGCAAGAATTTGTTAGGTAAAGTACTTACGTTTATCCGTCGTTAAAGCGAACCTTATTATTTTTAAACGGTCCATAAGGAAGCTATGCCAGCGAACGCTTAAATGCCATATAATTGACCACATGGAAGTTCACTGGAACATTTTGGTACACAGGAGATTCATAGATGATTTTACGTGTTTTGGCTGTCTCGATGATTGGCTTAACCCTGGCGGGTTGCGTCAGCAGCAGTGGCCTATCCGGCGATGTTTACACAGCCTCAGAAGCCAAGCAGGTGCAAAGCGTGACCTACGGTACCATCGTACATACCCGTGCGGTCCAGATCCAAAGCGGCGATGACAGCAATGCCATCGGCGCGATTGGCGGCGCGGTACTCGGTGGCTTCCTTGGTAATACCATCGGCGGCGGTACTGGTCGTTCTCTTGCAACCGCTGCAGGCGCGGTTGCCGGTGGCGTAGCCGGTCAGGGCGTACAGGGCGCGATGAACAAAACGCAGGGCGTTGAGCTGGAAATCCGTAAAGATGACGGTAACACCATCATGGTGGTTCAGAAACAGGGTAACACCCCATTCTCCGTCGGCCAGCGCGTAGCCATTGCCGGCAGCGGCAGTCAAGTGACGGTTTCCCCGCGTTAAGCCTCTCTAATGCGGCCTTTATTGGCCGCATTAATCCCTCATAATTATTATTTAGCTCCAAATAATTTATCATACATATATCAATTTTATTGATATTTCTCTGCGACAACTTGCGTTTGCGCAATATTTCCCGTTGATTAATTCGTTAGCCTGAAGTGGTCTTTTTCATTTAGCGACCTGCACGTCGTTTTTATCCGCCCTTTTATCGCGGGAGTTTGCCTGTGCCTCTGAAACTAAACCGGTTATCACACCGCTTATTTGCTTATATTATTGCCTGCAGCCTGGCAATTATTACGATCGATTTATTATCTAATTCAGTTGTTAATCGTATCCCTACGACTTCATCACCACTTTTCCCTTTACTGACAATAATATTAATGATTTTTCACATTACTATTTCTTGTTTTATGAGCATGAAGTATTGGTGTGATAAAAACCGGCTGTATCTGATGCCCATCGCCTTCGCTTTTGCCAGCTCTGCCCTGTTGATGCTAGGCACTCTGAGCAGCTATCCCGGCTGGCTACTGTGCAACAGCGAATATATTGTTAAACAAAATGACGCGCTGATCTTTTATTCGTTCCGCAATATTCTGATGGCCGTGTTATTTATCACTGCCATTATAATATATCGTTTTCGCCAACATCTTAACCAGGCTGCTGGCGCACATGCTATAATACTGACGGTATGCTTTCTATTCAGTGCCGCCATTCTTATTTTATCCTGGCTACACTCCAGTAATAGTCCGTTACTAAGCATCGATTTTATCGACGATATCACCAGCACTTTTACTCCGTTATGGCATTACTGGATGGGCTGGCTGCTATTTTTAGCCTGGGTATGTACGTTGATATTATTGATTATGCTAACCCGGCTACGTAATATCTTCTGGTACAGCGGCGCATTTTTCTGTGCCGCCTATATATTTACGCTAAACGTATTACTCACAGCGACAGGTAGTCAGCATATTATCGCCTGGAATCAGGCGCGCCTGTTCGAAACCTTAAGTACCTTATTTATGCTGTTCGTCCTGTTAAGCGACGTTTTTCTTCTCTATCGCGACTCTAACAACAAATACATAAATTCATATCAGAACTCTATCCGTGACCCGTTAACCGGACTGTACAACCGCAGCTACTTTTACGACACGCTGAATGGACTATTGCCGCATACTTCAGCAGCACAACCGCTTTCCGTCATCGTCAGCGATCTCGATCACTTTAAGCGTATCAACGACAACTACGGTCATGTCCAGGGTGACAAGGTGATTCAGTTTGCCGCCAGCGTATTACAAACCCATGTCCGTCGTGAGGATATTGCCGCGCGCATCGGCGGCGAAGAGTTTGCCCTGTTGTTGGTAAATACTGATGCTGATGATGCGCTGGCGATAGCCGAGCGAATTCGCCAGATGGTCAGCGCCGGGCAGGATTCACTGCCGGAACAAATGACCATTAGTATGGGTGTCTACACGGCGACAAGCTCGCTCATTGAGGCTGAAGAATGCGTTAAGCGCGCGGATACGGCTATGTACGCGGCGAAAAACGGTGGCCGCAATCGCGTGGTGGTCTGGCAGAATAAATAATTGAAAGGACTCTGCAAGCGCAGAGCCCTGTTCCTGGCTAGTCTTTAGCCTGAAGATCGAGGATATTGTTTTCAAGTTTACGGATTAAGTTGAGCAACGTTTCGACTTCCTGCTTTGATACACCTGCAAGGATTTCATCACGCGTTTTGCCGATCACGTCTTCCATTTGGTTGATCAGCGGTTCAGCCTTTTCCGTTAGCTTGATACGTTTCGCCCGGCGATCGTTTGCACAAGTCTGGCGAGAAATAAGCCCTTTCTCCTCCAGTTGATCCAGCGTGCGCACCAAAGAGGGCTGTTCAATACCAATTGCCTTGGCCAACTGGATTTGCGACTGCTCAGGAGGTAGCTGATGAATGTTATGCAGCGTGACCCAGTGCGTCTGCGTTAACTCCAGAGGTTTCAGGCGATGGTCGATCAGCGCGCGCCAAACGCGTACCAAACGTGCCAGATCAGAACCAAGTGGCGATTCCAATTTCATCTCCTTATAATTAGCTTGCTAAGTTATTATACTGCTTTTAGAATAGTGTGCAGCATTTAAATTACCAAAACAAATGAATTACTTGATTCACTAAATTCAAAACAATGATTTACAATGTGAACTAATTCATCACCAAGAACATTATCCCTGCAACGGCAAAGGATTTTTGCTTGTGAAACTGAGTCTTAACACTCCCGGATTGTCGCTACAGGACCTGGTGTTCGGCGCTTCTATCTATTTTCCCCCGTTATTTAAAGCCGTCGTGCTTGGTTTCTTTATTTGGCTAATAGTTCATCGTCAGTTGCGCGACTGGATGTACGCCGGCGAAATCTGGCATCCCCTGCTGATGGACCTTTCCCTGTTTGCGCTGGCCGTTTGCCTGGCGCTGGTTCTCCTGACTCTCTTGTGATGCTCATTTCATGAAGAAACTAAAATATCTCTCAACCTTAATTATCGCCGCCTGCGCAATCATCGCCGCCTGGCTGGTCTGGAACTACTACACTCAGTCGCCATGGACCCGCGACGGTAAAATCCGCGCCGAACAGGTCGGCATCACCCCGCAGGTCTCCGGCAGTATTTTGCAGTTGAATGTTAAAGATAACCAATTGGTCAACGCCGGCGACGTGCTGTTCCGTATTGACGATACGCCTTATCGCATTGCGGTATTAAACGCTCAGGCTCAGTTGGCAAAAGCCAAAGCGGAACTGGCAAAAGCCAAAGCCGAGCAAACCAAGGCCGCCAGCGACGTTACTCGCCGCCGCAGTCTGTCGCAAAACTTCATCTCCGCTGAAGATATGGAAACCGTCAATACCGCGCTGAATACCGCCAATACGACTTATGAGGCGGCTAAAGCGGTCGTTGGCGTGGCGCAAGCCGCGCTGGAGCATGCGCAGTGGCAGCTGACGCAAACCGTGGTTAAAGCCCCGGTTGATGGCTGGATAACTAATTTGTCAACGCGGGTCGGGGACTATGCCTCCGTCGGCCATCCCGTCTTTGCCCTTGTCGACAGCCACTCATTCTATGTCCTGGGTTATTTTGAAGAGACCAAACTACGTCACATCCGCGAAGGTGATAGCGCCCAGGTCGTTCTTTACAGCAGCAAACAAACGTTACAGGGTCACGTTTCCAGCATTGGCCGCGCTATCGTCGACCAGAGCGTCGAAGGCGGTTCGGCACTGGTCGCTAATATTAAACCCAATATTCCGTGGGTGCGCCTCGCGCAACGCGTACCGGTACGTATCGAGTTCGATAAACTCCCTGCGGATGTCACATTGGTTTCAGGTACCACCTGTACCGTGTCAATTGGCGGACAATAATGAAGCTGCAGGCTCTGCGCTGGCAATCACTGCCGTGGTTTAAAGCCAGCCGCCCGCAATGGCGCTACGCATTGCGCAATGGGATAGCCATGTGTCTGGCGCTTAGCATCGCCTATGCGCTGGATCTTGATGAACCCTACTGGGCAATGACATCAGCCGCAGTCGTGAGCTTCCCGACCGTCGGCGGCGTTATCAGTAAGAGTTTTGGCCGTATCGCCGGCAGCCTGCTCGGCGCCTGCGCCGCCCTGCTACTGGCGGGCCATACCCTTAACGACCCGTGGCTATTCTTATTCAGTATCTCAGCCTGGATTGCGCTCTGTACCTGGGCCTGCGCGATGTTTACCAATAACGTCGCCTACGCTTTTCAACTGGCGGGCTATACCTGCGCAATCATCGCCTTCCCGGTTATAAATGTTACCGACGCGAATGAACTGTGGACTATCGCTCAGTCGCGGGTCTGTGAAGTGATTGTGGGGATATTGTCCGGCGGATTCATGATGATGATCCTGCCCAGTACCTCAGATGGCGTCACGCTGCTGACGGCGTTGAAGAATATGCACTCACGGTTATTAGAGCATGCCAGCCTGCTGTGGGTGCCGGAAACCACCGATGCGATTCGTAGCGCTCATGAAAGCGTCATCGGTCAGATCCTGACTATGAATCTACTGCGTATCCAGGCCTTCTGGAGCCATTATCGTTTCAGACGGCAGAATCCCTTGCTGAATTATCTGCTGCATCAGCAGTTGCGAATGACCAGCGTCATCTCCAGCCTGCGGCGAATGTTATTGAACTGGCCGGATGCGCCTGGTAATACGCGGGCGGTGCTGGAAACGTTACTTAGCGAGCTCGCCAATCCGCACGCAAATGTTTATAGCGTGGCGCGAATTTTGGTGCCGCTAGCCCCCGGCCCTAACGCCGACTATCGCCATCTGGCGTTCTGGAAACGGCTGCGTTATTTCTGTCGTATCTATCTCGAAAGCAGCCGCTGGATCCGACGCATCGAGAACGCCAGCGCTATCACGGTGTTCAATGTCCCTTCGGCGCCCGCGCTGTCGCGCCATACCGATCAGGCGGAAGCGTTATGGAACGGCTTACGGACCTTCTGCGCGCTGGTGGCCGTGGGCGCCTGGGGTATCAGCACCCAATGGCAGGCCTGCGCCGCCGCGCTCACCCTCGCCGCCATTAGCTGCGTACTCTACTCGATATCGCCTTCGCCCTTTAAATCGCTCACCTTATTGATGCGTACGCTGGTGCTGTTGTCGCTGTTCAGCTTTATGGTGAAGTTTGGCCTAATGGTGCAGATAACCGACCTGTGGCAGTTTTTACTGTTTCTGTTCCCGCTGCTCACCACCATGCAGTTATTGAAACTCCAGATGCCGAAGCTCGCAGGGCTGTGGGGGCAGTTAATCGTCTTTATGGGATCGTTTATTTCGGTCACCAACCCTCCGGTTTACGACTTTGCCTCGTTCCTTAATGATAACCTCGGCAAAATCATTGGTGTCGGTCTTGCGTGGCTTGCCTTTGCGATTATCAGCCCCGGCTCGGATGCGCGCAAAAGCCGCCGCCATATTCGTGCGTTACGGCGTCACTTTGTCGATCAGTTGAGTCGACGCCCGCAGCACAGCGAGCATGAATTTGAGTCACTGGTGTACCACCACATTAGCCAGTTAAGCAGCAGCCAGGACGCGCTGGCGCGACGTTGGCTGCTGCGCTGGGGCGTGGTGCTGCTCAACTGTTCGCATGTCGTGTGGCAACTACGCGACTGGGAGACACGCTCCGATCCACTTTCACAGGTGCGCGACTTGTGTATCAGCCTGCTACGCGACGTCATGAGTGAACGCGGCGTCCAGCAACGCCCACTTGCCTCGACGTTGCTGGAGCTGCAGCGGATATGCGATACCCTTAACCACCATCATCAGCCGGCGGCTAAAGAGCTGGCGGCGATTATCTGGCGGTTATACTGCTCGCTATCGCAGTTAGAACAGGCGCCGATTGCCGGCACCATTACCGAACGGACTACTTAATCACCCCGCAGGCAAAACGCTCGCCGCCGCCGCCCAGCGGCTGCGGGCTATCGGCCATATTATCGCCGCCGACATGCACCATCAGCGCTTTGCCCTTCACTTCCGCGAGCGTTTTCAGGCGCGGGGCAATAACCGGTTGGTTAGCCACGCCATCGTCGTTCACCACCAGCAAAGGAAGATCGCCGAGATGCCCTGCCCCTAATGGCCCTTCATGTTTGCCGGTATGTTGTGGGTCGAAATGACCGCCCGCCGCGCCAGCGGCGACCGCTTTACCGTCTTTTATCGCCGGTTGGCAGCTCCCTTCTGCGTGGATATGAAAGCCGTGTTTGCCCGGCGGAAGCGCGCGTAAATCAGGCGTAAACTCAAGGCCTCTGTCGGTTTCAGTGATTTTAACGCTGCCGACGGCCTGGCCAACGCTCTGGCTGGTGACAAGATTGAGGGAGACATCTTCACTGGCGGCCTGAGCGCCAGCGCAAAATGCGAGAGTGAAAATAGCGAGTAAACATCGTTGCATAACACCTCCGGATTAGCCGTATCCCTGATAAGTGTAAACCAGGTAGCGGCATCCGGAGGCGTAATCAGGCTTACGGGACGTCGTAACCCAGCGCCGCTTTACGAATGCGGAACCACTGCTGGCGCGTCATATGCAGTTTTTCCGCCACAATAGCTGAGCGCACGCGCTCGATTTTCCCCGAGCCAATAATCGGCAGCGGTTTCGACGGCAAGCGCAATACCCAGGCGTAAACCACCTGCTCAATGCTTTCTGCGTTGAGCTCCTGGGCAATTTGCGCCAGCTCGTCGCGCAGCGGCTGGAAGCTTTCGTCGTTGAACAGGCGTCCGCCGCCGAGGCAGGACCAGGCCATCGGGCGAATGCGCAACTGCTGGAGTTGATCGAGGGTGCCGTCAAGCAGCAGCGGCTGATGTACCGGCGAGAGCTCGACCTGGTTAGTGGCCAGGGTAAAAGGCAGGCGCGATTGTAAAAGCGTAAACTGCGCCGGCGTAAAGTTAGATACCCCAAAGTGGCGCACTTTCCCACTATGATGTAACGCGAGGAAAGCCTCAGCGACCTCATCGGCATCCATCAGCGGATCCGGGCGGTGAATCAGCAGTAAATCGAGATGATCGGTCGCCAGATTACGCAGGGATTGCTCGGCGCTGAGAATGATATGGTCGCGGTCAGTAATATAGTGGCCAATAGTATTTTCCGCGCGCGCCTTGGTCGCAATACCGCATTTGCTGACGATTTCCATACGGTTACGCAGGTGCGGGGCCCGTTTAAGCGCTTCGCCAAACGCGGCTTCACACTGATAATCGCCGTAGATATCGGCGTGGTCGACGGTCGTAACCCCCAGATCCAGGTGCTGCTCAATAAAGCCAACCAAAGCGTCGGTGGACATCTTCCAGTCCATGAGACGCCAGTAGCCCATTACAAAACGTGAAAATTCCGGCCCCTGCGGAGCCATAGCAATACGCTGAACCATAAACGCTTCCTCGACAAAAAAGTGTTCTGAGTATACGCATATTTGTCGTCAAAACAGTGAGGGTTGCTGCGGTTCTTCCGCCGGTTCCTGCTTAGTCGCGCGAATTTTACGCAGCAGACGCTGGTGGCACAGACGCAGAACCTCCTGTTTTTGCGCGTCGCTCAGCTTTTGCCAGTTAAAGCGCTCATCCCGGCTACGAAAACAGCCGCGGCAATATCCGCGTTCATCGGACTGACATATTCCCCGGCACGGACTTTGTACCGGGAAAAACTCCAGCTGCTCTGCCACCACCGCTCTCCTGTATTTTCTCTCTGTCTCTCATTGAAGACGTTCCACCGCCAGTGCGCAACTTTTGTTGTCTTCGTATTCGCGCTAACGATCATTTTGCTTGCATTAGACCAATCGGTCTACTACAGTGTGCTCCATGAACAGACACAGCGAATGCGATACCCGAGAACACATCCTCATCACCGGCGAGCAACTATGCATGCATCGTGGTTTTACCGGCATGGGCTTAAGTGAACTTCTGAAAACGGCGGAAGTGCCGAAAGGCTCTTTCTATCACTACTTTCGCTCAAAAGAAGCCTTCGGCGTCGCGCTGCTTGAACATCACTACACCGGCTATCTGCAGCGCCTGGTTGATCACTTTGACCATGGCGAAGGCAACTACCGCGACCGACTGCTGGCCTACTATCAGCACACGCTGAATCAGTTTTGCCAACAGGGCATTATCAGCGGTTGCTTAACCGTGAAGCTGTCGGCGGAGGTGTGCGACCTGTCGGAAGATATGCGTACTGCCATGGATAAAGGCGCCAGCCAGATTATCGCCCTATTGGGCGAAGCGCTGGAAAAGGGCCGTCTGGAGGGTAGCCTGTTGTTTGAGGGGGAAGCTATCACCCTTTCACAGGTGCTGTACTCGTTGTGGTTGGGAGCCAATTTACAGGCCAAAATTACGCGTAGCGCAACGCCGCTGGAAAGCGCCCTTGCTCACGCCAAACAAATCATTGCAGCGCCTGCGGTTTAACAGGCGTTTTATTTAACCAGTTACAAGACGACCGGTCTACTCAGGAGTCATTATGTCAGAATCTAAATTGTTCAGCCCGTTAAAAGTCGGTGCGGTGACCGTACCTAACCGCGTATTTATGGCTCCGCTGACCCGTCTGCGCAGCATCGAACCAGGCGACATCCCTACTCCGCTGATGGCTGAGTATTATCGTCAGCGCGCCAGCTCCGGCCTGATTATCACCGAAGCGACGCAAATTTCCGCCCAGGCGAAAGGCTATGCCGGCGCGCCGGGCCTACATAGCGCAGAGCAAATGGCCGCATGGCAAAAAATCACCGCTGGCGTTCATGCTGAAAACGGTCATATCGCCGTGCAACTGTGGCACACCGGCCGCATTTCCCATAATAGCCTGCAGCCGGGAGGCGCGGCGCCGGTTGCGCCATCGGCGCTGAGCGCAGGTACGCGTACTTCGCTGCGTGATGAAAACGGTCATGCCATTCGCGTCGATACGTCGATGCCGCGCGCGCTGGAAACAGACGAAATCCCAGGGATCGTGGATGACTTCCGTCAGGCGGTAGGCAATGCCCGCGATGTCGGCTTCGACCTGGTAGAGCTGCACTCCGCGCATGGCTATCTGCTGCACCAGTTCCTGTCGCCTTCTTCTAACCAGCGTACCGACCAGTACGGCGGCAGCGTTGAGAATCGCGCCCGCCTGGTGCTGGAAGTGGTCGATGCCGTCAGTAAAGAGTGGAGCGCCGATCGTATCGGCATTCGCGTGTCGCCAATCGGTAGTTTCCAGAACGTCGATAACGGCCCGAACGAAGAAGCCGATGCGCTCTATCTTATTGAGCAGCTGGCAAAACGCGGTATCGCTTATCTGCACATGTCCGAACCAGACTGGGCCGGCGGCCAGCCGTACAGCGACGAATTCCGTCAGAAAGTTCGCGATCGCTTCCCGGGCGCGATTATCGGCGCTGGCGCCTATACGGTGGAGAAAGCCAACGACCTTATCAATAAAGGACTGATCGATGCCGTGGCCTTTGGCCGCGATTACATCGCTAACCCGGATCTGGTGGCGCGTCTGCAGAAGAAAACGGCGCTTAACCCGCAGCGCCCGGAAAGCTTCTACGGCGGCGGCGCGGAAGGTTATACCGATTATCCAACCCTGTAATCCCTCCATTGATAGCGGCGTACCAACGCCGCTATACTCAAGACTCTGATGTATCAAAACAAACTGCATAGGGGAAATTATGCGCTTACTTCACACCATGCTGCGCGTTGGCGACCTGCAACGTTCTATTGAGTTTTACACCAACGTGCTGGGCATGAAGCTGCTGCGTACCAGCGAAAACCCTGAATATAAATACTCGCTGGCTTTCGTCGGCTACGGCGAAGAGAGCGATACCGCGGTTATCGAACTGACCTATAACTGGGGCGTGGATAGCTACGAACTCGGTACCGCCTATGGCCATATTGCGCTGAGCGTCGACAACGCGGCGCAAGCGTGCGAGCGTATTCGCCAGAATGGCGGCAATGTCACTCGCGAAGCTGGCCCGGTTAAAGGCGGCAGCACGGTTATCGCCTTTGTTGAAGATCCGGACGGCTACAAAATTGAGCTGATCGAAGAGAAAGATGCCGGAAAAGGTCTCGGCAACTAAGTTAATTCGGGCGCGTTCGCGCCCGATGTTTTCTCCCTTCCTGCTGCAAGCCGCGGCAAAATTTGCCATAATGCGCGCTACTTTTTTCCAGCTAAGAGAATCTGATGTCCGAGAACGCTCAACTTAATGGTCTGTGCGGCCGTTTTCGCGGTTTTTATCCTGTGGTAATTGATGTTGAAACCGCCGGGTTTAATGCCAAAACCGACGCCCTGCTGGAGATCGCCGCTATTACGTTGAAGATGGATGAGCAGGGCTGGCTGATGCCGGACGAAACGCTGCATTTTCACGTGGCTCCCTTCGAAGGGGCCAACCTGCAGCCGGAAGCGCTGGCTTTCAATGGAATTAACCCAAACGATCCGGAGCGCGGCGCGATAAGTGAATACGATGCGCTGCACGCCATTTTTAAAATGGTTCGCAAAGGAATGAAAGAGAGCGATTGTAGCCGCGCGATTATGGTGGCGCATAACGCGACTTTCGATCACAGCTTTACGATGGCCGCCGCCGAGCGCGCCGGGTTGAAACGCAACCCGTTCCATCCTTTCGTGACCTTCGATACCGCCGCGTTGAGCGGGTTGGCCTTAGGGCAAACGGTATTGTCTAAAGCCTGCATCGCCGCCGGCATGGAGTTTGATGGCAGCAAGGCCCATTCTGCGTTGTACGATACCGAGCAAACCGCCCAGCTATTCTGCGAAATCGTCAACCGCTGGAAGCGCCTTGGCGGCTGGCCGTTACCTGTACCTGAAGCGTAAGCGATAAAAAAAGCGACTTCCGGAGAAGTCGCTTTTTCTTTTGCAGCAAAGAATTACTCTGCTTTCGGCTCGTCAGCGTTGTGCTTTGCAGCCGTTTCTTTGATCAGCTGCTGCAGTTCGCCGCGCTGATACATTTCGATGATGATGTCGCAACCGCCAACCAGTTCACCGTCAACCCACAGCTGCGGGAAGGTCGGCCAGTTAGCGTATTTCGGCAGTTCAGCGCGAATATCCGGGTTCTGCAGGATATCTACGTAGGCAAAACGTTCGCCGCAAGCGGAAAGCGCCTGCACTGCCTGAGCGGAGAAACCGCAGCTCGGCAGCTTCGGAGAGCCTTTCATGTACAGCAGGATCGGGTTTTCAGCGATTTGACGTTGGATCGTTTCTAGAGTGGTGCTCATTGTCGTGCTTCCTTAAACATCTTTACGGCAGTAATTTGTCATTGTAGCGTCCTGGACGCAGGACCGATAATAACATTTTTTTCACTCGCCACATTTTATCTTCTGTCGTCTGAAGTTGCCTTAAAAATATCACTTTGTAACGTCACCGCGGGGCGAGTTGCGCACTTTCTGTACGAGGCGGTGATTGTCTGACTCATTTTTTTGCAATCGTTAACCAAACGACATTTTAGATACAAAAGAGTATTAACTTTCTGGCTTTTTATGCTTTAGAATCATTCCGGTTTGTCATTCACCGTCAGGCATTAGTATATGTCTGTAATTTAATCAGGGGATTGCTCAGTGGCGCGGCTCAATAAAATCGCGATATCGCTCTGTGCATTACTGTTTACATCTATCTCGCTTACGCCATTGGCGCATGCTTCAGGGCATACGCACGCTTCGGCTACGCCGAAGGCGCACCCGGCGAAAGGCTCCACCGCCGAGCGTAAGAAGAAAGCAACGCAAAATAAATCCAAATCCACCGCTAAAACTACCCGTAAAAAAACCTCAAGCGCGAAGTCCCCTACTCGTACTACCGCAGCAAGCCAAACCGCGCTTAATCGTCAAGTCGCCGGCGCCACTAAAAAATGCGTGTTGCGTAAAGGCTATAAAAAGCAGTGTGCGAAAACGGTAAAATCCAGCGAAGCATCGACGCTGGCGTTGAACAGCGTGAAAAGCAAATGCGTGGTGCGTAAAGGCTACAAAAAACGTTGTAAACCTGTCGCTGATGAACCGAATCTGACGATTGCCGATGCGCACAAAGCCCGAGTGCAAAAAGCGCAAAGCACTGCCATGAATAAACTCATGGATCAGCTAGGCAAACCTTATCGCTGGGGAGGCTCCTCACCGCGTACCGGTTTCGACTGCAGCGGGCTGGTTTATTACGCCTATAAAGATCTGGTAAAAATTCATATTCCGCGCACCGCTAACGAAATGTACCACCTGCGCGATGCCCGCCCGGTTGACCGCGATGAACTGCAAAGCGGCGATCTGGTCTTCTTCCGCACCCGCGGACGCGGCACCGCCGACCACGTAGGCGTTTACGTTGGAAACGGTAAGTTTATCCAGTCGCCGCGTACCGGCCGTGATATTCAGATAACCTCCCTGAGCGAAGATTATTGGGTTCGCCACTACGTCGGCGCGCGCCGCGTAATGACGCCAAAAACCATTCGTTAAGAGGCGCAGACCCCGGTTTGCCGCTGCGCCGGCAAACCGCTCTTCTGTACATTCCCCACCTCTTCCAGATTCAGCGGATACTGCATTCGTTCCTCCAGTTGCGCGGGGTGACGGCGGTAGCTGGTCGGCGACATACCAAAATGACGACGGAAAGTACGGCAAAATGTCGCCTGGCCTTCAAACCCGAGCAGCAATGAGATACTCAACGCCGAATCCTGCGTCTGTTTGAGAATACCGGCGGCAATGGTCATTTTGCGTCGGCTAACATATGTTCCCAGCGTATAACCGGTAATCAGCGCGAACTGGCGCTGAAAGTACCAGTGCGAATAACCCGATTTCCTTGAGATTGCGGTGACGGGTAGCGCGGTAAAAATGTTGTCTTCGATCCACTCGATGATATCTATGACGATCGGAATAATATGTCCGCTGACCATTTCATGTTTATGCGCCATCTCTTCTCATCCATCAATTATGAGCTTTATGCTTGTTCAATAACGATTTTTTGCTCCGAGGTTCGTTGCCTGCAGAGATAATTATATTTGTCATACAATTAAAATTAATCCCAATGATTATTGGGCATGAAAGTCATTCCCATTACGCATAATGCCCGCAAGCTAATGTTTTATATCGATCTAAAAAGATAACAGGCGATGAAAATACGCAGCGTTTTAGTCGTAGGCAGGAGCGTCGATGGGGAATTTGCGAATCATATCGCTCGCCATGCGCCAGACTGGCGAAGGCTTAATCAGTCGCGTTAGCAATGAATAACCTTTGTTGTTGTAAGTCTTTTAACTGACTTCAGCAAATGTTAACATTCTCAACACAATAACATGTAACACTCGCGACAGCGTTACACAGTAAATACGATATTCAGGTGAACATTCACCTAATTAATGTGAGAAAAAACAAAAAGTTATAAGGAGAGTAGCAATGTCGTTCGAATTACCTGCATTACCATATGCAAAAGACGCCCTGGCGCCGCACATTTCCGCAGAAACCCTGGAATACCATTACGGTAAACATCACCAGGCCTACGTGACCAACCTCAACAACCTGATCAAAGGCACTGCTTTTGAAGGCAAATCTCTGGAAGAGATCGTTCGCTCTTCTGAAGGCGGCGTCTTCAACAACGCAGCGCAGGTCTGGAACCACACTTTCTACTGGAACTGCCTGGCGCCGAACGCCGGCGGTGAGCCGGAAGGCGAACTGGCCGCAGCGATTAACAAATCTTTCGGTAGCTTCGCTGATTTTAAAGCGAAATTCACCGATGCCGCGGCGAAAAACTTCGGCGCAGGCTGGACCTGGCTTGTTAAAAACGCTGACGGCAGCCTGGCTATCGTCTCCACCAGCAACGCCGGCACTCCGCTGACTACCGATGCGACGCCGCTGTTGACCGTTGATGTCTGGGAACACGCCTACTACATCGACTACCGCAATGCCCGTCCAAATTATCTGGAACACTTCTGGGCGCTGGTAAACTGGAAATTTGTTGCCGCCAACCTGGCAGCATAAAATAAAACCGCAGCGGGGTTACCCCGCTGCGGTTTTTTCTTAGTGCGACTTAGTTATTCGCTAATGCTTCTTCTGGTTGTGAACGCCCGCCAAACAGCACCACCGCTAATGCCAGCCCGGCAATAATCGCCCCCATCACCGGCACAAAAGCATAACCGAGACCGCCGGATATCACCGCGCCGCCCGCCGCCGCACCCAACGCATTACCGAGATTGAAAGCGCCAATGTTAACCGACGATGACAGGCCCGGCGCTTCGTGCGCCACGCGCATTACCCGCATCTGCAGCGGTGGAACCACCGCGAAGGTTGCCGCGCCCCAAACGACCATGCTGACGGCAGCACCCAGTTGCGATTGCGCCAGCAACGGAATGGCCAACATGATGGCAATCAGTAACAACAGGAACCCTTTCAGCGTTCCGGAGACTGAACGGTCGGCAAATTTACCACCCAGATAGTTGCCAAGCGAGAAACCGACGCCGATCAACACCAGCATGGCGGTAACAAACAGCGGTGAAGCGTGGGTGATGGTATGCAGTACCGGAGAAATATAGGTATACAGCGTGAACATCGCCCCGGCGCCCAGCACGGTAGTCAACAGCGCAGAGAGTACCTGAGGACGCATCAACACCGACAGCTCGCGCTTCACGTTCGGACGCTCGCCGGCGCTACCCTTCGGCAGGGAGAACCACAGACTGACCATCGCAATTAACCCCAGACCCGCCGTGGCGAGGAAAGACATTCGCCAACCGATGGTTTCGCCAAGCCAGGTGGCAGCCGGTACGCCGCCGATATTGGCAATGGTCAGCCCCATAAACATGGTCGCGACCGCGCTGGCCTGTTTGTGTTTTGGCACCACGCTTGCGGCAACGACTGAGCCAAGGCCGAAGAACGCGCCATGATTGAGGCTGGTGATAATACGCGACAGCAGTAGCGTCGTGTAATCTGGCGCAATAGAAGAGAGCACGTTGCCGAGGGTGAAGATCCCCATCAGGAAGATCAATGCATTGCGGCGAGCGCGATGCGATAGCAGCAACGTCATTAACGGCGCGCCGACCATCACGCCAATGGCATAGGCGCTAATCAGCATCCCCGCGGCCGGAATAGAAACATCGACGCCTTTGGCGATAACCGGCAGTAATCCCATCGGGGAAAACTCGGTGGTACCGATACCAAAGGCACCGATCGCCAACGCGAGTAAGGGAAAGTTGATTTTCATTCAGAGACTCCATCAGGCCGATTCAGGACACGGCATTACATCAGAAGCCAAAAGCATGACATCAATCACAGAAAAACAGAAGTAAACGAAATGACAAAAGATTTTTGCAGATTTGCTAATAATGGCGGGATGGGAGGGGAAGCCCCCTCCCTGCTGGAATCAGTGCAGTACCGCGGTCAACGCGGCGGCGACGATCAGACCCAAAACAATAACCGTCGTTGTCAGCGAAAACTTTAAATTTGTGTCCATCAATTTTCTCCCCTGATTATCCCCACATAGAAAGTGAGCTTGCTCATTTTTGCACAAAAATATGCAAAAATCTTCCCGGATTTAGAGTGATGCACATTTTTGCTCTTCCCCTTTGCCGCGAGATAGGACAAAATCCCACGCTAATTTGAAAGCGTATCGGCCATTGACCCCTTCCTGTCGTTCTGTGTCGTTTTCCCAGGTGTTGCAATGTTGAGCATTGTATACAGGGTGTGTATAGGCAAACGTTTACGTATCGATAATCAGACGATCAGGTCAAGGTCTGGAGTGAGAAGTAATGGCAACTATTAAAGATGTAGCGAAACGCGCAAACGTTTCCACTACAACTGTATCACATGTGATTAACAAAACCCGTTTCGTGGCGGAAGAGACGCGCAATGCGGTGTGGGCGGCAATTAAAGAACTCCACTATTCGCCAAGCGCCGTGGCTCGCAGCCTGAAAGTCAATCACACTAAATCGATCGGTCTGCTGGCCACCAGCAGCGAAGCGGCCTATTTCGCTGAAATTATCGAATCCGTAGAAAAGAGCTGCTTCCAGAAAGGCTATACCCTGATTCTGGGCAACGCCTGGAACGATCCGGAAAAACAGCGCGCCTACTTGTCGATGATGGCGCAAAAGCGCGTTGACGGCCTGCTGGTGATGTGTTCCGAGTACCCGGAGTCCGTACTCAGTATGCTTGAAGAGTATCGTCATATTCCGATGGTGGTGATGGACTGGGGCGAAGCCAAAGCGGACTTTACCGACTCGGTTATTGATAATGCCTTTGAAGGCGGCTACATTGCCGGCCGTTACCTGATTGAACGCGGCCATCGTGAAATTGGCGTTATTCCGGGCCCGCTTGAGCGCAACACTGGCGCCGGGCGCCTTGCCGGCTTCATGCAGGCGATGAAAGAAGCGCATATCAATGTGCCGGAAAACTGGATTGTTCAGGGTGACTTTGAACCGGAATCCGGCTACCGCGCCATGCAGCAGATCCTTAATCAGCAGCATCGCCCAACCGCCGTGTTCTGCGGCGGCGACATCATGGCGATGGGCGCTATCTGCGCCGCCGACGAAATGGGCCTGCGCGTGCCGCAGGACATTTCGCTGATCGGGTATGATAACGTGCGTAACGCCCGCTACTTCAGCCCGGCGCTGACCACCATTCACCAGCCGAAGGACTCGCTCGGGGAAGCGGCATTCAATATGCTGCTCGATCGTATCGTTAATAAACGCGAAGAGTCGCAGTCCATCGAGGTGCATCCACGTCTTATCGAGCGCCGCTCGGTAGCCGACGGCCCGTTCGTCGATTATCGCCGCTAACACCTTCCTCCGGCGCCGGTTATTCCGGCGCCCGCAACCACTCCCGATTCAACGTTTCGCTGTCGCCAAGATAGTCAAGCAGCCAGCTTAAAGCGGGTGAAGCATCGCTTTGTTGCCAGGTCAAGCAGCAGGCGGCATCCGGGAATGGGTTTTCCAGCGTCAAGGCCGTCCACTCCCCGCTATCGATATGCGGGCGGGCGAAATGGCCTGGCACCATCCCGACGCACAATCCTGCCGAAAGACAGGTGGCTGAAGATTCCCAATCTGGCACCACCACCCGCTTCTGGTTATCCAGCAGCCAGGTTGTGCGCTTCGGCAGCGAGCGTGAGGTATCTTCGCGCACCAGGGACGGCCAGTTGCGCAACACGTCATCACTGAGCGGCCCTTCCATCTGTGCCAGCGGATGACTGCTGGCGACGACACAGTGCCAGTTCAGCATCCCCATATCGCGAAAAGCGTAACGCCCTCCCACCGGTATCGAACGCGTCGCGCCGATAGCGAGTTCTACCCGCCCATCGGCTAACGCATCCCAGACGCCGTTGAAAACTTCCTGAAAAACGATCAGTTCGACATCGCTAAAATGGCGATAAAAATCAACGATCATCTGGCGCATCCGCGCCGGTTTAACGATATCGTCCACCGCAATGGACAGCTGGCCGCGCCAGCCGTTAGCAATTTGCTGGCACTGCTGGCGGGTGATCTGCATTTTTTTGATAACAGAACGCCCTTCCTGCAAAAACCAGTGCCCGGCGGGGGTCAATTCAACATCACGATGGCGACGTTCAAAAAGCGGAACCGCCAGCCACTCCTCCAGCTGTCGCACCGTATAGCTCACCGCCGAAGGTACGCGGTGTAGCTCCTGCGCCGCGGCGCTGAAACTCCCGTTACGCGCTACAGCATCAACCACTTCTAAGGAATATTCAGACCACATATTCTGCCTGCAAAATTTTTGAATGCATGTGACAAATAATAGCGTTTCACAAGGCGGATTACACTCCCTACACTCTGCGGCATCGTACCTGCATCAGTAGAAAGAGAACGTTATGCAACAACCTGGGAAAGGATTTTTAGTGTGGCTGGGCGGCCTGAGCGTGCTTGGCTTTCTGGCCACCGACATGTATCTACCGGCCTTTGCCGCCATTCAGCAAGACCTCAACACTTCTGCCGCATCGGTTAGCGCCAGCCTGAGCTTATTCCTCGCTGGCTTCGCGCTCGGCCAGTTGTTCTGGGGGCCACTGTCGGACCGCTATGGCCGGAAACCGATTCTGCTCGCCGGGCTGGCTATCTTCGCTCTTGGCTGCCTTGGGATGCTGTGGGTACGCGACGCGACGCTGATGCTGGTACTGCGTTTTGTCCAGGCGATCGGCGTATGCGCCGCCGCGGTGACCTGGCAGGCGATGGTGACCGACTACTATCCGGCCCAGCGCACCAACCGCATTTTCGCAACGATCATGCCGCTGGTCGGGCTCTCTCCGGCGCTGGCGCCGTTACTCGGCAGCTGGCTGTTAGTTCATCTGGAATGGCAGGCTATCTTCGCCACCCTGTTCGCTATCACCTTACTGTTGATGCTGCCGGCTTTTCGTCTGAAGGCGGTCGTCAAACCTGCTGGCGAAACCCAGCAGAAACTTACCTTTATGTCCCTGCTGCGTTCACGTGAATATAGCGGTAACGTGCTCATTTATGCGGCGTGTTCCGCCAGCTTCTTCGCCTGGCTCACCGGTTCGCCGTTTATCCTCCATGAAATGGGCTATGGCCCAACGGTGATTGGTCTTAGCTACGTGCCGCAAACTATCGCCTTCCTGATCGGCGGTTACGGCTGCCGCGCGGCGCTGCAAAAATGGCAGGGTCATCAGATGCTGCCCTGGCTGCTGGTTGTTTTTGCGCTGAGCGTGGCGGCGACCTGGCTTGCCGGGATACAGAATCATCCGTCACTGGTTGCGCTAATGGTTCCGTTTTGCATCATGGCGATTGTGAATGGCGGGATTTACCCTATCGTCGTCGCCCAGGCGCTGAAACCTTTTCCACAGGCAACCGGGCGCGCCGCCGCTCTGCAGAATACGCTGCAGCTTGGCCTCTGTTTCCTGGCAAGCCTGCTGGTCTCAAGCCTTATCGCCACTCCGCTTCTGACCACCACCAGCGTGATGCTGATTTCCATCGTTCTGGCAGGCATCGGTTTCTGGATGCAGCAACGACGCGTGCAGTTAGTGAACGAATCGTCTCACGCTTGATGATTTTTTAAAGCATCTCCCGGACCAGTAATTAGCCTGCTAATATATTTTTATTGAAAGGCGGTTTTTAGCGGCCTATACTGGATCCGGCATCACATAAATAGAAAGTTTTTTAGATATTAACGGGGGCAGGAAGCAGCCCGTTTCACCATGGAAGGCCTTTCGGCAAGGGTTATCTCCCTTCCTCTGTTCTACGTCGGATAGCACCCTCACGATTTTTTCGTGAGATTTCTCACAAAGCCAAAAAAGCGTCTACGCTGTTTTAAGGTTCTGATCACTTGGGCGTGATGGAGAAGCTATGAGTTCATCGTGTATAGAAGAAGTAAGTGTACCAAACGATGATTGGTACCGGATTGCAGCTGAATTATTGGGCCGTGCCGGAATTGAGATCAATGGTTCCGCACCCTCCGATATCCGGGTAAAAAACCCGCTCTTTTTTAAACGCGTGTTACAAGAAGGGTCTCTCGGATTAGGCGAAAGCTATATGGACGGCTGGTGGGAATGCGAACGCCTGGATATATTCTTTCACAAGGTATTGCGCGCCGGGCTGGATAAGCAACTCCCCCACCACTTCAAAGATACGCTACGTATCGCTGGCGCTCGCCTGTTTAATCTGCAAAGCAAAAAACGCGCCTGGATTGTTGGTAAAGAACACTACGATTTAGGCAACGACCTTTTCCACCGCATGCTCGATCCCTATATGCAATATTCCTGCGGATACTGGAAAGAGGCCGAAAATCTGGAACAGGCGCAGCAGGATAAATTAGATCTTATCTGTCGCAAACTGCAGCTTGAGCCAGGAATGAAAGTGCTGGATATCGGTTGCGGTTGGGGCGGACTGGCCTATTACATGGCCAAAAACTATAACGTCAGTGTGACGGGCGTGACCATTTCGGCCGAACAACAAAAAATGGCACAGGAGCGCTGTGCAGGATTAGATGTCAATATTCTGCTGCAGGACTATCGCGATCTTCACGAAAGTTTTGACCGTATCGTCTCCGTCGGGATGTTCGAGCACGTTGGGCCTAAAAATTACGCCACTTATTTTGAAGTTGTCGATCGTAATTTAAAACCAAACGGTCGTTTTCTGCTACACACCATTGGTTCAAAGATTACCGATCACAACGTCGACCCGTGGATTAATAAATATATATTCCCTAACGGTTGCCTGCCGTCGGTACGCCATATCGCCGATGCCAGCGAGAAGCATTTTGTGATGGAAGATTGGCATAACTTTGGTGCCGATTATGACACCACCTTGATGGCCTGGTACGAGCGTTTTCTTGCCAGTTGGCCGGATATTGCCGATAACTATTCAGACCGTTTCAAACGCATGTTTACCTATTACCTGAATGCCTGCGCGGGTGCTTTCCGCGCCCGCGACATTCAGCTCTGGCAAGTCGTCTTCTCGCGCGGTGTTGAACATGGCCTGCGCGTAGCCCGCTAGACTCGCTAAAAAAAGCCCCCGTAGAAATGTATTTCTGCGGGGGCTTTTTTATTATTCTTCCGCGCTTTTTTGCGCCGCTTCTTTTGCCGCCAGCACGCGTTCCACGGTATCCACCACCGCCTGAGTTTGCGGATCGATTTCGATATTTACTTTATCGCCGAGTTTTTTCACCCCAAGCGTGGTGCGCTGCAGCGTTTCCGGAATAAGATGCACGCAGAAACGAGTCGGGGTCACTTCACCAACCGTCAGGCTAATACCGTCCACGCCAATGAACCCTTTATACAGGATATATTTCATCAGCGCCGGGTCCTGTACCTTAAACCAAATCTGGCGATTGTTTTCCGAGGTGAGGATTTTAACGACTTCGGCGGTGGTCATAATATGGCCGGACATCAAATGGCCGCCGATTTCATCACTGAATTTCGCTGCTCGCTCGACGTTGACCATATCGCCTTCATGGATAGCGCCAAGATTAGTGATACGCAGCGTCTCTTTCATCAAGTCAAAGCTGATTCGCGGGCCGTCAATTTCGGTAACGGTCAGGCAACAGCCATTGTGCGCCACCGAAGCACCGGTCTCCAGGCCATCGAGCATATGCGCCGGCAGCTCCACCACGTGGGTGCGGAAATTCGGTTTCTCATCGATGGACACCACTTTCGCAGTCCCCTGTACAATACCAGTAAACATACTTTGCTCCTGTTGAGAATCGTGACGGTATCATTACCGTTATATATACGCGGAACAATAACAGTTGGCCAAACAGGTTGCCAGCGCGCATCGTGCCCCCACCATTTTTTCACTGGCTTAATGGCTAATCCTCGCTACAATAGACTGGAAATTCCTCCTGTTTTTTCTTCTTGCTGCCATTTAAGGCGGCTTTTTTAGTCTCAAAATAACAACAATATAAAGGTGTTCACGTGCAGAAGTACTTTATAGAAGCGCGTCAGTTATTAGCATTGGCTATCCCGGTCATTCTGGCGCAGGTCGCCCAGACGGCGATGGGCTTTGTCGATACGGTGATGGCCGGCGGCTACAGCGCAACCGATATGGCCGCCGTGGCTATCGGCACCTCGATCTGGCTACCTGCCATCCTGTTTGGCCACGGTCTGCTGCTGGCGCTAACGCCGGTTATCGCCCAACTTAATGGCTCCGGTCGCCGCGATCGTATCGCCCAGCAGGTACGCCAGGGCTTTTGGCTGGCGGGCTTTGTCTCCGTACTGGTGATGGTGGTGCTGTGGAACGCAGGCTATATCATCAGCTCGATGCACAACATCGACCCACAGCTTGCCGACAAAGCGGTGGGGTATCTGCGTGCGCTGCTATGGGGCGCGCCAGGCTATCTGTTCTTCCAGGTCGCGCGTAACCAGTGCGAAGGGCTGGCAAAAACTAAGCCCGGGATGGTGATGGGTTTTATCGGCCTGCTGGTCAACATTCCAGTGAACTACATTTTTATCTATGGTCATTTCGGTATGCCGGAACTTGGCGGCATCGGCTGCGGGGTCGCGACCGCCTCGGTCTACTGGGTCATGTTTGCCAGCATGCTGACCTGGGTGCGCCGCGCGCGCTCAATGCGCGATATCCGCTGCGCTGAGCGTTTCAGTAAACCTGATTTTTCGGTATTAAAACGGCTGGTACAGCTGGGGTTGCCAATCGCGCTGGCGCTGTTTTTTGAAGTCACGCTGTTCGCGGTTGTGGCGCTGCTGGTTTCGCCATTGGGGATTATCGATGTCGCAGGGCATCAAATCGCCCTTAACTTCAGTTCGCTGATGTTCGTTCTTCCGCTCTCGCTGGCGGCGGCGGTAACAATCCGCGTTGGTTTTCGTCTCGGCCAGGGCTCGACGCTGGATGCCCAGACCTCCGCGCGTACCGGGGTCGGCGTGGGCGTCTGCATGGCAATGATCACCGCGATTTTCACGATCCTGATGCGTAAGCAGATTGCTCTGCTGTACAACGATAACCCTGAGGTGGTGCTACTGGCCTCACAGCTGATGCTGCTGGCGGCGATTTATCAGATTTCCGACTCCATTCAGGTGATCGGCAGCGGTATTCTGCGCGGTTATAAAGATACGCGGTCGATCTTCTTTATTACCTTCACCGCTTACTGGGTACTTGGCCTGCCAAGCGGTTATCTGCTGGCGCTGACGGATATTGTGGTGCCACGGATGGGGCCTGCGGGTTTCTGGTGCGGCTTTATCATCGGCCTGACCTCCGCTGCCATCATGATGATGCTGCGCATGCGCTTCCTGCAACGTCAGCCGTCAAGCGTGATCCTGCAGCGCGCCGCGCGTTAACCAGAAACGCTAAAGAAAAGGGCAAGCCGTTAAAACGGTTTGCCCTTTAATAGCGCTACTTCGCAAGCCATTTGCGCTGCGGCGGCGTATAGCGATGGAATGCGGTTAAAATCTCCTGTACATCATCGCTAAAAGTCAGCATCTCAGCATAGCGGCGATGCATAAACCCTTCGGCGGCCATTTTTTCCGCCATCGCCTGCAGCGGGTTGTAATAGCCGTTCACGTTCAGGAAAGCACAGGGCTTTTCATGAATACCGAGCTGCGCCCAGGTCCACTGTTCAAAAATCTCTTCCAGCGTTCCGGCTCCACCCGGCATGGCAATGAAGCCGTCCGCCAGCAGCGACATTTTGTTTTTGCGCTCATGCATATTCTCAACGACATGCAGCTCGCTTAATCCGCTATGCGCAATCTCACGCTCCACCAGCCCGCGCGGCATCACGCCAATGACCCGCCCGCCGTGTTTTATTGCAGCATCTGCCACGGCGCCCATGAGTCCTACTTTACCGCCGCCATACACAAGCTCCACCCCGGCTTGCGCCAGCGCCTTGCCAACCTGTTGCGCGTAAACCTGATAAATCGGGTTTTCCCCGGTAGAAGAACCACAAAAAATGCCAATTGCTTTCATTACTGCGCTCCGTCGTTTATTTGCCGCACACTCTAGCATAAAGTCGGTGAGCGTCTCCCCTGCCAATCCGGGCAGAAAAACGCAACGGAGCAGGACATTGTTGAAGAAATATCCTTTATCATCAGTAAAATATGGGCGATATGGATAAAAGTTCTGCAAACGCGTCTATTCTGCAAGAAAAGTGACGTTTGCCTCTTGCCACACGGCCTCCCTGCCGTTAATATGCGTCCCCGTTGTCACCACAACATTGCGTTCATAGCTCAGTTGGTTAGAGCACCACCTTGACATGGTGGGGGTCGTTGGTTCGAGTCCAATTAAACGCACCATATGCGTCCGTAGCTCAGTTGGTTAGAGCACCACCTTGACATGGTGGGGGTCGGTGGTTCGAGTCCACTCGGACGCACCATTTCAATCATTATTGATTTGGTGCGCACTTCTCTTCTTTCCTCTTGCTTTTATCTATAACGACATCAGTCGCTGTACCTGAATACTCTCCAGTTTCCCCTCCAGAATCGCCAGAAAATCGTCATGATACGGCATCGCAACGTGCTGTTTTAGATCGTCTTCCGAGCGCCAACGCTCAATAAACACAAATGAGATCTTTCCTTGCCGGGAAAGCTGCCTGACATCAGGGATCTCCCGGCTTTCGTGCAGGTCATATTGCAGGCACCCTGCTTCTCTGTGCGTCGGCGGCACCATGGCTAATGCCGCATTTCTGATGGTGTCGATATATTCAGGATGGGGGGTCAGCGTGGCAACAATTTTGACTTCACTCATAAGGCTTCCTCTGGCTCACCGCGTTCCCCTGGAGGCTATATCTATCCAGGGCGTGAATTATTCAGCGTAGTGGTGAAGCCAGCATTACGCCAGAGTCCGCGTCAGCGCCCTTTCTCATACACCGTCATGGTAAAGACGACGGGTAACTCGCTAACATTACAATATTCATGTGGCACATCGGTACGTGCTACCGCAGAACACCCTTCAGCCACCTGATATGGGTCATTATTCACCGTAAGGGTGAGTTCTCCCTCGGTCACGTATAGCAGTTCCCAGGTGTCGGCCGGATGCCCCGGTGAACGGAACGATTCGCCAGGCAACATCCGCCACTGCCAGAGTTCAAGCATATCCGGTCCGCTGGTGCCGGCCAGCAGCCTGGCGCTGCCGCCCTGCTCGCCGCGCCATAATACCGGAATCGCATCACGGTCGATAAGATGAACCATCGGCTCACTGGCAACGTTGACAAACTCCGCCACCGACACCCCCATCGCCGCAGCGATTTTGCACAACAGTGCGATACTGGGATTCGCCCTACACCCTTCGATATCCACCAGCATCCCTTTACTGACGCCGGCGCGACGGGAAAGCTCGTCGAGAGAGATCTTCTTTTCGCGTCGAAACTGCTTAATACGCCGCGATACCGCCTCATTAATGCGGCTTAGATCGTTACCGTTATCGGTCGTTATATTGACTTTATCATTCATCGGTCGATATTATGCTCTAAATCAGTCATTACAGGATTATGCAATGTCTCACCCATTACCGTCAATTAGCCCACAGTTAGCCGGGATCGCTCCTGGGTTTCGGGCACTGAGTATTACCGTCAACGCTGCGCCGCTAAGTGATGCTTCTATCGGTGAAGCCGCGCTGGCGTCAGCCTGTCAGGCAGTATTAGCCGGAGAGCCCGCATGGGCGGAGGACCATCTCGCGGCATGGTCTACGGTATTCAAAGCGTTTGGCGCTAAACCGAAACGTACGCCCTGTTCCGCAGAGGCGTTGCGTAAACGCGTACTTCGCGATGGCGCCATGCCGGCAATTGACCCGGTCGTTGACCTCTACAATGCCGTCAGTCTGCGGTATGCCATTCCCGTCGGCGGCGAGAACATCGCCGCCTATTGCGGCGCGCCGCGTCTGGTCATCGCCGACGGCTCTGAGCCCTTTGATACGATGAAGGAAGGCTTAGCCGCCGTTGAATCACCGGAACCGGGAGAAGTCATTTGGCGTGACGATCGCGGTGTGACCTGCCGCCGCTGGAACTGGCGACAGGGAGTTCGTACCCGCCTGAGCGCTCGCGATCGACAGATGTGGTTTATTCTGGAAAGCCTGCCAGAGATGCCGCTCGAAGCGCTGCATGAGGCCGGCCGCATGCTTACCGGGGGGCTGGAGCAGATGATGCCCGGCTTGAGCCACCAGTCCACGCTAATCAGCCTATAAAGTCAGACACAGGAGCAGGTAATGTCACTATTTTTAACCAGTTTTATCTTTGAGAAGAAAGAGTACGACGATGACTTTTATCAACTGGACGGCGAGATCGAGCGCTATACCCAGTCGCTGGAGGGATTTATCGGTATGGAGAGCTATCATGATGCCGCCAGCGGCCGAATCATCAACAACTACTACTGGCGCGACCGACAGTCTATGGAAATGATGATGAACCATCTGCAACACCAGCAGGCCAAAGCTCAGGGGCAACGCTGGATCGCCGGTTATCAAACCATCGTTGCCGAGATTGAGGGCAGCCATAATATGAACCTGCCCCATCCACTTGCAGAGTATCCACTACGCTATCAAACACAACATCAGTGATTTTGAACAAGACAGGCAAATTGTTTCGATTTTAAACAATCATCATTGGTTCTATTCTTATCACATCGGAGCAACAGCGCTCCTCACCAAACAAAATCTTTAAGGAATATGACCATGAAATCCATCAAAACTTTTGCTGCAGTTACCGTGCTGTCCCTGATGTCATTCGGTGCTTTTGCCCAGAGCGTAACGGCAACCGCTTCAACCCTGGACCGTGCGGAAGCCAAAATTGCCGCCCAGGCTGCGGAGCAAGGCGCGTCTTATAAAATTACCAGCGCCCAGTTCAATAACCGCGTCTATATGACTGCCGAACTGAGCAAATAATAGTGCGAGTGTGACGCGCCAGGCTTTATCTCTGGCGCGCCGCGCTGCTTTTCAGCGAAGACAATGTCGTTGTCCTCTCCACCGATGCTTCAACTACCTGCCACTTGCTCCAGCACCGCCAAGGCCTTTTCCGCTATTTCGGCGCTGACTTTTGTCGCCAGCACGTCAATAAATCCACGCAGCTGCTGCGCCGTCAGGCCGTTGTGCAGGCTAATCGCGTAATGGCTCTTCAGCTGGCTTTCCACGCCCGATAGTGCGGCCAGCATTGAGATCGTCGCCAGCTCGCGCGTCGGCCAATCCAGGACGTCACGCTGGAAAATATCGCCAAACAGATGCGCCTTCAGATAGCAGTCGATAGCTGGCGCAAATTCAAATAGCGGTCCGCTGACCGTTTGCCCGACCAGCTGTGTCTGATTACGGCTACCGGCCTGCAGGCTATCCCAATTCTCCGGTAACGGGGTCGCTGTCGCCCCCTAGTTATCAATAACGCCTCGCACCTGACGCTCGGTTATCACCTTCATCAGGCAGGAGAGCGCATTCAGGCTACGCGGAAAGCCGCAGTAGGCGTACAGCTGCACCAGCGTCTCTTTTAACTCATTTATCGTCAGGCCGGTGTCCAGCGCGGTATCCAGCGCATGGGCCAGCGCCGCGATATTGCCTTCGGCGGCCAGGGCGGCAACCGGGATCAGCGCCTGTTGGCGCGCGTTCAATGGGTTTTGCATCGTTTGTTCTCCAAACGGAAAGTATCGACAGGAGAAAAAGATTATAGAAACTTGGCAGGGGGTTGATTAGCCAGGCAAAAACGAACAGACCTATGAGATGGGCTCATGAATTATCTATTACGATGCACAGGGCTTCCTTGCCCTGGGGGATATTATTCGAAGTAGACTTCCGGGTTTTCCGACAGTGAAACGAAGGTTTTGGTGTCTTTATCCAGCGCGCGAATATCGCCGCTTTCAATATCATAGAACCAGCCGTGCAGACGCAGGGTTTTGTCACGCAGGCCAACCGCAACCGACGGATGCGTTTTAATGTTGTTCAACTGGGCAATAACGTTTTCCTGCACCATACCGTTCACTTTATCGGTCTCGCTGGCCCAGGTTTTCTTCTCAACCACCGCTTTCGCCGCGTCGGAGTAGCGCAACCAGTGGGAAACGGCAGGCATTGGTTCCAGACACTGGCAGGTGGCGATGGCTTTCATCGCACCGCAATTGGAGTGGCCGCAGATGACAATATCCGTCACACCGAGGGCGACAACCGCATATTCAATGGTGGCTGACACGCCGCCCGGCTCCGGCCCGAAAGAGGGCACAATATTACCGGCATTACGAATAACGAACAGCTGCCCTGGCTCCTGCTGGGTAACCAGCTCCGGGACCAGGCGGCTATCAGAACAAGAGATGAACAACGCTTTTGGATTCTGGCTCGACGCCAGGCTGCGGAAGAGCTCTTTGCGTTGCGGGAAAATCTCTTTCTGGAAGTTGAGGAAGCCCTCAATGATATGTTGCATAGCAGTGTCTCTTTTCTCTGTAGTAATTACGATATGACAAAGATCACATTTAGCTAGTTTATCACCGAAGCGCAGAATGGGAATCGTTATTGGTAATAGCTGTGCAATAAGCACCCAACCTGTCCTTTGGGTGCTTGCCTCTGTGGGTCTACATAAAGAACTTCACCGCTTGTTGCAAGGTGGTACCCATTCCCCACAGCAAAGGTATACCGACGGCCAGCCAGCTTAGCGTCAGCAGCAGCGGCGCGGGCGTAGGTTCCCAGCTCAGCTGCGCGTCTTTATTGATAGTATACAGGCCCCTCGCCTGCTGCTGTTGCTCCGCGGTCATGGCATATTTCTGCGGAATCGGCCGAACCAGCTGATTACAAATAAAGCCGATGATAAGCAACCCAGTCAACGCCAGCAGCGTGATGTCATAAATTCTCGCGGGTTCCACCCCCTGCGCCAGCTGGTACTCGCGCAAATAGTTGACCAGCACCGGGCCGCTGATCCCGGCCGCCGACCAGGCAGTCAGCAGACGGCCATGAATCGCGCCAACCATTTGTGAGCCAAATACGTCGGCAAGATACGCCGGGATGGTCGCGAAACCGCCGCCGTACATAGAAATAATCACACAGAGCGCACAAACAAAAAACGCCACGTAGCCGCCGTGGTTAATCAACGGTAACGTGCCGTAAAGTAGGGTTCCCAGAAAGAAGATCAGCGCGAAGGTGGCTTTCCTGCCGCACATATCGGAAACAGAAGCCCAGAAAAAGCGCCCCAGAATATTAAACAGGCTGAGCAGCCCGGTAAATCCCGCCGCCATCGTCGCGATGCGCTTCAGCTGTTCTGTATTAAGTTCCTGCCAGCCCAGATCCAGTGATAGTAGCTTACCGGCAAAAATCTCCTGCAGCATCGGCGAGGCCATGCCGAGAATGCCAATCCCGGCGGTAACGTTGAGCCACAGCACCAGCCACAGCAGCCAGAATTGCGGGGTGCGCCACGCGACGCTGACGTGAACCTGAACGGTTGGCTGTTTGCTGATGGCTTGCTGCGCCTTCGCGCCGACCGGATGCCAGCCCATAGGCGGCAGACGGTAACCAAAAGTGCCGCAGAGCATGAACAGCGCATATATCACCGCCAGCGCCAGAATGCTCTGCCATACCCCACTTCCCTGACCATCGGCGAAAAAATTAATCAGCCAATTGGCCAGCGGCGCTCCCACCAGCGCCCCGCCGCCGAAGCCCATGATCGCCATTCCCGCGGCCATCCCTCGCTTATCGGGGAACCAGCGCAACAGCGTTGAGACCGGCGAGATATAGCCAAGCCCCAGGCCAATGCCACCAATCACACCGGCGCCCAACCACAGTAGCCACAGCTGATGAAAATAGATTGCCGCGCTCGCCAGCACCAGGCCGCCACACCAGCAGAGGGTGGCGACAAAACTCACCAGACGCGGGCCAACCTTCTCCAGCCAGCTCCCCCAAAGCGCCGCGGAGCAGCCGAGAAAAACGAAGAACAGCGTATAGGTCCAGCCGAGCAGGGAAATTTTCCAGTCGCACTGGCGGGTCACCAGTTGCTGCCAGAATGACATATCGACCGGACACTGCAGCGGCGCGCTGCCGCCAATCAGCTGCGACATTGGCAGCCAGTAGACGGAAAAGCCGTAGGCCATGCCAATGCACAAATGCACCGCCAGCGCCGCGGGAGGGAGCAACCAGCGGTTAAATCCAGGTTTAGCAATAATGCGGGGCTTAGCAAAAAAACGACTCAACGATGAAACGGGCGGAGTCGCGAGATTCTCATTTATCTGCACCATATTCCTGTCCTTATCATGTTTGTTTGCCGACTATCGCAGTAGCCGACGGCAAACGGTAAAGGCAAGAACAATGCCACCTGCTGAAAAAACGAACAGAAAATGGCGACTGAAGCGAGCAAGCACAACCCATAAGCCATGAGGAGAGGGAGTTGAAAGCTGTAAAAAAAGAGAAAATCATCGGTAGTGATTTTCTCTTTTCCGGACATCGGGGTGTTTTCGTTGCCAGATCAATAACGATCGGCGATTTTGATAAACGTTGCTCTCAGAGTGATACGGCTTATCAGACCCCGACCAGTTCATACTTTTTAATTTTGCGATATAGCGTCGCAATGCCGATACCGAGCTCATCGGCGGCCTGCTTTTTATTGCTATAGCGCGTCAGCGCATCGCGGATCATCTGTTTTTCCATCTCCTCCAGCGCCGTTCCCCCCTCTTCTTCTTTCGCAACGCTGGCTGGCGCCGCCCGGCTGCTTTCGCGCTCGTTGACTTTGCCGCTGCTGATAAGATTTGGCGGCAGCAGCGACAGATCAATCACCTCGCCGGAGGGAACCACGTTAACCAGATACTCCATCAAGTTACTCAGCTCGCGAATATTGCCCGGCCAGCGGTAGTTCTTCAGTAAGGCGATGACTTCCGGGGACACGCCGGGATAGACCAGCTCCAGCCGACGGGTGTGCAGATGCAGGAAATAGTGAATCAGCAGTTCGATATCATCCTGACGCTCGCGCAAAGGCGGCAGGCGTAGTGGGATGACATTAAGCCGATAGAACAGATCTTCTCGGAATTTCCCTTCGGCAATGAACTGCTCAAGGTTTTGGTTAGTGGCCGAAATAATGCGGATATCGACCGGCACCGGATGGCTGGCGCCCACCGGCTGAATTTCGCGCGATTCAATCGCCCGCAGCAGCTTGGCCTGTAGGGTTAATGGCATATCGCCGATTTCATCAAGAAACAGCGTGCCGTGATTAGCCGCCTGAATCAGACCGGTCTTGCCGTTGGCCGAGGCCCCGGTAAATGCGCCTTTGACGTAACCAAAGAGTTCGCTCTCCAGTAGCTGTTCGGGGATGGCCGCGCAGTTGATCGCGATGAAAGGCTTCGCCTGACGGTCGCTGAGCTTATGCACCGCGCGAGCGACCACCTCTTTGCCGGTTCCACTTTCGCCGACGATCATCACGCTCGACGGGCTTGGCGCCACGCGGGTAATCAGTTTTTTCAGCTGACGCATTGGCCGACATTCGCCAACCATCTGTTCAATCTGCGGGCCATCCTGCGGTGGCGCCAGATCGGCCGACGAATGCGACTGATGGAAGGCCATTAAGAACAGCCATTGATCCTGAATAGCGTGCAGCTGACCGATAATAAGCTCTTTCTTATCATCAAAAGAAATGACGTGCTGTACGTGACCGCGAATAAAGTTTTGCGCAAAAGTCAGCGGACGAAAATGAATAGTTTTGCCAATCATACTGCCATGATTCGCGCCAAGGATTTTCATCGCCGCCTGATTGGCAAATTTCACTTTTTGATCCTGGCTAACCACCAGCACGCCCTGATCCATGTTTTCAATCATGGTGGAAAACATTTTAAGCATATTATCTCCCCCGCCCTGGTCCTCTAACAGGCGGGAGACAAATATTGAAGAAACATGACGTACATAATCTGAGAACTCGTGAAGGTTGTCATTAATGCGCTCCTGCTGCTCGCGAGTTAAGGCGACCAGGCTAATAACCCCGACACACTGTTCTTGATAAATCACCGGGGTACCCAGAAATGCCTTTTCTTTACAGTTCTCTTTATTGGTACAGTCTTTACACAAGGGATCAAAACGCGAATGAGTCACGACCTTTTCTTTTTTTGTTTCTATTATGTAACGTAAAAGTCGCGAATCTGTATTTAATTTTCGCCCCAGGAATTTACCGTAGGCGCCGGTACCGGCAACCCGGCACAGCGTATTGTCGACAATCTCGACTTCGAGTTGTAACACGCTGGAGAGCATGCGGGCAAAACGTTGAATCGTTGGCTGAATCTGCATTAAAACGGATAGCGAATTGGAGGGAATCATAATTGACCTTTTAATATCAGTAGCCGAAAGAAAATGCTGAAGATCGACTCTTTTTATTCTGCGTTTATCATACTACCGCCGCCCAGGTTGAAAAAAGGTGCCAACCCTGCGCTTTTTTACAGCTTAAAGAAAATATGGAAGAGGTATCACATTTTCCTCTCAATATGATAATCCGCAGGGCAAAATTATCATTTTGGTGTTGAAATCACCGTCGCAGAACGATATCCACGCTTGTCTGACGGCTCAAAGTAAATTTACCGTGACAACTGGCAAATGAATTTCATTTCCATCAGTTGAGCGTTACAAGCCATTTTTCGTGACCCGCCTCGCATAATTCCCGACTTTTCCACTCACCCACCGCGACTGAATTATAACTGGCACGCTTATTGTTAGTGGTAATACAGCGCTGGCCGTCGCCACTTACATCAATGTCATTTCGACTGCACAGCAATCAATAAGCCGTCATTCACTACCAGGATCGAAATATGAAAACTGTTAACGAACTGATCAAGGATATCAATAAGCTCAACTCTAACCTGCATGAAAAAGATTTCCTGCTGACGTGGGAGCAATCGCCGGACGAGCTGAAGCAGGTGCTGGATGTCGCCGCAGCGCTGAAAACGTTACGGGCGGAAAACATCGCGACCAAAGTTTTTAACAGCGGACTGGGTATTTCGGTCTTTCGCGATAACTCCACCCGCACCCGCTTCTCTTATGCCTCGGCGTTAAACCTGCTCGGCCTGGCGCAGCAGGACCTCGACGAAGGTAAGTCGCAGATAGCCCACGGTGAAACGGTGCGCGAAACCGCCAATATGATCTCCTTCTGCGCAGACGCTATCGGTATTCGCGACGATATGTATCTCGGCGCCGGCAACGCCTATATGCGTGAAGTCGGCGAAGCGCTGGATGACGGCCACAAACAGGGCGTACTGCCGCAGCGCCCGGCATTAATAAACCTGCAGTGCGACATCGACCATCCGACGCAGGCGATGGCCGATCTGGCCTGGCTGCGTGAACACTTCGGCTCGCTGGAAAATCTGAAAGGTAAAAAAATTGCCATGACCTGGGCCTACTCGCCAAGCTACGGCAAACCGCTTTCCGTCCCGCAGGGAATCATCGGCCTGATGACCCGCTTCGGTATGGATGTCACCCTCGCCCATCCAGAGGGCTACGATCTGATCCCGGACGTTATCGAAGTGGCGAAGAAAAACGCCGCGGCTTCCGGCGGCAGCTTCCGTCAGGTCACCGATATGGCGGAAGCCTTTAAAGACGCCGATATTGTCTACCCGAAATCCTGGGCGCCATACAAAGTGATGGAACAACGCACCGAGCTACTGCGCGCCAACGACCATGACGGGCTGAAAGCGCTGGAAAAAGCCTGTCTCGCCCAGAACGCCAATCACAAAGACTGGCACTGTACCGAAGAGATGATGAAGCACACCAAAGACGGTGACGCGCTGTATATGCACTGCCTGCCGGCGGATATTACCGGCGTCTCCTGCGAGGAAGGCGAAGTCACCGAAGCGGTGTTCGAGAAATATCGTATCGCCACCTATAAAGAGGCCAGCTGGAAGCCGTACATCATCGCCGCCATGATCCTCTGTCGCAAATATGCCAAACCCGGTCAGTTGCTGGAGCAACTGCTGCAGGACGCGCAAAAACGCATCAAATAACCTCGCGAGCCGGTCTGCGGGCCGGCTTCCCCGACTCCAAAGAAGGATAAGGACAGAATATGTCTACTTTTTCGCTGAAAATGGATATTGCCGACAACCGTTTCTTTACCGGTGAAACCTCGCCGCTGTTCTCTCGTCAGCAGGCACAACAGGCGCGCCATTTTCATCAAAAAATCGCCGGTTACCAACCGACGCCGCTGTATGCCCTGAAGGAACTGGCGACGCTGTTCGGCGTAAAGAACATCCTGGTAAAAGATGAATCCCAGCGCTTTGGCCTCAACGCCTTCAAAATGCTCGGCGGCGCCTACGCCATCGCCCAACTGTTGTGTGAAAAATACCATCTCGATATTAACGCCTTCTCGTTTGAGACCCTGAAATCCACCATCAAAGAGAAGATGACTTTCGCCACTACCACCGACGGCAACCACGGGCGCGGCGTCGCCTGGGCCGCCCAGCAGCTTGGGCAAAACGCGGTGGTGTACATGCCGAAAGGTTCAGCGCAGGAACGCGTGGACGCCATTTTACGCCTCGGCGCGGAATGTATCGTTACCGATATGAACTACGACGATACCGTGCGCTTTACCATGCAAACCGCACATAAAAACGGCTGGGAAGTGGTACAGGACACCGCATGGGAAGGCTACACCAAAATTCCAACCTGGATTATGCAAGGTTACGCCACCCTCGCCGATGAAGCGGTAGAACAAATGGCGGCGATGGGCATTGCTCGCCCTACCCACGTCTTCCTGCAGGCCGGTGTCGGCGCGATGGCTGGCGGCGTGCTCGGTTATCTGGTCGACGTTTTCGGCGCCCGCGATTTGCACTCGGTGATCGTGGAGCCTGAACTGGCGGACTGCATCTATCGCTCCGGGTTAAAAGGCGACATCGTCAACGTCGGCGGCGACATGGCCACCATCATGGCAGGACTGGCCTGCGGCGAACCTAACCCGCTGGGCTGGGAAATCCTGCGCAACTGCGCCACCCAATTTATCTCCTGCCAGGATGCCGTTGCCGCCCTCGGTATGCGCGTACTCGGTAATCCTGTCGGCAATGACCACCGGGTTATCTCCGGTGAATCCGGCGCCGTCGGGCTCGGGACGCTGGCCGCCGTCCACTTCCATCCGCAGCGCCAGGCGCTGATGAACAAACTGGGGCTCGATAGCCACTCCGTGGTGCTGGTCATCAGCACCGAAGGCGACACCGACGTGCAGCATTACCGCGAGGTCGTCTGGGAAGGCAAGCTGCCGGCAGCACAATAAACGTTCAACTTATTCAACATATTCATCCCGCGAAGCGGGAAACCAGGACCGGAGAGTTAATTCATGGCTAAGCACATTCCTTTCAAACTGATTGTCGAAAAAGCAAACCACTACCAGCAGGATATGACCCGCTTCCTGCGCGATATGATCGCTATCCCCAGCGAAAGCTGTGACGAAAAACGCGTCGTGCATCGTATTAAAGAAGAGATGGAAAAAGTCGGCTTCGATAAAGTCGAGATTGACCCGATGGGCAACGTGCTGGGCTATATCGGCCACGGCCCGCGACTGGTCGCCATGGACGCGCATATTGATACCGTTGGCATCGGTAACATCAAGAACTGGACCTTCGACCCCTATCAGGGGATGGAAACCGATGAGCTGATCGGCGGGCGCGGCGCGTCCGACCAGGAAGGCGGGATGGCGTCGATGGTCTACGCTGGAAAAATCATCAAGGACCTCGGTCTGGAAGATGAATATACCCTGCTGGTGACCGGTACCGTTCAGGAGGAAGATTGTGACGGTCTGTGCTGGCAGTACATCATCGAACAGTCCGGCATTCGCCCGGAATTCGTGGTCAGTACCGAGCCAACGGATTGCCAAATCTATCGCGGCCAGCGCGGGCGTATGGAGATTCGCGTTGATGTCCAGGGAGTAAGCTGCCACGGCTCGGCGCCGGAGCGTGGCGATAATGCCATCTTCAAAATGGGTCCAATTCTTAACGAACTGCAGGAGCTCTCCCATAACCTTGGCAATGATGAGTTCCTGGGTAAAGGCACCCTCACCGTTTCAGAAATTTTCTTCACCTCGCCAAGCCGCTGCGCGGTTGCCGACAGCTGCGCGGTCTCTATCGACCGCCGTCTGACCTGGGGTGAAACCTGGGAAGGCGCGTTGGATGAGATCCGCGCCCTGCCTGCCGTGCAGAAGGCTGGCGCCGTGGTCTCAATGTACAACTATGAACGCCCGTCATGGACCGGGCTGGTTTATCCAACGGAATGCTACTTCCCGACCTGGAAAGTTGAAGAGGATCATTTCACCGTACGCGCGCTCAGCAACGCTTATGAAGGGCTGTTCGGTAAAGCGCCGGTGGTCGATAAATGGACCTTCTCCACCAACGGCGTTTCCATCATGGGCCGTCACGGCATCCCGGTTATCGGTTTCGGGCCAGGTAAAGAGCCGGAAGCCCATGCGCCAAATGAAAAAACCTGGAAACAGCATCTGGTGACCTGTGCCGCGATGTACGCCGCAATCCCGCTGAGCTGGCTGGCCACAGAGTAAGTTTGTACGGTTATTCCTCCCGCCGCGCGTCGGCGGGAGTCTGGAGTTTTTATGCGCGTACTGATTAAAAACGGCATCGTGGTCAACGCCGACGGCCAGGCAAAACAGGATCTGCTGATTGAAAACGGCCTGGTCAGCCAGCTCGCCGAACGGATAACCCCAACCGAACCTTGCCAGACTATCGATGCCGCAGGTTGCTATGTCATGCCCGGCGGCATTGATGTTCATACTCATTTTAATATCGATACCGGGCACGCCCGCAGCTGCGATGATTTCTTCACCGGCACCCGCGCCGCCGCCTGCGGCGGTACCACCACTATCGTCGACCATATGGGCTTCGGCCCCGCCGGCTGCCGCCTTCGTCACCAGCTAGAGGCCTATCACGGCTATGCCGCCTACAAAGCGGTGATCGACTACAGTTTTCACGGCGTTATCCAGCATATCAACCATGCCATCCTCGATGAAATCCCAATGATGGTTGAAGCCGGGATTAGCAGCTTCAAGCTTTACCTGACCTACCAGTATAAGTTGAACGATGATGAAGTGCTTCAGGCGATGCGCCATCTCCATCGCGCTGGCGCGCTAACCACCGTTCATCCGGAAAACGACGCCGCTATCGCCCGTAAACGGGCCGAATTTCTGGCGGCTGGCAAAACCGCGCCGCGCTACCACGCCCTTAGTCGCCCGCTGGAGTGTGAAGCGGAGGCTATCGCGCGAATGATCAATCTCGCCCAGCTCGCCGACAACGCGCCGCTGTATATCGTTCATCTCTCCAACGGCCTGGGGCTGGATTATCTGCGTCTCGCGCAGCGGCGGCGCCAGCCAGTGTGGATTGAAACCTGTCCGCAATATCTGTTGCTTGACGACCGCTGCTATGAACGCGAAGACGCGCTGGGTTATTTGTTAAGCCCGCCGCTGCGCAACGCCAGCAACAATGATGCGCTGTGGTGCGGTATCGCCGATGGTGCGATCGACGTGGTGGCGACCGATCATTGCGCTTTCTCGATGGCCCAACGCCAGCAGCTCTCCGGCGGCGATTTCAGCCGCTGTCCGAACGGCCTACCGGGGGTGGAAAACCGCCTATTGCTCATGTTTTCCCACGGCGTCATGACCGGGCGGATTTCAGCGCAGCGTTTCGTCGCGCTCACCAGCGCCACTCCCGCGAAGCTATTTGGCCTGTGGCCGAAAAAAGGACGATTGGCGCCCGGCGCAGACGGCGATGTCGTCATTATCGATCCGCAGCGCACCACCACGATCCGCCATGAGATGTTGCATGACAACGCCGACTATTCACCCTGGGAGGGCTTTATTTGCCAGGGCGCGATTCGCCAGACCTTATCGCATGGCCGGGTCATTTTTGATAACGGCACCTTTACCGGCAGCGCTGGTCAGGGACGTTTTTTACGCCGCGATCCCTTTTCTACCGCTCACCTTCCGGTCAGCGGAATCACATCTTAAGTGAGGTATTCATGAGTAAGAAAATTGTACTCGCCCTCGGCGGTAACGCGCTCGGCGAGGATCTGGCCGGACAAATGCAGGCCGTCAAACAAACCGCGCAGGCCATCGTCGACCTGATAGCCCAGGGCCACCAGGTAGTCGTGACCCACGGCAACGGCCCGCAGGTTGGGATGATTAATCTGGCCTTCGAAGCCGCAGCCAAAACCGAGGCCCATACCCCGATGCTGCCCATGTCGGTCTGTGTGGCGCTAAGCCAGGGTTATATCGGCTATGACCTGCAAAACGCCCTGCGCGAGGAGTTGCTGTCGCGATCGATGCATATCCCGGTGGCAACAATCATCACCCAGGTGGAAGTCGACGCCAACGACCCGGCGTTCAAAAATCCGACCAAACCTATCGGCTCTTTTTTCACTGAGCAGGAAGCAGAACAGCTGACGCGTCAGGGGTACGCCATGAAAGAAGATGCCGGACGCGGCTATCGCCGGGTTGTCGCCTCGCCGCAGCCGGTCGATATTATTGAGAAAGAGACGGTCAAAGCTCTCATGGACGCCTGCCACGTAGTGATCACCGCGGGCGGCGGCGGGATCCCGGTAATCCGCGAAGGCAATCATCTGCGCGGCGCCAGCGCGGTAATTGATAAAGACTGGGCCAGCGCTAAACTGGCGGCGATGATCGACGCCGACATGCTGATCATCCTGACCGCGGTCGAGAAAGTGGCGATCAACTTTGGCAAACCCAACGAGCAGTGGCTGGATAAGCTGTCGCTCAGCGATGCCGAACAGTTCATTCGTGAGGGGCACTTCGCTAAGGGTTCGATGCTGCCGAAGGTTGAGGCCGCCGCCTCATTCGCCCGTTCACGTCCGGGGCGCAAAGCGCTGATCACCGTATTAAATAAAGCCAAAGAAGGGATTGAAGGAAAAACCGGTACGGTCATTGAAGGGTAAAAAGGCACCGAATGTAGCCCCGGTAAGCGGTAGCGCCACCGGGGATTTTGAGGCCATCAACACCGGCTTCGTGCTGCTATCTACGCCACCGACAATAACTCACTCTTCTCTTTTACTCTTTTATTCATCAGCGTCATCAGGGCCTCAAGCACCCCGCCGCCAATGGCACGAGCCTTATCGGAGACGCTGGTAAAATCGGCGCTGGCGCCACGCGGGTCGATATCGCCAATTTTAAAGCCGCTCTCGACCACTAACCCATCGCTGAGCAAACCGCGCACCATACCGCTTAAGGGCGCAATAATCTCGGCCTCGCCGACGGTGGCAATGATATCGCCTTCATTAACAATCTCACCCAGCGCCACTTTCGCGCGCATCACCCCGGCTCCCGGCGCGCGGATCACCCGTCGTGAAGTATGGCCAAGAATATTACCAGGAACCCCGGTGTTCTCCTGCGCTTTGCCATCGTAAATCACCTGCCCCAGCCAATGGCCGCGATTGGTTTCAATCACCGCATGGCAATCCACACCGGCGCAAAAACCAGGGCCTAGCGCAATTACCGCTGGCGCCATCTCTCGCTGCGTACCAAAATTCTCTTTCGCCAGTATGGCATCCACGACGCAGACAGGGCGCAGTTCATTCAGCGATTTGCATAGCGGATCCACCAATACCGGGATCGCGCCATTTTCAATTACCCGGATGGCCTCCTGAGCGGATGACACCCGCTTCGCCATCACCCCTTCTACCGTCATTTCACCGTCGAAGACGGCCTGGGCAAAAGCGACGCTGCGGCGGATAACCGTCGGTTTCGCGACTTCCAACATCACCACTTTGAACCCCGCATGCCACAGACGCAGAGCCACGCCGCTGGCGATATCGCCGGCGCCGCGAATAGCGACCAACTGCTGCTGCGCAGGCGTGGCTGCCGTCATCAGTAAGCCGCCTGGCGCGCGATTTTTTACCTGCAGGATTTCCGCCAGAATGCTAATCGCTATCTCATGCGGCGTTTCGGCGCCAATGTTATAGCCAACCGGCGCATGCAGGCGGGCAATATGTTCTGCGGCAACGCCGTTTTCCCGCATCTGGCGTAAAAACACCTGGACTTTACGGCGGCTGGCCAGCAGCCCAAGCCAGGCGACCGGCCGTTCAATCAGTTTATCCAGCGCTTCACGATCCTGGTTATTGGTGGCGATTAACACAAAGTCATCGCCGCGGATCGCCAGATTCTCCACCGCCTCGCTGAAGGTTTCAGCATGCAGCAACTGCGTTGTCGGCGGAAAATAGTCGGGGTTCAGGCTCTCTGGATAGATATCGGCCACCGCCACCTCAAAACCCAGCAGCGCCGCGCTTTGCGCCACCGCGCGGTTCACGTGCCCGGCGCCGATCAGCACCAGACGCGGGCGCAGGCCATGTACGCTAATATATACCGACATCGCCCCGCCGCAATCGGAGCCGACCGCATCGCTGCCGCTACGCGCCATCCGCCCATGAAACATGCGCGACGCCTTTTCGCTGAGCGCTTCCAGCGCCTGTTCAATCACTTTGCGCTCAACCATGCCGCCGCCGATGGTGCCGACTATCGAACCATCTTCACGAATTAACATCTGCGCCGAATGGCGCGGCGTTGAGCCGCGGCTATCGACAATCTGCGCCAGCGCAAACGGGCGATTCTGTGCTTCGAGTTTTGCCGCTTCAGAGAAAATATTCATAACAACCTCAATGGATATCCGCTATGCGCCCAAGCCGGGGCGTCACTCTGTTGTTCGTCGTCGCGTTATCGCGGGCTGCTCTTGTACTGCTCCCGCCCACAGTGCGTTAACTCCCCACTGCTGCAACAGCGCCTGCTCCGGTAAATTCTCATTTTGAGAAAGCTGATTCAGCAGCAGGATCCGGCGACTGGCGGGCGGAACGCCTTTAAACGCTCCCTGCGGATGCGTAATTAAGCGATGCAGCATTGGCCAACTCAGCGCCGTATCCGGCGCCGCGCCGGTGATCCGGGAAAAAAGGGGCCAGCGATGAACGGTCGCTGGCCCAACGTTTTGCCCGAGCCTCCAGGCCCCCATGACGGCAATAACGCAGCAACAGGATTGAGGTATGCAAGGTTCGTGCTCAGCTGGCGCTTTTAAGGCGAAACCGTGAGCCCCGTCAGCTTCTACCAGCACCACATCCACGCGCCCCGCGGCAACCAGCGCATCAAGCTGTTGCGGGCTAAACCCACGAACCTTACCCGCAGGGGCGAGCCACGAGGCGTAGCAGGCCTGCAGCGGCCGCTGCCAAACCTCGACAGGCAGCGCCAGCGGTTCGCGGCAAATCACCACAGGTAGTGATGCCGGGAGATACATATGGGTGGACGTAGTGATCAGAACTCGTCGGCCAGCCTCCAGAAAACGCTGCGCCAGCCACATTAAGGTACTGGTTTTGCCTCCCGCGCCGACGGCGGAAATGAGCAGCGGACCATCATTTACGCCTAAATCACAAAACAACGATTGCAGATGCGGTATATTTTCCATGCGCTGGCCAGGATTCCATTATTCAGGGAGGAGTATGAAACAGGTCGATTGTATTATTACCGCCGCCGGATTGTCCTCCCGGATGGGACAGTGGAAAATGATGTTACCCTGGCGCGGAACGACAATACTTGATGCAAGTATAAAAAACGCCCTGCAATTCTGCTCGCGTATTATTCTGGTGAGCGGTTTTCGCGCAGAGGAGCTACATCAACGCTATTCGGCGCATCCGCAAATAACCCTGGTTTATAATCCCAACTATCAACAGGGTCTGTTTACTTCTGTTTGCGCTGGCGCGAGCCAGGTGCGAAACAACTTCTGTTTTATCACCCTCGGCGATTTACCCTGCCTGCCGCCAGCGCTTTTCCAGCGGCTTTGGCAACAACGCGGCGACAGCGCCCTTCTTCCGCAATATCAAGGCGTACCGGGTCATCCCATCCTTATTACCGGCACACAGCTGCGCCAACTTATCACTTACGATGGACCTGACTCAATGCGCAAACGGTTATTACAGAGCCGCCATCGCTGCCTGGAGTTAGATTTTCCGCAAATGGTCTGGGATATCGATACCCCTACTGATTTTATTCGCCTGCAAAACCAGTATTAATCTTGTCTTTGTCGGGAAATTATCATTGTGATATTTCGCCGTTTATTTTGAGAAATCCCGACGGATAAAAATATAGAGTGATTTTAATTCTCATTACCATAGCGTGAGCCTATTCACAAAGCCAGGTGTTCTTTAGATCTGTCTCACATTTTTAATTATTCAAACCTTCTGCCTTTAATAACTGGTTCGATTGTTGCTCTTCCTTAACTATCCGTCGGAATAAGCACCACTAACCGGCAAATTTGATTGCACAGATAAAGGAGAGGGTTATGGGGGATATCATGCGTCCCGTCCCGTTTGAGGAATTATTGACGCGCATTTTCGATGAGTATCAACAACACCATTCCATTTTTGGTATTCCTGAGCAGCAGTTCTATTCGCCCACCAACCAACGCCGGGTAAGCGTCTTCGGCGAAAGCTGCGCCACCCCAATCGGCCCGGCCGCCGGCCCGCATACCCAACTGGCGCAGAATATCATTACCGCCTGGCTCACCGGCGGGCGGTTTATCGAGTTGAAAACCGTACAGATCCTCGACCGGCTTGAGCTGGAAAAACCCTGCATCGATGCCGAAGACGAATGCTTTAACACCGAATGGTCTACGGAATTTACGCTGCAAAAAGCGTGGGATGAGTATCTTAAAGCATGGTTTATTCTGCATCTGTTGGAAGAGATTTTCCCATTCACGCCGGCGAAGAACGGTAAGTCCTTTATTTTCAATATGAGCGTCGGTTATAACCTGGAAGGGATCAAGCAACCGCCGATGCAGCAGTTTATCGATAATATGATGAACGCCGCCGGGCAGCCAAAATTTACCCAGTACCGCGACACGCTGAACCGCTGGCTGCATGATGACGCCTTCCTCACCCGCTTGTCTCTGGATGATATTCGCCCACGGCTGGCGACGCTCGCGGAACGCATTCCGGCAAAACTGGTACAAGGGGTTACCCTCTCAACCATGCATGGTTGCCCGCCAGATGAAATCGAAGCCATCTGCCGCTATATGCTGGAAGAGAAACAGCTCAACACCTTCGTGAAGCTCAATCCGACGCTGTTGGGCTACCCGCGCGTACGCGAAATTCTCGACACCTGCGGCTTTGACTATATCGGTCTGAATGAAGAATCTTTTGAACACGATCTTAAAATCGGCCAGGCGCTGGAAATGTTGACGCGCCTGATGGCGTTGGCGAAAAGTAAACAACTTGGCTTCGGCGTGAAGCTGACCAACACCCTCGGCACGGTCAACAATAAAGGCGCACTGCCCGGCGATGAGATGTATATGTCCGGCCGCGCGCTGTTCCCGCTCTCCATCAACGTTGCGGCGCTGCTCTCGCGTGAATTCGACGGCAAACTCCCGATCTCCTACTCCGGCGGCGCCAGCCAGCTCAATATTCGCGATATCTTTGAAACCGGGATCCGCCCCATTACCATGGCGACCGATCTGCTAAAACCCGGTGGTTATCTGCGTCTTAGCCAGTGCATGCGCGAGCTGGAACAGGCCGATGGCTGGGAGATGAATCAGGTCGACGTCAAGCGCCTGAACGCGCTGGCGGAAAAAGCGGTCAGCATGGAGTACACGCAAAAACACTGGAAGCCGGACGACCGCATCGACGTTGGCGAGCCGCTGCCGTTAACCGACTGCTACGTCGCCCCTTGCGTCAGCGCCTGCGCCATCAAACAGGATATTCCGGAATACATTCGCCTGATGGGCGAGCAGCGCTATGCCGATGCGCTGGAACTTATCTATCAACGTAACGCGCTGCCGGCGATTACCGGTCACATCTGCGATCACCAGTGCCAGTACAACTGTACGCGTCTTGATTATGACAGTGCGTTAAATATCCGCGAGCTGAAAAAAATCGCCCTTGAGAAAGGCTGGCCGGAATACCAACGCCGCTGGCATAAACCGGCGGGTTCCGGCAGCCGAAACCCGGTGGCGGTGATTGGCGCAGGCCCGGCGGGGCTGGCGGCGGGCTACTTCCTCGCCCGCGCCGGCCACCCGGTCACGCTCTTTGAGCGCGAAGCCAACGCTGGCGGAGTGGTAAAAAATATCATTCCGCATTTCCGCATTCCCGCTGAACTTATCCAGCAGGATATTGAGTTCGTTGTTAATCACGGCGTCAACATTGTCTACGGCTGCGACCCGCATCTCACCGTCGAAAAACTCCGTCAGGAGGGTTATCACTATGTGCTGATCGGCACCGGCACCGACAAAAACAGCGGCGTGAAGCTTGGCGGCGATAACCCGAATATTCATAAGTCGCTCAACTTCCTGCGCGCGTTCAACCGCGGCGATCGCCTGAACGTGGGTAAACATGTGGCCATTGTCGGCGCGGGTAACACCGCAATGGACTGCGCCCGCGCGGCGCTGCGCATCCCCGGCGTTGAGAAAGCGACGGTGATTTATCGCCGCTCGCAGCAGGAGATGCCGGCATGGCGCGAGGAGTACGAAGAAGCCCTCCAGGATGGCGTTACGTTCCGTTTTCTCAGCAACCCGGAACACTTCGCCGCTGAAGGCACGCTAACCGTCCGCACCATGGCCCTCGGCGAGCCTGATGAACAGGGTCGACGTCGCCCAATGCCCACCGATGAAACCTGGACGCTGCAGGTCGATACGCTGATTACCGCTATCGGCGAACAGCAGGATGGCGAAGCGCTGGCGGCGATGGGGATCCCGCTCAACGATCGCGGTTGGCCTGAAGTCAACGCTGATGGCGAAAGCCGGCTGGCTAATGTATTCCTGATTGGCGACGTACAGCGTGGCCCTTCTTCTATCGTCTCGGCGATAGGCAACGCCCGTCGCGCCAGCGATGCAATCCTCAAGCGCGAGAATATCCGCAGCCACTTCGGCGATAAACAGTGGAATAACGTCGATCCCGCGGACATCTACCGCCGCAAAGGGACCATTGCTATCGCTCAGGTTGATAAAGACGACTGCGATGCCTTTGTCGCGCAGGAGGCGGAGCGCTGCCTCGAATGTAATTACGTCTGCAGCAAATGCGTTGATGTCTGCCCGAACCGCGCCAACGTCTCCATTGCGGTACCGGGGTTCGACAACCGCTTTCAGACGCTGCACCTCGACGCGTACTGCAACGAATGCGGCAACTGCGCGCAGTTCTGCCCATGGCAGGGAAAACCCTATAAGGACAAGGTCACCGTCTTTAGCCTCGAACAGGATTTCAACAACAGCAGTAATCCGGGTTTTCTCGTGGAGCAACAGCGCGTCCACGTGCGTCAGGACGGCATGACCTGGCTGCTGGATATCGACCAGCGAGGTCAGTTCGCTGAAGTACCGCCGCAGCTGGATGCCATGTGCCGCATCATCAGCCACGTTCATCAACATCATCACTATTTGCTGGGAGCCGTCGAAGTATGAGTATCTTAATGCTTAAAAATGCCACCCTTGCCCAGCTTCACCCGGCAAAAGTGGAAGAAGGTGTCGATATCGTCATTGAAAATGACAGGATTCTCGAAACAGGTGCTAACCTTAGCCCGCGTTACCCGCAGGCGCGTATTAAGGAAATGCACGGCCGACTGGTGATGCCGGGAATGGTCTGCTCGCATAACCATTTTTATTCCGGCCTGTCGCGCGGGATCCAGGCCAATATCGCGCCGAGTCCCGATTTTATCTCGACGCTGAAAAATCTGTGGTGGCGACTGGACCGCGCGCTCGATGAGGAATCCTTATACTACAGCGGGCTTATCTGTTCGCTGGAGGCCATTCGCAGCGGCTGCACCGCCGTCATTGACCACAGCGCGTCGCCGAACTATATCGCCGGTTCGTTAAGCCAGTTGCGTAACGCCTTCATCAAGGTCGGCCTGCGCGGCATGACCTGCTTTGAAACCACCGACCGTAACGGCGGGCTGCAGGAACTTCAGGCAAGCGTCGAGGAAAATATCCGTTTTGCCCACGAAATCGATCGGGCGCGGGAAAACGGCGACGAACCGTATCTGGTAGAAGCGCATATCGGCGCCCATGCGCCGTTTACGGTTCCCAATGAGGGGCTTTTAATGCTTCGCGAAGCATTAAAAACAACCGGGCGCGGCCTGCATATTCATATGGCGGAAGACCGTTACGACGTTTCTCACAGCCACCATCACTACGGTAAAGATCTGCTGGTACGTCTGGCGGAGTTCGATCTCATCGATAGTAAAACGCTGGTAGCGCACGGGCTGTATCTGTCGGAAGCTGATATTGAACTGCTGAACGCGCACGATGGTTTCCTTGTCCATAACGCCCGCTCTAACATGAACAACCACGTTGGTTATAACCAGCAGTTGACGGCGTTTCGCAACCTGGCGCTGGGCACCGACGGCATCGGCTCCGATATGTTTGAAGAACTCAAATTCGCTTTCTTTAAACACCGCGATGCCGGCGGGCCACTGTGGCCGGATAGCTTTGCGCGGGCATTAAGCAACGGTAACACGCTGCTTAGCCGCAACTTTAACGACCGTTTTGGCCGTATTGAGGCAGGCTATAAGGCGGATTTAACCATCAGCGATTATATTCCGCCGACGCCGCTGCTGGCGGCGAATCTCGCCGGGCACATCGCCTTCGGTCTGGGGGCCAGCCACGTTCATAGCGTGATGGTAAATGGCGTCATGGTCTATGAGGATCGGCAGTTCGCTATTGATTGCGATACGATTTTCGCCGAAGCGCGAAAGGTGGCGAAGAAGATGTGGCAGCGGATGGATGCGTTGCCGTAAACCCATCACGCAAAAACAAAACCCGGTCGCTGTACCGGGTTTATTTTTGGGCTTCTACCGGGGCTATAAATAGCACAGAAACATCGATCGGGTAGCCCGGAAAGACGCAGCGCGTCGCCATCTGGGGATCGCTTACACGTTCAACAAGCTAGCGCTGGCGATCGTTCTCTGTTTCTGCAGCGCCGCCAGGGCCTCACCGGTCATCAGCGATATTGCCGCCGTTGGGCACACCGATACGCAGGCCGGGCCACCGTCTCGCTGCTCGCAGAGATCGCACTTCACAATAACCGGCGGATGCGCCGCCGATGTTTCGATAGTAATCGCGCCAAATGGGCAGGCGACGACACAGCTCTGGCAGCCAATACAACGCCCGGCATCGGCCTCGACCCGTTCGGCGCCCATCGCCAATGCGCCGGTCGGACAGACCCCGACGCATGGCGCGTTTTCACACTGATGGCACATCACCGGCACGCTCAACGTGTCGAGTCGCATCACCTTCAATCGCGGATGAAATTCCGCCCCTTCCGCCACATGCTCCAGTGCGCAGGCGACTTCGCAGGTACGACAGCCTATACAGGCCTGTGAACTGGCAAGAATAAAATGGGTCATCACCGCTCCTTATGATCAAATCGCGCCAGCATTTCGCTTGCGGCCTGGCGCCCGGCAACCATTGCCGTTACCACCAGATCGGCGCCATGTACCGCATCGCCGCCGGCATAGATTTTGTCATGGCTGGTCTGCGTGGCGCCGCGACCTTTGCCGCCCGTTACAATCTGCCCCCAGCGATCAAGTTTGATGCCGTGCCCCCGCAGCCACGGCATGTCGTGAGCCTGGAAACCAAACGCCAGCACCAGCACATCGGCCGGGAGTTCGAATTCTGAACCGGCAATTGGCCGCGGGCGTCGGCGGCCATCCGGCCCTGGTTCACCCATTTCGGTACGGATCATCCCGACGGCGCTGACCTGGCCTTTACGGTTACGCAGGATATATTGCGGCTGAACGTTAAACTGAAACGCCACGCCCTCCTCCCGCGCGTTCACCACCTCTTTTTTCGAGCCCGGCATGCTTAACTCATCGCGACGATAGGCGCAGGTCACGCTCTCAGCTCCGCGGCGCACCGCGGTGCGCAGACAGTCCATCGCCGTATCACCGCCGCCCAGCACCACCACCCGCTTACCCTTAATGTCGGTTAACGGATATTCGGCGCTCTCTTCAAGCCCCATCACCTCACGGGTATTGGCAATCAGGAACGGCAGCGCCTGAATAACACCCGGCGCATCTTCGCCATCAAGACCCGCGCCCATCAGCCCGTAGGTGCCGACGCCTAAAAAGACCGCGTCATAGTTAGCAACCAGGTCGCTGAAGACCACGTCGCGCCCCACTTCCTGGTTGAGATGGAAACGAATCCCCATATCGCTGAAGATCTCGCGTCTCAGCGCCATTACCGTTTTTTCCAGCTTGAAAGACGGAATGCCGAAAGTCAGCAGCCCGCCAATTTCAGGATGTTTATCATAAACATCAACCTGTACCCCGGCGCGCGCGAGAATATCCGCGCAGCCCAGTCCCGCCGGGCCGGCGCCGATAATAGCCACGCGCTCCCGACGCGGCGTGACCTCGCCTGTGGTTGGCCGCCAGCCCATCGCCAGCGCGGTATCGGTGATATAGCGTTCAAGATTGCCAACCGCCACCGCGCCGCCTTCGTTTTTCAACGTACAGGCCCCTTCGCATAGCCTGTCCTGTGGGCAGACCCGGCCGCAGACCTCCGGCAGCGAACTACTTTGATGGCAGAGTTCTGCGGCCTCAATAATCTTGCCCTCACGCACCAGTCGGATGAAATCAGGAATATGGTTGTGTAACGGGCAGGTCCAGTTGCACCAGGCTTTTTGCGCACAGTACAGGCAACGCTCGCTTTCATATTCGGCATCACATTCACTAAGGCGCTGGTAGATCTCGGCAAAATGCCCTTTTCGCTCTTCTGCGGCAAGCTTCTTCGCCCCCACCCGCGGCGCTTTATCCAGGATCGCTTCGCGCCTTGCGCCACGACGCTCGGCCAGCGGCTGCCCCTGGGCAGAGCGGATTTGTCTTTCCCGCTGTAAACGCTGGAGCGCGCTTTCGTCCATTACGCGCAGCGCCTGAGTCGGGCAACTGGCCACGCAGGCCTGTTCTGCGGAGGGGCGCTCGCGACAAAGATCGCATTTTTGCGCCAGCTGCGGGCCATCTTCCCCGCTGGCGACCATCTCGATTGCGCCAAATGGGCAAGCGACGACGCAGTTTTTGCAACCGATACACTCGGACTGGGTAAACTGGATGCTGTCGTTGGCGACATACAGCGCCTGAGTCGGGCAGGAGGTGACGCAAGGCGCGTCGTTGCAATGGTGGCAAGTGGTCGCAGTACTGGCATTCCGGTGGAAGACAACATGGATGCGCGGAACAAACGCGCTACGCTGTGCCGGCCAGGCATCCTGTTGATGCGCCGTGACGCAGGCCACTTCGCAGGCATGACATCCAATACAGTTCGCAACATCGGCCACAATAAATCGATTCATTTGCTTCCCTTTTATTCTTCTGGAATAGTCTTAGGGATGGATTGCAATATTCGGGCGATATTTGGCGCTCAATTTATGTAGTCATTCATTTTTGCGAGTCAGCTCAAATTATTACTCTCCTGTAGCTCTCGAATAAATAAAACCTCATCAAATAACCGGGATGGCATCTCAACTCCGCCCTGACTTTTTATCATTTTTATCTTCTTAGCGCTTATTTCGCCTACCAAAATGAGACGCTATATATCTCAAACTGATATTCGCCATTTTTATTTCTGATGCCCGCTCGCAACGTTAAACAGGCCAGCAAGAAATAGACAAGCCAACCCGTGATTGATTTCACAAATATATTACTCCACTGCCGCATCGCTCATTTTTGGCACAGCTTACGCATAACCCTCCTAACGCATAAGCAACTCCGTGCGCGTTATACGCTGGTGAACATCATCAGCAGAGGGAGGCAATGGCCTTCGAATCGTAACTTCTGCCCTTTCAGTTCGGCACGGGCAGAAGTCGTAAAGGAGACAACTACTTCATGAAAGATTTTGCCATTCCGGCCTCACGCAATACGGCGACTGTCGCGCCGGTCGATGAGGTCCTGCCAATTACGCAAATGATTCTCTATGGATTGCAGCACGTGCTGGTGATGTACGCCGGGGCGGTGGCGGTACCGCTGGTGGTGGGTAACGCGGTCGGTTTGCCTGCGGAGCATATTATTTTGTTAATTAGCGCCGATTTGTTTATTTGCGGCGCCGCAACCATCGTGCAATCGATGGGCATCAAGCAGTGGTTGGGCTGCCGCCTACCGCTGATCCAGGGCTGTACTTTCGCCGCGCTGATCCCGATGGTGCTTATCGGTAAAGAGTACGGTATCGGGGCGATCTCCGGCTCGGTTATCGTCTCCGGCATTTTTATCCTCTGCTGCGCGCCGTGGATTAGCCGTCTCATTCGCTTCTTTCCGAAGGTGGTGATGGGCGGAATTGTGACGCTTATCGGCCTCTCGATTATGCCGGTCGCGGGAGGATGGATTGGCGGCGGCAGCAGCGAGATGGCCGGTTTCGGCGATCTCTTCTCGCTGCTGATGGCGGCCATCACGCTGGTTATTATTCTTAACCTTTATACCTTCGCCACCGGCGTGGTCAAAAACACCTCGGTGCTGATTGGGCTGGTGATCGGCACTATTTTATGGAGCTTCTTCAAACCACTGGATTTTAACCTCGTCAACGCTACGCCATGGCTACATCTGCCACAGGTGATGCAGTTCGCCCGGCCTGAATTTCATATCGTGCCCGTCGCCCTGCTGTCGATGGTCATGGTGGTGGTGATGGTCGAAACCATGTCGTCCATCATGGCGACCGGCGATATCGTTGGTAAACAGGTCACGGCCAGCATGCTGCGTAACGGCCTGAATACCTGCGGACTGGCGACGACGATCTGCGGCTTCTTCAACCTGTTTCCCTACGCGGCCTTTGCGCAAAACGTCGGCCTGATTGGCCTGACCGGCGTACGCAGCCGTTTCGTGGTGTCGGTCTCGGGCGTCATTCTGATGCTGATGGGCATTTTCGCCAAAATGGCGGCGCTGGTGGTACTGATTCCTAAACCGATCCTCGGCGGCGCCGGTATCGTTATGTTCGGCATGGTAGCCGTTTCCGGTATTCGTACTCTCGGTCAGGTCAACTATCGCAACAACAACAACGGGATGGTGGTCGCGCTCACCCTTGGTCTCGGCATGATGCCGGTGCTGGTGCCGAATCTGTTTACCCAGTTCCCGCCAATGATGCAGCTGTTTCTACACAGCGGCATCACTATCGGCACCCTGACGGCGATTGTCGCCAACCTGACGCTGAACGGCAGCGTGCCGTTCCGTATTTCTCACGATGTCCCGGAACCGGACCCGGCGCCGCCGAGCGCGGCTGCCCGCAACATGGCCGTGCGTACGGTACGCATGTGGCTGCTGCTGCGCAAAGTACAGAAAGGTCAAACCGCCGCTGACGGCCAGGAGTGATTCATGTCTATGTCGCAACGTCTGCTTTTTGCACTGTTGATGATGGCCCTGATGGCGGTTCCCGCCATCCAGGACGCCATTACCCTCTGAATTAACAGCCGTTTTATCTATCTGTTGCCGTACTATTTTTAAGGAGTCACACGATGGAAAAAGTCACCACCGTCTGTCCCTACTGTGCCGCTGGCTGTAAGCTGCGGCTGGTGGTGGACGACGGCATGGTCGTCGGCGCCGAAGCGGCCATGGGGAAAAACAATCAGGGAACCCTGTGTCTGAAAGGCTATTATGGCTGGGACTTCATTAACGAT